>ONWU01000022.1 GCA_900321655.1 uncultured Bacteroidales bacterium
TAGGGAGGGATGTTGGTTTTTTATATGTCCAAAAATACGTATTTTTGTGTTGATATGAAACAGATAGTTAGCTTATTTGCGGCCTTTGTCGCAACCCTTCCCGCCGCATCCATAGTGGTGTTGGAAGTGAAGTAACAAAAAATCCCGAGGTTTTGAGGCCTCGGGATTTTTTTAAGCTTTGTTCTGTACCGCCGCTTCCTCGATGGGAAGGCAGGCGGTATAATTCTTTATCCAGGCGTCGAAGCCGGCGATGTCTTCCGGTGTGGGGGCGATTTCCGTTCCGGTGCTGCCGCCGAAGACTTTCTTTTCCAGATAGTCCGGGAGGGACAGCTTGCCGGCATTGTTCACGCAGAAGGCCGCCAGCAGGGCAATACCCCAGGCACCGCCTTCTCCGGCGGTTTCCATCACGGAAATGGGTGTTCCCAGGGCGGCGGCCAGCACTCTCTGGCCCACGACGGGCGTTTTGAACAGGCCTCCGTGGCCGGTGATGCGGTCCACTTTCACCTTTTCTTCCTTGAACAGGATATCGTTTCCAATCTTCAGCACACCCACCGAGGCATACAGGTGTGCACGCATGAAATTGGCCAGGCTGAACTTGTCCAACGCATTCCTCACAAACAGGGGCCGGCCTTCGGAAAGGCCTGTCACGGGCTCTCCGGAGAAGTAGTTGTACGCCACCAGGCCGCCGCAGTCCGCGTCTCCCGTGAGGGCGTTGTTGTACAGCTTGCCGAAGACCTCGTTCATATCCACGGGAATGCCCAGCAGCTGCTGGTACTCCTTGAACAGGTTCACCCAGGCGTTGAGGTCGCTGGTGCAGTTGTTACAGTGCACCATAGCCACCGGAGCACCGTCCGGGGTGGTGACGATGTCAATGACTTCGTGCGGCTTGGAAAGGTCCTTTTCCATCACGATCATGGAGAAGGAAGAGGTGCCGGCCGATACATTGCCCGTACGGGGCTTCACGGCGTTGGTGGCGACCATTCCCGTTCCGGCGTCTCCTTCCGGCGGGCAGAAGGGAGTGCCCGGCTTCAGGTGACCGGAGATGTCCAGGAGGCGGGCTCCGTCTTCGGTGAGCACACCGGCCGGTTCGCCGGCCAGCAGCACCTTGGGAAGGATGTCCCTCAGTTTCCAGGGATATTCCTTGGGAGCGACCAGCTTGTCAAACGCGGCAATCCGTTTCTCATCAAAGTCCTTGGTTTTGGCATCGATGGGCATCATGCCGGAGGCGTCGCCAATGCCCAGGACCTTGTGTCCGGTGAGCTTCCAGTGGATGTAACCGGCCAGGGTGGTGAAAAACACCACGTCCTTCACGTGCTCTTCTCCGTCCAGGATGCACTGATACAGGTGCGAAAGGCTCCAGCGAAGAGGCATGTTGAAGTTGAACTTCTTGCTCAGGACCTTTGCTGCGGCGCCGGTATTGGTATTTCTCCATGTGCGGAAAGGCACGAGGAGCTGGTCGGCCTCGTTGAAAGCCATGTAGCCGTGCATCATGGCACTTATGCCGATGCCGGCCAGGCTGACGATTTCCGTGTTGTAGTGCTTGTGGACATCTTCCCTCAAGTCTGAGTAGCACTTCTGCAAGCCCGTCCAGATGGCTTCCAGGCTGTATGTCCAGTAGCCGCCCCCAAACTGGTTCTCCCACTCGTGGCTGCCCTGGGCGATGGGATTGTGCTCCTCATCTATCAGGACAGCCTTGATGCGGGTGCTGCCGAATTCGATGCCCAGGATGGCTTTCCCGGCCTCGATGGTCTGTTTGGCATTCATACTACTGGAGAGATTTGTTCAGCAGATAATAGACCTCGTTCATGCGCAGTTCTTTCTTGAACTGGTGGATGGTGGTATGGTCTCCGATGTGGAGGAACTCGATGCCGGTAATCTCGGCGAAGTCTCCCCAGTATTCGGCCGTGATGTCGTAGCTGAAGGCCGAATGGTGGGTACCGCCGGCAAGGATCCAGGCGCAGGCGCCCACTTCGAAGCTGGGACGGGGAACCCAGAGGGCCGATGCCACGGGCAGTTTGGGCATAGGTTGGGGCTCGATGCAGTCCACATCCTGTACGATGACGCGGAAGCGGTTTCCGAGGTCTACGATGGTAGCCTTGGAGCCGGGGCCGGTCTTGGAGGTGAACACCAGGCGGGCGGTGGGCTGCTTGCGGATACCGATGCCCAGGAAGTGCACTTCCAGCTTGGGTTTCTCGGTGGCAATCATAGGGCAGACCTCCAGCATATGGCTCTGCAGGCAGGAAGACTTTTCACCGGCAAAGTTGAGGGTGTAGTCTTCCAGGAAGGAGCAGCCGCCGGGAAGGCCCTGGGACATCACCCAGAGGGTGCGCTGCAGGCAGGCCGTCTTCCAGTCTCCTTCGGCGCCGAAGCCGTAACCCTCGGCCATCAGGCGCTGGGTGGCCAGGCCGGGAATCTGGTCGAAGCCGCAGAAGGAAGGGGATTCGATGTCGGCATCTCCGAGGTCGTCGAAATTGGTGGTGAAGGCCGTGGCGCCCTTGTCCTTCAGCACGCGGCGGATGGCAATCTCTGCCCGGGCGGCGTTGCGAACCTTCTTCCAGTATACTTCGGGACCGGTTTCATCAATCTTGATGGTATAGAGGCTCTTATACTCTTCTACCAGGGCATCTACCTCCTCGGGAGAAACTTTCTTCCAGTAGTCCATCAGGGAGGATACCGGGTAGTAGTCTACGTGATAACCCAGGCGCTGCTCAAACTCCACGCGGTCTCCGTCCGTAACGGCCACGTTGTTCATGTTCATGCCGAACATCAGGCAGCGTACATTGCGGGCATCGGAGAGGGCGGCGCTTACGCGGGCCCAGATGGCAATGCGGCGCTGTGCCTCAGGATCTTTCCAGTAACCTACCACCACCTTGCGGTGCACCCTCATGCGGGAGCAGATGTGACCGAACTCAATGTCTCCGTGAGCACTCTGGTTCAGGTTCATGAAGTCCATGTCAATCTCGTTCCAGGGAATCTCCGCATTGTACTGGGTGTGGAAGTGGAGGAGGGGCTTCTTCAGGTCCTGAAGGCCCTTGATCCACATCTTGGCGGGGGAGAAGGTGTGCATCCAGGTGATGACGCCCACGCACTTGGAGTCGTTGTTGGCCGCCAGCATCACATCTTCCACCTCCTTGCTGGAGTTGGCCGTGCCTTTGTAAACGATCCTTACCGGAATGTTGCCGGAAGCGTTGAGGCCGTCTACCATCTCCTTGGAGTGGGCGTCTACTTTAACCACAGCGTCTCCGCCGTATAACAGCTGGGCACCGGTGATCCACCATAATTCGCAATTCTCGAATGCCATAATTGTATTCAGTTTTGTGTTATTTCTTTTTTTGGCCATAATAAGCGTTGGGGCCGTGCTTACGGCTATAGTGTTTCTCAATGAGGTGCTTGTTCATGGAAGGCTTGTTGGACATCAGGCCCATGTTGACATTGAAAGACATATGCACGTTGCAGGCTATGAAGGCCATCTTGGCCACTTCCTCCAGCACTACCGCGTTGTGCACGGCATTGTCGGCATCTTTGCCCCAGGCAAAGGGACCGTGGTTTTTCACCAGCACGGCGGGCGTATCGTCCGGATTGATTTCCTGGAAGGTTTCCACAATCACGTTGCCCGTTTCCTTCTCATATTCGCCAAAAACCTCAGCCTTCTTCATGTTCCGCGTACAGGGAATATCCTCGTGGAAATAATCGGCATGGGTGGTGCCGATATTGGGGATATTCTCTCCGGCCTGGGCCCAGGCGGTGGCATAGGTGCTATGGGTGTGTACCACTCCGCCGATATGGGGGAAAGCCTTGTACAGGACCACGTGGGTGGGCGTGTCGGAGGAGGGGTTCAGTTCTCCCTCCACCACTTTTCCGTCCAGGTCCACCACCACCATGTCTTCGGGCTTCATGTTATCGTAGGACACGCCGCTGGGCTTGATCACCACCAGGCCGCTTTCGCGGTCTATGGCGCTTACGTTACCCCATGTAAACAGCACCAGGCCGTGTTTGACCAGATCCAGGTTGGCCTGGCATACTTTCTTTTTCAGTTCTTCCAACATAAGGCTACCAGAAATAGATATAGAAGGCAATGGTGGCGGCCAGGATGATGCAGGAATGGATTACATCCCACTTGTTCCAGGAAGCGCGGGTAATGGCCTTCTGCTCGGGAGTGGCCGTGCCGAAGCACAGACCCTGCACCTGCTCCTTGGTGGGCTTGCGGGTGAAGTGGCTCACCACGATGGCGAAGGCCACGCAGAACAGGAACATCCAGACGCCGAAGGCATATACGTTCATTTCGTTGAAGACATAGGTGAACCAGTTGTCGTCATTGGGGTTGGCAATCATAGTTACCAGGCGGGTGAAGCCCAGTACCAGACCCACCACCAGCGTCCAGGAACCGGCCTTGGGCGTGGTCTTCTTCCAGCAGATTCCCAGCAGGAACACGGCGGCGATGGCCGGGGCCAGCAGGCTCTGGATGCTCTGGATGTAGTCGTACAGGCTCTTGCCCATGGCCTGGATCACAAAGATCCAGAGCACGCCCATCACCACAACCACAACAGTGGCAATGCGGCCGATATGGACCAGTTTGTGTTCATCGGCCCTGGGGTGGCGGCGCTTGTAAATATCTATGGTATAGAGCATGGCCGAAGAGTTGTACAGGGAGGCCAGGGAGCTCATCAGGGCAGCCAGGATGCCGCAGATAACCACACCCTTCAGACCCACGGGCAGCAGGGTGTTTACCAGCATGGGGAAGGCGAGGTCCGGGTTCTGCAGGGCGCCGGTGGCGGCGTCCGGAAGCAGGGCGGCGGCCAGTTGGGTGCCGATCAGGGAATCCGGTTTCTTGGTGAGGGCAAAGGCAATCATGCCCGGAATCAGGAAGAAGAACACAGGAAGCATCTTCAGATAGGCTCCGAAGATGGTGCCGCGGCGGGTTTTTACCGGACAGGACACGCTGTACGATGAACTGGTCTGTGCACCAGTACCAGAAGCCGATGATGGCGCTGCCGAAGAGAGCGCCGTACCACGGGAAGGCTTCGTCCTTGCCGCTGCGCATCAGGGTGGTCATGTCGTCTCCCAGGTTGTTCACGGGCTGGGAACCGCAGATGTCCATCATAGCATTCCAGCCGCCCAGTTCCTTCAGGCCCAGGTACAGGATGACCAGGGAACCTATCAGCAGGATAGGCGTCTGCAGCACGGAGGTCTTGAGTACGGATTCCATACCGCCGATAACGGTGTAGATGGCGGTGATGATCACCAGCGCCAGGGCGGCCACCCAGAAGTCGATGCCCAGCAGGGTGTTCAGGGCCAGGCCGCCGGCCAGGACCGTCACGGAAACCTTGGTGAGCACGTAGCTGGCCAGGGAGATATAAGTAAGTATGCCGCGGCTTTGGCGGTTGTAGCGTTTTTCCAGGAACTCGGGCATGGTATAGACCATACTGCGCTCGTAGAAAGGAACGAACACCCAGCCCAGGATGAGGATCATCCAGCCCTGGATTTCCCAGTGGGCCTGGGCCATACCGGAAGTGGCGCCTGCACCGGCCAGGCCGATCAGGTGTTCCGATCCGATGTTGGAGGCAAAGATGGATGCGCCGATGGCAATCCAGGTGGCACTGCGGCCGCTGAGGAAATAGTCTCCGGAAGTTTCTTTCTTTTTCCGGGCCACATCCCAGACAATCCAGATCATGGCCACGAAGAAGATGGCAATCACCATCCAGTCCCAGGATGCGAGCGAAATGCGGTTAAGGTCCATAGTGTGTGAGAGTTGGTTAATCTAGCTTCAGGACGGCCATAAAAGCGCTCTGGGGCACCTGCACCGTGCCAATCTGGCGCATCCGCTTCTTGCCTTCCTTCTGCTTTTCCAGCAGCTTGCGCTTACGGGTGACATCTCCTCCGTAGCACTTGGCCGTCACGTCCTTTCGCACCTGGCGCACGGTTTCACGGGCGATGATCTTGGCGCCGATGGCCGCCTGCACGGCAATGTCGAACTGCTGGCGGGGAATCAGGTCCTTGAGCTTGAGACAAATCTTTCGGCCGAAATCGTAGGCGTGGTCCTCGTGGATGAGGGTGCTCAGGGCATCGGCCGGGTCTCCGTTGAGGAGGATGTCCAGCTTCACCAGCCGCGCGGGACGGAAGTCCGTGACGTGGTAGTCGAAAGAGGCATAGCCCTTGGAGATGGACTTGAGCTTGTCGTAGAAGTCAAACACCACTTCGGACAGCGGGAGGTCGTAGTTGAGTTCCACGCGGTCCGTGGTGATGTAGTGCTGGCCGATGAGCGTGCCTCTCTTGTCCATGCACAGTTTCATGATGGGGCCGTAGAAATCGCTCTTGGTGATGATCTGGGCGCGGATGTAGGGCTCTTCGATGTGGTCCACCACCGATGCCGGCGGCAGGCCGGAGGGGTTGTGCACATCCACCACTTCTCCCTTGGTGGTGTATACCTTGTAGGATACGTTGGGAACGGTGGTGATCACGTCCATATTGAATTCCCGGAACAGACGCTCCTGCACAATCTCCAGGTGCAGCAGGCCCAGGAAGCCGCAGCGGAAGCCGAAGCCCAGGGCCAGCGAGCTTTCCGGCTCGTAGGTGAAGGAGGCGTCGTTCAGCTGGAATTTCTCCAGGGTAGCTCTCAGCTCTTCGAACTTGGAGGCATCCACCGGATACAACCCGGCGAAAACCATCGGCTTAACCTCTTCAAAGCCAGCGATGGCTTCCTGGCAGGGCTCTTCCACGTGGGTGATGGTGTCTCCCACCTTTACTTCCACGGCGGCCTTGATGCCGGTGATGATATACCCCACGTCTCCGGCTTTGACTACACCGGTGGGGTTCAGTTTCAGTTTCAGGTTGCCCACTTCTTCGGCCTCGTACTCGTTGCCGGTAGAGAAGAACTTCACCTTGTCTCCGGTTCTGATGCTGCCGTTCACCACCTTGAAGTACGCGATGATGCCACGGAACTGGTTGAAGACGGAGTCGAAGATGAGGGCCTGCAGCGGGGCCTCAGGGTCTCCCTTGGGGGCGGGAACCTTGTCCACGATGGCGTCCAGCACGGCCTGCACGCCTTCGCCGGTTCTGGCGCTCACCCTTAGCACGTCCTCCGGTTCGCAGCCCAGCAGGTCGCACACCTGGTCCTGGACTACGTCCGGCTGGGCGCTGTCCATGTCAATCTTGTTGAGGACGGGGATGATCTCCAGGCCGTGGTCTATGGCCTGGTACAGGTTGGAAATGGTCTGGGCCTGGATGCCCTGGGAGGCGTCCACCACCAGCAGAGCGCCCTCGCAGGAGGCGATGGAGCGGGAAACTTCGTAGGAAAAGTCCACGTGGCCGGGGGTGTCGATGAGGTTGAGCCGGTAGGTCTCCCCATCCCGCACGTAATCCATCTGGATGGCGTGGCTCTTGATGGTGATTCCCTTCTCGCGTTCCAGGTCCATGTCGTCCAGCACCTGGTTTTCCATCTCGCGGGCGCTCAGGGTTTGGGTGAGTTCCAGCAGACGATCGGCCAGGGTGGATTTCCCGTGATCTATATGGGCAATGATGCAGAAATTGCGGATGTTCTTCATAACTTACAAAGATAACGCATTTTGCCAAAACGGCAATGCCTTCCGGTCCCGTCCTTCTTCCTGTCGGCCCTCCCTCTCCTCCCCCTCGTACACGAAAACCGGCCTTTTGGTGTACGGCGTCGGCTTTTTTCGTATCTTTGCACTGCAATTACCGATAATTATGACTGTCAAAGCTGCCGTTCAATCTATGCGCCTCCGTACGCTGCCGCTTTCCGTGGCGGGCGTGCTGCTGGGCATCCTCCTGGCCGTGGCCGATTGGAAAGTGGACCCCTGGACCGCCGTCCTCATTGTGCTCACCACCGTTTGCCTGCAGATTCTGTCCAATCTCTCCAATGAACTGGGAGATGTGCTTCGCGGAACGGATACGGCCGACCGGCAGGGCCCGCAGTACGGCCTGAACGGCGGAGAGATGACGGTGGCCGATATGAAAAAACTCATCGGCCTGTTCGTGGTGCTTTGCATGGTGAGCGGGGCGGCTATGACCTGGCGGGCCTTCGGTACGCTGCTGGATATGACCGCCATCCTGGTTCTGCTGCTGGGCGCCGCCGCCATCGCGGGAGCTATGAAATACACCCTGGGGCACAATCCCTACGGCTACCGGGCCAAGGGAGACTTCTATGTATTCCTGTTCTTCGGGCTGGTGGCCGTGATGGGCGCCTACTTTGTCTGCACCCGCGGGCTGGGGCTGCACTGGAAACTGCTGCTGCCGGCCTCCGGCGTGGGTTTTTTCAGTGTGGGGGTGCTCAATGTGAACAACATCCGGGATATGAAGACGGACGCAGCCAACCGCGTCACCGTGGCCATCAAGCTGGGTGCCCGCAAGGCGCGCATCTACCAGACGGTTCTTATCGGCCTGGGATGGGCCTGTATGGCTGCCTACTGCCTCCTTTGCTGGCCCAGCTGGTGGCACTGGATCTGGGTAATTACCCTGCCGCTGTATCTGATTCACCTGAAGGGCATCTGGACCCGCGAAGACCGCGCCCTGGACCCTATGCTGCCGCTGCTGGTGATGTCCACCTTCGCCCTGTGTCTTCTGATGGGCATCGGCTTCTGCGCTTATCTGTTCTGAGCCGCTCCGGCAAGGGGAAACATCGCATCCACGTCCTTTAGCGGGAGTTTGGTCAACCTTGCCAGTTCTTCAACAGGATAGCCAGTTCCTTTTTATTTTTCCAGCCAGGCGAGGAAATCATCCACGCGGGCGCGGGAGACCGTAAAATCCGTGAGCTCCGGAAAGCCGCGGCGAAGGGTGACCTGCAATCGGCCTCCCATCAGGCGGGAGACGGAATCTATGACGCCTTCAGAGATGATGCAGCTGCGGGAGATGCGGAAAAAGGCCGACGGGTCCAGGCTCTCGGCCAGGGTGTCCAGGGATTCGTCCATGACGTACGAGGCCCCGGAAGTGGTGACGATGAAGGAGTTCTTGGCCTCGGAGTAGAAATAGGCGATGTCCGAGGTGCGCACCGGGACGATGCGGTTGTTCATCCGGATGAGGAACTTCTCTTTTCGCACCTGGTCCAGCATCCGGCGCACGGTTTCCGCGGCAGGCTTTGCCGCCTGTCCGCTTTCCACGCGGGAGATGGCCCTCCGGAGCTCCGTAAGGCCGATGGGCTTGAGCAGATAATCCACGGCATTCACCTCGAAGGCCTGCACGGCGTACTGATCGTACGCGGTGGTCATAATGACGGGGCAGGGGAGCTCTATCTGCGTGAAGATCTCAAAGCTCCGGCCGTCGCTAAGCTCCACATCCATAAAGATAACATCCGGAGCATCATTCGTGGAAAGCCACTGAACCGATTCCTTTACAGAACCTACGGCGCCCACAACCTCTACCTGGGGGAAATTCTGTTCCAGCAGGGTGATCATATGCTTGCGGGCCCGCAGTTCGTCTTCTATGATGAGTGCTTTCATTCGTGGTTATTCTTGCGGTGTAAAGGTACGAAAAAATCTTCTGATTCCGGGATAATGGGAATGGTAACGGAAAAACTGTGAGCCGTTTCCAGCACGGAAATCTCTTTTCCGGCAATGTCCCGGTACTGGTTACGGATATACTGCAGGCCAATTCCGGTGTTGCTCACAGGTGTCACTTTGGGGATGAGGTTGTTGCTCACGGTAATGGACTTCCCGTCGGAGGTGGCGGTGATTACCAGGGGATTATCGGCCGATACCGCATTGTGCTTGACGGCATTTTCCACCAGCAGCTGCAAGGTGCAGGGCACGATGAGCCCCTTCGGAAGCGGTTCTCCCACCTGGTCTACAATCTCCAGCCCTTCCGGAAAGCGGATCTGCATCAGCTGCCGGTATGTGCGGGCAAATTCTATCTCCTCGTCCAGGGGCACCAGCCGCTTGCCTTCCTGCCTCACCAGGTAGCGGTACAGGGTGGCCATTTTCTGAATGTAGTCGCTGGCCTCTTCCCGGGTGCCTTCCTGCACGATGGAATCCAGCACGTTGAGGCTGTTGAACAGAAAATGGGGGTTCACCTGGTGCTTGAGCGCCATGTAGCGGAATTCCGCCTGGTGACGCCGGGAACGCTGGGCCGATACTTCCCGCTGCATCTGGATGGCGAAGTTCACCATGAACACCAGGGAAATGAGGGTGGTAATAACCAGCACCATCACGGCTCCTGAGTCCTGCAGCATAAAATTGCCCGTGTAGTGGGTGTCTATGTATAGGCGGATGCCGAAGACGATGGCTATGGCCACCACCAGCCAGCTGGCCTGCTGGTACCAGTTCTGCGCCCGTTCATAACCGGCCTGGCCGAAGGGAGAGAAGCGGTGGGCGAAGGCATACAGGCTCCAGCCCAGGATTTCCGTGACCAAGAAGGTGGCGATGGCGTGCTGCCAGACGGGAGAGAGCTTTCCCAGAAAGAACTGTGCGCCGATATTCCCCAGGATAAAGCCGATGGTGTTGACCAGGATGAGGGAGGTGACGGTGATTTCCACCGTGAGGTTCTCCCGGTAGCAGATGACAACGGCCATCGCCATCGTGAGGGCCGTCAGGAACATGCTGTCCGGGATGCCCAGCAGGGTGCACAGCACGGTGACGGCTACGTGCGCCAGCGCGAAGCCGTGAATGATCCAGTTGCTGGTCTTGAAGTTCATATACGCAAAGTTATACATTTTTTCCATTCGTCGGCAAATATTGTCCGTTCAGCGGAGTGTGGGATGTCGGATGCCTCTTTTTTTAATAGGAATTTCTACTTTTGCGTGCATTTTAGGCACTAAAACTATTGTCCATGTCACAAAAACGTGATTTATCCTTCCGCCAGCTGGTGGATTTAAGCTTCGGCTATTTCGGGGTGCAGATTGCCTACGCCCTGCAAAGCGCCAATATCAGCCGTATTTTCGCGACGCTGGGGGCCGATCCTCACCAGCTCTCCTTCTTCTGGATTCTTCCCCCGCTGATGGGAATGATCGTGCAGCCGCTCATCGGCAAGTATTCGGACCGCACCTGGTGCAAGATGGGCCGGCGCAAGCCGTACCTTCTGGTGGGAGCCATCATCGCCGTTCTGGTGATGCTTATGCTGCCCAATGCCGGCAGCCTGCAGTTCAGCGCCCGGCTCTTCCTGGGCCTGAATATGGCGATGTGGTTCGGCCTGTTCTCCCTCATCTTCCTGGACACCTCTATCAATATTGCGATGCAGCCCTTCAAGATGATGGTGGGTGAGATGGTGAACGAAAAACAGAAAACGCAGGCCTACAGCATCCAGAGCTTCCTTTGCAACGCCGGTTCCCTGATGGGCTATCTGTTCCCCATCTTCTTCACCTGGATCGGCATAGCCAATACCGCTCCGGAAGGCGTGGTGCCGGACAGCGTCATCTACAGCTTCTATGTGGGTGCCGCCATCCTCATCCTCTGCGTGATGTACACCTTCCTCCGCGTGAAGGAAATGCCTCCGAAGGAGTATGCGGAATTCCACGGAATAGATTTGCAGGCCGAGGCCGGCAAGAAGGCCGATGCGGGCCTGGTGAAACTGCTCACCAAGGCGCCCGCCACCTTCTGGACGGTGGGCCTGGTGCAGTTCTTCTGCTGGGCCGCTTTCCTGTATATGTGGACGTACACCAACGGGGCCATTGCCGACAATGTATGGCATACCTTCGACACCAGTTCCGAAGCCTATCAGACGGCCGGTAACTGGGTGGGCGTGCTGTTTGCCGTGCAGGCCGTGGGCTCCCTGGTGTGGGCCGCCGTGCTGCCCCGCTTCAAGAGCATCAAGTTGAGCTATGTGGTGTCCCTTCTGATTGGCGCCGCAGGCTTCGCTTCGGTCTTTTTCATCCACAACCAGTACCTTCTGTTTGTGAGCTACTTCCTCATCGGCTTTGCCTGGGCCGCTATGCTGGCCCTGCCCTTCACCCTTCTCACCAATGCCCTGGAGGGAAGCCCGTATATGGGCAGCTACCTGGGCCTTTTCAACTGCACCATCTGCCTGCCCCAGATTGTGGCGGCGGCAACGGGCGGTGCGGTTCTGAGCCTGGTGGGAGGCGGACAGCCCGCGATGATGCTGATGGCGGGCGCGTTCCTGGTGCTGGGCGCCCTGAGCGTGAGATTCATCAAAACCAAATAAATATTAACAACTAACTACACACTAATGAAAAGGATTTTAACCTCCCTCGCAGCTGTGCTAGCAGCCTGCGTTATGGTATTTGCCCAGGGCGGATACCAGGTTAAAGGTGTGGTTCAGGACGCCGTGGGCCCCGTGATTGGTGCAACCGTCATGGAACTGGGTACCACCAACGGTACTACTACCGGTATCGACGGCGACTTTGTCCTCACCGTTTCCAGTGCCAATGCAATAGTGGAAATCTCCTGCATCGGCTACGCTACTCAAACTTTTGCGGCCAAAGACTTGCCCGCTGTCATCACCGTCTCCGAGGATGCCGAATTCCTGGACGAGGTGGTGGTGATCGGTTACGGTACCGTGAAAAAGAGCGATATGACCGGCTCTGTCTCAACGGTTAAGGCCGACCAACTTAGCAGAGGTGTCGCGGCATCTCCTACCTCTATGCTCCAGGGCAAGAGTGCGGGTGTGGTGGTCACCTCGGGCAGTGGTGCTCCGGGTGCCGGAAACACCATCCGTATCCGTGGCGGCTCCTCCCTTCAGGCCAATAACGATCCCCTGATCGTGATTGACGGGCTGCCTATCTCCGAGGTGGGCATCAGCGGTATGAATGACTCCCTGTCTTCCATCAACCCTTCCGATATCGAAAGCTTCACCGTGCTGAAGGACGCATCGGCCACCGCCATCTTCGGTTCCCGTGCATCCAACGGTGTTATCATCATCACCACCAAGAAGGGTTCCAAATATGCCGACAGGGTGAGCGTGAATGCGGACATCACCACCTCCATCAGCCAGAACGCCAAGTATGTGGACGTGCTGGACGCCAACCAAGTTCGTGATCTGATCAGCCGCCGCTTTGGCACCACCGACGGCCCGTACCTCCTGCTGGGCAAAGCTAACACCAATTGGCAGAAGGAAGTCTTCCGTCTGGCCAACACCATTGAGGGCAATGTCTCCGTAGCCGGAAAGGTAGGCAAGGGCAAGAACTTCTATATGCCTTGGCGTGCCTCCCTCGGTTACCACAATCAGGATGGTACTCTCAAGACGTCCAAGATGACGCGCGAGACCGTAGCCATCGCTCTCACTCCAACCCTGTTTGACGAGCACCTTACCGTGAACCTCAACGCCAAGGGTATGAACATCAACAACCGCTTTGCCGATGAGGGCGCTGTGGGTGGCGCCGTCCGCTACGACCCTACCCAGCCCGTGTACGATCCCAAGGGACTTAACGGCTATTCCTGGTGGAACTATGGCAAGGGAACCTATACTGTGGACAACTGCAACACCATGGCCGCCATCAACCCGGTGGCCCTGTTGAACGACAAAAAGGACCTGTCCAACGCCAAGCGTTTCGTGGGCAATGCCCAGTTTGACTATAAGATTCACGGTTTCGAGGATCTCCGTCTCAATGTGAACCTGGGTCTGGACTTTTCCAAGTCCCACGGTACCGTGGATGTAGCTCCTGACACGGAGCAGTCTATGCACTCCACGGCCCAGCTGGCCAACAATCATGCTTCCGGTTATCATACGGACTACAGCCAGATGCGCCGGGACCAGACCCTGGAGGCTTACATCGACTACAGCCACACTTTTGGCAAGCACTTTGTTGACGCTCTGGTAGGTTATTCCTGGTCTCATTACTATAATGAGAGTTTCAACCAGCAGTACAAGGCCGACGGAACCCCTTCCACGGATCCTACGTACTATCTCACCAATCCCAAGACTTCCCGGTCCGAGTACTTCCTCATCTCCTTCTTCGGCCGTGCCAACTACAGTTTCGACGACCGCTATCTCCTTACGGCCACCATCCGTAGGGACGGTACTTCCCGCTTCGCCAACAACAAGTGGGGCCTGTTCCCTTCCGTAGCTGCCAGCTGGAACATCAAGAACGAGAAGTTCCTGCGGGACAGCCGCGCCGTGAGCGCCCTCAAGCTCCGCCTCTCCTGGGGTGAGACCGGTCAGCAGGACCTGAACGCCGGTAACTATCCTTCCCTGGCGACTTATACCTTCAATACGGATGCCTGTATGTATCCTTTCGGCAGTACTTTCGTAACGCCTTTGCGCCCGGACGGTTACAACGCAGACCTCAAGTGGGAAACCACCACCACCTACAATGTGGGCTTTGACTGGGGTTTTATCAACGACCGCATCACCGGATCCGTGGACGTGTACCAGCGTAACACCAAGGACCTCCTCAACTGGACTCCCGTGGCTGCCGGTGCCAACCTCACCAACTACCTCAACGCCAACATCGGTGACCTGAGGAACCGGGGCGTGGAAGTGGAAATGAACTTCATCCCCATTGAGACCACGAACTGGAACTGGAGAATCGGCCTCAACGCTGCCTATAACCAGACTCTGATTACCCGTCTGACCACCGATGACGAGCGCGAAGACTACTACGGCGTAGAGACTGGCGGTATTGCCGGCGGTGTCGGTAACACCGTCCAGGTACACCAGACCGGACACGCTCCCAACACCTTCTTCGTTTATAAGCAGATATATGATACCAACGGCAATCCTATTGAAGGCGCCTATGTAGACCTTAACGGAGACGGCAAGATTACTACCGCTGACAAGTACTGCTTCCACAAGGCAGCTCCGGACTGGACCTTTGGTATGAATACCCAGCTCAGTTGGAGAAACTGGACCCTGAGTGCCAGCGCACACGCCAATGTAGGCAACTATGTTTACAACAATGTGATGAGTAATGGTGATCTGCTTACGGATCTGTCCACCAACGGTTTCGTGAACAACCGTTATGCGACGGCCGAGCAGCACAACTTCGCCAATTTCCCTCAGTACTGGTCCGATATGTACGTGACCGACGCTTCCTTCCTGAAGCTGGACAATGTCACCCTCCAGTATCGTTTCACCAACTTGTTCGAAGGAACCTATGTTCACTCCAAGTCCGGTGCCCGCGACCACTTCAAGGGTATCGGCGGAAGCGTCTTCTTCTCTGTAAACAATGTAGCTACCCTCACCGGATACAGGGGCATCGACCCGGAACTCTTCTCCGGTATCGACAACAATATGTATCCCCGTCCCCGCACCTGGATCCTGGGTGTGAAGCTTAACTTCTAATCAGACACAGCCATGAAAAAATATATAGCAATTGCTTTTGCAACCCTGTTTGTTGCCGTTTCCTGTGTCAAAGACCTGAACGTAACCCCCATCGATCCCAATACCGTTCTGCCCAAGGATGTGCTCAAGGATCAGGCCGCTTTCACCAGCCTTTTGGCCAAGTGCTATCAGGGCCTTTCCAGCTCCTCTTCCTGGGGACCCAACGGCAGCCCGGACATCAGCGGTGTGGATGGAAGTTTCGGACAGTATGTCCGTGCCCTCGTGAATATGCAGGACCTCTCCACTGACGTGGTGGTCTGCTGCTGGAACGACGGTAACCTCTTTGACATCCATAATATCACTTGGAATGCCTCCAACGAGTTCGTTCTGAGTATGTATTACCGTATCTTCTATCAGATTGGCCTTTGCAACGAGTTCATCCGCCAGTCTCAGGCATCCGAAATCAGCGGTTACACCCTTAAGGACAATTACATTGCCGAAGCCCGCGCCCTTCGCCTGCTGAGCTATTATCACGCCATTGATATGTTCGGCAATGTTCCCTTCACCGATGAGACCTCTTCCGTAGGTTCCGAAGGACCCGACCAGATTTCCCGTGCCGCCTTGTTTGAATGGATGGAGAAGGAAGCCAAGGAACTGCTCGAAGGCAGCGCCCTGGCCGCTCCCGGCAAGAATGAATACGGCCGCGCCGACAAGGGTCTTGTCCAGATGATTCTGGCCAAACTCTACCTCAATGCCGAAGTATGGGCTGGTAAAGAGCGTTATGCAGACTGCGCTGCCATGTCCGAAACCATCATCAAAGAGTATCCTCTGCACGGTGTGTACGCAGACCTGTTCTGCGCAGACAACCACCTCTGGAGCGCCAACACCACCTACAATGGTGATGAACTCATTTTCGTCTCCCCTCAGGATGGCGTTATGCTTCAGTCTTACGGTTCTACCAACTTCATCGTTTTCGCCTGCACCTGGACCGATTCCAACACTGGTATCGTGATGGACGCCAACGCCCGCGGTATTTCCTCCGGTTGGGGTGGTCTGAGCCTTACCGGTGCTTTCACCTCCAAGTTCGAAGATGCTGACGCCCGTGCCATGTTCTACACTGGAGACGGACTGGAGCAGTACATCGACTACCTCCGCGGTCCCAACGGTGAATCCAACGGTTATAAGTCCCTCAAGTACACCAATGTGAACCATGACGGCTCTGCCGCACAGGCTCAGGGCTTCGTAGACACGGATTTCCCTGTGTTCCGCAGCGCCGATGCCTATCTGATGTATGCCGAATGCGCCGCTCGCGGCAAGGCAGACAAGGCCCTGGGTCAGAAGTACCTGAACGATGTGCGCAACCGCGCCGGCGTGGGCCCTCTGGATCTTACCTTGAGCAATATTATCGATGAACGCGGCCGTGAGCTGTACCTGGAAGGCGTCCGCCGTCAGGACCTCATCCGCTTCGGCCTGTTTACCTCCGGCGACTATCTTTGGGAATTCAAGGGCGGCGTTCCGGAAGGCCAGGCTGTAGATGCTCACTACAATCTCTTCCCTCTCACCTCCGGTGATGTGAACGCCAATGGAAAACTTACCCAGAATCCCGGTTATTAATAGGATCCGAATATGAAAAAGTTACTCTATACTAGCTTAATTGCGCTTGCAGGACTCTTTGCGGTGTCCTGCCAGCAGGAGCACATCGAGGTTACTTACAACCCCGCCAATGTGACGGTCCAGACGCTGGGAGTTTTTGCCGACGCTGAACTGTCCGCGGACGGCGATGCGCTCACCACCACTTTCAACCCTGCCGACTTCAAAGTGAAGGTGGCCAGCGCCTACAACCTCTACGCTTCCGCCATGCCTGATATGACGGATAAAGTGAAAGTGGCGGCAGGCATCTCCATTGACGAGAATGGCATCGGCCATATCTCTGTGAAGCAGGCAACGATGAACTCCCTCATCTTCTCGCTGGGCGGTGCGGCCGACGAACCTTTCACGGTATACTTCCAGTTGGAAGGTGGTGTGACGAACGACAAGAACAACGTCATCACGGCCACCATCGTGAATTCCAATGTGGCCGAGGCAACCTTCGTGGCCTACTCCACCATCATCAAGGACGTAGATCTGTATCCTCACGTGTGGGTTATCGGCGCCAGCGCCAATGTGGGCGCCTGGTCTCACGATAAGGTTTACCAGTTCCTGTATGACTACGAGAAGAGCGGTAACGTATACACCGGTCTCATCGACTTCGGTACGGACGGTCCTTCCGGCGGCTTCAAGCTGACGGGTATCGCCGGCTGGGAAGACGATCTGAACTGGGGCTCCGAGGCCCAGGCCGAAGAACCTGAGCAGGGAACCATCCAGCTCATCGCCAGTGGCGGTTCCAAGGATATCAAGTGCTACAGCAAGCGTTTTTACTTCTTCACTTTTGACACCGAGACCCTGGTTCTAACTGCCAAGTACGCCTTTGAAAATGTGGGTATCGTGGGTGCCTTCAACGGCTGGAATGCCGCAGATGCCAATATGAAGATGACCAATAACGACAAACTGCACCGCTTCTATATTGACCAGATCTTCGACGAGAATACCGAACTCAAGTTCACCTGCGACGACAACTGGAATCTGAACTGGGGCGGCAGCGACGGAACCATCGCCGGTGGCGGTGCCAACATTGCCGTTGAGGCCGGTTCCTACCGTATCTATCTGGACCTGAACAAGGGTACCTATGAATTCAACTCCGCCATGTACGGCAAGGATGAGCCCACTGGTGACGAACCTGGACCCGAACCCGAACCGGAACCCACCTACAAGGGCTGGGGCCTCATCGGCGACTTCAACAACTGGAATGGCGATGTAGCCTTGACGGAAGCCAATGGTGTGTGGAGCGGCTACTTCACCAACGTGGACAAGGAAGGCGGCGTTCATGGCGGCTTCAAGTTCCGCAAGGATGCAGACTGGGCCGAGAACTTTGGCGGTCCCGGTGAAGGTGAAATCTACGAGGTTCCCCTGGGTGAACCCTTCCAGGCTGTGGCCGGAGGTCCGAACCTGGCTACTCCCGCCGGCTTCTACAAGGCTGTGCTGGATCTGAGTAATGAAGCCAATCCTACCATCACCATCTCCGAGGCCAATGTCTACTCCCTCATCGGAGAGATCAATGGAGATGCCTGGACCAAGGATGTCGAGATGACCTTCAAGGACGGTGTGTGGACCAGCCCGGTGGTTACCATCTCCGGCGGCTTCAAGATCCGTCACAACTTCTCCTGGGCCGATACTGACACCTATGGTCTGGAGGAAGGTGCCACCGCCGAGGTGGACAAGGAAATCACTCTCGTACAGCCCGGTTCCAACATTTCGCTGGAAGCCGGAGACTACAAGGTGCAGTTCAACCCCGAGTCCAAGAAGATGCTCATTACCGCCGTGGCTTTCCCCGAGCAGCTTTACATGATCGGTGAGGAGTTCGGTGGCTGGGATTGGAATTCCGACGGCGTAGTGGAAATGACCCCCGTCCTTCATAATCCCGGTTGGGGTGCCGAGGCAGAGGGCCAGTTCTATACCGTCCGTTATTTCACCGCCGGCAAGGGCTTCAAGTTCTGCGCCCAGAGAGCCTGGAGCGGAGACTTCTGGGGCCTGACCACCAACGACGGTTACACCGAGCAGGGTGGCAACTGCGTGGTGGCCGAGGATGGCTACTACCTGGTGCACATTGACTTCAAGAACGAGAAGGTGCATGTAGAACCCGCCCGGGTTTACGGTATCGGCGATGCCTTCGGAGGTTGGGACGAAGCTGTTGAGGCCAACCTCTTCAAGACCAATGGCAAGACCCTTACGGTGACTGTTCCCAAGGCCGGTAAGCTGCGTATGTATGTGGCTTCCGCAATTGCCACTTCCGGCTGGTGGACCCGCGAGTTCAACATCATTGACGGTGTCATCGTTCCCCGTATCATGGATGAGCTGAATGCTCCCGATGTTCTGGGCGAACAGGTGGTTACCCTGGACTTCAATGCCGGTACCGGCTCCATCTCTGGTGAAGGCGAGGGCCCCACTTACCAGGCCGAGCTCTCCGTCCCCGGAAGCTGGAGCGTCTGGTCGGCCGATGCTCCCAAGCTGGCCGGTAACCAGCTGGGCCAGTATGCCGGAGCCCTGGTGATGGCTGGTGAAGGGATTGAATTCAAGTTCATCCACGATGGCGGCTGGATTGGTGGTACCGCCGGTGAAACGGCTCTTACCTATGTCCTGGGTTCCTCGGACAACATGTCCATCGATGCCGGAACCTACTGGTGGAATGTGGATCTCACGGCCAATACTGCTGTGGCAATTCCTATCACCAAGGTGGGTCTCATCGGAACTTTCAATGAGTGGAGTACGGATGTGGAAATGACCGCCGGTCAGGACGACGCCTTCTCTGCTACGGTTACCCTGGAGGCTAACGCCGAATTCAAGATTCGCTTCAACGCTAACTGGGATCTGGCTCTTGGCGGAACCACGGATGCTCTGTCTGCCTATGGCGGCAACATTAAAGTGGCGGATGCCGGTACCTACACCGTGACGGCCTTCCTGAACCACCGTACCATCACCCTCACCCCTGCCAACTAATGCTTTTCGGGCGGGCGCCCCTGACCGGACGCCCGTCTGCCAATTAATAGCCAAGACTATGAACCAGTTAAAATACATCCTTCTGGCTGCGCTCTGCGCCCTCTTCGTTTCCTGTGGAGAACAGGGGAAAGACAATCCTACCGATTCCCTGACCCTGAACCCTACGAGCCTGTCCTTTGCCGCCAAGGGAGCATCGGCCCAGTCTGTGACTGTGACGGCGTCCGGTACCTGGAGCGCTACGCCCAAGGCCGACTGGATCCAGGTTTCCACCGCCAGCGGCTCCTTTAGCGTGACGGTGTCCGATAACGAATCCGAGGCCCGCGCCGGCAAGATTTCCGTTACCTGCGGCAGCACCTCCAAGGAGGTTTTCGTGAGCCAGGTGGCCGGCGAGAAAGAGGCCGTGGCCGTAGTGCCCAACCCCGCTCCCTTCGACGGCACCAAGCGCGCCAGCACCACCTATCAGCTGCTCATATATACTTTTGCCGATGGTAAGGGCAACGATGGCGTAGGAGACTTCCAGGGTATCATAGACCATCTGGATTACCTGGATGCCATGGGCGTAACGGCCCTGTGGCTTTCCCCGGCCCATCCCACCAATAGCTACCACGGCTACGACGTAAACGACTACGCTGCCTTGAACCCCACATTCGGCACGGAGGCAGATTTCCAGAACCTCATTACCAAGGCTCACGAGAAGGGCATTGCCATCTACATGGACTACGTACTCAACCACTCCGGTGACGGCAACCAGTGGTTCATAGATGCCGTGAATGACCCCGAGAGTGAGTACAGACCCTATTATATCTTCTCCTCCAACCCCAAGGCCGATGTGGAAGCCGGCAAGATAGCCATGCTGGCCAGCGAAGGGGCCAAGGCTTATGTTGAAGGGGAGTGGTATGCCGCCGGCGGTAAGGGCCGCTATCATTTCCACCTGGACTGGACCAGCGACTCTTCCCCCAAGATTACGGTCAATAAGACCACTGACGACGCTTATACCGGCACCTCCGGCAAGTATCTCTACTTCGGAAACAACAAGATTCTGGAATTCAAGTCTTCCGGAGAAAACACCTACGATTTGGTGGCCGATTTCGAGTCTCTCTGGGGCTATCTTATCCGCACTTCCAGCACCAGCTGGAGCACCGGTACCAAGTACGGTGTTATCGGCCGGCCGAAGGTAACTCTGGGAGAACCTCTCACTCTGTCCAAGAGCACCAGTTCTTCCGACCCCTCCAATATTCCGCTGGAGAGTTACTACCACTCCAACTTTGCCCAGAGCATGCCGGACCTCAATTATGGTCCTGTAACATCGGCCGAAACTTCTCCCGCCTTCCTGGCTGTGGCTTCTGCCGCCGACAAGTGGATTGCGATGGGCGTGGACGGACTCCGCCTGGATGCCGTGAAGCACATCTACCACAACTCCTGGTCGGACGAGAATCCCACCTTCCTCAAGAAGTGGTACGACCGCTGCGGGGATATCTTCATGGTGGGCGAAGTGCTGGATTCCCACGACATGGAGAAACTCTATTACAAGGGCCTCCCTTCACTGTTCGAGTTTGGTTTCCGTGACAGGACCATCTCCGGCCTGAATAATGCCGCCGGAAGCACCTTTGCAAGCGCTGTCATTGGTTTTATCAATGATCACAAGGGATATAATCTGAATGCCATCACTTCTACCATCATCGGCAACCACGATATTTCTCGTATAGCGACTGAACTGGGTAAGAGTGAAGCCAAGGAGAAACAGGCAGCTGCCATCCTGCTCAGTGCCGAGGGCAAGCCCTTCGTTTTCCAGGGAGATGAACTGGGTTACTGGGGAGACAAGAGCAAGCACGGAGACGAAGATGTTCGCATGCCCATCGTGTGGGATAAGAACGGCTCCAAGGTGGCCAAGAACGGCCTCCCGAGCAAGTGCGACGGTTATACCGACATGCTCAAGGGATCTAATTCCGTAGAGGCCAAGAGCGAGGATGCCAATTCCCTCCTGAACGTGTACAAGAGCTGGAGCCAGCTGCGTAATACCTATCCGGCCCTGGCAACCGGCAGTATGTCCAAAACCAGCCTGCAGGGTAATTCCGTGGCCTCCTGGTATATGACTGCGGGCAGCCAGAAGCTGCTAGTTATTCACAACCTGTCCACATCGGGCGTGAGCATCGCCGTGTCCGATTCTATGGACAATCCCATCGCCCTCCTGGGCACGGGCACCGTCAAAGACAAGACCCTCACCCTCGGAGGCAACTCCTCGGTGGTGTTTGAACTGTAATCAGCAGGGAAGCGGGAGCAGGTAGATATCCGTGTAGGAGCCGTTTCCGTTGAAAGGCAATACGAACTGGCGGTGGTTCTCCACCTCTTCGGTGCGGACATCGTGTTCGTGCCCCACAACGGTGGCCAGGAGTTGGTGCTCCCTTCCTGCCTGAAGCACTTCGTGGAAGAATCTCTCTATCTGCGTGGCGTGGTGCCCATCGGCCTTGGAGCACATTGAAAGGCCGCTTTCCGGAGAATAGACAGGCTCGTACCGGGGATATCCCAGATAAAACGTGTCGTGCCCGGGAAAGGCCTGGCCGATGTGCATCAGCAGCAGGCTGGGGAGGTCTTTGGCTACTTCCTGCCGGAAAAACTCTATCTGCTGTGGCGTGACGTCATCGGCGGAATCGTCTATGAAAATGAGTTTCACGCCCTTGATGTCCACGCTGTACATAAGCGGATCCACGCCTTCCCGGTAAAAAGGTTTCAGACGGTGGATCCACTGCTGCCGGGCCTTCATTTTGTCTTCATCGTCCAGCCCTTCGTAATTCCAGTCGTGATTGCCGCTCACATAATAAAAGGGCTTTCCACAGTTTTGGATAAGGCCGGCCGCATATTCGATGCTGTACTCCGAAGGGTAGCTCACCAGGTCTCCCAGGTGGATGATGGCATCGGCGTCGCTTTCGGAAGCGATTTGGAGGCTCTCCCTGAAGGCAAGGGCGGGCGTAGTGGGCTGATGGGTCTTGTAATGGGGAACCACGTTGTAGGCCCCCTCCATCCGGGCGCTGTAGGTGTGATAGGGAGCGTTCCGCTCATCGGCCTCGAAAAGGTGAGTGTCGGCCATCGCGAAAAGATGCACAGGCTCCCGGATGTCTTCCGACCAGATGCGCAGGGTCTGCACACCGTAGGCGCTGGTATAGTTGAAGGCGGGGCTGCGCCGGGCACTTTTTCCCGTACAGGAGAGGAAGGAAGGGAAGGTGGCGGCCGCCGAAAGCGCCGCGGCATTTTTTAGGAAGTTCCGTCTGTCCATTTCTGTTGCAGTTTTTCTTTTGTCAGGTCTCCCAAAGATAACAAAAGATTTTTGCTATCTTTGAATTATGTCTAAATTTAAGTAACTTGCGACTATGAAGAAACTATATTTCCTGCTGGCCCTTATGGTCGCCTTTGCGTGTGGAGGAAACAATCTCACGCCTACGCCTGAACCGGCCCCTACGCCAGATCCGCCTACCCCGGACCCTCCGGCACCGGTGGTGAATACCTTTGCCAAGGGGGCGGATATTTCCTGGGCTTCCGAGATGGAGGCCGGTGGCGTCAAGTTCAAGAAGAAAGACGGCACGGAAGCCGCTCTCCTGGATGTGCTGAAAGACTGCGGCTTCAACGCCGTGCGCCTTCGCGTGTGGGTTAATCCCTACGGCGGCTGGAGCGGGAAAGAAGACGTCCTGGCCGTGGCCCAGAAGGTGAAAGCCGCCGGAATGGACCTGATGATAGACTTCCATTACAGCGATTTCTTTGCCGATCCTTCCCGCCAGAAGATACCGGCCGATTGGGAGGCGGACAAAGACAACCTGGATAAGCTGTGCCAGCGCGTATCGGCCCATACCAAAGATGTTCTTCAGGCCCTGAAAGACAAGGGCGTGAGCGTGAAATGGGTGCAGATTGGTAACGAAACCCGCAACGGGATGCTGTGGCCCGCCGGCCAGCTCTGGACCGGTTCCGGAGACATTCCCGACGGGCGGAAGCACTTCGCCCGGCTCTATAACGCCGGCTACGATGCCGTCAAGGGCGTCTATGCCGAAGCCGTGGTGATGCCCCACCTGAACAACGCCTACGAGGACAACGCGTGGTGGTTCACCCAGATGAAGGCCGAAGGCGCCAAGTTCGACGCCATCGCCCTTTCGCACTATCCCCAGGCCGAAAACAAATACACCGCGGCCCAGTACAACCAGAAGGCCATCGACCAGATCAGGGCCCTCATATCGGCCTTTGGCCTGCCGGTCTACGTGGCCGAAGTGGGTGTCAAGCTGGCCGCGAGTGATGCCGCCTCCGTGCTTTCATCCTTTATGACCGAAGTGCGGAAGATAGAAAAATGCGCCGGTGTCTTCTACTGGGAGCCGCAGGTGAACGGCAGCTGGAAGCCGGAGATTTATTCCAAGCCGGCCGAACTGTCAAAATACACGGGAGAGAGCATCACCGGTCCCTGGGGCCCTTACGACCAGGGCGCTTTCACGGTCGATTATCGGCCTTCTCCCATCCTGGACTGTTTTGCCAAGTGATTCTGTCCTCTTATGAAAAAAACTCTGTTGATGGCCTCCATCGTCCTTTCTGCCGCCTGTGGCACCGTTCCAGAATCCGTTGACCACCCCGATGCCACGCGGGAGGAAATCTGCCGCGTAGAGCCCCTCAGCTGGTGGGTGGGAATGAAAACCAGCCTGCAGCTGATGGTGCAGGGCCCGGACATCGCCTCCTTCGAGGTGTCCATCCCCGGCAAGGGCCTTTCCGTGAAGTCTGTCCACAAGGCCGACAGCCCCAACTTCCTCTTCGTGGATGTGGATGTGGCGCCATCGGCCACCCCCGGCACCTATTACCTGGTCTTTTCGAAAGACGGGCAGTCTTTCCGCTATCCTTACCGGATAGGGGAGCGGGCATCCGGCAGTGCCCGGCGGGAAAGCTTTTCAACGGCCGATATGATCTACCTCATCATGCCGGACCGCTTTGCCCGTTCCGAGGCCCCGGAAAGCACGTATGAGGATGGTTCGCTGGTCCCCTGGACGGTTCCCGTGCTGCCGGACCAGGTGGACCGGAAGGATGCCGTGGCCCGGCACGGAGGCAATCTGCAGGGCATCATAGACCACCTGGATTACATAGAAGACCTGGGCGCTACGGCCATCTGGTGCACCCCGCTTCTTCTGGACAACCAGCCCCACGAGTCCTACCACGGCTATGCCTGTGCAGACTATTACCACATAGACCCCCGCTTCGGGGACAACGCCCTCTATCGTACCTTTGTGCAGAAGGCTCATGAGAGGGGGCTGAAGGTGATCATGGATGTGGTCACCAACCACTGCGGCACCGCCCACTGGTGGATGGAAGAGGCCCCCTTCAAGGACTGGTACCACGTGAACGAGCCGTATATGCAGATGAATGCCCTGTTCTCCGTGTATATGGACCCTCACGCCTCCATCCGGGACCGCGAGCGCCAGGAGAGCGGCTGGTTTGTGCCCTCGATGCCGGATATGAACCTGGATAACCCCTACGTTCTCAAGTACTTCCAGCAGTGGGCCGTGTGGTGGACGGAATATGCCGGCCTGGATGGCCTCAGGGTGGATACCTATCCCTACAACGAACCCGGGCCGATGAGCCGCTGGTGCAAGGCCGTACTGGAAGAGTACCCCCATATGAACATAGTAGGGGAGTGCTGGGATATGAACATTCCCCAGCTGGCCTACTGGCAGAAGGATAACCCCAACAAGAACGGGTTCAACTCCAACCTCCCGTCCATTATGGACTTCCCGTTGCAGAATGCCATCCTGCGGGCCCTGCAGGAAGACAAGGTGTACTGGGACGAGGGAATGACGCGCATTTACACGGTGCTGGCCCAGGATTTCGCCTACCAGGACCTCTCGCATATGGTCACCTTCTTCGCCAACCACGACCACGCCCGCACGGGAGACGTGCTGGGCCGGGATCCGCAGCGGATGAAACTGGCCCTGGCCCTGCTGGCCACCCTTCGCGGCATCCCGCAGCTCTACTACGGAGACGAAATGATGTTCCTGGAGAGGAAGGACGTTCCCAGCCACGACGGCGCCAAGAGGATAGACTTCCCCGGAGGCTGGGCCGATGATCCGGTGAACCTGTTCACGGCCGTGGGCCGCGCCCGGGCTCCGGAGTTATACGGCGAGGCGGCCGATGTGCACGACTACGCCCGTGCGCTCTTCCGCTGGAGAAAAGGCTGCAAGGCTGTTCAGGAAGGCCGTACCCTTCATTTCCTGTCCCGAAGGAACGTAGGCCCCGTGAACATTACGGACAACTCCTACTCCTTCTTCCGCTACACGGACGACGAAGCGGTGTTCGTATACATCAATAACAATCCGGAACCCCGCACCCTGGAGTGGAACCATTACCGGGAATTCGTAACCGGCCCTGTGCAGGGGACAGACATTCTCTCCGGAGACCCTGTCACCCTGAAGGACGGCCTGTCCATTCCGCCCAAATCGGCCCTTATCGTTCAGTTCAACCGATAACAAAGAGAAACGCGCCCCTCCCCAAGGGCGCGTTTCAGGTATATAAAACGAACTTAACAAATGGACACGAATTACTTCGTTGCCCGGTGCAAAGTTACGGATTTTTATTCTGAAAACAAGACTTTTTGATAGGTAATAGTTAAATAAATATTTTTAGTTTCAGATTGTTAGAGGTAAACCCCTCACTCTCACTAAAGTAATGAAGTTATGGAGTCGTAGTATTTCTTGCTTACAGGTATATTTTTTACCTTTTCCTGATCCAGCTGAGCCAGGGCGTAGCCGTTTGCATCCTTCTTGAGAAGGTCAACGTGTGCGGCATTCACAAAGTAGCTGCGGTGGCAGCGCACCAGCCCGTGTTTCTGCACCACCTCTTCCAGCGCCCGCATGGAGGACCGGAGCTCAAAATCCTTCACTTTCCCGTTGTCCAGGTGCACGATGTGCACGTAATTCTCCTGGGCCTCGATATAGAGCACGGCCTCCGAAGAAACCACCAGTTTGAGGCGTTTGGTTTCGTCATAGAAGCGGATGAGGGTTTTCTCGTCCACGGCAGGGGCCATCTTGGCCTTGTCCCCCAGCACGTGCAGCTGCACGGCCATCGACAGGATGGAAAGCGGGAAAACCAGGATGCCCGCCATGTACAGGATACAGAGGGACATTACGGTGAAATAGGGTCTGTCGGCCCAGCCTATTCCCATCGGGATAGACAGGAATAACCCGCAGAGAATCACCTCCCCGAAGCACCAGAGCACATACAGGGACCAGTTGAGGTCCATCACCCCGCGAAGCAGATACAGCAGCAGGCGGGAGAAAACCATCACCCCCAGGACGATGAGGGTGGACACAATGAGGTTGAGGGTGAACCGACCCTGCCCGACCGCCAGGAACACATCCATATCAAAGGGCTTGTACGCCAGCAGGAAGAGGAAGTAGAACAACGGTACCGTCACGAAAAACATAACGGCTACAGGCATCTTGAAGAAGGTACGGGATAAGGTTTTCATACTAAATAGGCAGGACAAAGATACTAAATTTCGCGTTTTTGCCAAAAAAGCTGTATATTTGCATGTTTGTATCGAAAAAATCTTAAATAATCTTATAAACTTATGGCAGAAATCAAGAAAAGAGTCTATCGCTTTGGCGGTAAGCACGCCGAAGGCAATGGCAAGATGAGGGAACTCCTGGGTGGCAAGGGTGCCAACCTGGCCGAGATGAACCTCCTGGGTATGCCTGTTCCCGCCGGCTTCACCATTACTACCGAATGCTGCACGGAATACTACCGTCTGGGTGGCGGATATACGCCCGAGCTCAAGGCCGAGGTGGCCAGCGCTCTGGAAGCTACTGAGAAAATCATGGGTAAGAAGTTCGGAGACCCGAACGATCCGCTCCTGGTGAGCTGCCGTTCCGGTGCCCGTTCCTCCATGCCCGGTATGATGGATACCATCCTCAATATCGGCCTTTGCTCCGCTACTATCCCCGGCCTCATCAAGAAGACCGGCAACCCCCGTTTCGTCTATGACGCCTACCGTCGTCTCATCATGATGTACTCTGATGTGGTGATGGAGAAGGCCGAGGGCATCGAGCCCGCCGACGGCCAGGGCATCCGCCAGCAGCTGGACCGCATGATGGAAGAGGTGAAGAAGGCCAACGGTTACAAGAGCGACACCGAGCTCACCGCCGATCAGCTCAAGGATCTGGCCGAGGCTTTCAAGGTGCGTATCAAGGAAGTGCTGGGCGTTGAATTCCCGGACGATGCCAAGTCCCAGCTTTGGGGTTCCATCGGCGGCGTGTTCAAGAGCTGGAACGGCAAGCGCGCCATCCGTTACCGTCAGATCGAGCACATTCCGGATGACTGGGGTACCGCTGTGAACGTCCAGTCCATGGTGTTCGGCAACATGGGTGAAACCTCCGCTACCGGTGTGGCTTTCTCCCGTAACCCTGCCAACGGTGACAACAAGTTCTATGGTGAGTGGCTCATCAACGCCCAGGGTGAAGATGTGGTGGCCGGTATCCGTACCCCCAACCCCCTGAACGAAGCCACCAAGAGCGAGAAGAACAAGAACCTGGCATCCCTGGAGAAGGCTATGCCCGAGGTTTACAAGGAACTGGACGACATCCGCAAGCACCTGGAAGACCACTTCAAGGATATGCAGGATATCGAGTTCACCATCCAGGAAGGTAAGCTCTGGATGCTGCAGTGCCGTATCGGCAAGCGCACCGGTCTGGCTGCCCTGCAGATGGCTGTTGATATGGTAGAGGAAGGCCTCATCGACGAGAAGACGGCCGTGATGCGTGTGGCTCCCGCCCAGCTGGACGAGGTTCTGCACCCCATCCTGGATCCCGCTTCCGAGAAGAAGGCCGCCGTTCTGGCCCAGGGTCTGCCCGCTTCCCCGGGTGGTGCCGTAGGTCAGATCGTGTTCACCTCCGAGGACGCCATCGAGTATATGAAGAAAGGCAAGAAGTGCATCCTCGTCCGTGAGGAGACTTCTCCCGAAGATATTGACGGTATGCACGCCTCCGTGGGTATCCTCACCGAGCGTGGAGGTATGACTTCCCACGCTGCCCTGGTGGCCCGCGGTTGGGGTAAGTGCTGCATCGTAGGCTGCGACTCCATCAAGATCAACTTCAAGGACAAGACCGTCACCTTCAGCGGTGTGAACAAGACCCTCAAGGAAGGCGAATGGCTGTCCCTGAACGGCGCCAAGGGTCTGGTGTACGAAGGTGCCATCGAAACCATGGACGCCTCCGAGAACCCCCTCTTCGCCAAGTTCATGACTATGTGCGACAAGTTCCGCAAACTGGGTGTCCGTACCAATGCCGATACTCCGGAAGATGCCGCCCGCGCCCTCAAGTTCGGTGCTCAGGGTATCGGCCTGTTCCGTATCGAGCACATGTTCTATGGCCGCAACAGTGAGCAGCCGCTCTCCAAGCTCCGCAAGATGATCCTCTGCGACACCGACGAGGAGCGTAAGGCCGCCCTGATGGAACTGGAGCCCTTCATGAAGGCCGCCGTCAAGGAGACCCTCCGCGTGATGGACGGCAAGCCGGTCGTGTTCCGTCTGCTGGATCCGCCCCTGCACGAGTTCGTGCCTCAGGGTGAGGACAAGAAGAAGGAACTGGCCAAGGATCTGGGCATCTCCGTGAAGGAAGTGGAGAAGCGTGGTGAGAACCTCCACGAGGTGAACCCGATGATGGGTCACCGTGGTGTCCGTCTGCACGTGAGCTTCCCGCTCATCGCCGAAACCCAGTACCGCGCCATCTTCACCGCCACCGCCGAACTCCAGAAGGAAGGCCTGCACCCGCACCCGGAGATCATGATCCCCGTTACCATCAGTGCCCGTGAGCTCAGCTTCCAGAAGGTGATCTGCGACCGCATCAAGGCCGAGGTGGAAGCCCACCAGTCCCAGCTCATCGACTACCAGTTCGGTACCATGATCGAGATCCCTCGTGCTGCCCTCACGGCAGACCGTATGGCCCGCGCCGCCGAATTCTTCAGCTTCGGTACCAACGACCTCACCCAGATGACCTTCGGCTTCAGCCGTGACGACATCGGTACCTTCATGGGTGAATACCTGGGTAACAAGATCCTGGATTCCGACCCGTTCCAGACCATCGATGTCAAGGCCGTCGGCCAGTTGGTCCAGATGGGTGTAGAGCGTGGCCGCAGCAAGCGTCCCGGTCTGCAGTGCGGTATCTGCGGTGAACACGGTGGAGATCCCAAGTCCATCGAGTTCTTCAACACCATCGGCATCGACTACGTGTCCTGCAGCCCGTTCCGCGTGCCCATCGCCCGCCTCGCCGCTGCCCAGGCTCAGATTGCCCAGAGCAAGTAAGCTCCCGGCTCATACCAACAAAAAGCTCCGATTTCCCGTCGGAGCTTTTTTTGTGCTATCGCTTGCTTTTCGGCCTCTCGTACACCAAAAGGGGTGTTTTCGTGTACGAGGGAGGGATTATTTGAGTTTTCAAAGAAAATTGCGTAATTTTGGAGTATGGCAGCAGACTTACTTCACAGCAGCTACATTCTGGACGGCGTTCCCATGCCGCTTACCCCGGCCCGTATGCTGCGGGAATGCGCGGTTCAGCCTTCGCCGGAGCCGGAAGGGGAACCGGAAGCCCTGGCCGATGAGCATCTGGACCACACCCCGGACCATTACCCCTTCGAGGAAAGCGCTATCCCGGAGTATGCCGTGGCCGTAGAGGAGCTTCGGCGCTCCCGCTCCTTCCCGCTTCCTTATGCCGGACCGTACACGGCTTCCAAAGTGGCCCAGGCCCTTCTGGATGTGGTGTGGTACAATGGGCATTTCCGCCTGGGAGACCTCACCCTCAAGGCCGACTGGAAGTGGAACAGCAAGGAAATCGGCCACGCCGCCGCTTTCTACGATTCGGTGGAAGCCTGCTGCAATTACCTGGATGCCCTGGGCGTGAAGTTGGAGAAGTACAACCTTACCGCCGGCACCCCTTCCGTCACTTTCAAGGCCGGAACGGCCGTGGAGGAAGAAGATGCCCAGTACCAGGAGGAAGACCTCTTCCGGGACACGTCCTACCGCACGGCCAATCCGCGCTTGAGTCGGCGCAGAAAGGCACCCGCCGCCTTCCAGCCCGAACCTTCGGACTGGATCATCTACATCCCCTTCGACCCCTGTGAATACCGGCTGGGCGGCTCCGTGCTGGCCCAGGCCGTGGGCGCTACGCCCGCCATCCCGGCCGATGTGGCGGATGCAGATTATTTTATGGACTGCTACGAGGTGCTGCGGGAACTGGTGGAGGACGGCGTGGTAAAAGCCGGCGCCACCGTGGGAGACGGAGGCCTGATGACGGCCCTTCGCAGCTTGGCCGCCGGCGGAACCGGGGCAGATGTCTCCATCGCCGAAATCGCCAAGGCCTACGGCGGGGAACTCCCCGTCCGCATCCTTTTCTCCGAGGTCCCGGGCGTCATCATCCAGATTGCCGATATAGACTACGACTACGTAGATGCAGAGCTCATCCTGCAGGACGTGGTGTACTTTCCCATCGGCCACCCCACTCCCGGCAAGCCGGAGATAAAACTAACCCAGCGAATTGAAATACCACAAATACTGGAATCCCTTTTAAACACTTTAGAAGGAGAAGACTAATGGCCAAAATCTTTGTACTAGACACCAACATTATCCTGCACGACCACAATGCCATCAAGCAGTTCCAGGATAATGACATTGTTATCCCCATCGCCGTGGTGGAGGAACTGGACAAGTTCAAGAAGGGCAACGACGCCCTCAGTTTCAACGCCCGCGCGTTTATGCGGGAAATGAACAAACTGATGGACCGCAAGCCCGGCCTGAGGGGATACAGCCTGGGTAAGAAACTGGGCTGCATCAAACTGGAACCCAACCATCCCTTCACCCCCAAGTACCAGGAGATGTTTCGGGACGATATCCAGGACCACCGCATCCTTTCCACCGCCATGTGGGTGAGGGACCACAACCCCAACCGCTTTGTGGCTCTGGTTACCAAGGACATCAACCTTCGCCTGAAGGCCAAGGCCGTGGGAATGGAAGCCCAGGATTACCTGAGAGACCGCGTGGACGACGAGGTAATGATAAGTCTGGAAAAGGAAGTCATTACCATAGAAGTGTCCTCCGAAGCCACTCAGCGCCTGGCCTACGGGCAGGACAACTGCCTTCCCTGGCAGGAAGTGCAGGACCAGGAGCCCAAACCCAACCAGCTGTACAAGTTTGTCTTCGGCGGGGAAACCGTCTGCGCCCGCTACGATGCCTCCCGCAAGGTGATTGCCCTGGTGAGAGCCCAGCAGGCCGCCGGCATCCGTCCCCGCAACGACGAGCAGAAATTCGCCCTGGACGCCTGTCTCAATCCCAAGATTCCGCTGGTATCCATCACCGGCGGCGCCGGTACCGGCAAGACGCTTATCGCCCTGGCCGCTGCCCTGGAGCAGGAGGCGGACTATGACCAGATCATCCTCTCCCGCCCGACGGTGGTGCTGGGAGGCCAGGATATCGGCTATCTGCCCGGAGACCAGAAGTCCAAGATGAGCCCCTACATCCAGCCGCTGATGGACAACCTGGAGGTGATCCGTCACTGCTACAAGCCCGGCAGCAAGCAGTCCCAGAAGCTGGACGCCATGATAAGGGAAGAAAAGCTCCTCATCTCGCCCCTGGCCTACATCCGCGGCCGGTCCCTGGGCAAGGTATACTTCATTGTGGACGAGGCCCAGAACCTTACCCCGCACGAGGTGAAAACCATCATCACCCGTGCCGGAGAGGGCACCAAGATGGTGTTCACCGGAGATATCTACCAGATAGACCAGCCCTTCCTGGACCAGTGGAGCAACGGTCTCACCCACCTGGGAGAGAAGATGCACGGCCAGCCCCTGTTCCAGCACATCTCCCTGCTGAAGGGAGAGCGCTCCGAACTTTCGGAGGTAGCCGCAAAGCTACTGTAGAGCCCTCGTACGCGAAAACACCCAGACGGAATAATCCCGGAATATTGTTATCTTTGTGGTATGGAAGCAAGCTACGAAGAACTTCTGCAGGAGATATTCACACGCTTCCCTTCGGTGCAGGGGAGCGGCTTCACGCCGGGGGCGTATAAACCCGGGCTGGAGCACATGCAGGCCTTTGACCAGGCCCTGGGATGCCCTTCGGAAGCCATCCGCACCATCCACGTGGCCGGAACCAACGGCAAGGGCAGTGTAGCCAATATGCTGGCATCGGCCCTTACTACCTGCGGCTACAAGGTGGGGCTTTTCACCTCGCCGCACCTGGAAGATTTCCGGGAACGTGCGCGCATCGGCGGGAAAATGATCCCCAAGGAGTACGTCTACAGCTTCCTCACCCAGTGGTTGCCCTGGATCAAGGAGCACGACCTGTCCTTTTTCGAGATAACTACCGGCCTCGCTTTCAAGTGGTTTGCCGATGAAAAGGTGGACGTGGCCGTCATCGAGGTAGGTCTCGGTGGCCGGCTGGACTCCACCAACATCCTCCGCAAGCCGGAACTTTGCATAGTCACCTCCATCGGCCTGGACCATATGGCCCTGCTGGGGGATACGCTCCCCAAGATTGCGGCCGAAAAAGCCGGCATCTTCAAGCCCGGCGTCCCGGCCATCGTAGGGGTAATGGAGCCCGAAACAGCGCCCGTCTTTGAGGAAAAAGCGTATATGTTCTGCCCGCTGCATTATGCCAGCGAGGAAACGCCTTCCCTCTGGCGAAGAAGCCCGGAAATCCTGAAAGAAATGGACCTGAGGGCCGATATCCAGGCCGTGAACCTGAGAACCGTCCTGCTGGCGGTAGACTTCCTGAAAGAGCGTTTCCCGAACCTGCAGAATGCCGATGTTGTGGCGGACGGCCTCATCCATACGGCCAAGTATATGGACTTCCATGGAAGGTGGGAGCGCCTGAGCGCCCAGCCCTATGTGGTGGCAGACATCGGCCACAACGCCCACGCCCTGCAGCACAATTTCGCCCAGCTGGAAAGGCGCGTCCAAAGCGGCCAGTTTGCCTCGCTCATCATCGTGTACGGCATCATGGCCGATAAGGACCTGGACGCCATCCTGCCCCTGATGCCCCTGGATGCCACCTACATTTTCGCCGCCCCGGAAAGCGCCCGCGCGCTCCCGGCCAGCGAACTCCTTCGCCGCTTCAACGACTATCGGCGAAAGAACAACCTGCCTTGCCGCTCCTTCTTCTCCGGAAGCGTGCGCCAGGCCGTGCAGATGGCCACCCAGCTGTCGGCCCAGCTGAGCGAGCAGCTCAGCCGCAGCGCATCGGCCCCGGACCAGGCCCCGCCCCTTATATATATAGGTGGCAGCGCATTTGTGGTGGCCGAGGCCCTGCCGCTGTTCCAGTAGCACGATAATTGCCTTATCCATTAGAAATGGATTCTGAATATGAAAAATCTAGTGATAACCGCTGCGCTGGTTCTCGCCAGCCTTTTTAATGCCTTTGCCATGGAAGACGGACACGTGCTGACAGATCTTTGGCGCCGCTATGAGGACGCCCGCCGGGAAGACCGCCCCCAGAAGGAGGCGGAAATCCTTTCCGAGATCAAGGCCGAGGCCCTTCGCAAGCACCTTCCGGTAGACTTCTACGACGCCTCCACGAAGTACGTGAACACCGTCCTCAGAAGGGACTGGAAGCA
>ONWU01000034.1 GCA_900321655.1 uncultured Bacteroidales bacterium
CTGGGTGGGCTTGGTCTTGAGCTCCTGGGCTGCGTGGAGGTAGGGGATGAGGGTGAGGTGGATGGTCATACAATCCTCTTCCGGCAGCTCCCACTGCAGTTGGCGCACGGCTTCCACAAAGGGCTGGGATTCCATATCCCCCACCGTTCCGCCTATCTCCGTGAGGATGACGTCATAATCCCCCGTTTGTCCTAAAAGGAGCATCCTCCGCTTGATTTCGTCCGTGATGTGCGGGACAATCTGTACGGTTTTGCCCAGGTAGGCGCCTTCGCGTTCGCGGGTGATGACGGTGTAGTAGATCCGGCCGGTGGTCACATTGTTGGCCTGGGAGGTATGCACGCCCAGGAAGCGCTCGTAGTGTCCCAGGTCCAGGTCTGTTTCCGCTCCGTCTTCCGTGACGTAGCACTCTCCGTGCTCGTACGGGTTGAGGGTTCCGGGGTCTATGTTGATGTAGGGGTCGAATTTTTGGATGGTGACTCTGAGGCCCCTGGCCTGCAGGAGTTTCGCCAGCGACGAAGCAATGATGCCCTTCCCGAGAGAGGACGCAACTCCGCCTGAAATGAAAATAAACTTGGTGTTCATGCGTTGGAATTGCCTTATGGTATCCTATAACGGGGCACAAAAGTACGAATAAATCCTAAGTGCACAAACAATTTTTTTCAGTTTTTTAAAGGGATGCCTTACAGGCCTTTGGCCTTGGCCTCGTCCCAGAGGGCGTCCATCTGGGAGAGGGTCATATCCTTGAGCTGGCGGCCGCTTTTGAGGGTTTCGGCCTCGATGTAATTGAAGCGGCGGCGGAATTTTTCGGCCGACCGGCCGAGGGCTGCCTCCGGGTCCACCCCATAGAGGCGGGCGGCGTTGATGACGGCGAAAAGCAGGTCTCCAAACTCCATTTCCCGCTTGATGGCATCTTCCGTGGAAACGGCCTCGGAAACTTCTGTCACCTCTTCCTGCACCTTGTCCCAGACGTCTTCCTTCTTCTCCCAGTCAAAGCCGCAGCCGCGGGCCTTCTCCTGCATGGAAAGGGCCTTGAGCATAGCGGGCATGGCCTTGGGAATGCCGCCCATCACGGTCTTGTTGCCGTCCTTCTCCCTGGCTTTCACCAGCTCCCAGGTGTCGGCAATTTCTTTGGCCGAAGTGGCTTTCCCGGCCTCGGGACCAAAGACGTGCGGATGGCGGAAGACCATCTTGTCGCACACCTTGTTCATGGAATCGGCAATGTCAAAGGCGCCTTCTTCCTCCCCGATGCGGGCGTAGAAGACCATATGGTACAGAAGGTCTCCAATTTCCTTGGCCGTGCCCTGCCGGTCTTTTTCCAGGATGGTGTCCGACAGCTCGTACACTTCTTCCTCCGTCATGGGACGGATGGTCTCCATCGTTTGGGCGGCGTTCCAGGGGCACTTCTCCCGGAGGGCGTCCATAATGTCCAGCAGGCGGCCGAAGGCGGCCAGTTTTTCTTCGCGGGTATGCATGGAATTATTCATTTTCGAAACGCAAATATACAACAAATTGTACTATATTTGCCCGCTGATGACTAAGATCCCCTACATATCGGCCCGGGAAGCAGTCCGTGCTGTCCGCAGCGGAGACCACGTGCACCTGAGCAGCGTGGCCAGCGTTCCGCAGATTCTCATAGAAGCCCTCGCAGAGCGTTCCTCAGAATTGGAGGACGTCCACTTCCATCACTTCCATACGGAGGGAGACGCCCCTTATGCGGAGGGTGGTCCTTTCTTTGACCAGGGCTTTTTTGTGGGCCCCAATGTCCGTAAGAACGTGCAGGAAGGCCTGGCCGATTATATCCCCGTCAATCTTTACGAAACCCAGTCCATGTACCGCACCGGGGCCCTGGCCTGCGATGTGGCTATGGTGCAGGTGTCGGAGCCGGAAAACGGGATGGTGTCGCTGGGTACGTCCGTAGACTGTTCCCTGGCGGCCCTGGACGTGGCCCGGGAGCGCATTGCCGTGGTCAATCCGAATGTTCCCTTTGCCCTTGGCAATCTGGTCCCCCTGGAGCGTTTCACGGCCTTGGTACAGGACAGCCGTCCGCTCATCACCAAGGAGTATGCCTCCCCCTCGGAAACAGACCTTCAGATTGGCCGCATCTGTGCAGAACTGGTTCCGGACGGGGCCTGCCTGCAGATGGGAATCGGCGCCATGCCCAATGCCATCTGTGCCGCCCTCAAGGGCCATAAGCACCTGGGTCTTCACACGGAAATGTTCTCCGACGGTGCCCTGGCCCTCATCAAGAGCGGGGTCATTGACGGAGAAAACAAAGCCATCGACAAGGGGAAGGTAGTGGCCTCGTTCCTGCTGGGTTCCCAGGAGGTCTATTCCTTCATAGATCACAATCCGCAGGTGCAGATGCTGGATATCGCCTACACCAACGACCCTCGCGTGATTGCGCAGAACCCCGGGATGGTGTCCATCAATTCGGCCATCGAGATAGATCTCACCGGCCAGGTTTGCGCCGACTCCATCGGCACCCGCATCTATTCCGGAACGGGCGGGCAGCTGGATTTCGTGCGCGGGGCCAAGCTGTCCAGGGGCGGCAAGGCCATCATTGCGTTGGCTTCCCGCACCACCAAGGGAATGGCCAAGATTGTTCCCACCCTGAAGCCCGGAGCCGGCGTGGTAACCCCCAGGGCCGATGTCCAATGGGTGGTCACGGAATTCGGCGCGGTGAATCTGTATGGAAAATCCCTCCAGGAGCGCGCCAGGCTGCTTGCCGGCATAGCCCATCCTCAGGACCGGGAAGCCCTGGAGCGTGCGGCCTTTGAACGCTTCGGCCGATAATTACTAAACCCTGCCCCTATGAGACTCTCGCTTTCCGAGCTGGTTAAAAGATGGACCGTTTCCAGCCTGATTCTCCGCATTTTCATCGGCCTGGTCCTGGGGGCCGTCCTGGCCCTGCTCCTGCCCGGCTGGACGTGGATAGGAATCTTTGGAAAGCTCTTTGTGGGGGCCTTGAAGGCCATTGCTCCCATCCTGGTGGCGATGCTGGTGGTTTCCTCCATCGCAAGGGCTAACGGCGGCCTGGGCTCCCGTTTCAGAACGGTCATCGGCCTGTACATTGTGAGTACGCTGGGTGCCGCCCTGGTGGCCGTAGGAGCCAGTTTCCTTTTCCCGGTCACCATCCAGCTGCAGGATGTGGCCCATACTTCCGCCCCCGCCGCCCTTTCGGATGTATTCTCCAACCTGCTCTCCAATATGGTCACCAATCCCGTGACCTCCCTGGCTACGGCCAATTACATCGGCATTCTCTTCTGGTCCATCCTCATCGGGCTGGGGCTCAAGACCGTTGCCTCGCCGGCTACCCTCCAGGTTATTGCAGACCTGGCCGATGTGATTTCCCTTGTTGTCCGCTGGATCATCCAGTTCGCGCCCTTCGGCATTATGGGCCTGGTGTTCTCCGCCGTTTCGGAAAATGGCCTGGAGATTTTTACCACCTACGGAAAACTGATCCTGGTGCTGGTGGGCTGTATGCTTTTCAATACCCTGGTCCTCAATCCCTTGTGGTCCTTCATCGCCACAGGAAAGAATCCCTATCCGCTGCTTTGGGTCTGCCTGAAGGAAAGCGGCCTGCAGGCTTTCTTCACCCGTTCATCGGCCGCCAATATTCCCATCAATATGGCCCTTTGCAAAAAGCTGGGGCTGGACCGGGATTTCTATTCGGTAAGTATTCCGCTGGGGGCCACCGTCAATATGAACGGTGCGGCCGTTACCATTACGGTAATGACCCTGGCCGTGGCCCATACCCTGGGCATTGAGGTGAGTTTTCCCAGCGCGGTGTTCCTTAGCGTGGTGGCCACCCTGGGGGCCTGCGGCGCTTCGGGAGTGGCCGGCGGCTCGCTCCTGTTGATCCCCCTGGCATGCTCCTTCCTGGGCATAGGCAATGACATCGCCATGCAGGCGGTGGCCGTGGGCTTTATCATAGGGGTGGTTCAGGATTCTGTGGAAACGGCGCTCAACTCCAGTGCCGATGTCTTTTTCACCGCTACGGCTGAGTACCGGGAGCAGCATTGAGCTTGGCTTTCACGGCGTAATAGCTGGGACGGGAGCCGAAGCCCGAGGCTTCGATGGCTTCTCCCAGCGTGGCTTCGGGATTTTCCAGAAGATACGTCTCCACATACGCAAGGCGCAGGCGGTTCACGTACTCAAAGAATCCGCCCAGTTCGTTTTTCATAAGGCCCGATATATAGGTGCGGTTGTAGCCGCAGCGCTCCGCCACTTCGTGCAGGGTCAGGTGCGGGTCCAGGAAGGCTTTCTGCTGCTCTACCACGGTGCGGATGGCCTGCAGCATCTCCTCCTTCTTTTTCTGGGAAATGGCGCGTTTGTAAACCACCCCGGCCTGCTCCGGAGAGTCCTCTTCCACGGGCCGGTTGCGGTTGGGATGCAGGGCTGTGATCACGAAGATAACGGCCGACAGGGCCACGAATAGCATAATGACGGCCATCACGGAAGGACGGTCCAGCAGGGTGCCGGTCCAGCAGAGGACTACGTTGATTCCTACGAACATCAGCCAGATGCGGGCCTGTACCACGGGGAAATCGGCCGGGTTGGAATAGTCGTCGGAATCGAAGCGGCTCACCCAGATGCGTACGACGGCCACGGAGGTGAAGCAAACGGCTGTTATCAGCAGGCCCAGGATGTGCAGGACAAAGGTTTCAATGGTGGGGAAGTGCAGCTGGTCTCCGGGGATGATGGCCAGCACCAGGGCGGCCAGAAGCGCGATCCCCACCGGAATACCGGCCAGGACCGTGGGCCACTCCCATTTTTTCCACTGCATCACGCTCCCGAAATAGGAGAACAGGATGAGGGTGAAGTGGTACAGGGTTACCGGCAGGAAGAAAATCTTTACCAGGAACCAGGCGTCCGTGCTTTGCGGCTGGAAAACGTAGGGGAGCAGGCACAGGGAACTGAGCCAGGCCATCGTCACGAACGGCCGGCCGGGGTAGTAGTACCTGGGATTGCGGTTGTAGGGCGGGCACATGTGGAACCAGCGCACCGCCGCGCATACCAGGCACACGGCTACATAGACCGCCGCCGCTACGCCGCAGAGATAAGGGAGGGTAGGGGACATAGTTTATCCTATTTTGTTAAGTCTTTCGTTAAGTAGCTGAATATATGCATTTTTGAGGTCTTCCGGGAGGAAAGATCCGTTAATCAGGGCCGTCCATTTGGGGAGACAGTCACGTAGACGGCCTATCATCTTTTCCGAAACCGGGCGCGCCAGTCCGCTCTCTTCCATGGCAAGGAGAAAAGAGTCCTTGTCGAATCCTCTCTTCTCTCCGCCAATGGTCAGGGTCATGGCCATTTCTTCCGTGTCCTGAGGGTCTGCCAACACTACGGGAAGAAGGTCGTATGCGGGGGCAAGCGTATATTCCCGTCCTCCCATATCAATCAGAGAGAAGTTCTTGCAGTGCATATCGGAATTGCCCGTAATCCAGGAGAATACAACTACTTCCCAGAAGCGCTGGACATCCAGCATAGGGGCCGATGAGTATCGTTTGACGGTATCGGCCAGCTGCGGATAGGTCCCGAAGTATTTGTGCTCGGTGAGCCGGTTGGACAGTTGACACATATCCAGCATGGAAATCTTTCCGCCTTTTGCGTCCCGGTCTATCCGTTTGGTCAGGTAGCCCAGTTCTCCATCGGCCATGGGGATGAGAGTATGTTCTACCGTTCGGATACCGGCGGCCGATGCCATTTTCATGGTTACGTCTTCCAGTTCCGGGAGGCATCTGTATTGTGCGCTTTGTGGCTTGAAAATGTACCGGCCCCACAGGCCTACGATGGTAAACCGGGGCGGCTCGTTCTTCTCTCCGCGGTCCAGGTCCAGGGACATTTTGGCCTGGACACCTGTTACGGATGCGCTGGTCTGGATAACGCGACGGGCCAGTTCGGACATATTGTCCCGGGAATACGGCAGTGAAGGAGCTTCCGTCGTTCCGAAGAACTTACGGGCACAGGACGCGTGGAAATGGGATTTTCCCTCTTCCAGCTGGCCGTAGCAGAAAAGACACTTACTCATTTTCAACGGGAGTTACGCTGATGTCACCTATACAATCCTTGCAACAGGCCATCAGCAGGGACATCCTGTCGCGGGGATCTATCTTCCAGGACTTGGATGCGATGTCCAGCAGCCATCCTTCGGGAATGAGCCCGTCAAAGACGGGGAACATCATTTCCTTCTCGTAAGGTTCTGCCGTGAGCGGCATAGTGGGGCTTAGCGGAACGGCGTTTGCCGATGCAAGATATCCGGGCTCATAGGAAAAATGATATCCTTCCTCGTCTTCGGTAAGGACGCCGCAGAAGGTGTTCTGGACATAAATACGAGCCTGTTTCATACCATTTCCATCTTAACCGGCCCCAGCTCTTCGCCGAACAGGGCCAGGACTTGATTCACTTTGTCCATCCGCAAGGTCTTTTTGCCCTGCTCCATTTCCCTTACAAAACGGAGCCCTACTCCCGAGCGTTCGGATAGCTCTATCTGGGTTAGTCCGTAGGCTTTGCGTTTGGCCTTGATATGTTCTGGAATTGTCATTTCTATACCTTTTCGGGTACAAATATAACAAAAATTTTAATTTTTATACCATATCGGGGATAATTTTTGTGTATTCCGCTCATATTATACCCGAAAGGGTGCGATATGAGCGAGTTTACAAGTTTGTTAACGGATTTTTACAACTTGTTGACGCAGATTTACAAGTTTTGGACTCAGACGATACATCCGTTCGCGCGGGCGTACGTATCTTTGGGTCCATAAACCGTGAATATATGGATTGGCAAGACATCCTGATGATTGTAATTGCGGCCCTGCTCCTTCTGGTGTGGGTGCCGGTGCTTTTTATTGCCGTGCGCAGAGCGCTGCAGGCTGATGAGAAAAACAGAAAAGAGCAATAGCGATGGAAACAAAACTGGTGTATGAAGCTCCCGTAGTGGAAGTGGTGGAGCTGAGGCCGGAAGGAATCATTTGTGAATCCAGGCAGTACACTCTTCCGGGCTATGGAAATGCAGAAGAAATCTAGGGGGGAAGGCCGATGAAAACGAAAGGATGGATTTTTTTGGCCCTGGCGGCCGTTGCTGCCTGCCAGAAGGCGGAAGATGATTTTGTGGCGGAGAAGCCCAAAGCGTTGGAGGGTCCTTATACCCTTACGCTGGAAGCCACCAAGGGGGAGGATACCAAAGCGTTGAAGCTGATTAATTCCGGGAGCACACTAACCGCCTTATGGCGAGACGGAGAAACGGTAGCCGTGTACCAGGGCGGCACCTATCTGGGCCAACTGGTGGCTACGGCCGATGATACGGATGAAACCAAAGCCACGCTTTCCGGAACGCTGGAGTCTGTTGCCGGCGTTGCCAATAACGCGGTCCTTACCCTGCTCTTCCCGCGGAAGGACTGGGACTATACCGGGCAGAATGGAGGTGCGCCCAATGTTGTCTCCAAGATAGATCGCCTGTACGATTACGCTACGGCAAATGTTACTGTGGCTTCGGTAGACACGGGCAATAAGACTATTACTACCACTTCCGCCGCTTTCGAAAACCAGCAGAGCATATACCGCTTTGGTTTCAAAGTGAACGATACACCTCTTCTCGTGAAGGAATTCACCGTGTCGTCCAACCACAATAAACTGGTCACTTCCCGCAGTTACAGTGGCGGATGGACTTCCACTTACGGCAACCTTACCGTTACTCCGGATATAGCCGTTAGCGATCTGCTGTATCTTTCCGTGCGCAATGAGAATGACAATACTTCGGAGGCCGACAAGTTCTCTTTCTTTGTAATAGGATATAACAATGCCCTGTACCTGGGAGAGAAAGACATCCCCGGCGATAAGCTGGGCAACGGCAAGTTCATCAGTGCCCAGAACATTGCCGTAACCAAGTCCAATCTGGCCCAGAGCGGCACCGCAACTGTAGTTTGGTAAGCTATGAAAGCAAAAGCAATCTTAACAAGTCTTCTCGCTCTCGTCGCGCTGGCCCTGACAGGCCCGGTGGCGTGGAGCGATGCCATCACCAAAACCTACTGCTTTCACGGTGGGTCTGGCGGCAGTAATACTACGTTTCAGGGCTACTTCTATGAGGAGGGCAAAACGGGTGCGCATTACATATGCTATCCATCGCCGTGGACCTATGGCGAGATCGGGAACATCCACGCCTCCCTGGCCGACGGAATCACTATCAACATCTCCAGCTCAAACAACCAAATCTTCGTCCAAACCAGTAGCAGCCTTGCCGTGGCTGGCAATGTCACCGTCACGGTGGGCGGCGGCAACATACACAACTATTACATCTGGCACGTTGAGCTCTATAACACCGCCAACCAAGCCGTCATCAACGATTCCAACTGGGATGATGAGGATCCGGAGAATACCCATTCGTTCAGTAAGACCATTAACCCGGGTTATTTCTACAAGCTGGTAGTTACCTACTCCACAGACGATATCTACCTCATAGACGAATCCTCCACCACCATCAGCGGCGTGGACGAAGAATATTTATATGCCGGCTCACCCATTTCGCCCAAGCCGGAGGTGGAGTGCAACGGAAGGATACTTATCCGATTCACACATTATAGATGCGGCTACAGTAAATACGATTCTCCTGGAACGGCTACACTCACGATTGAAGGCTTAAGCCCCTTCCACGGCGAGGTTACTCGGGACTATATTATTGTCGATCCCGCATTGGTGCCGGTGGAATGGAAGGCTGGCAGTACGGTTGAGGTGACGGAAGACTATACTGTGTCGTCAAGCATCAATGTGACAGGTACCGGCAATGTCAATCTCGTGATAGCCGATGGCGTGACGCTGACGGCTAAAAGGGGCATCACTATCGCCGACGGTGCAACGCTGACGGTTGAAGGGCCCGGTTCGGTCAATGTAAAAGGAAGCGTGGGCTACAATGGCAGTGATGGCAGTAATGGCGGCGCTGGTGGCGCTGGCGGTATGGGGGGCGCAGGAATTACCGGCTCGCTTATTGTTAATGGAGGCAGCATTAGTATCTCTGGCGGCAGGGGCGGAACTGGCGGAACTGGCGGCAATAGCTACAGTGGCGGCGCTGGCGGCGCTGGCGGTATGGGGGGCGCAGGAATTACCGGCTCGCTTATTGTTAATGGAGGCAGCATTAGTATCTATGGCGGCGCTGGCGGCGCTGGCGGCAAGGGCGGGTACGGTGTAGGCGATGGCGGCGAGGGCGGCGCTGGCGGCACGGGCGGCGCCGGCGGCGCTGGCATCTGCAATTCGCTTGTGGTTAATGGTGGTAGCATTTGTATCAATGGCGGCAAGGCGGGCTTGGGCGGCGAGGGCGGCCAGGGCGCCTCTAGCGGCAGGCCGGGCTATACCGGCAGGTACGGTGTAGGCATCGGCGGCACAGTCACCTGCACGGTTTTCGGTTATGTTATTCAGGAGAGTACCAACGAAAGTAATTGGGATAACCTGTCCTCGGGCAGTACCAGCAACAGGCGATACGTGAGGGTTCTGGAAAGCAATACCATTTCCCTCTCGGCCCAGCAAGCCAACTTTGCCGGCCAGACTCATTACTGGACCACTTTCTACCATTCTTCAAATAGCTACACCCTTCCCTCAGGTGCACGGGCCTTCTATATGGGCTCCGACCATGCCCTTAATCTCATTGGCGACGGATCTGTCATCCCGGCAGGCTGCGCCGTGGTAATTATGGCAGATTCGGCCTCCCTTGAGATTACCTGTCCGTCTAATTCGGCTCCTTCTGTAACAGGCAACATCCTCCGGGGTACGTCATCGGCCATCCAGGCCCCTTCGGGTGCACACGTGATGAGCCAGGTGGGGGAGACCTTCGGCTTCTTTGGGTACTCCGGAGAGATCCCCGCCGGCAAGGCGTACTACGTGGAATAAGGGAATCTCAGATAATTTTGCTATCTTTGCAGGCTAAATACAATTGCTATGGCAGAGAATACGCTGTTGGAGAAGGTATTGAGCCTTCAGGATAAATACAAGAAACTGGAAGAGCAGCTCGCAGACCCTGAGGTAATCGGGGATATGAAGAAGTTCGTCCAGCTGAACAAGGACTACAAGGAGCTGCAGCCCATCATTGCCGCCGGCCTCGAGTACGAGCGTCTGGTCAATGAGTTGGCGCAGGCCAAGGACATCCTTATGAACGAGAAGGACGAGGACCTCAAGGAGATGGCCAAAGATGAGATAGCCCAGATAGAGCCCAAGCTCCCGGAAATGGAGCAGAACATCAAGCTCCTCCTCATCCCGGCCGATCCGGACGACAGCAAGAACGCCATGGTGGAAATCCGCGGCGGTACCGGCGGTGACGAGGCCGCCATCTTTGCCGGAGACCTCTTCCGTATGTACCAGCACTTTGCAGAGCGCCGCGGCTGGAAGCTGGAAATCACAGACCAGGCTCCCGGCACCTCCGGCGGCTACAAGCAGATTGTATTCAAGCTCTCCTCCTCCACCGACGGCGTATACGGCGTGATGAAATACGAATCCGGCGTGCACCGCGTACAGCGCGTGCCCCAGACGGAAACCCAGGGCCGCATCCAGACATCGGCCGCTTCCGTGGCCGTGTTCCCGGAAGCCGGTGAGTTTGATATCGAGCTCAATCCGGCCGATATCCGCAAAGACCTTTTCTGCGCCTCCGGCCCCGGTGGTCAGGGCGTGAACACCACCTATTCGGCCGTGCGCCTCACCCACATCCCCTCCGGTATTGTGGTGCAGTGCCAGGAGGAGCGTTCCCAGCTCAAGAACCTGGACCGCGCTATGGAAGAGCTCCGTACCCGTCTGTACAATATGGAGCACCAGAAGTACCTGGACGGCATTGCCGCCAAGCGCAAGACTATGGTATCCACCGGTGACAGATCGGCCAAGATCCGCACGTACAACTATCCTCAGGGCCGCGTGACGGACCACCGCATCGGCTGGAGTATGTACAACCTGCCCGTGTTTATGGACGGAGACATCCAGGAGTGTATAGACCAGCTGCAGATTGCGGAAAACGCAGAGCGGCTCAAAGAAGCAGGGGAGGAAGCATAATATGGCACGCAACCCCGAAGAACTCAAGGCGCTGGGCCACAAGGCCGAATATAGCCAGAATTACGCTCCCGAGGTGCTGGAAACCTTTGAGAACCAGCATCCGGACAATGACTACTGGGTGCGTTTCAACTGCCCGGAATTCACCACGCTGTGCCCCATCACGGGGCAGCCGGACTTTGCGGAAATCCGCATCAGCTATGTGCCGGATGTGAAGATGGTGGAGTCCAAATCTCTGAAACTGTACCTGTTCAGCTTCCGTAGCCACGGAGATTTCCACGAAGACTGCGTGAACACCATTATGAAGGACCTCATTAAGCTGATGGATCCTAAATACATTGAGGTGACGGGCTTCTTCACGCCCCGCGGCGGTATCTCCATCTATCCCTACGCCAATTACGGCCGCCCCGGGACCAAGTGGGAGCAGCTGGCCTGGGAGAGGCTTTCCAAGCACGAATAGTTGATTCTGACATATTTTAGAAACCTTCGGGAATCTGCCGGATAGTATGTTGCAGGTTCCCGATTTCTTTTGTATGTTTGCAGTAGATTATTGAAATAGACGATTTCTTGAGAGAAATCCTTTTTGACGGACATTCCTGAAACTTGGAAATTTTAATGGCTTAGTGTCTGGCAATAGGATATCCCTCGTGCTTTGCACGGGGGACCTATGATAGTAAGCCAGGCTTTCCAAGGCCTCAGGACTATTTGCGGCCCCCTGTGCTTTTTTTACGTCCGTCAGCATCAATAGTTTGGCTGTCGGCGTTGTTGCATAGAGTTTTTTGTCACCCATAATTCATTGTAAGTAATCGTCGGCAGCCTTTTCTATTACATAGAAGAAATGAAAAGATTTATCATTTTATTCTTTATTATAGCGTTGAGCAGCGCTTGTTCGGTCAAAAGGGAAGTGGCCGAAGTTTGGAATTATGTTCAGGAGCAGCCGGATAGTGCTCTCTTCGTATTGAATTCTTTAAACGCCAGTTCATATGCTGGCCGGACCTTGGCCAATTATCAACTGCTTAAGGCAATGGCTCTGGATAAGAATTACATTGATGTCGCGTCTGATTCTCTGGCAAAGCCTGCTTATGAGTTCTTTCACCGCCATGGGCCTAAGGAGAAGGAAATGATGAGCCTATATTATCTGGGGATGTCGCAGTATTATTCGAAGAATTATAACAATGCGGTCGTGTCCCTGGATTATGTCTCCAATCTGGCGGAGCAGTGTGAGAATCCAAGGTATATTGCCCTTTCCCAAATCTATCTGAGTCACATATACCATCGTCGTTACAATTTTACGGAAGCTATATCTGCTGCCCAAAGAAGCATTCCTTTTTTTGAATCTTTACCGGACAGCAGTTATCAAGTAAGATGGGCCAGGTTGCATTTGGCTGACTGTTTTGTAGGGAAGAGACAGTTTGATGATGCAAATGATATATACAGTTCATTGGCAGGTCTTTTCCCATCCGATTCCGCTCTTATTAGGCAGGTGCTCCCTCATTTTGCATGGAGTATGTTATTGTCCGGGGAGGAGAATGCTTTAGAGGCGTTTAATATCTACCAGAAGGCATTTAAAGTCTACCACGCAAAGTTAGATTGTTATAACCTTCATCATTATGGGATGACATTGCTTTCTCTTGGTAAGGAAGAAGCAGCCTCGGCGATTATTCATGAATTGGAGGATTTTACTGATTATCCAGAACTTCAACATGACTTGAAGTTTCGTCTGCTTAAAAAAAGAGGTGATTACAAGGCGGCACTTGGTGAATACGAATTGTTGACTGGACGTCAAAATGAGGTGGCAAGGGAAATGATGTACTCCTCTTTATACAAATATCAACGCGATTTTCAGCGCCTATCTTTAGAAAATACTCAATTGCAGTTTAAGGTTGAGCGAGAGCGCATGCTGATTATTCAGGCTATTATACTGCTGTTTGTAATTATTATTGGTTGGTTTGCTGTATTTTGGTGGCGTCGAGCAAAAAGGGAAAAGGAACAACTGGTATCTAGTATAAAGGATATGACTATATCTCTGGCTCAATATCAAGAGCAAAACACTCACTTGGAAGACGAACTTGAACTCGTCCGACAAAAATATGTAGGAGCTTACAAGAAGCAGTTCCAAAAGATAGCATCGCTAGTTGAGTACTATCGAACAACAAGTGGCAGGTCAGATGGACGGGATTTAGTGTACAAACAGGTTATGGAATTATCGAGTACGGTTGGAAAGGACCGCGAGTCTATGAGGGCTTTGGAGCGGAACGTTAATGCCGCATTGGATAACGCGATGAGCAAGTATCGAGAAGCCTTTTCAGGAAAGAGCCTGGAACATTACGACTTGGTGTGTTACTTTATGGCAGGCTTTCCTGCATCACTCATTGAATTGCTGACCGGGATTCCCAAGAGCACGTTATATTCCAAGAAGAGCAGGCTGCTGGATGAACTAGCGGCCAGTCATTCTCCTTATAAGGACCTCTTATATCGGTCCATAAAATAGAGCTGATAATCAACTATTTACACGTCGTGCAAGATGCTGGTTTTGACAATCATCTTGCACGGTTCGTTTTTGTTTGATAATCAGCGACTTGCCGTGCGATTTTACGACGGATATGCAAGATTGTTTTAGAAAAAAAGATGTTGATATTTGTTTTTTTGTTACAACATTTGCGGTGACAAAAAACAAAACTTATGCAACATTTAATCATTCCCTTTTGCTTGGCGGCCGCCATAGTGCCGGCCTTGTCTCCTGTTTCAGCTAATGATGAAATAAAGGAGATTGTTATTGTAGTTAAGGGTGGGGAAGAAGCTCCTCATCGCGCTCCTGCCCAAATCCCCATCAGTGGTTATGTGGACACGACTGTCGGCGTAGTCTTTCTTTCCTTTTCCTCCCCTTGTGGAACGGTGGAAACATCGTTCTGCAACCTCTCATCAGGTGACTCCTTTGACGTGACGGTAAACGGAAGCGGGAGTGTTATGATTCCCGCCATTCTTCCGGCCGGTTCATGGCGAGTCACTTTCTCATTATCCACTGGTACCGAATATATCGGCGAATTTGAATTCTAATACTATAAGACAATGAAAAACAAGAAAACTATTATTTCAATTGCGCTTGGAGCGTTAATGATAATTCTTTCTTTAACATCAATTTCTTTGTGGGCAGATGATGTGCCTTATACAGAATGTCGTAATAACCCTGGTTTGAACAATGGACATTGCATGGAGAGGGCAGAGGGAAATGGTTATGCTTGTATCTCATCACACTGGCCGCGTGATTGTTACAAGACAACGACTGTTGATGACGAATTACAGCCGGGAAACTAATATGTTGGTTTTCTGATGAGAGCAAGGGTGTTTTTTCTGTTTTTCATTTTACTGCTAAATTGTTCCATTGGATGCGATGTGGCAATTCAGCATCCTCCAGTTATCAAGAACATGGTCGCGTGTATAAATTCCTTGAAGGATGTTAGTTTTACGGAGCACCTTTTCCAATTGGATAGTATTTCCTCTCCAGTAATTACTTTTGGAAAAATTATTGACCAGGGAAGTGAGCCCACAGTTCTCTCTTTCCTGAACGAATGGGATAATTCGATTTATTTTTATGACTATTTGTCGGGAAAGTATATCGAGAAGCGGACTTTTCCACACTCTTGGCCCATTCAGGGATATGAAATCCAGAAAGACACCCTGCTCTTGTATAGTTATGATAGAGAGGAGTTAATGCTTATCTTCGGAGATAATAGTAGAACTCTTCAAATCACACGGGAGCAAAATAATGGTAACAGTTTGCTTTTAATGCCTTTTTTAATGACCAGGTCACCTATTATTTTGTGCAAAAATGGACAGATTGTAATGCCCCTTTTTTCCCCAGGGGCAATAAGACTCGAAGATGAAAAAAAGAGGAAGGCAATAAGATTGTTAGATTCGAAAAGTGAAATATTCAGAGATTGCGTTTTGTTCCCCGAATATGCCATGGAGATGAATTGGGGAGGTGGTCTTACATATCTTCAGCCTTATATAGAACAAGGACCTTCTGGTAATATTGTCATTAGTTTCTCATTCAGTCATGATATTTATGAATATATTCTTGATTCGGATGAATTATTGTCTTATTATGCCGGAAGTGGCCGAATAAATAGCATTTCCTCCTTCAAGACTCACTCTTATAGGACTGTACAAGATAAATCGTCGCTGTGGGAATGGTATATGAGGAATCCTTCATATGAGGGTATTTTATATGATAAATACCGTCATTGTTATTATAGGTTTGCCAGACTTCCTTATTCGGAAAAAGAATCTATTCCATTATTTGGTAATCATAAACCCGTAGTAATAGTCGTTCTAGATGAAAATTTCAATTATATCGGAGAGCGGTGCCTGAAGTCAGATGTCCCCTATAATTCCTTTTGTAGTTTTGTGTCTCCCGGAGGCTTAATGATTCAGGTTGATGACGGGAGAGAAGATCAACTATGTTTCCATGAATACTCGTTTAATATATAGGATAGGATGCATTCTTATCTGTGCGTTGTCTATAATTTGTTGCTCATCTTCATCAATTTCCGAGTATGGAAAAGTACTTTCTGATAAAGTAATCTCTGTTTTGAGTAAAGATTTGGAGTCTTATGATAGCATTATCATAATTCCGGGAACAGGATGTACGGGTTGCATCGGGAATGCAGAAAGATTTTTTGTTCAACATGTGGGAGACAGCAGAATGTTGTTTATCCTGACAGGAATAGTATCAAGAAAGAATTTGGAGATCAAGTATAGGCGGAGTGGATTCCTTGAGCGTGACAATGTAATGGTAGATGAGAAGAACATTTTTTATTTTCCTGAGTTTCACGACTCGATATATCCATATCGTCTTATGCTGAAGAACGGAGTAATCCAAAAAGTAAAGATATTATGACCTCTCACTCCATTTCATTCGTGAGTATTCTGGCAGGACTCCTTGTATTTTGTGGATGCGTAAAATCCTCATCAGCCATTCCCGTACTGGACATTGAAGGGCATCTGAATATACGCGCTTCTTCACCGAAGGAAGATATTCTGCAAGTTGAGAGTCCGATTCATATCTCACTCCCGGATTCCCTATTGCTTAGATTTCCTGCTATAGCGGGTGCGGATAACAAACTTATGGCCTTATTTGATGACAGTAAGATTGTGCTGGTCGATTTGTCCGAGGGACGTGCTGTTCAGGCTGTTTCCAGAAAGGGGAATGGCCCGGAAGAGTACCTTGACATAGGAGGCGTGTCGGTAGCGTGGGAAGACCGCGAACTACTTGTCTTTGATATCCAGAAACTTCGCACTCAGGTTTATTCCTTTGAAGGAGAATATAAAAGAACGATTCCTTCTCCCAGCAAGGCGTGTTCCGGAGTAAGCAGAGTTGGAAGCCGTCTTTTCTGGACTGTCGCTTCGCGGGGGAAACCTTTGCCTGCTTATTATGTGACAGATTTGGATGGAGTGCTCACAGATTCTTCCAGGACCCATTTTCCCAGATTCCGTTCGTCATTCATGTCCTTGTCCAGTACACTTCTTTCCGGAAAAACTGAATACGACTCTTTGTTGTTGCAGGTATGGAGCGATACGGTATATCGCGTTACTCCCAAGGAACCGGACTCCCCCTTGTTGGTTATATCCCTGGGGGAGAAAGGCATGCCCTTAAAGTATTTGGAGCAATACGAAATGTACAGGAAAAATATTGATGGCTCAATTATCCCGGGAGGCTGGAGTTTTGTCAATCCTTATCTGTTCCTCGGTTATTACTATGGACAGAAGGCTTACAGGGATATTTGGGATATACGGAATCAGACGTTAGTGGGGCGCAACATTCTGAGTGAACAGAACTATGCATCAGACACGTCTTTCTGGCCATCTTTCTGTTCTTCTGACGGAATTTTATATAGTGTTTCAGATAAAACTTCTGGACTGGCAATCATAAGTGCGCGAATAGCAGAATCAATAGTTCGTTAATTTGTTCCCAGGCCTAAGCGGCTCTGGATGTAAATAAAACCAGTTCTTTGAAAAGTTTGTCAATAACTTGTGGGTTCGGTCGCAGACCGGACACGCAAATAAATCGCTCACAGGAAGATACAGAAAACGGAACTCCAAGGTCCTTACAGGCGGCCTTAGCCAGGTTGATACTGGCGAAGGAAGCGTTGAAGTGGAACTTCAGCTGAAAGCGTGTTCTGTAGCAGTCGATTACATCACGGGTTATCATAGACTCGTCCGTACTGAAGTAGATCTGCCACTTTTCTATCGAGTTCTCATCCGGATACCAGATGGCAACCTTGATGAAGCGTTTGAGGGACTTCGAGTAGGCCTTGAGGCCAAACAGACGCCCCTTGTTCACGTGGAGTTCAACGCAGCGGGTAGGGTCAAGGTTGGCAAAGTCAATCTTGCCGTCGTACCATCTGAGATGGCCCCGCTTGACCGAAGTATTGTAAGGATAATAAGCCGTTGATAATTGGCGATCCGGTGAATTATCCCTCTGTTTTAAGATTAATTAGAAAAACGATATACAATGAAACTAACTAAAGAATTGTTGTTGCTAGTAATAGTGCTCTCCATTTTGTCTATCTTGTGGTCTTGCACAGGAAAGGACGTTTATCAAGCGCCCAAGTTTCCCAAGACGGAGTCTCGCAGTTTTGAGTTGCTGTCGGGAGACCTGATACTGGGTATCACTAAATCAATGCAGGTATATAATGGAGAAATAATTGTTTGTTCAACGGCACCAGATGGTAATTGGCTCCATATATATGACCGAACGAACGGAGAGATGAAAGCTTCTGCCATCCCGCAGGGGAGAGGTCCGGGAGAAGGGCTTAATCTCCACTCCTCGTATTTGGATATGAGCACGGAAACGCTATGCTATTATGATTTCAATATGCATAAGCTTTTATCAATAGATTTGAAGCAGACTGAATCGGGAGGCGCTTATGTGACCAGTGAGCTTGACCCCTGTCTTCCAATGAATCGGGCGAATGCTTTAATACCTGTCCCCCAAGGCGGTTTTTTGCTATGCAATTATTTTATATCGTTTGAAAAGCAGAATAAAGAAGGGCTCAACCGGTATATGTACTTTGACGCCGCAAGGTCCTTGAAGGCAGAGTATGTCGAATGGCCTGAGTTAGAAGAAAATGCTCTGTTAAGTTTGTATGCTTATCCTGAAACGGCGTTTGATTCGGACGGGATGCACTGGGTCGTAGGGACACAATATGGGGCTATATTAGAATCTTTTTCTTTGAAGAATGGAGAAATCATCAGGGAATGGATTCGATACTTCTACCCTACGGATATGGGCGCGCATATGAATGATGCGGGCAACAGCGAAAGCGTATTGGGCTTTTCTAAGATTTGTGTGAAAGAGGGAATCATTTATTCCGTCGTGGATTTTGACCATTCACTCAAGCAGATTATAAGTAAAGAATTTAAACAGAATCCCGAGACGCTGAATTCGAAGATTGCTGTTTTTAGTCGGGAGGGTAAACCAATACGACTGATTGAAACCGGAGTACGGGTTAACGAAATTGCCGTTGATGATGGATGCTTGTTTGCAGTGATTGAGACATCTGATGGAAAAGAATGTCTTGCCAAAATGCAGTTGTAATAAAAAGCATAGTGTTATCCAAATAATTGAAACCTCTTTGTTAGTGTCTTGGGAAAAGACCCTTTTGCCGGCACGCTAAAGTGTGTTAAGGATAATGATGTTTATTTTCTTTTAGACGCGGCCCTTATGCCCCAAATCTCCCCAGAGATTCTTCCCCTTTTAAAGAACCCGGAAGTTTTGAATGGGATTAAGCCCATGGACAATTATATAATCGCCGTTTTTCATGTGAAAGTTGACTAATAATTTTTGCCAGTTTGAGAAAGATCATAAGTGTATTAATTGTCTCGCTTGTTGTGCAGGCAGGCGCCTGGTCACAGAATATGACCCTTCAGCAGGCCATTTCTGTAGCCAGGGCTAATTCCGTGCAGGCTCTGGAGGCCCGTCAGGAGTTTATCTCCGTATACTGGGCCTGGAGGGCCTACCAGGCCAGTCGTCTTCCCTCACTGCACCTGTACGGCAACCTGGGAAACTTCAACCGCTCCCTTACTTTGTTGCAGAGTCCGGATGATGGCTCCATGCGCTATGTCGGTTCATTCAACATGCAGAACGGGATGGGCTTGCAGGCCCGCCAGAACATCCCGTTCACGGGAGGTACCCTCACCGTGTATACAGACCTGAATCGGATAGACCAGTTTGGAACGGACGCCCGTGTCACCTGGTACAGCCAGCCCGTGACCATCTCCTACCAGCAGCCCCTGTTCGCCTATAACCAGTTCAAATGGGACAAACTCATCGAGCCCAAAGCCTACGAAACCGGCCGGAAGAAGTATGTGGAAGCCATGGAGCGGATTTCCTTGCAGGCAGTTACGGCCTGGTTCAAACTCCTGAAGGCCCGGCAGACACAGTCTACGGCGAGAACCAACTACGACTATACCGTGAAAATGCGGGATGTGGCGGCCGAAAGACTGCGCCTGGGGACGGTGAACCGGGACGAGTACCTGCAGCTGGACCTGCGGGTCCTCAATGACAGCATCGCGCTGAATGAAAGTTCCATCCGTGTACGGGAAGCCCGGATGGAGCTGAATTCCCTGCTGGGCTTCGACGAGCTGGCCGAGATAGAGCCCGTGGTGGACGAAGCGCTTCCCTCCATCGTCCTGGACTACGAGACGGTCCTGGAGAAGTGCCTGGCCAATTCCTCCTTCTCCCTGAATAACGAGATCAGCCTTCTGGAAGCCCGGTCGGCCGTTGAAAAAGCCAAGGCCCAGAGAGGCGTTACCATGAACCTGAACGCCCGTTTCGGCCTGTCCAAATCCGGAGTAGCCTTGCCGGAAGCCTATCGGAATCCGCTGGACCAGGAAGTGTTCGGGCTCAGTTTCTCTATCCCTGTTTTTGACTGGGGACAGGGAAAGGGCCGGGTTGAAAAGGCCAAGGCGGCCCAGCAGGTGGTGGTGGCCAAGGTGCAGCAGGACGAGAACGACTACCGGAGAAAGATATTCACCGCCGTGGCCCAGTTCAACCACCAGCGGGGCCAGTGCGAAGTGTCACGCCGCGCCGCCGTCGTATCGGCTGAACGGTATACCCTGGTGATGGACCGCTTCCGGAGGGGCAGTGCCACCGTGCTGGAATTGAATACGGCCCGGAACGAAAGCGATGCGGCCCTGAACCAGCATCTGACGGATCTGGGCAATTTCTGGATTTACTATTATACTTTGCGGCAATATGCCCTCTTCGATTTTATCGCGGGGGAGGACATTGCCTTGGACGAAAACGAACTCAGTTCCTATGAAAACAAGTAGTATCTTTCCGCTGGGTATCCTCCTGCTCCTGACCGGCTGCTTCTCTTCCGGAAACAAGACGGAAAAAGAAGGCAGGCTCACCCCCACGGAAGCCTATAACGAAGTGGAAGTGATCACCCTTGCCCGCACAGACTTCCACCGCCAGCTGCTCTCCAACGGAAAACTGGTGGCGGCTTCCCGCGCCAGCCTCGCTTTCTCCAGCGCCGGTCCCATTGCGGGCATCTGCGTAAAAAACGGCCAGTGGGTGAGTAAGGGAACGCTTCTTGCCACCGTGTCCCGTCCAGACTTGGAACTGGAAGTGAAAGAGGCGGAAGGCGCTTTGGAAAAGGCCCGGATGGAAATGTATGACTACCTGGTAGGGCAGGGGTATCCGGCAAGGGATACGCTTTCGCCGCCGGAGGACATCCTTTCCGCCGCCCGGATGCGGTCCGGCTACACATCGGCCCTCAATGCGTTGGCAAGGGCCCGGATGAACCTGAAAGGGACGGTGCTCAAGGCTCCGTTCGGCGGCCGGGTTGCCGATATCCGACTGCATTCTCACGACCTTTCCGGTTCGGAACCTTTTTGCACCCTGGTGGACGACAGTTCTTTCGACGTGGATTTTACGGTGCTGGAATCGGAATACGCTTTCCTCTCCAAGGGCCTCCCGGTAGTGGTTACGCCCTTTGCAGACGCTTCGCTCTCTTGCAAGGGCACGGTGACAGACATCAACCCCCTGGTGGATAAGAACGGACAGGTGCTGGTCCGCGCCAGTGTAAAGGGGGTGAAGGGGCTCCTGGACGGTATGAATGTGAAAGTGACGGTGGAGCGCCTCATTCCCGGCCAGCTGGTGGTTCCCCGCAGCGCCGTGGTCATCCGCGACAACCGGGATGTCCTTTTTACCTACACGGATGACGGCAAGGCCCACTGGACCTACGTGAACATCCTTTATTCCAATGGAGACAGCCACGTGATCGCGCCCAACCGGGACCGGGGAGCGCAGCTCTCCGAGGGAGACCGTGTCATCATCAGCGGAAATCTCAATCTGGCCGACGGCTCTTCGGTTACCCTTAAGAAATGATGCTGGAGCGTCTCATACACAGGCCGATAGCCATTACCATGGTGCTTCTGTCCCTGGTTGTGCTGGGGCTGGTATCCCTTCGCCTGCTGCCGGTTTCGCTCATCCCCGATACGGACATCCCTTACATCACGGTTCAGGCGGCGGATGCTTCCCTGTCGGCCCGCGAAATGGATGAGAGCGTGGTGAAACCGCTGCGGGAGCAGCTCATGCAGGTGGGAGGGCTGCAGGACATTACCTGCGAGTCGCGTGACGGCTCCGGCACCCTCCGCCTTACTTTCAACCACGGGGCCAATATGGATTACCTCTTCATAGAGGTGAATGAGAAAATAGATCGCAGCATGGCGTCGCTTCCCAGGATGGACCGCCCCAAGGTGCTCAAGGCCGATGCCAGTGACCTGCCCGCCTTCTTCCTGAATGTGACCCTGCCCGGCGGCGGCAGTTTCACCCAGCTGAGCCAGTTCTGCGAAGATGTGCTTTCCAAACGTCTGGAACAGCTGGAGCAGGTGGCCATGGTGGATGTGAGCGGGACGCTGGGAGAGGAAATACTGATTATTCCCGATGAAAAGGCGCTCTCCCAGGCAGGCCTGAGCGGAGAAGCTTTTGAGGCGGCCATCTCCAGGACCAACATCCGTCTGGGCTCCCTGTCCATCCGGGACGGGGCCTACCGGTACAATGTAAAATTCGATTCCCATTCCTCCACGGTGGAAGACATCGCTTCCATCTGGCTGGATGTCAAAGGGAGGCTTTTCCAGGTGAAAGATCTGGCACAGGTGTCCAAAGTTCCCTCCGGCCGGACGGGGCTGGTCCGCTCCGACGGGGAGCAGGCCGTGAGCCTGGCCGTCATCAAACAGCGGGAAGCCCGGATGAGCGAGCTGAAAGATGCCGTGGATACCCTTTTAAGCAGTTTCCGGGAAGATTATCCGGCCCTTCGTTTCACCCTTACCCGGGATCAGACGCAGCTGCTGGAGTACTCCATCCACAGCCTGCTGTGGAATATCCTCCTGGGCGTACTGTTGGCCTGCGTAGTGGTTTTCCTGTTTATGAAGGATTTCCGGAGCCCGGCCCTGGTGTCCCTCACCATGCCCTCCGCACTGGTTATCTCCATGCTGGTTTTCTACCTCGCCGGCATGTCCCTGAATATTATCTCCCTCTCCGGTCTGCTCCTGGGGGTGGGTATGATGGTGGACAATACCATCATCCTTATAGATAACATCACTTCCCGCTGGCAGCGGGGCAATTCGTTGCAGGAGGCGGTCCTCTCCGGAACCCGGGAGGTAGCGGGCCCCATGCTCAGTTCCGTTCTCACCACCTGCGCCGTCTTCATTCCGCTGGTCTTTGTCAGCGGCCTCTCCGGGGCCCTGTTCCGTGATGAAGCCCTGGCCGTGACGGTGGTGCTGCTCTCGTCCTATCTGGTTACCATTTTTGTGATTCCGGTCTATTACTGGTGGTGGTACAAAGGCCAGCCGGCTTTCCGGGCCCATTCCTTCCTGTCCCGGCTTTCTTTTGAAGATACGCTAAATCGCTGGGATCACCGGCGTATGGAATGGTGGATTGGGCACCATCGGCTTTGCTGGGGGGTGCTGGCCTTCTCGGCGCTGGGCCTTATCCTGTGCCTGGCGCTTATGCCCAGGGAGCGTCTGCCCCGTCTGACCAGGACGGAGGCCATCCTGCACCTGGACTGGAACCGGAGGCTCTCCATCGAGGAAAATGAACGCCGCTGCGCGCAGCTGGAAGCGGTGCTGGGCCCTTTTGCCGAGCAGACGACCGCCCTAGTGGGCTCCCAGCAGTTTGTCCTGGAGCACAGCGGCCAGCAGGGAATCCAGGAGATACAGCTGTATTTCCGCTGCCCGGATATGCCCACCCTGGAAAAGGCGCAGACGGCCCTGGAGCGGCATCTTGCCGCGGAAGCCGCCGAGTCGGCCTGGCATTTCTCCGAGGCCGGAAACCTGTTCGACCAGGTTTTCTCCTCTCAGGAGGCCCCGCTGGTAGCCCGCCTTCGTCCCTTGAAGACACAGGAATTGGAAGTGAGGGATTTGGAGGAGATGCTCTTTGCCCTTTCGGCGGCCCCTCCGGTCACGGAAACCAATGTCCTGTTTGTGGCCGATGCCCAGAAGATGGCCCTTTACGGCATCTCCTATGCCACCCTTTCGGGCGTTCTGAAAAGCGCCTTGAATGAAAACCACCTGTTCTCCATTGTGCAGGGAAGCCATACCCTGCCCGTGATTACCGGCCGGAACCGGGATAACCTTCAGGTGCTGTTGTCGGAAACGATGATAGAGCAGGACGGACGCAGCATCCCCGTTGCCGCCATTATGAACCAGGGCTATTCCCGGGACCTTAAGTCGCTCCTTTCCGGCCCCGAAGGAACCTTCTATCCCGTGGAACTGGAGGTGGAAGACCGGGATGTCCCCCGGGTTATGCAGCAGGTGAGGCAGACGGTGCGGGACAACGGCCGGTTTGAAGTGTCCTTTTCCGGGGCCTGGTTTTCCAACCGGAAAATGATGCAGGAGATGCTCTGGACCCTTCTGGTGGCCCTCGTCCTTCTGTATCTTATTCTGGCGGCGCAGTTTGAATCGCTGCTGCAGCCTTTTATTATCCTGCTGGAGATTGTGGTGGATCTGTTCGGAGCGCTTGCGGTGCTGTGGGTTCTGGGAGAGAGCATTAATCTGATGTCCCTCACAGGCCTGGTGGTGGTGGCGGGTATTGTCATCAATGACTCCATCCTCAAGATAGACACCATCAACAAGCTGCGGAGAGCGGGGATGAACCTTCGGGAAGCAGTTGTAACGGCGTCTTCCCGCCGGATGAAAGCCATTCTGATGACGTCCCTCACTACCGTGGTGGCCGTCCTGCCTTTCCTCTCAAGAGGCAGTATGGGGGCAGATCTGCAGTATCCGATGTCTCTGGTGATTATTGTCGGGATGGTGCTGGGCACCCTTGTGAGCCTGTTCCTGGTTCCGGCTATGTATTATGGGGTGTATGCCGGAAGAGAAAAGGCATAAATGGACTGTTTCGCCTTTTACGGCGATTCTCCTGATGGTGGCATTGTCCGTTGCGGGCATTGCCAGCGCGCCTCTTCTCAATATCCAGTATACGCCCACGGCTCCGGGACGGGAGGTGGAAGTCTCCTTCCGCTATCCGGATGCATCGGCCCAGGTGGTGGAGGGGGAGGTGACTTCCCCGCTGGAAGGGGTGCTTTCCACCCTGGGCGGTATCACGGAAGTCTCTTCCGTTTCCCAGAAAGGGGGCGGGAGGGTGAGTGTCCGCTTCGCCAAGGGAAAAGACATGGATGCCGCCCGTTTCGAAGTGGCCTCGGCCATCCGGAATGTCTATCCGTCCCTCCCGGGAGGGGTTTCGTATCCGGACATCCGCGTGGCCCGGCAGAGCACAAGCCGGACGGGCTCTGAACTGGTGTATGTGCTGAAGGGGAATATGCCTTCCCTGGAGATAGAAAAATATGCCAGGGAGCACCTTCTGGGCCCTCTTTCTTCCCTGGCGGAGGTGGATGGAATCGTGCTGAGCGGGGCCACCCCCTTCCAATGGGTGATAACTTTCGATGCCCGGAAGGCCGAGAGCCTGGGCCTGTCGGCCTCGGAGATAGCAGCGGCTTTCCAGGGCAATTTTGCCGATGAGGTGCTGGGTATGGTGCATACGGCCGACGGGGTTCTTTCCGTTCGTCTTTCTGGCGCGGAAAGCGCGGATTTCGGCTCCATCCCCGTCGCGAAAGTGGGGGAGAGGATCGTGTATCTGCGGGACCTCGCCACCTGGCGCTACGAGGAGCAGCTTCCCAGCTCCTATTACCGGGTAAACGGGCTCAATACGGTGGTGATGGCCGTGAGTACGGTCCCCACTTCCAATCTGCTGCGGGCGGTGGCATCGGCCCGCGGGATGATGGAGCGGCTGGAAGCCTCTTTCCCGGACGGTATATCGGCTTCTGTCGCCTATGACGCGTCCCGTTTTGTAGAGGAGGAACTGGGGAAGATTTATCGCCGGACGGCCCTTTGCATCCTTATCCTGCTGGCCTTTGTCCTGGTGGTGAGCCGCAGCGGGCGCTATCTCTTCGTGATGGCCTCCACCCTGGCGGTGAATATCCTGTCGGCCCTGGCCTTCTATGCCCTGCTGGGCATCCAGATCCACCTGTATACCCTGGCCGGCATCACGGTTTCCCTGAGCATTATCATAGACACCTCCATCGTGATGGCCGACCATTTTTCCCGCTGGAAGAACAGGAAGGTGTTCCCGGCCATCTTTGCCGCCACTGTCACCACGGTGGGGGCGCTCCTCACGGTGCTGCTGCTCCCGGAAAGCGAGAGGGTGAACCTGACGGATTTTATCTGGGTAATTGTCATCAACCTCACCCTTTCCCTGGCTGTCGCTTATCTCTTTGTCCCTTCCCTTACCGCCCTGGTTTTGCCGAGGGAGAAAAAAGCGGCGGGCAGTCCCCGTCGGCTCAGGCGGCTGGCGGTACTGGAGTATGCCTTCGGGAGATATATCGGATGGGGCGTGCGGCATCGGCTGCTGCTCGGCCTGCTGTGCGTAATGGCTTTCGGCATCCCGGTCTTCCTGCTTCCTTCCGGCAAGGACTGGGGAAAGGCGGGAGAGATCCTGTCCTCTTCTTTCGGCCTTTTTTACCGCACTATGGATCGGGCCAATTTTTACCGGGAACCATCGCGGAAACAGCTGATTATCAGAGCTGGTATGCTGGAGGGAAGCAGCGTGAACCAGCTGAACGAAGTGGTCCGGTATATGGAGAATTACCTGGCCGGTTTTCCCCAGATAGAGGTGTTCACAACCAATATCTCCAGTTACGACAACGCCACCCTGGTGGTGGAGTTCAAGCCCGAGTATGAGAACAGTTCCTTCCCCGTGGAACTGAAGTCCATGGTGACAGCCATGGCCATCGATTTCGGCGGGGCCAACTGGAGGGTGTATGGGATAGATGACCGTTCTTTCAACAACAATGTGGTGGCGGATTACAAGGACAGCCATATCCTGCTGGAAGGGTACAATTACCAGCAGCTCAGTGCCTTTGCCGCCCGTCTGATAGACCATCTTTCCCTTAACCCGAGGGTGTCGGAACCGGAAATCTGGAGCTCCGAGTGGAGCGGGCGGCCGGTAATGGAGTGGAACCTGGATTATGATTTTGAGGCCATGACCGCGGCCGGAGTGAATCCCTATCACTACTACGACGCCCTTTCCTCCCTGCTATATGACAAGCCGGTGGGCCCCGTGCTGCTGGGAGGGGAGATGGAACAGGTTGTGCTGCGCTCTTCGGATGCGGAGAAATATGATCTCTGGCACGTGATGAATGCTCCCATTGCCGTGGATTCCCTCAAGATGACCCTCTCCACCGTGGGAAATATAGTGAAAAAGAGAAGCGGGAACGTCATCCGTAAGACCAACCAGTCTTACCAGCTGGACGTCTGTTTTGATTTCATCGGCAGTTATACCCTGAAAAGGCATTGCATCGAGGAGGCTCTCCGGTATATGAACGATACGGTGCTTCCCCTGGGCTACAAGGCCAGGGATGGACAGCCGAGCTGGGACGGGGAGCAGAAAAAAAGGTATGCCTGGCTCATCCTTCTGATTGTCGGCATCCTTTTCGTCTTGCTGTCCATCAGTTTGGAGTCCGTGCGGCTGCCGCTTGCCGTCATAGGGATGATTCCGGTCTCCTTCATAGGCGTTTTCCTCTCCTTCGGCCTGTCCGACTTTTCCTTTGACCAGGGAGGATATGCCTCTTTTGTCATGCTTTCCGGCATAGTGGTCAATGCCGGTATCTACGTGATAACCGCCTATAAGCAGCTGGGAGGCGTGCAGAAGCCTTCGCCGATGGCGCGCGTGAGTACCTATGTAAGGGCATTCCGCTACAAGGCGGTTCCCATTTCCCTGACGGTCCTTTCCACTGTGCTGGGGCTTCTTCCTTTCCTTTCTGACGGGCCGCAGGAGGTGTTCTGGTTTGACTTCGCAGTAGGAACCATCAGCGGCCTGGTCTTTTCCCTCCTGGCTCTGGTATTCCTGCTGCCCGTATTTGTGGTCAAGAGGGCTTAGCCCTTATACGGCCGGAAGGCGAGGCAGGCGTTGTGCCCGCCAAAGCCGAAGGAGTTGGAAAGGCCCAGCGTAAGGTCTGTCCTGACGGCGGTGTTGGGCGTGTAGTCCAGGTCGCATTCCGGGTCTGGCGTATCCAGGTTGATGGTAGGAGGAACGATGCCCTCCTTCAGGGCCAGGATGGTGGCGATGGCCTCGGCCGCGCCGGCGGCGCCGAACATATGGCCGGTCATAGACTTGGTGGAGGAAATGTGTGCCTTGTAGGCATAGTCTCCCAGGGCGGTCTTGCAGGCCAGGGTTTCGGCCACATCGTTCAGATGGGTGCCCGTTCCGTGGGCATTGATATACAGATTGTCTTTCTTTTCGTCAAATCCGGCTTCCTGCAGGGCGTCGCAAATGGAGCGGGCCTGGGTGGTGGCATCCGGACGGGGCGCCGTAGCGTGGTAGGCGTCGCAGGTGTTGCCGTAGCCCACAATCTCTCCGTAGATGGTGGCGCCGCGCTCCAGGGCGTGCTCCAGGGATTCCAGGATGATGACGGCGGCACCATCTCCCATCACAAAGCCCTGACGGTTCAGGTTGAAGGGCAGGGAAGAGTACTTGGGATCCGTGGCGCGGGTGAGGGCCTTGGCATTGTAGAAACCGGCCACGCCGAGGGGAATGGTGGCGTGCTCGCTGCCGCCGGCGATGATGGCGTCGGCATACCCGTGCCGCACGGCGCGGAAAGCCTCCCCGATGCAGTGGGAAGAAGTGGCGCAGGCCGTCACAATGTCCAGGCAGGGGCCCTTGGCCTGGTGCTTGATGGCAATGTGACCGGCGGCGATATTGGAAATCATCGTGGCGATGAACAGCGGGGAAATCCACTTGCCCGTAGGATCTTCAATCATCTTGAGCGTTTCCCTGTACTGCACGTCGAAGCCGCCGATGCCGGAACCTACATATACGCCCAGGCGGAAAGGGTCTATGTTGGCGTTCTCTCCATCCGCGACGAGGCCGCTCTGCTGCATGGCCTGCCAGGCCGATGCCATGGCGTATAGCGTGAAATTGTCCTGCTTGCGGATGAACGGCTTGTCCATGCCGAACTTTTCGGCATCGAAATCCTTGACTTTGCCGGCAAAGGTAACAGGCATATCCTTGAAGGATTCCACGTAGTCTATTCCGCATACACCGCTGATGAGGTTGTTCCAAAAAGTCTGGACGTCCTGTCCTATGCAGGAAACAACCCCCATTCCAGTAACTACAACGCGTTTCGGTTCCATATATAAGTTCTTTCTTTGTCAGTTATTTAACCTACAAAGATAGGCAAAATGAGCGATATTACAAAAATTGGTATATCCCGAGTTTTTTGCATAACTTTGTGTGACCCATTTATCTTAACCATGAAAACGACTGAACAAAGTTCGAATTACGAACACCTGGACACGATGACCACCCGGGAAATCCTGGAAGGCATCAACGAGGAGGACCGTCACGTCCCCGTGGCCGTAGCTCAGGCCATCCCCGCTATTGAAAAACTGGTTGACGGAATTGTAGAACGCGTCCCCAAGGGCGGCCGCGTTTTCTATACCGGTGCCGGTACTTCCGGCCGTCTGGGTATTGTAGACGCCTCAGAGATCCCCCCCACCTATGGCGTTCTGGATACCTTCATCGGCATTATGGCCGGTGGTGACGGCGCCATCCGCAATGCCGTGGAAGGCGCAGAAGACGATGCGGCCCAGGGCTGGAAAGACCTCCAGGCCTTCAATCCCACGCCCAACGATGTACTGGTGGGCATCACCGCTTCCGGCGGTGCTCCCTACGTGGTGGGTGCCCTTGAGAAAGCCCGGGAGCTGGGAATGCTCACCGGAGCCATTACCAACAACGAAGACAGCGCCGTCTGCAAGGCGGCGGAGGTGGCTATGGTGGCCAAGGTGGGCCCGGAATTTGTGACGGGATCCACCCGTATGAAATCCGGCACATCGGCCAAGCTCATCCTCAATATGATTTCTACGGCAACCATGATCCGCCTGGGCCACGTGAAGGGCAACAAGATGGTGGATATGCAGCTCACCAACAAGAAGCTGGTAGACCGCGGCACGCGAATGATCATGGAAGGCACCGGCATTACAGACTATGAGAAGGCCAAGGCCCTGCTCCTGCAGTATGGCCAGGTGAGAGCCGCTGTAGATGCCTTTTTGAAACAGAAATAAACCTATGTGGCAAAGAATTCAAACCCTGTATCTGCTTGTATCGGCCGGCCTTCTGGCAGCCCTGTGCTTTGGAACGGCCTATAAAGTTGCCTCTCCCGAAGGCCTGCAGGCCGTCAGCTACTGGCAGCTGGAAAGCCCTTATTTCGGCATCCTGCTGGGCCTGGTGGCTTTTCTGGTGTTGCTGGCCCTGGTGGTGTACAAATCCCGTATCCTCCAGATGAGACTGGCCGTCCTTTCCGGCATTATCGCCCTGGGTATGCAGCTGTGGCTGGCATACCTGTACTTAACGCTGGAAGGCCCCGTCTTCCGCTGGACGGCCATCTTCCCGCTGCTGGTATGTATTTCCAATATGCTGGCCGCCCGGGGAGATTTCCAGGACCAGCTGATGGTGGAAAGCGCCTACCGGGTTCGTGAAAGAAGAAAACGAAACAGAAAAAAATAACCATTTATGAAACCTACACTTCTCGTTCTTGCTGCCGGTATGGGCAGCCGTTATGGCGGTCTCAAACAGATGGACGGCCTGGGTCCCCACGGAGAAACCATCATCGACTATTCCATCCACGATGCCGTGGAGGCCGGTTTCGGCAAGGTGGTGTACATCGTGCGTGAATCTTTCAAGGCACAGATGGAAGAGGCCGTGAAACAGAAATACGCCGGGGTAAAGACGGTTGACGGAGAACCCCTGCAGTTTGTTTTCGTGACGCAGGAGCTGAACAAGGTTCCCGCCCGTTTCACCGTGCCGGAAACCCGCGTCAAGCCCTGGGGTACCGCCCACGCCGTGATGATGGCGGCCGATGTGATCAAGGAACCCTTCGCCGTCATCAACGGAGACGACTTCTACGGCAAGGAATCCTTCCGGATCCTGGGAGACTGGTGCCGTGCCCACGAGGGCACCAGCGGCCAGTACTGCATCGTAGGCTTCGAGCTGGAGAACACCCTCAGTGAGAACGGTAGCGTGTCCCGCGGCATCTGCTCCTACGACGCCAAGGGCAACCTCACGGATGTGGTGGAGCACCTGGAAATTGCCCGGGAGGCCGACGGCAAGGTGTACGGCAACAATTCCGTCACCGGGGAAACCCACGTCCCGCTGGCTGCCAAGGCCCTTTGCTCCATGAATATGTGGGGCTTCACCCCGGACTATTTTGCCAAGAGCGCCAGGCTGTTCGACACCTTCCTGGAGGAGAACATCCACGAGCCCAAGAAGGAATTCTACATCCCCTATGTGGTGGATGTCATCGTGAAGGAAGGGAAGGGCTCCTGCGAGGTGCTTTCCACGCCTTCCCGCTGGTTCGGCGTCACCTACAAGGAGGACCGTCCCGGTGTGGTGGCCAAGTTCGCCGAACTGGTAGAAAAAGGTATTTATCCCAGCCCGCTGTATTAGAATGGTACCTCCCCTGTTCAAAAAATCCCGCAAGGTAAACAACTACGATCTTTATGCCAACCACGCCTGGTTTGTTCCGGGCGTGGGCGGTATGTTCAGCCTCTTGGGCTGGTTCCTGATCGGCAACCTCCTGGGCAGCCTGCTGCTGGCAGTATGCTATCTCTTTCTGCCGAAGTCGGTGATAGACGATTATTCGATGCTGGTGGTGTATCCGCTCAGCTTCCTGCCCGCGATGGTGTATGCCGCGCAGAAGAGCCAGAAAAACAGCCTCTTCGATACGGGATACAAGCTTAACAGCAGCCATTTCGGCCCTTTCAAGGCCTGGCAGATCGTAGTCATCACGGTGGCTCTCACCTTTGCCACTATGATGTCCTTTGATTACATCAACTACCTCCATTTCAAGCTCACCACCTCCACTCCTGCGATGAAGGCCTTCTACGACCAGATAGTAGAGTTGCTGGGCTCTATGACGGGCGGTCCCTTCTGGAGTTCTTTCCTCCTGGTGGCCATTTTCGCCCCCATCTTTGAGGAATGGCTGTGCCGGGGTATGGTCCTTCGCGGGCTCCTTACCAAGATGAAACCTGTCTGGGCCATCGTGGTATCGGCCCTTTTCTTCGCCCTTATCCACATGAACCCCTGGCAGGCTCTCAATGCCTTCATTATCGGCGTTGTGATGGGCTATGTGTATTACAAGACCGGCTCCCTCTGGCTCACCATGCTCATCCACTTCGTGAACAACGGAGCGGCCGTGGTGCTTTCCCAGTTCTCTTCCCTGGAAGCGGTGGATTTCTGGATAGACTATTTCCCCACGGGTACGTACATCGCCCTTTCCGTGGTGGGTGTCCTTCTGTTCTGCGCCTGCATCCTGGCCTTCCGCCGCATTCCGCTGGAGCAGAAGCGGGGCAACATAGATACCGTTACCCTTAACATCGACTAGGATGGAGGAGAAAAAGGACAGATGGGCCTGGCTCAAGCGGAGTGACCACAATTACCTGGTTCCCTTCGTAATCGTATCCACTACGCTGGTGGCGCTGTGGCTGTTGTTCTTTGCCCATAACAGTGTCATCTCCTGGATTGGCGCCACGGTGGAGGAACGCAATCAGGAGAAGGAAATGGCCCGCCTGCAGCGGGAAATCGAGGAGATGGACCGCGAAATCCAGAACCTGAGAAACAATCCGGACACCCTGGAAACCTTCGCCCGCGAAACCTATCACTTCGCCGCCCCCGGGGACGATGTGTATATAGTGGAGTAGGCTCCGGGCCTGCCGCGTCCTCCGTGCCTGCCGGGTTTCAGTCCTTGGCCTTGAAACAGTCCCTGACCGGTTCTTCTTGTCAGGGATTTTTTGTGGATGCACCCGCCGGGCTTCGGGGCTCAAGCCGGGGGGCGGGCCCTTGCCGCGTTGACCGGGAATTGCCGTTCTGCGCCTTGCAGTTGTCGACGCGGCAGGCGAATCGGCCCCAGGGCACGTTTTCCTTGCCGCGTTGCCCGAAAATCGCCGTTCTGTGCCTTGCAGCTGTCAACGCGGCATGGCGAGAACATACAGATTTTTCTTGCGAGGCGCTGGTGTTTCTTGCAATTTTTCGTAAGAAACACTCAAAACGCCCCCTAAAACAACACAACTTTTCAACCGGCCGTTGACAAATCGAATGGCCGGTATTACCTTGCGGCCATGAAAGAAGCGTATCATATCTGTTTCACTTCACACGGGGAAGTAATGTTCCGGGACGAGGAAGACCACGGGGCATTTCTTAATCTTCTTGCACTTCGGGCCTTTTCTCACGACTGCGGGGTTTTGGCTGATGCCGAAATGTCCACCCACGTTCATCTAGGCCTTCTTACATCCGTTCCTACGGAGCTGGCGGCGGCTTTGCGTATGTCCTACACGAAGTATTTCAACCATAAATATGGCAGGAAAGGAAGGATGGGGGAAAAGTATACTTTCGTGTTAAAGGTGGACGGGTATGTCCATATGATGGTCCTGCTGAACTATATTCTGAGAAACGGGCTTCATCACGCAGCCGCAGCTACTGCATTCGGGTATCCCTACTGCTCGTCCCGGGACCTGTTTACCAAAGACATCGGCCTGTTTACGGAGCCCTCCGTCCTGATGAGCCGGGCCGATATCACATCCTGCCTTCCCCGGCACTCGGAATTCCCGGATCACTACCGTATGAATGCCAAAGGAGTCTTTGTACGGGACAGTTTTATGGAGCTTCGGATAGCGGAACAGTATTATGCTTCTCCACGCAATTACCTGTACCAGATGAACCGTCTCACGGACGAGAGCTGGTCCAAGGAACAGGAAAAGGATAGAACCGGAAGACCTTTGACACTCAGCGATATAGAAAATGTAACCGACCGAGACATAGCACAAATGCTGAAAAACGAATCGGGCCGGTCTTTCAGTAGTTCCCGTCTGCAGGACCTGGATGTGTGCCGCCTCATAGACAAAGATATTCTTCCCTCCTACGGGGTGTCATCCGTCTATCAGCTAACGGATTTCCAAAAGAGAAGGATCGCAGACCAGTTGAAATACGAGTTCAGGCTTCCCCTGCACCAGATTGCCCGCTGTCTGGTGCTGCCTCTTTGACAGCCTGCCGGGCTTCGCGCCTTTCCGGCTTCCGGCCCTTGCCGCGTTGCCCGTAAATCGCCATTCTGGGCCTTGCCGCTGTCGACGCGGCAGGTGAATCGGCCCCAGAGCACGTTTTCCTTGCCGCGTTGCCCGGAAATTGCCGTTCTGTGCCTTGCGGCTGTCAACGCGGCAGGCAGAGAGAGAAGAGCCGGGCCGTTTGGATGGCGGGCACCACGTCGTGCACGCGGAGCCAGGTGGCGCCCCGCTCCAGGGCGGCATAATTCAGGACTTGTGTTGCGGGCATTGCTTCTTCGGGGGTGATGCCCAGCGGCTTGTAAATCATACTTTTGCGGGAAAGGCCGACGAGAATTTCCTGCGGGAAGGCCTCCTTTATTTCACTCAGTCGCCGGAGCAGCTGGTAGTTCTGTTCCACCGTCTTGGCAAAGCCGAAGCCCGGGTCCAGGATCCATTCCCGGATGCCGGCATCGGCCGCTTTCTTTTCAAAGGCCTTGAAATAGCGGATCACCTCCGCCACCACATCGTCGTAGTCCGTGAGGGATTGCATCGTCTCCGGCGTGCCCCGCATATGCATAGCCACGTACGGAAGCCCCAGGCGTCCTACCGTTCCCAGCATCTTAGGATCCATTTCTCCGGCCGATATGTCATTCACCAGGAAGGGGCCGATGGTATCGTATACCCGCCGGACGATTTCTGCCCTGTATGTGTCAATGGAGACGGCAGGGTACTCCCTCCCGGGGGACTCCGTTTCGCTTCGCTTCACTCCGACCCCTCCCACTGCCTCCGGCAGCGGGCCCCTCCCCCTACCCCTGTGCGGGGGTGCACAGGCCCCCGGGAGGGAGTACCCTGCCAGTTCCGTCAGCACGGGCTCCAGGCGGGACCATTCCTCCTCCAGGGAGGGCTGGACGCTGCCGGGACGGGTGCTGCAGGCGCCGAGGTCCACTACATCGGCCCCTTCGGCCCACATCTGGCGGATGCGGGCCACGGCATCGTCCCCTGAAGTGCGGCTCCCTGCGTAGAAGGAGTCCCCGTTCAGGTTCACGATGCCCAGGATGTGGATATTGCCTATCACAGGAGGGTTACTATCTTTTCCAGCCAGAGGGCGTCCGTGGCATCGAACATAGCCAGTTCCTTGCTGTCGATATCCAGGACGGAGGTGATGGCTTCTCCTTCAAAAACCGGCACGACAATCTCGCTGCGGGAGAGGGAGGAGCAGGCGATGTGGCCGGGGAAAGCTTCCACGTCCGGCACCACCAGCGTACGTTTTTCTTTCCAGGCGCTGCCGCAGACACCCTTTCCGAAGCCGATACGGAAGCAGGCCGAAGGGCCCTGGAAGGGGCCGAGGACCAGCTGCTCTCCCTGCACCCGGTAGAAGCCGGTCCAGAAGAAGTGCATCCGCTCGTGGATGAGGGCGGCCATATTGGCCATACGGGCAATGGAATCCGTTTCTCCTTCCAGGATGAGCTTGATATCCTGGTACAGGCGCAGGTAACGGAAAGCTTTCAGGGGTACGTGGCAGTAGCCCTCGGGGTTCTTGTCCAGATAGTCCTGGTGGCGTTCTTCGGCCAGGTAGAAGTTGCGAAGCGGCTCCAGCTCCACCACCAGGGGGGCTCCCACACGGCGGGCCTCGGCCTCAAAGACGGGCTGTACCTCGGCCTTGTCGGCCTCTTCCTTATAATAGACGCCCGTGCGGTAGCGCGTGCCGATGTCTCCTCCCTGCCGGTTCAGGCTGAGCGGGTTGATGATGGTGAAATAGAGCTCCGTGAGTTCTTTCAGGCCGATGCGCTTTTCGTCGTAAGTGACGCGTACCGTTTCGGCGAAGCCGGTGGTGTCTGTATACACCTGTTCATAGCTGGGGTTTTCTCCGTTTCCGTTGGCATATCCCGCTACTGCTTCCTTTACCCCGTCCACTCCGGCGAAGAAGTGCTGGGCGCCCCAGAAGCAACCGGCGGCAAAATAGATTTCTTTCATTTAAAGTCCGTTTACATTAGTGTCCACTAAAAAATCATAAAAGTTCTTTGAAAATATTGAAAGTTAGGTAATTACAAAGGTTTTGCGAGTCAACCGATTTGAATTTATCTTTG
>ONWU01000011.1 GCA_900321655.1 uncultured Bacteroidales bacterium
GAGGTGCAGCACTAAGGTCCAGATCCCTGATTTGGGCCAGTTCCTCTTTTGTAAGGTAAATGACTTTGTTCTGCGTTTGCTTGAGAGTGGGTTTGAAGGCCTTGAAAGCGTACTTTAGTCAGCCTGCTTGGAAAAGAACAGGGAATAGAGGACAGGGATAACTACCAGCACAATCACGGTTCCCACCAGAAGGCCGCCCATAATGGTGGCCGCCAGGGCAGAGAACATATCGTCAAACAGCAGCGGAACCATTCCCAGCACAGTTGTAAGGGAGGCCAGCATCACCGGACGGAGGCGTGACAGGGAGGCCTCTTTGATGGCCTTATCCAGTTCTGCTCCCGCTTCCCGCTGACGGCCGATCTCGTCCACCAGCACAATTCCGTTTTTGAGCATCATACCCACCAGGCCCAGCGTTCCTACGATGGCTACAAAATTAAACGTATTGCCACTCAGGAGGATAGCCGGGATAATTCCCACGAAAATGAACGGTACGGAGAGCATCAGCAGGATGGAGATGCGGAACCGGCGCGTAATGGCCAGCAGGATGGCCAGCATCAGCAGGATCACCAAAGGATAGCTGCGAAGAAGGTTGGAGATAGACAGGTTGGTGGCATACTTCTCCCCTCCCCAGTGGATGGAATATCCATCCGGCAATTCCCACTCATCCACCTCAGCAGCCAGTTTGGCCCGTGCCTGTTCTATCAGATACCCCTTGGCCGGATGCCCCATCACCGAATGGGCCCGTTCCCCGTTGTAATGGGAAATCACCGGATCTTCCCACTGCAATCGCACATCACCAGCCACTTCCCGCAGCGGTGCCGTATGGGAGAGATTCAGCGAAGCGGCGCCCGAGAGCAATCCCACCCAGTCTGCATTACCCACAGCACCTTCCAGGCTGGGAAGGAGCGAAGAAACGGTGGCATTGGAAAGGTCTTCAAGCGGCGCGCCCTCCTGGTCTGTGACGCTCACATAGATATTGTGGTTGACAGCGCCATCGTAATAGCTGCCGATAGGCATTCCGTCTGTAGCCGAAAGCAGGGACAGGGCCACTTCCATCCGTGAAATCCCCTGCTGGCGGCCCCGGGTCTGGTCATAATCGGCCATAAGGACGGGGACGCGCGGCGCCCAGTCCGTTGTTATGGGGTCTATGCATTCCAGCGTGCGGGAGAGCGTCATCGCTGAATCGGCCAGCTGGTGCAGCACGGCGGGATCCGGGCCGCAGAAGGTCAATTCGATGGGATAGCGCATAAACATCAGGTTATACGGCTTGAATTTCAGGAAAGCATCTGGATATTTTGCGGAAAAATGCTTCTGAAGGGGATCGATACAGCGGTCCAGGATACGGGCCGATTGGAAATCCACGATGATTTCTCCGTAGGAAAGGGACGGCAGGGCGACGGAACGGACCAGGTTGTAGCGTCCGGGCGTAGCGCCGATGGAAGTAGTCACGTGTTTGACCCCGGGGAAAGTCATCAGTTCCCTTCCGATGCTGTCCAGATCGGCCTTTACGCGGCTGGAATTACTGCCTTCCGGCAGTTTGTACTCCATATACAGCTGATCGTACTCCATATCGGGGAAAAGGACCCTGGGCATCAGGGAGAAACACAGGCCGGCAAAGGCAAGGAGAAGCACCATAACTCCCACGGTCTTCCAGCGGTGGACAAGGGCATAATCAAGTGCCCGGGCCAGCCACTTATGAGGCCGGCTGGACTGCGGCTGAGCAGCAGGTAACAAGGGCTGGGAATAGAGCCAGCGGTCTCCCAGGATGGGGACCAGGACAAGAGCCAGCAGCCAGGAAAGCAGGAGCGATACGGCCAGCACAATGAACATATCGCGCACGTAAAGTCCCGTGACATCAGGGCTCAGGAAGACGGGCAGGAAAGCCAGGATGGCAATGAGTGTTGCTCCCAGCAGCGGGATGGCCGTCTTCTGGCCGATGGAGGTGAGCGCCTCCCGGCGGGACAGGCCGTTTTGCCGGGCCACCAGGATGCCGTCCACAATGACGATGGCGTTATCTACCAGCATACCCATCGCCAGGATGAACGAGCCCAGCGAAACACGTTGCAGGGCACCGCCCATCATATCCAAAAAGAGCACCGTTCCCAGTACGGTCAGAACCAGCGTGGCCCCCAGGATAATTCCCGAGCGGAAGTTCATGGTAACCATCAGAAGAAGGATTACGAGAAGAAGCGACTCCATCAGGTTGGTCAGGAACGTCCGCATGGCATCCTTGACACGGTCGCTCTGGAAAAAGACTTTCTCGCAGCTTACACTCTCCGGCAGCCGCGTGGCCTGAAGCCGCTCTATGGTTTCCTCCACCCTGGCTCCCACCTTGACGATATCGATTCCGGATTTGGCGGAAATCAGAAGCCCCAGGACAGGCTCTCCGTCCCGGTAGAGTTCTTCCCGAACCGTACGCTCCGGCTCCAGGGTTACATCGGCAATATCTTCCAGGCGGAACATTTCGCCCTCGTGCCCCTTCAGAAGCAGGGAGCGGATATCTTCCACACTGCGGAAACGGTTGTCCACCCCCACACGGATCCGGTAGTCTCCGCTGAGGAAGTACCCCGCATACGTGGTAGCCCCCTGGCCGCTGAGCGTAGCCATTACCTCGGCCGGCGTGATGTCCATACTGGAGAGAAGGTCCTGATGCAGGGCTATGTTCACCCGCTGCTGCGGCGTGCCGTAAATATCCACGTGGGAAACCCCGTCCAGTTTCTGCAGTTCGCGGCGAATCATCTCCGCGAAAGCGCTCAGGCGCTCCGGCTGAACCCCTTCACCTTTCAGGGCATAGAACAGACCGGACATCTGCCCGAAGTCATCCCTGACCACCAGCTGGGAGCCAGCGGGTAAATCAGTGGCATTGAGCTGGTTACGCATCTTCACCCAGTTATCCTGCAGTTCCCCGGTCGGCACGTCCACATCCTGTGTAACCAGGATATAGCACATATCGGCATAGCTGTAACTCTGGGTATAGAGAATGTGGTCAGTCTTGCGGATGCTGTTCTCCAGGGGGCTCGTCAGTTCCAGTTCCACCTGATGGGCCGATGCTCCGGGGTAGATGCCCACCACCACGGCCTGCCGAACCACAATCTCGGGGTCCTCCAGTTTGGGCATCCGGAAAAAAGCCCTCACGCCACCCAGGGCAAGGATGATAATCAGCAGTAGGACGAGACGCTGGTTGGACAGTCCCCAGGAAGAAAGGTTCATTTTCATAGCAGTTTCCCGTAATTTAGGTCGGAGGCGGAAGCAAGGGGCTTAACCTTCTGCCCGTCCCTCAGTTTGCTCACTCCGGAAGCCACTACGCAGTCCCCTTCCTGCAAAGCGCCCACTACCTTTGCTTTTCCATCGGCCTGGAGCTTTTCCACCCCGACGGCCGTCTTTTTCACCTGGCCGGATTCCTTGTCGTAGAGGAAGACATAGCTTTGCCCGTTATCATCAAAAAGCGCTCCCACGGGCACGAGAACGTACTCATCCACAGGCTTGTCGCTCTTATGCTGGATATAGACCATCGCGCCCATTCCCGGCAGGATATCGGCCGATTTATCCGCCAGAGAGAAGCGCAGCTGATAAAGCTGGTTGCCGCTGGCTTTCCGGGCCGAGCTTTTCAGTTTCAGGGGAAAACGGCGGCCAGGCAAGGCAGAGAACGTGGCCTCGTAGTCGGCCGATTTCTGGATTTCACGGTATTCCGACTCCGGGACACTGATGACCACCTCGGTATCTCCGGATGTAAACAGTGACATAACGGGAAGCCCGGGAGCTACCGACTCACCGGCCGATCGGAAGATCTTTCCCACATAACCGTCATAAGGAGCCACCAGAGAGCAGTCTTCCAGCTGGTCCTGATGGTTTTTCAGTTTGGCACTGATGCGTTCCAGGCCGGAAACGGCCTTGTCGTAGTCGTTGTCAGAGACGGCCTGTTCCTCATGCATGGCAATAACACGCTCGCATTCGGCTTTTATCTGCCTGTATTCCGACTGGGTGGCCGACAGTTGGGTAGCATAGTCCCTGCTGTCAATCGAAGCCAGCACCTGCCCGCGGCGCACAGGGGTTCCCTCCCGAACGGCTACTTTCTCCAAAGTGCCCATCACCTTGAAAGAGAGGGTGGCATTCTGGCCAGCCTCCGTCACACCCGGATACTGCGTCTGACGGCTGGAAGAAGAGCCTGTAACTTCCACAATATCAACCAGGAGCATTCCCGGAGCTTTCGTTCTTTCCTGGCAGCCCCCGAGGCAGACCAGGGACAGAATGCCCACAATCCATAAGCGTTGCATATTACCCATAATTAATAATCTATTTTTCCGGCGGCTTTCTGCCACATTACATACTTGATATTCTGTTCGAATTTGGCTTCTACAAAATCCGCAAAACTTTGCTGCCAAAGGAGCTGGGCGGTGAGAAGATCCGAAAGCGTCTGGTTACCCACCTGATAGGCTTTGCGGCTGATTCGCAGGTTCTCTTCGCTCTGCTGAAGATTCTGACGCTTCATCTGAAACTCCAGACCGGCCTCTTCCAATTCATCGGCCCGCTTCCGAAGATCCAGGTTCATCTTCTCCCGGAGGCTCTTTTCCTCCAGCTGCTGGCGCGCGAGCTCTTCCTTGGCGGCCAGAATCTTGTTCCGGGTTTTTCCGCCGCTGAAAATAGGAATCTTGACGGAGATGGCGGCATTCAGCACCAAATCCTGGTCCAGCAGCTTTTCTCCCTTCACCTGCATACCGTCCAGCAGGGTGCCATTCAGGGAAACACCCACCTCCGGCATCATCGCCGCGCGCTCCAGTTTCACCTGCTGCTCCGCCAGGCGGGTCTTCATCTCGAGCAGCCGGGACTCCGTGCGATCCATCGTAGTTGCCAGGGGATCTGCCAGGAAGTCCGTTTCGTCCAGCTCATCTTCGTTAATCTCGATGGGAGTATCAAGGGAAAGGCCCATTACCTGGCACAGGTTCATCCGGGCCAGACGCACACCATTGAAGGCCTGCGTCACTTTCAGCCGGGCATCGGTCATTTTCACCTGTACCTTCATCAGATCGTTCCCACTGGCCATTCCGTGGCGTCTGGCGCTTTCTACGTCGTGAGAGAGCCGCACCAGAAGAGAATCATACTGGACGGCCACTTTCTGCAATTCCTTGGCTTTCGCCATCAGCAGATAAGCTTCCTGTACCGCTACGATGGTTTCTTCCCGCGTGAGTTTCTCTCCCAGCTCCGCCATCCGGACCCCCAGTTTACCCATTTCATAGCCTGTCATAATCCGGCCACCCATAAACAGGGGCTGTGTCAGGTTTATGTTGCCTATCAGAACCATCCCTACCCTGTAGTCTATCGTGGGATTCAGGGGCGTCAGTTCACTGACCAGGCTGGAGGCAATCTGCTGCCGGATATCCGGAGTGATGAGCCAGGGCAGTCGCTGTTGTAGCCGGTTGGCTATGAACTGCCCGGTGGGCGTTGCCACATCGAAGGTCCGGCTCTTTTCCAGCGTGCTGTAAAGGCCCGTGAAAGAAGCGCTGATGCTGGGATAGAAGTTCGCCCTCAGCGACTTCATCTCATACACGTATTTCTGCTGCTGATGCCAGGCGGCCTGAATATCTTTGTTGGACTGTAACGCTATTTCCACGCATTCGTGCAGCGTAAGGGGCTCCTGCGCCTTCAGCCAAGGGGCGCCGAAAGTCACAGGAAGCAGGCCGATAAGGACTAAAAGATATCTTCGCATACAATCCTTAGTCAAAAGAAATTTCTTTTATTCCACCGTCCCGGGGAATCCGGTACCCGGAAAACAGGGTTGCATAATAGTGCCGGTCTGTTTTGCCGACAAGGATAGATTTCAGTTGTCCGTGCTCCAGGCGATACCCTTGGATGGAGAGGCCTTCCGGCAGGAACTTTTTCATCCGCTTGTCCAGGCGGAGAAGGATCTGCTCCTCCGGTTCCTGAACATTGTCCTCCAGCACGATATGGGCAACCAGCGGGGCGGGGCCGTCCTTCACTTCCAGAAGACACACCAGGGCGTTTTTCACGGCCTCGTCCTGGCGAAGCTCGTTGGATATATCAAAAAGATAGACTGTACTGCCGTCCGGGGCCAGAATATGCTGGGCCATCCGCCCGTATACGAACAGCATCCCGCTACGGTCTATCTCACCATAGTCTCCAGTATGCAACCAGCCGTCCTTCAGTTTCTCCGCATTCAATTCTGGATCATAGATATAGCCGGTAGTCATAGCCGCCGTCTTTACCCGGACCTCTCCTCTCTTCCCAAAGCCCAGTTCCTTCCCGTTTTCGTCAAAGATGCCCACTTCGGTACCGGGAAAGGCATATCCAACGGATATGGTGCGCTTGGAATAATCTTTATCATAGACTCCGGGCTGATAGTCTACCGTACAGACGGAAAAGGTCTCGCTAAGGCCATACCCGGAGGTAACAGCCACGGGGCTGCCGCAGGATTGCATCAACTCGTTCATATGCCGGAGCGCCTCCGGGGTACACCCCTCCCCTCCCATAACCGGGAACCGGAAGAAACTCAGATCCGGCCGCTTTCCCTTCCGGATAAGGTCATCCACGTGTTCAAAAAACTGAACCCAGATGGGACCGGGAATCAAAGTAACCTGGGGACGAATGCTCATCACGTTCCGGATAAACTGCTTTCCGGAAATACGGGGATCCAAGTAAACCGTCATCCCCCGCAGGAGCGGAGCCAGCACCAGCACGAAATAACCGGTGCAAACAAAGGGCGGCAGCGGGCAATAGGACGATGTCCCCTCACAGAAAGGATTGCCGGTCAGATTGAAGGCCAGCGCATTTTGGAACATAGCAATCATCGCACTGTCGGACATTCCAATCTGATTGGCCACTCCCTTTTTCGAAGAACCGGAAGAGCAGAAAATGTACGACGTCTTCCCTGCCACGGCCGGTGCTTCAAGGGGGCCGGAGTAGTTCCCGAACCGCCGGATGGCGGCATCGGCCGTTAGATATTTTGCACGATGGCGCTCTTTATAGTATTTGAAATTATTCCAAGGGGCTGCAATGGCCTTCAGCGGATATCCCATAGAATGGGTGGCCGATACAACCACTACTGTTTCAAACTGCTTCCGGGAAAGAACCTGGCTCATCTGCTTTTCCAGCCCGTCGAAGACAAAGGCTATGCGGCTGTTTCCAACCATCGACTCCAGACCTTCAGGGGGTGTCATCAGGTTGGGAAGATTGGTTAAGGCTCCCACCATATCGGCCGCCAGCATAATATAGATAAATTCCGGCACGCCGGGGCCGAAAATCAGAATTTCATCGCCTTCCTTCACTCCCATCCCCTTCAGGACGCGTCCCCACAGGTGAACCTGCTGCACAAAAGCGCTCCGGCTCACCCGGCGCCCGAAGTACACCAGGGCGTCGTGCCTGTCCTGATCCTTCAGGATGCCGCGTTCCAAGAATTTCCACAGGGTTTCCTTTGGGAACTCCTGCGCCAGGATATCTTCATATCCTTTGGCGTAGTACTGCTTCCAGGGCATTTCCCGGGAAGGAAGGCTTATATTCGAAGATTCAATCATTTAAGATATACAGTGTTTCAATTTTCCCAATTATCAACAAAGTCCTCGTAATTCTCAACAAGAATACTACTAAAAAAAAAATTCCTCGTCAAAAGGGGACAATTTTTTGTTAAAAACCAGCAAATCCTTCCCTTCCCTATGTCACCCCCTGCCAAAAATCAATTCTTCCCAATGTAAAGATTCATCATATCTTCCGGTTCCTTCGTGCAAGCCATTTGGAGCTGAATCAAGAAGGCAATGATGTAATGGGGATCAAAGCCGTTTATGGGTTCTTTTACGATGGAGGGCACTTCTGCCAGATGAACGAGGGGATTGTTTCCGTAGCCGCTCAGGGTGTTGTAAAGACGCTCCACACTTTCATAGGGCACAACCGCATCATCCTTGCTGTGGGCCAGATAAATGGGGAGTCCGGGGTTCCATCCGTAAAAATTATTGTTTGCTCTCAGCCACTTGGTCCAGGTCTGGTACTTGTGGCAGTTGGTATTCATACTGCCATCGGGATTGAACAGGTCGGGAGCAAAAATATCCTGCATAGATGTCAGGTTGTAAAAGTATTCATCATAATCTCTCACCCCCATGGAAATAGCTTGCAGGAGGCTGACTTTTCTTCCGTCTTCCAGCTCAAACTTTTTCTCATTCAGCCAGGGAGCCACAAAGTCCTCGGCAGAATAACCTCCAAGCTGGTCCCGTCTGAAGGCATAGAAGTATGCAACCAGAAGATTGGCTTCCGAGTCCAGCAATTCCGGATGAGCGCAGGCATAATCCAATAAAAAGGAGGGAATATCACAGGGGCCTTCTCCGGTAAAGGAGGAGCGGAGCCGGATGGCATTCCGAAACCAGTCAGGTGCCTCGGTTTCATAATATTGGGCAAAGGCAAGCGTCGTCCAACCGCCCTGGGAGTTTCCCCAGTTGGTGGTGTAACCATCCGGGGCCAGGGTGACTCCGTGCATACGCATAATCTCCAGCGCTGCTGTCACGCAATCTGCCAGTTGTCTGGCCAGTACGGCAGGAGATCCGTATCCGCAATATTCTTTCTTGTAATTGATGCCGAACTGCTGATAATCCGGTTCTATGACAGCAGAGTCCCACAACGCCCTCAGGGGCATATACATCAGGTTCTCGGAAGGGGCACAGTCTGCTCCAAGAAGGGCCTGATGGGAATGGAGTGAAAGGGTTTTAACCTGGTGGTCAATGCCTTCTACCTTATTATTAGGGAAAGTAACCCGGCCAGACATAAGGATCTCTCTTCCATCCACTGTCCAGGAACGATAGCTGAAAACATAAGACTGAAGCTCCCAGCGGCGGGTACCGAAGGGGCCGACACCTACCTCCTGGGCAAACTGTTTGTCCAGCTCGGGCAGGCGGCTCAGCAACTTGGCTTCTTCCAGGATTTTAGCCAGAACCGGGGATTCCGGATAAATGTATTCCATAATGGCCGTCATCGTAGGAGCCCCCAGGGCGTCCACAAACTGCTGGGGAGTATAACTGTGCTCACTCAGAACACTGACCAGCGTCTGCTTCTTCAATTCGGCCGGCGAGAGCGGCACCACGATGTCGTCGCTTTGGCACGACGCAAAGAAAACCGTTAATAAAGGAAGGAGAAATACATATATGAATACTTTTCTCATATTTTGATAGGGCTTTCGTTTATCATTCACTAAATATGCAAAGATAATCATTTCATTTAAAATATCATAACTATGACTCTTTTGCTTTTTCGCAAATAATGGCTAATTTTGAAAATTGCTAACTGAAAGCCACAAAATAAATCTGCCATGATAAAACACACCATCCATACATCCTCCCTTGTCCTTGCCGTGATGTTACTGCTCCTGACGCTTCTGCCGTTCACCGGCTGCCAGACCAGGGCCAGCAAGTCCCCCAGCCCGGAAGCCGTCCAACTGATTGCCGCGGCGTCCAAGGCAAAGGACTATGCGAGGCTTCAAACCCTCGCCGACAGCCTGGAGAAGGCCGGCAAGCTTTCCAAGGGAGAAGCCAATTACTGGCAGGGCTATGCCAACTACCAGCTGGGGCAGCGGGAACTGGCAGAGTACTATTGGCAGGAAGCCATCCGGATCACGGAAAAATCCACAGACCCCAATGACGTAGTGTACTATGCCAAATCGGCCAGCTACTTAACCAGCCAGCTTTGCCGGTATGCAGAATACGCCGCGGCCCTCCATACGGCGCTTCCCATCCTCAGCCGGCTGGAGAAAATCCAGTGCGACACCACCAGCGACTATACCAACCTCCTGATTTTCGCCGGCGTCAGCAAGACTTTCTTTGACAAGAGTGACTCCACGGCCAACGAGATGCTGGAGAAGGCCTATCGGATGCATCTGGACAACATCCGGGAAAAAGAAACCCCATCGGCCTATCGCGAGGCCGTGGCCGGTCTCAACAACATCGCCTACATCTGGGTCTACGTAAAAGGATATGAACAGGGCCTGTTCTGGGCAGACCGCCTGCAGAACCTGCTGCAGGAATACAAAAACCGCTTTCCCGAAGACCGGAACTATTTAGACAAGCAATGGGCCCGGTGCAAACTGTTCCTGGCCCTTTCGCTGGAAGGATTGGAACGGCACGATGAGGCCGAAGCCGCCTTCCAGGATTTTCAGAAGACCCAGTTTTCGCACACCAAGGAAGGCCTCACCAACGCCAGCGATTACTTCTTTATGGCTGAGCGGTGGGAGGAAGCGGTGGCCGGGTACCGCACCGTGATGGAATACCTCCAGAACGAGCTCAACGTCTATTCCCTGGACAACATCCAGCGCTACCTCCTGAAAAAGTACCAGGCCCAGAAGATGCTGGGCCAGAAGGACTCCATCAACCGCACGGCAAGGCAAATCGTGGAAGTGCTGGATTCGGCCATCATCAACAACCGCCAGCTGGATGCCAGCGAACTGCATTCCATCCACGTAAAGGATATGGAAATCGTGGAGGCCGAAGCCCGCTCGGCCCGCCAGCGCCAGATTTACACCATCGTGGTGGTAGCCCTCCTGCTCACTGCTATCACCCTTTATAATATTTTCCGCTACAGGGCCGACAAGAAACTGAAAAAGGCCCACCAGGAACTCAAGGTGGCATACGACCAGCTGGAAGAAGCCACCACCATCAAAGAGAGGATGGAGAGCGAGCTGCGCATAGCCCGGGACATCCAGATGTCTATGGTGCCCAGCACCTTCGCCCTGTATCCGGGTCTGGACATGTTTGCCTCTATGACCCCTGCCAGAGAGGTGGGAGGAGACCTGTACGGCTATCTGTTAAGAGAAGACCAGCTTTATTTCGTAGTGGGAGACGTAAGCGGAAAGGGCGTGCCCGCTTCGCTGTTCATGGCCCAGGCCACCCGCCTGTTCCAAACCCTGGCCAAGCAGGGGATGTCCCCCGCGGAGATTGGCACGCACATCAACGACGCCCTTTCGGGAGAGGACAATGAAGGCAGTATGTTTGTCACTATGTTCATCGGCCTTCTCAACCTGAAGACAGGGCATCTCTCCTTCTGCAACGCCGGTCACAACCCGCCCATACTAGGAGACGGGAACCATTCAGGAGACTTCATTCAGATGTTCCCCAACCCTCCCATCGGCGTACTGCCCGGGATGGAGTTCAAGGGAGAGGAAATAGAGAGTATCAAGGGCCGGCCGCTGTTCATCTACACGGACGGACTGAACGAGGCCGAAAATCCCGCTCACGAGCAGTTTGGGGACGAGCATCTGCTGAGTTTCATCAGATCCTGCCACTACGAATCGGCCCGGCAACTGATAATAGATATCGCCGCCGATGTAGAAAAACACCGGAACGGGGCCGAGCCCAACGACGACCTCACCATGATGTGCATTTCCATTGGATAAAGCAGAAAAAACGCGGCAGAAAGATTTCTACCGCGTTTTTTCTGTTGGAATACAATCCTACTTCATCTTGTTGATATAGTCCAGAATGATGTCTACGGCGTCGTCCTCGGACAAATTGTCCACATCCAGGCAGAGGTGGTAGTTACGGGCATCGTAACGGCTCTTGCCGGTATAACGCTGGATGTAGTTGTCACGGGCCTTGTCTACGCGGCCGATCACCTCGATGGCCTGTTCACGGGTAAGGCCCTGCTTCCTCATCACGCGTTCAATGCGGTGTTCCATGGAGGCCGTGATGAACACGTCAACCTTGTTGGCAGTGTTCTGCAGGATGAAGAAGGCCGACCGGCCCGCGATGACGCAGGGACCTTCGGCCGCAATGGCCTTGATAATCTCCACCTCGGCTTCGTGAATGTCGTCCGTGGTAAGATCTGCCCGGAATTCCTTGATGAAATGGCTGTCGGGATCTATCAGCAGATCCGCCTGCGGAGCAGGAGCAACCAGCTGAATGAAGTCGTTGAACCAGTTCTTCTTCTGGCCTTTGAGTTTTTCAATGCCGCTGGTGGTGAGCTGGAACTTGTCCTGAAGACTCCGGATCAGCTCCTTGTCGCTGTAGCGCATGTTCAGCTTCTGGGCCAGCTTCCGGCCGATGGTGCGGCCACCGCTTCCCAGTTCGCGGCTGATGGTAATAACGTACGGTACCATAGACTACTGAATTTCAAAGAGGTTGAGGAAGCCGGTCATCATAAAGACCTGGCGGATGTCGTTGTTGATGTCACGCACGATCACGTTACCGCCCTTGGCAGCAGCGGCCTTGCGGATGGTCAGAAAGATTCTCAGACCCGAGCTGGAAATGTAACTCATTTCCTTGCAATCCAGCACGATGGTGCCGGAAGGATCTTCGAGGATGGGTTCGATGCTCTTGGCGACTTCCTGCGAAGCCGGAGTGTCCAGACGGCCCACGAAACGGGCGGTAGTCACATTGTTTTCTTTTTCAATAAATACTTCCATATTGCTAGATTTTTTTGATCATCGTTAAAATATTCTTTCCATTTTCATATCTGTAGGACACCGTGTCCATGATATTTCTCACAAGATAGATTCCCAGGCCTCCGATCTTCCGGTCTTCTACGCCCAGGGTAACATCCGCCTGAGGAGCGGCGGTAGGGTCAAAAGGTTTCCCACTGTCGCTGATAATGAACTCCAGATGGTCTTCCCGGATATAGGCCTCAATATCCACCAAGCCATCTATGCCGTCAGGATAGGCATAAACAATGACATTGGTCACGGCCTCCTCCAGGGCCAGGTTCAAGCTCATCGCTGTCGCCTGATCCAGGTTCTTCTCTTCGGCAATGGTCTCAACAAACTCGGCCAACTGCGGAATTTGCTGGATGTCGTTGTGCAAAATCAAATGACGTGCCATATTATTAATTTGAGCATTATCGTTCAGGTAATGGATGAAGAGCATGGTGATGTCATCGCTCTGAGGGGCGTCCTCAACAAAATCTGCGATGGCTCTCTTCATAGCTTCCAGATGCTCGGAAGCCGTACGCCGCTCCCGGAGGACGGTTTTCATTCTATCCTCTCCGAAGAGCTCGAAACGGGGATTCTCGGCCTCGGAAATACCATCTGTATACAGGTAGAGGGCGTCGTCCAACAGCAGGGTTATCTCCTGCTCCTGGAAGAAGAATTGTGACTCCACCCCAAGAGGAAGGTTGGGCACCACATCCAGGAAACGGATCTGGTCTGTAAACAGCAGCGGAGCGTTGTGACCGGCGTTGCAATAACGCAGACGGCCAGTGGGCATATCCAGAACACCGCAGAAGAAAGTGACGAACATACCGTTCTCGTCCATATCGTCCATCGAGCGGTTGATGCCGGCCACAATCTTGGCAGGGCTTTCTTCCTGGGCCGATATATTGCGGAACAGGCTGCGCGTCACCGCCATCAGCAGGGAGGCGGGAACGCCCTTACCGGAAACGTCTCCTATGCAGAAGAAGAGTTTTTCGTCCCGGATGTAGAAATCATATAAATCTCCTCCTACCGTCTTGGCAGGAACAATGGTGGCGGCGATGTCCAGGTCCTTTCTTTCGGGGAAAGGAGGGAAAGTCTTGGGAATCATGGACATCTGGATATCACGGCCGATTCTGAGTTCGCTCTCCATCCTGTCTTCAACATCTTTGGCTTCCTGGTAATCCCTCCAGCTGCGGGCCACGGAAAGCAGGATGAAAATGAGCATCACAATACCCAGCACCTGCAGCACCGAGCATAAAATACCGGTACGGCGAACATCCCGGAACACTTCTTTTTCCGGAATGATAACCGCCATAGACCATCCGGTGCGGGAAATGGGAGCATAGTAGACTGTGTTCAGCCCATTTTGGGAGGAATTGACTTTCACCACTCCTCTCTTGCCGGCCAGCATTCCTTCCACCAGTTCCGCCACACCCTCCTCATTCTTCAGGCGGGTGGCAATATCCTGCACGGAATATTCCATAGAATGGCTTTCGGATGGCCCCAACATTACACGGCCCTTGCGGCTGACCAGCATACTGAAGGCTTCGGGATAGATATCCACCTTTCCCACGTGCTTGGAAAGCCACTCCAGCGACACGTCGGCCGTAATGACGGCAGCCGTAACGCCTTTGGGATCCTGAACCGGGCAGGAGAAGGTGGTCATCATCGTTTCGCCACCGTCCTTATCCAGATACGGCTCTGACCAATAGCCCATTCCTATTTCCAGGGGCTCAATGAACCATTCGTGAACGGGATAATTGTATTTTTCCGTAGCCAGGCTGGTAACGGTTAGCTGACCGTCTTTCAGGTAAGAGTAAGGGGCGTAGAAAGGAAGATGTTTATTATAACCCGGCACCAGGGCTACCGTAGAACCTACCACGGCCGAATGCTCCTCCACAATGCGGCGGGTAACGTTTTTCAGGCTGTCCGGATTATCCAGACACCACTGCACAATCCACATATTGTCCCGGATAGCCTGCTCGGCCTGGTCCACCACATCCAGAATCTCATACTGCGTGGTGCTCAGCACGTTCTCCGCCTTGATCATAGCCTCCCGACGGGTGGTTTTGTTCAACAGGCGGAGCTGCACGATGGACGTGGCTTCCAGAATAACGGCAGCCACAAACACCATCGCTACGCGAGCCCAGGTGGTCCTGTTCTTCTCCTGTTTGAGGAACTCTGCTATCCTATGTTGTTTCATCTCAGTCATCCGTTTCTCCCATCATAATAAGCAGATGGTCATCGACCTCCAGTTTCATACTGCCGTGAGGCACCAGGAAACGCTCTCCCCGTTTGACCATAATGACACGGATTCCATGGGGAAGGTGCAGATCCCGAAGGGTTGCGCCACCCTGGAGGTCTGCCTCTCCTATCACATGGTCTCTCATCATTCCCATTTCTTCGGGAAGATCCAGGCCGAAGGTTTCCACCTCCGGATCTTCGTCTATACTCAAATTGAGCCACTTGGCCACCAAAGGCAGGGACATACCCTGGAACAGCAGCGACAACAGCGTAATCACAAGCACCACGTTGAATATCTCTGAAGAGCCACCCACCTCGTGCACCACCGTGTACAGGGCAAAGAGGATGGGGCCGGCGCCCTTGAGGCCCACCCAGGAGATGAACAGTTTGGCGCGCACCGGCAGCTTGTGGTACGGGAGCAGCGTCATAAAGACCGCGGCAGGACGGGCCACAAACAGCAGGAACAGGCCGATCATCAGGGCCGGGACCAGTACGGGAGGAATATGCGAAGGATGCGCCAGGATACCCAGGATGAGCACCATCAGCAGCTGCGCCAGCCAGGAAATACCGTCGAAGAACTTGAGTACTTCCTTCTTCTGCGGAAGCGTCGGGGAATTGCCCATGATGATGGCCGCCACATACAGGGCAAGCAGACCGTTTCCTCCAATCAGGGAGCCAAAGCCGTTGGCAAAGAAAGCCAGGCTCAGGACCATGATACTGATCATCGGGCTGGACTTAAGGTCCACCTTGGGGAACAGCCAGCGGGCAAACCGGCCTACCAGCCAGCCCACGAAAAAGCCGGCGGCAATCTGGTAGATGAGCACAACCACCACCTGAAGACCTACGGACCAGTCCGGAAGGCCCAGCCGGATGATTTCCACACCGGAAACCACCTTCACCAGGATGATGGTGGAGATGTAGGCCATAGGGTCGTTACTACCGGATTCCAGCTCCAGCATCGGGCCCAGGTTCTCCCTCAGCTGGAGGCGCTTGCTGCGCAGGATGGAGAACACGGCAGTAGAATCTGTGGAAGAGAGCACGGCGGCTATCAGCATGGCTCCCATCAGTGAAGTGGCTACTCCTCCTATGGATTTGCCGATGGCAAAATAGATGAATCCTCCGGTCAGGAGTATCGTCAGGAGCACCCCCACCGTGCTGAGGAGAATACCCTGTTTGAGTACAGGTCTGGTCTCCTCCATTTCTGTTTCCAGACCGCCCGTGAGCAGAATGACCGTCATCCCCAGATGGCTCACGAATTCTGCCATATGGAGATTGTCAAACTTCAAGCCCAGACCGTCCTGCCCGGCCAGCATTCCTATGACAAGGAACACCAGCATGGAGGGCACCCCGAACTTCGTGCCGATCTTGTTGGACAAAACCGCCACGAAAACCAGGATGGACAGCAGGAGCATCAAGTCTCCCGAGAGGTCTAAAGAGAACATTTACTTAAGGATGGAGGTTAATCCCACGCGGAATTCCGGCATGGGGCGTCTGGTATCTCTTTCTACGATAAGGCCTTTCAGACCGGCAAAGGGAAGGATAAGCTGCTCTGCCTCCTGAAGGGACATATCCGGGCCGAAATACTCCGGAACGAAGGAGTCCCAGAATTTCCGGGCCGTCTCTTTTTTCATATGGAAAGTTTCCTGGATGAAATCCTCCCCGCTGAGATAGCAGCACAGATACACCATTCCCAGGTCGAACAGATGGTTGCCGTAGCAGAAATCTCCCAGGTCTATGAAATAGCGCTTGTCCCCGGAGAAAATGGCATTGGAGTACTGGAGGTCTCCGTGGATGGCGGTATCCTCATCCGGCACGCCGGCAATGAAGCGGGAAATCTTTTCCTTTTCTTCGGCCGTGTAGAAGGGACTCTCCTTCAGCAGGGCGAAATAACGGTCTTTCACGTTCTGGAACTGGGTGGTATCCACATGTACGGAGTGGAGCTGGAGGCACATGTCGGCAAACTCCCTGGCGTACTGGGCCACCTTCTCCGGATGGTCTCCGGTGGCACGGGAATAAGACACCTTGCCGGGGATGCGGCGGAAACGGATGCCGTACCGGCCATCTTCCGTTACCACATACTCTCCCGGTTCGGGCGTAGGAATGCCCAGCTGATAAACTTTGCGGGCCAGCATCATTTCGTCCAGCGGCTGCTGGATCTTGCCCGGGAAATAGAGTTTGAGCATCAGATCGGGGTCCGAGATGCAGTCGTAGCTTTCCCCGTTGGCTCCGCCACCGAAAAGCTTGTAGTCCTTGAGGGATATTTTAATGGGTTCCATTGCTTTTGACATTCATAAAAGGTAATTCTCTGGCCTGTTCCACCAGGTATTCGGCCATCATCGCATTGCTTTCGGATTCTCCGTTGAGAAGGTTGAACATATGCGTGAGACCGGGGACTCCTCCTCCGGTTCTGAGGATATAGGCGACGCACAGATTCTGAGGGCCGACAGAGGACGAGACGATGTCCAGGTCCGTGAGGGCCAGCTGGTAGGAAGCCAGCTGGAAGGCTGCTTCCGAATTCTCCTTGATCATTCGGTCCAGGTCTCCCAGGGTATGCAGTCCAAAGGACTGGAACACTTCCAGATAAGGCATCAGGGACACTTCCTGGATTTCTGCCTGGTTGATGGAAGCGATAGAACGGACAAGCCTGTCAAACGGCAAGATATTCAGATAGCTGCGATAGGTTTCGGTATCCAGGGGGGCATCGTCCAGGTTACCCGATGCCACCAGGGTTTGCACGCGGCGGCGGTAATCGGCCAGTTCGGAGCGGATGCGGCTGAATTCATCGTCCACCAGTTCCAGGAGGCCGGCCATGCGGCTGAGGCTGCGGCGGTAATAGATGGGAATCTCCACTCCGCTCTTGTAACCGGTGTCGTGGTTCATATTGGCCCAGGCGTGCTGGAGGATGGTTCTCATCTGCACCTCGAAACGATAGGGAAAATCCTCCTTGGAGCAGATATAGTGCAGGGACATATAGCCGAAACTGTCAATTTCCAGCAGTTTCCGCTTGTCCACGGAATTGTCCCAGTCTATCTGGAAGAGGCGGTCCACGGCCGATGCAACCTTGTCCACATCCTCGCTGTAGAACGTGATGACGCGAAGGCCGACGATGTCCGTAATGTCTGCCAGGGATTTGTATTTGGCACCTTTGAGTTCCAGTTTGCCGGCCAGGGAGTCTTCCGTCTTTACCCGGTATTCCACACTGGCAACAATCAAGCCCACCTTCTCCAGCGTTTCCTTGATGGCCACGTAAATTTCCATGGCCTGCTTACGAAACTCCGGAAGGTGATCCAGGTATTCCTGAAGTATCTGCTGCGAATGGGCATCGAGCAATCTTTTCTCTTGGCTACTCATGTCTTAGGTATATCCCTACAAATATAAGCATTTTTTGACAAATTATGTATCTTTGTACCAAGATGAAAAAGAAGTTCGTTGTTTTCGGCCTTCTGCTACTGCTGGGCAGCCAGGCGCAAGGACAAATCAAATCCCTTCAGGACTCCCTGGACGCAGCCCGCATCACGGCCGTGCGGGAAAAGATGCGAAACACCACCCAGACCGGCCTTATGAGGATGGACGCCAAGGAGTTAAAGAGCGGAGTAGCGGTCTTTGGAACCCCGGACGTCATCAAGAAACTGCAGATGCTGCCCGGCGTGGCGGCCGGTAACGAACTGATGAGCGGCCTGTATGTGCACGGAGGAGACGGAAATGACAATCTCTTTCTTCTGGACGGCATTCCCCTGTACAACATCAGCCACTTCGGCGGCCTGTTTTCCAGTTTCAATACGGATGTCATAGACAACCTGGACTTTTACAAGAGCGGCTTCCCGGCCCGCTACGGCGGCCGCCTTTCCTCCGTGGTAGACGTGGAAACCCGGGAAGGAGATATGGAGAAATACCATGGTTCCGTGTCGCTGGGCCTCATAGACGGCCGGCTGCAGGTGGAGGGCCCCATCATCAAGGGGAAAACCTCTTTCAACCTGGGCCTGAGACGCTCGTGGATGGAGGCGATCAGCATCCCTGCCATCTGGTATGCCAACCGCCGCAACGGAGAAGACCAGACGGTGGGAGGAGGCTACTCGATGTCGGATATCAACGCCCGCATCACCCATCGTTTCTCCCCCGGCCATACCCTGAACGCCTGCTTCTACACGGGCTCCGACAACCTGCGCGCCAGCCAGGAGGAAAAGCTGCGGGACGAAGAGAGCCACAGCGGCAACAACCTGATGAAGATAGGCGTCAAATGGGGCAGCCTTACCGCATCATTATCAGACAAGTACGAATTCTCCAAAAAACTCCGGACAAAAAACGTCCTGTACTATTCCCAAAGCAGTTCCGACACCGGTTACGAGTTCAGTTTCTGGACATGGAACGAGGGTGACCGCATCACCTCGATGAACGACAGCGACAAGGCTTACGTGAGGGAACTGGGCCTCAGGAGCGACTGGGACTGGTATCCCAACAACTACCACCACGTCCGCTACGGCCTGTCGGCCCAGTATCACTGGTATCACTCCGGCCGCAGTTTCGTCTCTTCCACTCCCGGAATGGACGGAGAGCCCATCCTCTCGGAGGACAGTGAAGCCACGGGCTACCGTTCCCTGGAGCCGGCCCTGTATGCCGAGGACGAGATTTTCCTCCGCTACAACCTAACCGTCAACCTGGGCCTTCGCTACGCCCTTTTCAAAACGGGCAGCAAACTCTACCACTCCCCCGAACCGCGCGTAGCCTTCAAGTGGCTCATCCATAATTCTCTGTCGGCCAAACTCTCCTACACGAGGATGAGTCAGTTCGCGCATCTGGTATCGGCCGTTTACATGGACCTGCCGTCCAACAGCTGGATGCCATCCACAGACAGCGCCCGGCCGATGGTAAGCGAGCAGGTAGCCGGCGGCCTTTACTTTACCCCGCACAAATACTGGAAAATCCATCTGGAAGGCTGGTATAAGACCATGAACCACCTGCTGGCATACAACGGTTCCAACACCTTCACACCCCCGCTCACCGAATGGGAGAAATCCTTCACGGAAGGCCGGGGAAGGTCCTACGGAATGGAACTGGAAGCCACTTACAGCACCGGAAAACTGTCCCTGACGGCCTATTATACCCTGTCCTGGACCTGGCGCCGCTTCGAAGAGCTGTACAACGACTGGTACCCGGACCGCAACGACAACCGCCACAAAATCAACCTGGTAGCCTCCTGGCATTTTACCCCGAACTGGAGCCTTTTCGCCAACTGGAACTACCACAGCGGCAACCGCATCACCTTCCCCTCCCACTACATCATGGAAGGCAGCCGCCGGTTCCTGTATGACGCCCCCTACAACACCCGGCTGCCGGCCTACCATCGCCTGGACCTGGGAATAGACTTCAACAAAACCTTCCGGAACGGTCATTCGCTGGGGGTCAACCTGAGCATCTACAACGCCTACAACCACCTTAACGCTTCCCTGGCTTTCCTGGAGACACGGGAAGACGGTACTTTCTATGGAATGGCCTATGGACTTATTCCCATTATTCCTACAATAACAGCAACTTATAAGTTTTAAATGAAACGATTACTCCATATGGTGGCCCTGTGCGGCCTGCTGGGAATGAGCGCCTGTGAAATCCCCTTTGAGATTGAGCAGAAAGGCACCTCCCTCATCTACTTCCAGGCCATCGCCAACCAGGACACCTTTGTGGTCTATCCCCGCTACGCCGCCGCCATCGGCCAGCCCCTCGAAAATGATGTAACCTTCGATGTCACGCTCCAGGTCAACGGAGAGAAGATTCCGCTGGATGGAAGCGAAAAAGGGATCCGTCACTGCCGGTACGCTTTCCGCGAAGGAGACCAGGTTTCCGTCACCGTCGGCGCCGAAGGGCTCCCGACGGTGGAAGGCCTTACTACCGTAATGAAAAAGCCCGTTGTGACCGATATGAGCTGGAAAGAGGTCAGAACCCATGAGATCCAGGCCACGCAGGTGACGCTCACCCTGCAGCACACGCCGCAGGATGATGAGTACTATGCCATCCAGATTCCGTCCACCTCCACAACCTATTATTCCGACGGCACTTTCAGCGAGTATTCATACTACGAGACACCGGGCTATATCCTTTCGTCCACCGAGAGTTTAAAAATAGACCCGGATGATTTCCTGCAACTAGAATACAGCCCCGGCAGGATTCTCCGGAACGGAAACTACAGGCCTTTCGTCCTGCTGGCAAGGAAGCACTTTGAAGGCAACAAGTACAGCTTTTATCTCAATTCCTATGACATAGGCTTCCGGGATGAACAGGCGAACAAAGCCACCCCCGTCGGCGCCAAAAAGACCTACCGTTTCCATCTGTACCGCCTGTCGCCAGAGTTTTACCGCTATGCCAAAGCCCTGTATCAGAGCAATTTTGATTTTCTCTCCAATATGGGACTGACGCCTGCCAACTTCACTTACACCAACAACAGCAACGGACTGGGCTTCACCGGAAACGCCATCGCCTGCAATCCGGTAGAACTGGTGGTGGAGAAAAACTTCAGCGAAGGATCAGTTCCTGAATAAAGCTTACCGTCCGGTTATCGGCCGTAAAGAGTTCGTCTTTGGAAAGATAGGCATTCATCTTTTCTATCAGTTCCGCCTTCTGGAAATAGAGCTGGTTGCGGATGACGGAAGAGCCCAGCGTAATGTACAGCTTGCCTCCCCGGAAGAAACGGCGGAGGGTGAAGGGACCGGCTCCGGAGCAGGCATCCCAGGCGGCGAAAATGCGCTGGGTATTGAGCCCGGCGGCCAGTTTCATCTGCTTGATGTACTGCTGTACCAGCTCATCCATCCCGATGGCTTCCTTGCGGTGTATGCGAACAGGATCTGCCATACTACTCGACGCGGCTGAACGCCCCTTTTTCGGTAAGGAAATAGGCCCTGTCTTCCGTGATGCGGTCTATGATCCCGCTCAGGCGGTCCCGGTCTGTATCCGTGATGAAGATTTGGCCGAAATCCGCCCCGGCCACCATGGAGATGAGGTTGGAGATGCGGCCCAGGTCCAGTTTGTCAAAAACATCGTCCAGAAGCAGCATGGGGGCAAAGCCGTAAGAACGTTTCATGATTTCGTACTGGGCAAACTTGAGCGCCACCAAAAAGCTTTTCTGCTGTCCCTGGCTGCCGGCGCGTCGGATGGGATGGCCGTCCATCGTGAAGACAAAATCGTCTCTTTGGACTCCCGAGGAGGTATATCTCAATAGAAAGTCCCGCTCCCGGTGAGCGGCAAAAATCTCAATCAATGAAGATTTTGCCAAATCCGATTTGTACTCGATGGCCACGCTCTCCCCGCCCCCGGAAATGAGGCGGTAGTATTCTGCCACCACGGGCTGCAGCTCCCGGGCCAGCCGGAGCCGGCTTTCGTAGATGGTGGCGGCCAGCGGAGCCATCCGCTCATCCAGCACATCCAGAAGGGAAAGATCCGCTCCCATCTCTTTCAGAACCTTGTTGCGCTGCTGAAGAAGACGCGTGTAACCCTGCACGGCAGAGAGGTATTCGCGGTCCATCTGGGACAGCACGGCATTGGACAGGCGGCGCCTCTCCTCTCCCGATTCGCTCACCAGGGCCGTATCCGAGGGAGAGACCATCACAACAGGCAAGACGCCGATATGTTCTCCCAGGCGGGAGTACGGTTTGTCGTCCCTGAGCATCTTCTTCTCCCCTTCCTTCACCTGGATGGAGAAACGGGATTCCAGCCCGTTTTCCATGGCATAGGTTCCTCCTATGGTAAAGCCTTCCGTCCCGTAGCGGAAATTGTACTTGTCCGGTGCCGGGAAAGCGCTCTTGGTCATGGACAGATAGTAGATAGCGTCCAGCAGGTTGGTCTTTCCCTCCCCGTTGTTTCCGCTGATGCAGTTGACATTGGGAGAAAAGCCGATTTCCTGGAAAGCGATGTTGCGAAAATCCCGGACTACTATTTTCTTGAGATGGGGCATGTTCAGGCGAATAATATGATTGCAAATATATAATATTTTTCGTAAATTTGCGGGCTCAATTAGCTAATAAAAACAATTACAATATGGCAAAGATTACTAAGACTGAAGAAGAAGTGCGTCAGCAGAATGTTGCTGAGGCCGTTTCCAAGACCGAACAGTTCTTCAAGGAGAACGGAAAACTCATTTACGGCTGTGTCATCGGCGTTCTCGTCATCGCCCTCGCCATCCTGGCATACAACCGCTTTATCCTGCAGCCCAAGAAGGTGCAGGCCACGGACCAGATGGCCCGCGCAGAGCAGTGGTTCCTGTCCGGAGAATACGAGCTCTCCCTCACCGGAGACGACAACGACCTGGGCTTCGAAGACATCATCAAGCAGTATGGCTCCAAGGCCGGTGAGGCCGTTTACATGTATGCCGGTATCGCCAAACTCCAGACCGGTGCTCCCGAAGAAGCCATCCAGTACCTGAAGAAATACGACGGTGAAGACCCTATCCTGCTGGGTAAGGCACAGGCCTGCATCGGAGACGCCTACGCAGATCTGGAGAACTACTCCGAGGCCATCAGCTGGTACCAGAAGGCCGCCAAGACCTCTGACAACGCTCTGGCCGCCGCTTACCTCCTGAAGGCCGGCATCGCCGCCGAGGCCAATGGCAACGACACCCAGGCCCTTTCCTTCTACAAGGAAATCAAGGACAAGTGGGGCAACGCTCCCGAGGCCCTGGAAATTGACAAGTACATCACCCGTATCGAAAACAAGTAATTATGGGAAGAGCATTTGAATTCCGCAAAGAGCGGAAGATGAAGCGCTGGGGCCACATGGCCAAAACCTTCACCAAACTGGGCAAGGAAATTACCATCGCCGTGAAGCAGGGCGGTGCCGAAGTAACCGGCAACCCCCGTCTTCGTGCCCTCATCGCTGAGGCCAAGGCCGAACAGATGCCCAAGGAGAATATCGAGCGCGCCATCAAGAAGGCAACGGAAGCCAAGACCGGAGATTTCAAGGAAATCATCTATGAAGGCTTCGGCCCCTTCGGCATCGCCTACCTCGTAGAGGCCGCTACGGACAACAACACCCGCACCGTGGCCAACGTGCGCAGCTATTTCACCAAATGCGGCGGCACCCTTCAGACCAGTGGCTCCGTGGCCTTTATGTTCGACCACAAATGCGTTTTCCGCATCAAGGAAGACCCCGCCAAGCCCATCGACGTGGAAGAGCTGGAACTGGAGCTGATTGATTTCGGCGCCGAAGAGGTGTTCAAGCAGGAAGTGGAGGACGAAGACGAAAATGTGACCGTGGAAATCTCCATCTACGGAGACTACAGTGCCTACGGCCAAATTCAGAAATACATCGAGGAAAAGGGTTACGAACTCATCTCCGGCGGTTTCGAGCAGATTCCCAACGTGGACCTCAAGGAAGTTACCGCGGAGCAGCGTGCCACGCTGGACAAGCTCACCGGTATGCTGGAGGATGATGAAGACGTTACCAACGTCTACACCACCCTGGCTCCCGAGGCAGAGTAATTCAGTAGTGCGGAAATTTCTCCCGTTTATCATTTGTGTTTTCCTGAGCTCTTCTTGCGGCATTCTCCGCATCAAGAGCTCAGAGGCGTATTTGCCCGGCCCTGCCATCAGGGCCGAATATCAGCCCAAAAACATCGTTGAAGAAATCGTCCAGCCCTGCAGTGTACCCGGTCCAACGGAGCGCCGGATCATAGTCTACCTCCCGGCAGACTACTATCAGTCCAACCGGCGCTACCCCGTCCTGTACCTATTGCACGGAGCCCGCGGCTACGAAACCTCCTGGATCCGGAAAGGAGAAGTGTACCAGACGGCCGACAGCCTCTGGGCAAGCGGAAAAGCCCAGCCCTGCATCATCGTGATGCCCAATGTGAACCAGTACAACGACGACGCAGACTACGAAGGCGGGAGATTCAAAGATGCCTTCGAGAGCATCTTTGAGATGGACGGGGTGGTGGAATCGGCCTTCATGAAAGATGTCGTGGGGCTGGTGGACAGTCTCTACCGCACCCAAGCGGACCGGGCAGGCCGGGCCATTGCCGGCCTTTCCATAGGAGGCTGCCAGACTATGTACCTGGCCGCCAACAATCCCGAAGCCTTCGGCTACGTGGGAGCGATGTCCCCCTATGTCTGGGCTATCGGCCATCCCGGCATAGCGCATTACAGGTTCTATGGAAACCTTCGCAGGAAAATCAATCGCCAGTATGCCCAATGCCCTCCCTATGGATATTATCTTTATGCCGGAGACTACGATATGATGCGCCCTGCTACGCACAACCTGCATGTGTATATGAACAAAAAGGGATATCCCCATCGCTACTTCATGTACCCTTCATCCCACGACTGGGTCAACGGATGGACGGAAGAGCTTAAAGACGTGATGCAAAGAATCTTTCAAAACCCCTGAACCTACTATGAAAATCCTTTTTGTAATTAATAACTTTTATGTTACGGGCAATGGTCTGGCTGCCAGTGCACGCCGTACAGTAGAGTATCTGAAACAAACCGGCCACGAGGTACGCATCCTCTCCGGCATCATCAACCCCATTATCAAGGCTCAGGGATACTGCTTTTCCGCCAGTAATCCGGCCCTTATGAAGGAAGCGGTCGAGTGGGCCGATGTCATTCACCTGGAAGAGCCCTTCGTGGTTGAAGACCGGATGATCCATATAGCCCGTGAAATGGGAAAACCTGTCACGGCCACTTATCATCTGCATCCGGAGAACATCACCAACTCGCTGGGTCCCCTGCGTTATTGGAAAGGCCTTAACCGCACCATTCTCAGAGCCTGGAAAAAACACACCTTCAACTTCTGTGACTATGTCCAGTGTCCCACGGAAAACGTTCTGGACCGCCTGCGCCGATACCATATCCAGTCCCGTCTGGAGCTCATCTCCAACGGCGTAGTGCCGGATCCCTGCATCCGGCCGGAAGCCATGCCGGAAAACTACCTTAATCCGGAACGTCCTCTCAAGGTGATCTATATCGGCCGCCTGTCCCGGGAAAAAGACCACGACACCCTTCTCAAAGCCATGACATACAGCCGGTATTCCCGACGCATCCAGCTTCATTTCGCCGGCCTGGGACCCAAGACGGATTCCATCAAAAGAAAGGCGCACAGACTTTACGAGAAAGGCATCCTGGGCTACGATCCCATCATTACCTTCGAGGACCGGGACGGCCTTCGGAAAATGGCTGCCGAGGCCGATCTGGCCATCCACTGCGCCACCATCGAGGTAGAAGGCCTGTCCATCATGGAGGCCATGCAGCAGGGCGTCGTTCCCGTTATTGCATCCGGCCGCTACAGCGGCACTTCCCAGTTTGCCATTGACAAGCGCAGCATCTTCCCCGCAGAGAATCCGGAGGCCCTGGCCAACCGTATAGACTACTGGCTGGACCACCCGGAGGAGCGCTGGGAAATGGGCAAAAAATATGCAGCGCACATGGAGCAGTACGACATTCGTAGGTCCGTGGAGGCGCTACTGGAAATGTTTCAGAAGGCTATAGACCTTCGGAAGGCTTAGTTGAACTGATAAGTCAGAGACTGCAGATCGTGGGAGTTTCCGCCATAGAGGAGCTCCCACGTTCCTTTTTCAGGAACCATGTCCTGCTTCTGTTCATTCCAACTGAGGAAAGTTTCTGCGGTAAGGGGCAGCTCCACTTCCACCGTCTGGCCTGGAACAACAGTTACCCGGCTGAAGCCGCGCAGGGACTTCAGAGGTCCCTCGGCATCATCGGTCTTCTTCACATACAGCTGCACCACCTCCGTTGCTTCGCTTGAACCGGTGTTGGTGACGGGGATGATGATCTTGCTTCCTTCCGTACGGGCTTTGCCATATTCAAAGGTGGTATAGCTTAAGCCATAACCGAAGGGATACAGAGGCTCTCCCTCAAAGAAACGGTACGTGCGGCCCTTCATATTATAGTCTTCAAAATCCGGGAGCTGGTCTACATTCTTATAGAAGGTAAGGGGAAGTTTGCCGGAAGGCACAACGTCTCCCAGAAGGACATCGGCCAATACGGTGCCGCCTTCCTCGCCGGGATACCAGGCCTGCAGGATGGCCTCGCAGCTTTCGGTCTCGGGCACCAGCCCCATGGCGCAGCCGGAGAAATTCACCAGAACCACCTTCTTGCCGGCATCGTGCAGGGCCTTCAGCAGTTCCCGCTGAACGACCGGTAGCTCTATGCTGGTACGGTCTCCACCACGGAATCCCGGGGCGTCCACATCCATCTCTTCGCCCTCAAAACGGGGAGAGATGCCGCCGGCAAAGATGACGATATCCTTGCCTTCCAGCTGCTCCAGCAGGGCCTTTACTTCTTCCTTCTCCCCTACTATACCGCAGCCTTTGGCGCTCACAAGGTTCGGGAAACGGGCCTTCAGGCCCTCCAGGAGGGTAACCGTGTTCTCCGGGATGGGATTGTAATTACCCCACATCATTTCCCGGTCATCGGCGTTGGGGCCCACCACAGCAATCCGGGCATCCTCCTTCAAGGGCAGGATGCCGCCCTTATTCTGCAGAAGGACGATGGTCTCCTCTGCCATCTTGCGGGAAAGGGCCCGGTGCTCGGGGCCTTCCACGATATCATCGGAGAGGTAATCCCAAGGCGCAGTATTGTGCTCCAACTCGCCCAGACGGATACGCTCGGAAAGGAGGCGCACCAGAGAGCGGTCTACATCGGCCTCATCCAAAAGGCCCTTCTGAACGGCCTCGGGAATGAAGCGGTAACTGTCTCCGCAGTTGAGGTCCGTACCAGTATGGATGGCTGTGGCGGCGGCGTGGGGGCCGTCCTCGCTGTAACCGTGGCAGCCGGGCTCGAAGAAATTGGAGATGGCGCCGCAGTCGGACACAATCAGGCCCTTGTAGCCCCACTCTCCGCGCAGGATGGTGTTAATCAGGTAGTCGCTGGCCCCGCAGGGAACACCCCGGAAGGCGTTGTAGGCTATCATGACCTCCTTTACATCGGCCTTGGTAACCAGGTCTTTGAAGGCGGGGAGATAGGTTTCCCTCAGGTCCCGCTCGCTAACTACGGCATTGTAGCTGTGGCGGTTCCACTCCGGACCGGAATGCACGGCAAAATGCTTGGCGCAGGCATGTGCCTTGAGCACCTTGGCATCGGAAGGGCCCTGCAGGCCCCGCACCACGGCCATTCCCAGCTGACCGGTCAGGTAGGGATCTTCCCCGTAGGTTTCCATGCCGCGGCCCCAGCGGGGATCCCGGAAAATGTTGATATTGGGGGTCCAGAAAGTAAGTCCCTGGTACTGGCCCACGTGGCCGGACTGTACAGCCCAGCGGTTTTTCACACGGGCTTCGTCACTCACCGCCGTGAAAACCTCGTTCACCAGGGGTTCGTCAAAGGAAGCCGCCATGGCGATGGGCATAGGGAAAACCGTTGCCTTGCCGTTACGGGCCACCCCGTGCAGGGCTTCGTTCCACCAGTCGTAAGCCGGGATGCCCAGGGCTTCCACCGGGGCCGACGGGTGCATCATCAGGGAGGTCTTCTCCTCCAGGGTTAGTTTGGAAATGAGTTCCTGGGCACGTTTTTCAGGCGTCTGGGCACAGGAGAGTGCCAATAACGCCATGACGCCCATCATAAAAAATTTGTGCATAATAAAGAAGGTTATCAAGTTCCGTATTATGCACAAATTTACGTTTTTCCTTTGAAAAAATAAAACTATTTGGTCTGAGGCGCTAATACATTGTGAACCGGCCAGCTCTGGGCTTTCTTGAGGGTAAAGGCAGCGGTGGCACGGATATCGTCGACGCTGGCGCCGAACTGCACCTTATAATTACCGGCAGCAGCCTCCCAGGCCGATGCCGCCTCGTTGAAGGAGGCCAGCTCGTAGGCGCCCACTTTCAGGGTAAGGGTCTGGCTCTCTCCGGGTTTCAGTTCCCGGGTCTTGGCGAAGGCCTTCAGTTCGCGGGCGGGCTTGTCCAGACCGCCGGCAGGGGCGCTCACATAAAGTTCCACCACTTCCTTACCGGCCACAGAACCGGTGTTGGTGACGGTAATGCTGGCCTGGAAGCCATCGTCCACGGCCTTCACCGTGGGCTTGCTGTAGGCGAAAGTGGTATAGCTGAGGCCGAAACCGAAGGGATAGGAAACTTCCACGCCACGGGTTACGAAGTGACGGTAACCCACCCAGATGCCTTCTTCGTAGTTGGTATAGTCCACATCCTTCTGAGGCTGACGGGGACCCCAGGAGAAGGCGCGGGAAGCGCCCTGCTGGTAGTTGTAAGGGAAGTTGGCGCTGGAGGGATGGTCCATGAAGTTCACGGGGAAGGTCATCGGAAGCTTGCCGGAAGGGTTCACCTTGCCGATGAGAACATCGGCCACGGCGTTGGCACCTTCCTGACCGGGGCTCCAGGGCAGGACGATAGCATCCACCAGGTTCTTCCAGGAGTTGGTCTCGATGACACCGCCTACATTCAGGACCACAATCACTTTCTTGCCCTTGGCGTGGAAAGAGGTGCTCACATTCTGGAGAAGTTCACGCTCGACGGCGGTGAGTTCGAAGTCATCCATCATCTTGCGGTCTGCTCCTTCACCGGCATTGCGTCCCAGTACCACCACGGCCACATCGTTGGCCTTGGATTCGGCAGCAATGGCATCCGCAGGAATGGCCACCTCGGAGAGCTTGCGGCTGAAGAACCAGGAGAAGCCGCTGTTATTCAGGCCCTTCTGGGCTTTGTCATAGGCCTTGTAGGCGTAATAGTAGTCTACCAGGCTCTTGTCCAGGGTAAAGCCGGCATTCCGCATGCCTTCCACCATATTTACCACATAGGCTTTGTTCACATCACCGGAACCGGTGCCACCGGCCACGAAATCGACGGAAGAAACGCCGTAGAGAGCTACTTTCTCCGTTCCTTTGAGAGGAAGGGCAGCCTCGTTGCGAAGAAGCACGACAGACTCACCGGCCACCTTGCGGGCCAAGGCAGCGTGGGCCTTCAGATCCGGCTTGTTGGAGAACTGGTACCCCTTGAAGCGAGGGGTGCGGACAATGTAGTTGAGCATATTGCGGACATTGCGGTCCAGTTCTTCCTGGGAGATGGTGCCATCCTGGACTCCGGCCACAATGCGGTCAATCTCGTTCTGGTTACCGGGTTCCATCAGGTCGTTGCCGGCCTTGGCGCTCTTCACGGTACCGGCCTTGTTGCCCCAGTCTGTCATCACGATACCTGTGAATCCCCACTCGTCACGAAGAACCGTGGTCAGAAGGCCTTCGCTCTGCTGGGTATAGTCTCCGTTGAGCTTGTTGTAGGAGCTCATCACCGTCCAGGGCTGGGCCTCTTTGACGGCAATCTCGAAGTTCTTCAGATAGATTTCGCGAAGGGCACGCTGGGAGATGACGGCATCGTCCTCGTTGCGGTTGGTTTCCTGGTTGTTAGCCGCATAGTGTTTGATGGAAGTACCTACGCCATTGCTCTGGATACCTTTTACATAAGCAGCAGCCATTTTACCGGACAGGAGCGGATCCTCGGAGAAATACTCGAAATTGCGGCCACAGAGAGGGTTGCGATGGATGTTCATACCAGGGGCCAGAAGCACATCCACGCCATATTCCAGGACTTCGTTACCCATGGCCCGGGTCATACTCTTCACCAGGTCAACATCCCAGGAGCTGGCCAGAAGGGTTCCCACGGGGAAACCGGTGCAGTAGTAAGTGTTGCTGTCTCCCTGACGGGTGGGCTGGATACGAAGGCCGGCAGGGCCGTCGGCCAGCACGGTGGAAGGAATTCCCAGACGCTCGATGGGGCGGGTATTGCCGGCCGCACCAGGCACATTGGCCGCCACGCCGGTGGTAACTCCGTTCACGATGGCGGCACGGGCGCCGCCCACCAGCAGGGTAGCTTTTTCCTGAAGGGTCATGGCCTTCAGCACTTCTTCCACATTGTCTTCACGCAGCTGGGGCTGGGCCAGGGCCGATAAGGCCAGGCTCAGGGCTGCGAAGGTTAAAAGGATCTTTTTCATATAAGTGTTGTTGGTTTATGGGTTTTCTTCGGCTACAAAATTAGCGCTCTCCGTGTTCAAAAGTTTATCCATTTTATCTAATTGGCTTTTCCTCCCTTTTTTTTCCATGAATTAAATCTATCTTTGTGTTGCCAATAGCACAACAATTAACCAACAATATCTTATGAAGAAAACCATCATGATTTCTGCCGCCGCCCTGGCCCTTGCCGCTTGCCAGAGCGGAGACCCCCAGTTGGGCAAATCCTCCGTGGACAAAGTTCTCAAGGCCATGACCCTGGAAGAGAAAGTACACCTTGTCATCGGCATGGGCATGGCCGGAAGTGACGGATCCACCGCCACGGTGGGCGCCACAGAGGACATCGTTCCCGGTGCTGCCGGCACCACCTACCCCATTCCCCGCCTGGGCATTCCCAGCATCGTCCTGGCCGACGGTCCTGCCGGTCTCCGGATCAACCCCACAAGGGAAAATGACCCCAATACCTATTATTGCACCCACTTCCCCATCGGCACCCTCCTTTCCAGCACCTGGAACCAGGAGCTGGTAGAGAATGTGGGCCAGGCCATGGGTGAGGAAGTGCACGAGTACGGGGCCGATGTCTACCTGGCTCCCGCCCTCAACATCCACCGCCACCCCCTCAACGGACGTAACTTCGAGTATTATTCGGAAGATCCCGTGGTGGCCGGCAAGACGGCTGCCGCCTACGTGCGCGGCGTCCAGAAGAACGATGTAGGCACTTCCGTAAAGCATTTCGCCTACAACAACCAGGAAACCAACCGCACCGGCAACAACGCCATCATCAGCCCCCGCGCCCAGCGCGAGATTTACCTCAAGGGCTTTGAGATTACCGTCAAGGAGGCCGACCCTTGGACCATCATGAGCTCCTATAACAAGATCAACGGCACCTACACCTCCCAGAGCAAGGACCTGCTGACCACCGTCCTCCGCGACGAATGGGGTTTCAAGGGCCTGGTGATGACAGACTGGTTCGGCGGTGATGACGGAGCCAAGCAAATTGCCGCCGGCAACGATATGCTCCAGCCCGGTACCCAGAAGCAGTATGACCAGATCATGGAAGCCCTCCAGAACGGCTCCCTCACCGAAGCCCAGTTGGACGTCTGCGTCAAGCGCTGCCTGGAACTGGTCAAACGCAGCCCCAAGGTAAAGGGCTACGCCTACTCCAACAAGCCGGACCTCAAGGCTCACGCCCAGGTTACCCGCCAGAGTGCCCTGGAAGGCATGGTTCTGCTGGAGAACAACGGCGTCCTGCCGCTCAAGGACGTTAAGAATGTTGCTGTATTCGGCTGCACCAGCTTTGACTTCATCGCCGGTGGTACCGGTTCCGGAAACGTGAACCGCGCCTACACGGTTTCCCTGCTGGACGGTCTGAAGAACGCCGGTTTCAACGTGGACGAGAGCAACAAGGAGACCACCCTCAAACACATTGCCGAGGAGGCCGCCGCCTTCAAGGCTTCCCTGGAGGGGAAGGATCAGCTGGCTGCCTTCTTCCCGGCTCCCCGTCCCAGCGAGCTGGTTCCCGCCAACAAGGAAGTAGAAGCATCGGCCAAGGCCAATGACATAGCCATCATCACCTTCGGCCGCAATTCCGGAGAATTCTTCGACCGCAGCGCAGCTGACTTCATCCTTAGCGACAGCGAACGCAAGCTCCTGACCACCGTCACCAAGGCTTTCCACAAGGCCGGCAAGAAGGTTGTCGTGGTGCTGAATGTGGGTGGTGTCATCGAGACTCACTCCTGGAGCTGGATGCCGGATGCCGTCCTGCTGGCCTGGCAGGCCGGTCAGGAAGGCGGCAACTCCGTAACGGACATTCTCACCGGTGTGGAGAGCCCTTCCGGCAAACTGCCCATGACTTTCCCCATGAACCTGATGGACGCCGCTTCTTCCACCAACTTCCCTATCGACGCCACCCAGGAGGTTTACTTCATGAAGCGCCGCGAAGACATCGGCCAGAAGGACGTGGACCAGACAGACTATGCAGAAGGTATCTACGTGGGCTACCGCTGGTTTGACAAGTACAACATCTCCGTTTCCTATCCGTTCGGATATGGCCTCAGCTACACCACTTTCGAGTACAGCGAGCCCACCGTGAAGAATGACGGCAAAACCATCACGGCCACGGTACGGGTGAAGAATGTGGGTGAAGTGGCCGGCAAGGAAGCCGTCCAGCTGTATGTGAGTGCACCGGAAAGCCAACTGGACAAACCGGTCAAGGAACTGAAGGCGTATGCCAAGACGGGCAAACTGGCTCCCGGAGAGTCCCAGGTGCTCACCCTTACCTTCCCCACCGCAGAGCTGGCCTCCTTCGACGAGGAAGCATCGGCCTGGAAGGTAGACGCCGGAACATACAAGTTCCTCTTCGGTGCCTCTTCCCGCGACATCCGCTGCACGGCAGAGGCCGAAGCCGCCGCCTCAGAGGTTCCCGCCCACCGCGTGCTCCTGAAAAAGTAAACTACTGCAAAGAATCAAGACCCAGCCGGATGTTCTTGATCACGGCTTCCGAAGAATAGGTTGCTCCGGAAACGGCATCCAGTTCAACGGTTTTGGCCTCTTCCACAGTCTTGCCCACCAGTTTTTCCAGCAGTCCGCTTTCCTTTACCATGCGGAAATAGCCCGGAGTTTCCTGGTTGGGCAAGGCTTTTATCCGGGTAATCACGCCCTTCACCGTGGAAATCTCCACTGGCGTAGGGCCATTGAAGCCGATAACATCGGTCCCTAAGTTCGTAGTATTGATTTTAAGGGTATCGGCCCCTTTGGCGCCGGCGCGGGTGCCGCAGGAAGTGCTGGTGATACAAGTGCCGGAGAGGATGGCTAAGATTCCCAAAGCCAGATAAAACTTCTTCATAGTTCAATATTTGAGCAGCAAAGATACAAAAAAAGAGACTACTATTGTATTTAAATTAAAAGGTTTTTATCTTAGCATTCAAATTATGAACGAAGCCATTCACCTGAAGTATCTGGTGGCCGCCCCGGCAGATCTCAAATGGGGAACGGCCGTCAACTCTGTCGGCTGTCAGGAAGTGGGTCCCGGAGAATCCTACCCTCCGGGAGAGCACCCTTCCCGTTACCTCTTCTCGGAAGAGCACGGCCGCGTCCTGGACGAATACCAGCTTCTATACATTACCAAGGGCCGGGGCCGCTTCCGCAGCGCCACCCTGCAGCATTCTGTGCAGGTAACTCCTGGTACTTTCTTCCTCCTTTTCCCGGGAGAATGGCACTCTTACAGGCCGGACCCGGACACCGGCTGGAAAGAATACTGGATTGGCTTCAAGGGCTTCCAGATGGACAAATGGGTGGCCGATGGCTTTTTCAGCCCCAAGAACCCGGTCTGGAAAGTCCGGCTCCACAGTGACATCGTGGCCCTGTACCAGGATGCCATCGAAACCGCCACCCGACAGGAATCCGGCTTCCAGCAGCGCCTGGGCGGCCTGGTCAACCACCTGATGAGCCTGGCCCGTTTCTACAATAGGAACGAAGTATTCTCCGAAGTAGCAGACCAGATCAACCGCGCCAAAATCCTTATTTCCAGTCAGTTCAGAACCATCACCCCGGAGAACCTGGCTCAGCAGCTGAATATGGGCTACTCCAATTTCCGGCGCGTTTTCAAGGAATACACCGGCTTCTCCCCTGCCAAATACATCCAGGAGGTAAAGATGAACCGGGTCAAGGAAGCCTTAACCAACACATCCCACCCCGTCAAACAGATTGCTTACGAGATGGGATATGACAATGAAGACTATTTCTTTACGGCTTTCCGCCGCGTCAGCGGAATGACGCCCCTGGAATACCGGGAGCTCACCCAGGGCAAGAGTCACTGACCTATTTGGGCAGGTTGAAGGCCACGCTCATTTCCTTCATCTGGGCCTCAGACATTCCTTCGGGCTCAAAGCCCATATTTTTGGCAGCTATATAGATAAGGGCGGATTTATTGAGCACATCCACCTGGTCGAAGGCGCTCATAATGTCCGTATCTACGGCAAATACACCGTGCTTTTCCCACATCACTACATCGTACCCCTCGTCCAGGGTCCTGAGGGTGGCATCGGCCAGTTCCACGCTGGAAGGGAGGAGGTAAGGCACCATCCCCAATCCTCTGGGACAGAAGGCCTTGGTTTCCGGAATCATGGACCAGAGCATCCGGGTGGCCACATCTTTTTCCATCCATTTTTTGCTGTGAGTAAGGGCCACCAGCTCTATGGGATGGGTATGCAGCGAAGCGCGGTAAGGAGAGCCTTTCGCCAGCAGATAATCGTGCACGGCCAGGTGAGACGGCAGCTCGGAGGTGGGAGCCACTACGGCATCGGCCACTATCTCGTAACGGGCGCAGTCCTCCAGGATGCGGATGATGGAGCCGTTGGCCATGGGTTCGCGGGCCAAATCCCGCATCCGCTTACCGGTTCCCTTGCAGTAGAACCAGCATCCCTTCAGATGCGGAAGGGTTTTGCCGATGGAGCGGGGCGCGTCGATAGCAGGAAGCGCCTTCATAGCCTCGTCCACATATTCCGTGATGTTGATGGTAATATTGCCTCCGTTTCTCTCGGCCCAGCCTTTCTGCCAGAGGTATCCGGCCACTTCGGCCACCTGATCTACCGCCGCCTTCAGCGCCGGTCTGTTATCTAAGATACTCATATTATCTGTGGTAAAAATGTACTGATGATAAGGACCACGATGCCGCACACGAGAACGGCCACCGTCTTTGAGGAAACGCCCTTCCATTCCTTGAGAATAATGCCCCACACATTGGAGAACACCACATTGAGGCTCATCAGGATGCACCAGCTGAAGGTAATCAGGACCGGGTAATCCGTGAGGAAGCCCTTGCCCAGGGACAGACCGAAGAACTGGCTGTACCACAGAAGGCCGGCCAGGCCGCAGAAAAGGATGTTGTTTCCCCAAAGGCTGCCCTGCCGATAGTCTCCGAAAGTCTTGTTCTTATTGTTCTGGTACAGGCAGTAGCAGGCATTGGTAAGGAAGCCTCCGAAAGTAACCAGCATAGTGGCAGGCAGCGTCTGGAAAATGGGCTTGGTACCCTCCAGGAAAAGGCCCTGGCCAAAGCTGAGGCCGATATTGAAGCAGGCGCTCATAAAGCCGGCGAGAAGGGCAACGAAGATGCCCTTTCCGAAGTTGAAGTCCTTCACGGCCTTCTTTTTCTCCTCCTCCGGGAGTGCAGCGCTTTTCATGGCGCCGGCTACCCCGATGATGGCAATGCCCACCAGGGTGACCACAACGCCGATAATGACGGCGCTGGTCAGGTCTGCCGCATGGCCGGTGAACACCGGACCCAGGATGGCGCCGAGGGCCGAGCAGGTGCCCAGGGCAATGCTTTGCCCCAGGGCCACCCCCAGATACCGCATACTAAGGCCGAAGGTGAGGCCACCAACGCCCCATAAGGCACCGAACAGAATGGTGAGCCAGGTGCTTTTGGCATCGGCCTGCATCTGCGCAAGCAAATCACCGAAGCTGCCGATACCGGAGACCGACAGCCAGGCGCCGATGAAGGGAAATACCAGCCAGGCAAATACGCCCTGGACCAGCCAATAGCTTTCCCAGCTCCAGGACTTGATCTTATTGATGGGAACATAGCTGCTGGACTGACAGAAAGCCCCGACAGCTATGATCAGAAGGCCGATGACAAGGTTCATAACTTAGCGCTTGGAAGTGACTTCTTTCTCGTATTTTTCAATCTCGGGGATGAAAGCTTCCCCAACGGGGACGCCGTTCTTGTAGTTGAAATAGTCGAACACGGCGCCGAACGGAAGGGTCTTGGCCTCTTCCAGGAGGGCGAGGCGCTGGAAACCCTTGCCGGCATCCTCGTATTCACGCAGCTTCACCAGCGGCTCCAGCAGGGCGCTCAACACACACTTCTGCGTGGCGCGGGTGCCAATCACATAGGCGCCGATGCGGTTGATGGCGGCATCGAAATAGTCCAGGCCGATATGGCTGCGGTTCAAGGCATCCGCACGCACGATCTCTTTGAACAAGTCCAGCGTCTGGTCGTTCATGATGGTCACGTGGTCGGAATCCCAGCGGATGGGGCGGGAGACGTGGAGCATCAACTCCGGCACGAAGAGCAGGAGCGAGGCGACCATGTCGGCCACGTTCTCGGTCATCTCGTAGTGGCCGGTATCCAGGGTGTACATCAGTTTGCGGGTGGCGCAGTAACCGGCCACGAAGTCGTGGGAGCCCACGGTGTAGCTCTCCAGACCGATACCGAAGAGCTTGGCTTCCAGGCAGGTTTTCATGCCAGGAAGGTCTTCCTTCAGAATCTCGTCCAGGCTTTCGGCAAAAATCTCACGGTAACGCTTGCGCTCCACGGTCTGGTCTTTGGAGCCGTCGTGTACCCAGATGTTCATGATGCAAGGGTCATTCTGGGCCTTGCCCATGGCATCGGCAATCCGGCGGCAGCGCTTGGTGTGCTCGATCCAGAATTCGCGGATGGCAGGGTCCGGGTTGGCCAGGGAGAGGTCTCCGCTCTTGGGATGGCCGAAGGAAGTGGAGTTGAAATCCAGCTTCATATTGTTTTCCCTCGCCCACTGGATCCAGCTCTCGAAATGCTTCACGTCCACCTGGTCGCGGTCTACATACTGGCCCTTGAAGTCGCCGTAAATCTCGTGGAGGTTCAGGCGATGGTTACCGGCGATAAGGCTCTTGGCAAAGAGGACATCCTTCTGCAGTTCTTCCATATTGCGCGCGCGGCCGGGATAGTTGCCGGTGGTCTGGATACCGCCGGAAAGGCCGGCCTGGCTTTCAAAGCCCATAACGTCGTCGGCCTGCCAACAGTGCAGGGAAATGGGAGTCTTTTCCAGCGTCGCGATGGCTTTGTCGGTGTCAACGCCGACGGCGGCATAGCGCTCTTTGGCAATCTCATAAGATTTAAGGATGTTTGCTTCTTTCATGTCGTATCAGTTTTTTGTGTTTTTATTTGGCGGGATAAAAGGTTTTCACGGCAAAGGCCTTCGCAATCATCTTGCGCATGTCCCAGCGGTCTTTTACCAGACCGGCGGCCTTGGCCTGGATCATCACATTGCCGATGGCCGATGACATGCAGTTTCTCGATGGCGAAGGGGGCGAAGCCCTGCAGCATCTCCACCACCTGTCCGTAGCGGTGCGCCAGGCTGTGGTAGATGCAGCTGATGTACTGGGCGTCGTTCTGGGGAACGGGCTGGCCCGTTTCCCTGAGGTAGGCGTCGATGGCCTCGATCATGTTGGCAGGCGCGGCAAAACGGGCGTCATCCGGGTCGATGAGGGACGGAAAACCGGCCTCGCTGCGGGCCATGGCCTCCATGTCAGCATATTTGTACGTGCGACCCTGGGCTTCCCACACCTTGCGGCTCTGTTCCAGGATCCACATGCCGGTGATGTTCTTGAGGAAGCGCGTGGTGCCGTCGATGCCGCCTTCGTTGGTGAAGTTCAGGCGGGTAGAATCGGCATTAATGATAGGAGCGGGCGTTTCGATGCCCATAAGGCTCCAGGTGCCGCTGCTCAGGTAGGCGAATTTTTCGTCCCCGGCCGGCACGGCAGCAATGGCCGATGCGGTGTCGTGCCCGGCCACGGCCACCACCGGAATCTGCGGCAGGCCGCAGGCATCGGCAATTTCCTTACGGAGCGTGCCGACGACCTCTCCGGGCTGGACGATGGGCAGGAGCACGTCGGTCCGTACACCCAGCTTCTCCAGCAGTTCCTTGTTGAACTGGCGGCTGCTCTGGTCCATCATACCGGAAGTGGAGGCAATGGTGTACTCGCACACTTTCTTTCCCGTGAGCATGTAGGACAGCAGGTCCGGCATGAAAAGGATGTGCTGCGCATACTTGAGCGGCGCAAAACCTTCCTGCGTCTGGGCATAGAGCTGGAAGATGGAGTTGAAATTCATGATCTGGATGCCGGTGGCCCCGTAGAGTTCCTCACGTGGGACGGTTTGGAACACCTTTTCCGGAATGCCGTCGGTGTACGGGTCACGGTAGGCGCGGGGGTTGCCCAACAGGGAGCCGTCTTCGGCCACGAAGCCGAAATCCACACCCCAGGTGTCTATGCCGATGGAATCCGGGACAATCCCCTGCCGGCCCAGATCGGCCAGGCAGTTGCAGAAATGCTGGTAAATGGTCAGCACGTCCCAGTAATATTTGCCGCCCAGCTGGATGATGCCGCTGGGGAAGCGGTAAACTTCCTTCATGTCGAAGGCTCTGCCCGAAAAAGTGGCCAGGACCGCGCGGCCGGAAGTGGCGCCGCAATCGAAAGCCAGAAAACGTTTGGTGTCTGTCATTGGTTACAGTTTTGCGCTATGCAAATTTATCGCAAAAACCCAATATATCTATAAAGATTATGCAATAAAAACTTTGATTTTTGATAAAAGTTAACTTTATAAAGCGCCTGAAAGTGTGGACCGGCTCCGCAGCCGAAGGCCCGGTTTCCACCAAAGAGGGAAGAAAGTCATCGTCGTCCTGAACGTCGGCGGTGTGGTGGAAACCGCTTCATGGAAGCACCTGCCGGATGCCATCGTCCTGGCCTGGCAGCCCGGAGAATCCCAGACGCTGGAGATCAAGAAATAGCTACCACGAAAAACGGCTAAGGAATGTAGATGAGCTGCTTGGTCTCGGGGTCCCGGCGGAACTGCTTGAAGTAGTTCCACATGATGCGGGCGGTAGGCTGGAAGTTCCAGTGGCCGTAGTCCATGACGGCCACTATTTTGATGAGCGGCACGTTACCCTTGTACAGCTGGCCGGTTTCCACGGTAATGCCGTCTCCCTTCGCATAGTGAATGCTTTCCCTGTCCTGCAGTTTCTGGGCGAAGACCGGGTCTACGGAGAAGTCCAGTTCCCGGACCACCTCCATGCCGTTCATCTGTTCGTAGGCATTCCAGGCGTTCAGGTAGTTGTTGCCTTTCCAGTTATCGGGTTTGATATAGGGTACCACATTATCGGCCGTTCCCAGGACGGAGCAATAGGGCATTTCCACGGCGCCGCGCTTCTGCGTTGCCTCAGCCCAGAGGGGCTCGAAAGGCGTATAGCCCTTGAACGGGTTGGCAAAAATACCGCCGGAATGACCGCCCACCGCCGCAAACAGGTGCGATTTCTTGATACCCAGTGCCGTGGCGGTAATGGAGCCGGCCGATAAACCCTCGGCATACACGCGGGAAGGATCCAGCTGGGGATACATGGCAAAGAGCTGATACAGAACAGTTTCGATGCCGTCGTGGCCCATGGCCTGGTAGTTGGGCGTTCCCTGCCATTCCATTTCCACCACAAAGAAACGATCCTCCGCCGCTACCTGGATGAAGCCGGAAGTCTCGGCCTGGGTGCGAGGGTCGTTCATGTTGCCGTGCAGGAGCACCATCACAGGTACGCTGCGCTCCGGAGCGCCCGACAGCAACTCCTCGGGCCAGTATTCATACCACAGCCACTTGGTATCCTTGCCGGTAGGTTCTTCCACAATCAAACGTTTGATACCCAGAGCTTCGCAGTCCAGATAGGGTTCCAGCTCATAGGAGCCATACTCCCCTAACTTGGCGCCTTCATAGTGCGTATGCCGATAGTTGTTGTACCGGTAGTTGCCACCCAGCACCTGTTTCCAGGCATCAGCCAAAACCTCCTTTAGGGAAGCCGATGCCGGATTCACCACCACCTTCAGAAGCGGCTCGTCGGCGTGGGCGGCCATGGCCTTCTGATACGGCTTAGCCACCTTGGCAGCATTCTTTCCAGCCACATAAGCGGGAACACCGGCGGCATCCACGCCCTGGCCGGCCTTGCCGTTCACCGTCAGGATATCGGCAATCTGGCCGCCTGCCTTCGGGGCAATCACCTGGTTCACAAAGGTGGCACCGGATCCCAGGCCCACCACCTTCAGGTTTCCAGGCCCGCGGAACTGGTTGAACAGCTGTTCGAACACCTCGAAATCGGCCTTGGCGTCATACTTCTCCCCGGTGGGATTGATCACGAGGGCCGTCCCATAGTTGGCGTCCAGCAGGGGCTGGATGTCCATTTCGGCCAAAAGCTTTTCTGCTCCCCTTTTGTCCAACTTGCCGTCCGGGTAGATGAAAAACGCCGGCGTGAAGTTGTAGGACCGGCCTTCCGCGCGCGTGGGACCTCCGTAAACAATGTTAAACGAAGCCCGCTGCATCAAGATCACATTCTCGGGCTGGGGCATGGGGCCGGGCTGGGCAAAAACGGACGAGGCCGTCAGGCACAAGACAATAAGGGCCAGGAAACTATGCTGTCGGCTCATGGGTAAACAGGGTTTCTTTGAGGATTTCAGATACGGTGGGATGCGGGAACACCACGTCCTTGAGCTGTTCCACCGTAAGGCCTTTTTCAATGGCAATGCAAGCGCTCTGGATAATCTCCGAGCAGGGATTGCCCAGCATGTGAACGCCCAGCACCTGGTGGCTGGCCTTGTCCACTATCACCTTACACAGGCCCTCTCCCCTTTCGTTCTCGGCCACAAAGCGGCCGCTGAAGGCCATGGGGAGCTTTAGAACCGTGGAATCCAGGCCTTGTTTAATGGCTTCGGCCTCCGTCACACCTACGCCGGCCACTTCCGGATTGGTGTAGACCACACCCGGAATAGCCTGGTAGCTCATAGCATCTTCCTTGCCCAGGATGGTGTTCACGGCCACTTCTCCCTCGCGGGAAGCCGTGTGGGCCAGCATGGAGAAGCCGGTCACATCGCCGGCGGCATATACGCCCGGTACACTGGTGCGCATCTTTTCGTCCACCTTAATGCCGTAAGGACGGCCGGCGGGGTTCAGCGCCAGCTCCACGCCGATGTTCTCCAGGCCGAGGCCCTGGATGCAGGCCCTTCGGCCCACGGAAACCAGAATCTTGTCTCCGGCGGCCCGGCAGGTATTGCCTTCGGCATCTTCGTAAACGACCTCATTGCCTTCTACGGCCACCACCTTGCAGCTGAGGTGGAACTCCACCCCCTTCTTGGCGTACTGGGCCTGCAGCATGGCGCTGATCTCATCATCTAGCGGCCCCAGGATCTTGGGCAGCATCTCCACCACCGTCACCTGCGTGCCGATGGAGTTGAAGAAACTGGCGAATTCCATTCCGATGACCCCGCCGCCAATGACCACCAGACGCTGCGGCTGTTCCGTCAGCGAGAGGATCTCGCGGTTGGTCACCACCACGCCGCCCAGGCCTTCTTTCAGGCCCGGGATGGGCGGGACGGCCGCCTCGGAGCCCGTACAGATAAGGATATTACGGGCCGAATAGGTGGCTTCACCGGCCGTCAGGACAAATCCATCGGCCTCTTTACCCGCGATGACGGCCTCCTCCTTGACCACCTCCACGTGGGCATTTCTCATTTGCACCTTGACACCGCCCACCAGCTTTTTCACCACTTTCTCCTTGCGTTTGAAGATGGCGCCAAAATCAATGGTGCTTTCCGGTACATTCACACCGTAGCGGTCTGCGTGACGGGTATAATCGTATACTTTGGCACTGTAAAGAAGCGTCTTGGTGGGGATGCATCCTTCATTGAGACAGACACCGCCCAATTCCCTCTTTTCAAAGAGCACAACGGAAAGGCCTGCGGCTCCGGCCCTTCCTGCGGCTACATAACCGCCGGGGCCTCCACCCAGAATGGCAAGATCGTACATAGTTTATTTCTTGATTGTATAAGTTCCGGAAACATATTCCTGGGCTTCCTCCTCTCCGGGAAGAGTTACCAGGGCCTTGGCGCCCTCAGGTACGGTGAAATCCCAGATCCAGGTATCTCCCTCATAGCGCCACTCGCTCTTGATAAGGCCGGCCGCGCTGTTGTAACGGGCCTTCACATAGCCCAGGCGCTTATCCGGAACCGGCTTCATCACGATGGTCCTGAAGCCCGGATCGGAAGGATCGCTGGCTATGCCGGCCACGGTTTCCCAGATCCACTCGCAAACGGCTCCGTAAGCATAATGGTTGAAACTGTTCATCCCGTTGGGGCCCATACCCTTGTCCACCATATAGCTGTTCCAGCGTTCCCAGATGGTGGTGGCGCCGTTATCCACAGAATACAGCCAGCTGGGGTTCTTGCGCTGGAAAAGGAGCTCGTAGGCCATATCGGCCATTCCGTTTTCCGTGAGGGTGGCCATCAGAATGGAGGTGCCCAGGAAGCCGGTCTGCAGGCAGTTGCCGTGGTCCACAAAGTTCTGACGAAGGCGGGAGGCCATATTCTCTTTCCCCTCTCCTTCCACCAGACCCAGTTTCAGGGCAAACAGGGCCGGCGTCTGCATGGTATTGAGAATGGGAAGCTTGAAAGAACCGTCTTCCTTTAGGAATTCGGCCTTCAGATAGGCCTTGGCCTCTTTTTCCATCGCTTCGTACTTGGCGGCATCGCGGCCCGTATCGGCCGCCATATCCCGCATATAGCCTGCATCCAGGGCCCAGTAGCAGGCACTTAAGTAATTCCAGTAAGTGATGGCCTCGGGCATTCTCTTCCAGGTGCCGGGATAGTAGCAGCGGCCCGCGCAGCTTTCCAGGGGCTCGTAGCTGAGCCAGTCTGCCCACTGGTAGTTGCCGTTTTCTGCCTCATGGGCCTCGTGACTGTACTTGGTGGAGGCGATATAGTCCATGAATTTTTCCATCGAGGCCCAGCTTTCGGCCACAATCTGAGGGTCTCCGAACTGCTTCCACACCGTCCAGGGGACGATGATGCCGGCATCGGCCCAGCCCAGACGCATCGTTTCTCCTCCGTACTGGGCCAGGGGGGCGACACCCGGGAAGCCGCCCGCTTCGCTCTGGCTGTCCCGCACATCCTGCATCCACTTGTGGAAGAAGCGGTCTGTATTGGCAAAGAAGGTACCGGTTTCCGTGAAGACCTGGGTATCGGCCATCCAGCCCAGGCGCTCATTGCGCTGCGGGCAGTCTGTGGGAACGGAGAGATAATTGGAAAGCTGTCCCCAATAAGTATTGGAAATGAGCTTGTTAACCAGCTCGTCACCCGTTTCTATCTTACCGGTTTCCATATCCTGGGAAATGGACGTAACCGGGATGGAAGCAATGCTCCGGAACTGCATGGGAGCATCTACGGTAACGGAAATATAGCGGTATCCCCAGAAGGAACAACGGGGGGTATAGGACACGAAATCTCCGGCCGAGCCGAAGGTGTAGGTGAGCCAGATTTCATCGTCGTCCACGCGGAGGTTGCGGCGGTGGGTGCTGCCCTCAGGGCCATCCATTCCGCGTTTTTCGGCGCCGTTTCCGTCGTTCAGGATCTCCGAAGGACGGCAGATGAGCCGCGTCCCTTCATCGGCCTTGAACACGAAGGAAGGCACGGCGGCGGCATTCTGGCCAAAGTCTACCACCAGGGTTTCTCCGGGGCTCAGTTCCACCACTTCGCCGTCCTTGTAAGTGCGGGTGACAACCACCTTGCCATACTCCACATCCTCTTTCTTTTCCGCCTCGACGGCACCGGTAACGCCCTCCCAAACATAAATTTGGACGGGACGAAGGGCAATGTCTTCCCTCTGGTAAATCTCTGCACCGTTATCCGGCAGGACAACGCCCTGGAATTCCGTATTCACTTCCGGGGTCTTGAGCAGTTCCGGCGTCTCAAAGCCCATCGGGCAACGGGCGTCGTACTCCTCCCCTTCAAAGATGCCGGCGTGCTTGACGGGACCGGCGATGCCGGCCTTCCAACTGTCTGTATTGGTACCCAGCAGCTGTTTGCTGCCATCGGCATACGTAAGCTCCAGTACACCCCTGAAGGCGCATTTGAGCCCCTGCATCGTGTCCATTCTTCCGTCCGTGACAATCTTGTCGGCCCACCATCCGGGGGTTACCTGGGCGGAAAGCACATTCTGCGCCCCGGGGTTCCTGTCAAAGGCGGCCGTGATATCGTAGGTGAAGGCACGCTTCGTCTTGGCATAGTGTGTGAAACCGGGCTTCAGCACCTCTTTTCCCACCAGTTTCCCGTTCAGGAAGAGGTCGTATACTCCCAGGCCGGAAGTCATCCAGACGGCCTTGGTTACCTTTTTTCCATTGGTTACCGTGGAAAGGAACCAGTTGGAGCCGGGAGCGCTCTTGTAATTATCCAGGGCGGGGCCTTTGGCAATGGGGGCATCCACTACGGAAATCCATTCCGAAGCTTCCCAGGCGCTGTTATCCAGGGCCTCGGTGAGGGTTCCCACCTCCGCGGGAACAGGCCTTCCGCAGGAAAGCAGGGCGGCGGAGAAAACCGCCAGGGACAGGAGCAAAGTGTTTCTCATTTTCTTTTGGTTACTAGTTGAGACTATAAAGATACGTTTTTTTCTACTTATAATAAAGAACTTTTCCGGGAACCGGACGGTAATCGTCCGTACCGGGGGCACACCAGAACCAGCTGAAGGACGCTCCCTCATAATCTTCAAAATACAGGAGCTTGAAGGGATGCAGGCCCTTTTCCAGCGGAATCTGCCCATAGGCCGATACTTCCGAATGCGAGCCGTCGTTATTCACCACCTTCACCCCGTCAATGTACAGGGCGCTGCCGTCATCGCTGCGGGTTTCGAACTTCCAGATGCCGGTCTGGGGAATGTCGATAAAGCCGAAGAAGCTGAAGGCAAAATGGTCTTCCCGGCGGGCTCCCGCAATGGAAGGAGCCGCCAGCACGCCGGAGCCCTCGGCCGGGTCGCTCTCTATCTGGGAAAGGAGCGTAAAGTTGGCTTCGTGATAGGTGTAGCGGCAGCCGCGCTTCAGTTCTTCCCTTCGGGCCGACGGATGCAAAAACAGTTTGTGGGCCGTCTGGAACACCATAGGAGAAGGCGGCATTCCCTTCAGGAAGGCACGGGCGCGGATGGGGCCGGACTCCGAGATGACAAAGGGTTCCCGGTACAGCGGACTCTCCCGGGTGGGTTCACTGCCGTCCAGCGTGTAGTGGATGGAAGCCCCGGGCGTCTTGCATGAAAGGGAAACCTGGGTTTCTCCTTCAAAGAGGAACAGTTTGCCTTCTATGGCCGGCGGGCATACCGGAGGATCTGCCGTAAGGGAATACGGAGCCGGCAGGACATTCCGCTGGAAATTGGGCTGGGCCGACAGTTTGAAGGAAAGCTCTCCGCCAGCCATAATTTCTTCATAGGTAAGGTAATTCCTCTGGACGGGCTCTCCGTTGAGAAGCACCCGGGAAATATAGGGATGCCGGGGCTTGTCGGCCTTGATGGTGAGCGTTTTCCCATTTCCCAGCGTGATCACCGTCTTTTTGAAAAGGGGCGCCGTCATCAGGTATTCTCCGCTGCCGGGGCAGGCGGGATACAGGCCGATGGAAGCCATCACATACCAGGCACCCATCTGGCCGCAGTCCTCGTTGCCGCAGATGCCGTCAGGCGCTGCAGAATAGGTGGTTTTGAGCACTTCCCGCACCACCTGCTGGGAACGGGAGGCCTCGGAGGTCCAGTAGAACAGCCAGGGAAAGTTGTGGTCCGGCTCATTTCCCTGGGCATACTGGCCCACCACTCCGCCGATACCCGGATCCACCGTCTTCTGCCCTTCTGGAGAATAGGTAAAGAGGGAATCCAGGGCCCCCAGAAGGGCTTTGTCTCCCCCCATCAGCGCCGCCAGGCCGCCCACATCGTGCGGCACGAAGAAGCGGTACTGCCAGGGCGTCGCCTCGGTGTAATCCCGGGATCCTTTCAGCGGATCGAAGTCCTCTACCCACGATCCGTCGGCATTCTTACCGCGCATAAAGCCCGTCCGGGGTTCGAAGAGTTCCCGGTAACGAAGGGCACGGGCATCGTACTCCGCCGCTATATCGGCCTTGCCCAGGCTTTCCGCCATCCGGGCTATGCACCAGTCATCGTAGGCAAATTCCAGGGTCTGGGAGACGGACTCTATCTTCAGGTCGGCCGGAATCCAGCCGTACTGGTTGTACAGGTCGGAAGCATTGACATTGTGCTTGTTGGAAGATTCTACCATCGCCTTAAGCGCCCTTTCCCCGTCAAAGCCGCGGATGCCGCGAAGCCACGCATCGGCTATCACCGAAACCGGATGGTAGCCAATCATACAGCCCGTCTCGTCACTGGCGAGGGGCCAGATGGGAAGCTCTCCCAGGCAGTCGTAATCGTCCAGGAGGGAATTCACGATGTCGTTTTCCAGGGCCGGGTTCAGGAGGGTCTGCAGCGGATGCCAGGTGCGGAAGGTATCCCAGATGGAAAGGGTGGAATAGAAATGCCCCTTCTCCAGCTTCCGGTTCTGTCCTTTCTGGTCCCGGTACGCTCCGTCCACATCATCTATCCGGTTGGGCGTCTGGAAGGTATGATAGAAGTAGGTGTAGAAAATGTCCGTGGGGCCTCCCTGCACCCGGATGGAGCCCAGGGCATCGGCCCAGCGGGTCTGCGCCCGCAGCAGCGCCCCGTCAAAATCCAGGGTTTCTTCCTCCCGGTTCCTGCGGGCGCCTTCCACGCCGGTTCCGGAAAGGCCGGCCGTGAGGCAGATTTCCCGGACATCTTCGGGAAAAGTGAAAAGCATTTTGCCCGGTTCCACCTCCTGTGCGCTCTCAAAGGGCACGGAGAAGCGGGCCGACAGATAAATATCCCGGTCTATGGCCCAGCCGTTCACCCGCCGGTGGCCGATGAGCTCTTCTCCTTCCGTTTTCAGTGAATACTGCGTGGCCGTACACCAGGAGCCCTGGCAGTGCCGGGCATCCACCAGGATCACACGGTCTCCGGGCACCTTGAAGGTGTAACGGTGAAAACCCGTATGCTCCCAGGCCGTTAGTTCGGCCGTCACGCTTTCCAGCTCCACTTTGTAATAGCCCGGAGAGGCCTGCTCATTCTCGTGGGAAAAAGCCATGGGCCCGGCGTGATTCAAGCCGGGGGTTACGAGGAAGTCTCCCAGATCCGGGCAGCCCGTTCCCGAAAGATGGGTATGGCTGAAGCCCAGGATGGTATCGTCATCGTAGTGATAGCCCCCGCAGAGGCTGGCGTCCGTGTCCGGGCTCAGCTGCACGGCTCCGAAGGGCACGGTGGCCCCGGGATAAGTATTGCCGGCAAAGCCGGTTCCGTTGAAGACATTCACCTCTTTCAGAGGGTCCACGCGGCCGCAGCAGGCAAGGAGGAGCATTCCTCCCAGAAGGAGTGTTCTTTTCATAAGTTATCGGGCTATACGGAAGCGGAAACCGTAGTTTCCGGGCTGGATGCTATACTGAGGCAGCGGACCGGGGCCGCAGCTGCCGTTACCCAGGCCCTGCTGCAAGCAGTCCAGAACCAGGACCACCTCGCTGCGGCGCACGTTGGGAAGATCGTTAAGATACTTCACGCGGTAAAGGTCTACATCCGTATAGTGCAGGGCGCTGAAATCGAAGGAGCCATCGGCCGTGAAGGTGACGCTGCGGCCGTCTCCCGTAGCAAAACTGAGCCAGCGGGTGTCTGTTCTCTCACCCATGCTCTGGGTGCGCACATACTGCTCTGCCATTCCTTCCACCGTGTTTTCATAGATACCCAGGAAAGCGCAGTCTTTCCGGTCCTGATAATTCTCCATAGGGCCCCGGCCATACCATTTCAGGTACTCGTAGGCAGGGTTCAGAAGAAGCTGGAGGCCGATGCGGGGCAGGCTTCCCTTAACCTCGAAGCGGGCATCCACGTCCACCAGGCCTTCCGGATACACTTCATAGGTTACGGTATAAGGGACCACCGTCACACCGGCCGTGGCTTCCAGGCTGGTTTCCACCTTGAGAATTCCGTCCTTTTCAAAGAAACGGAAAGCGGTCACGCGCGTGCGCTCTTCCACCGACTCATCCTTTCCGTCTATCACGAAGCGGGTTCCGTCGTTACTGATGTAACGGTAACCGTGGAAGGTGGGCCCGCCCAGGCCGTGCAGGATCTCACTGCCGCCCAGGCACAGGCTGGTGAGCTTACCCGTGGCCTTGTCGAAACGGACGCTGATCAGTTCGTTCCGGGCACAGAGGTATCGGCCCTCTTCCTGATAAATCTTAAGGGCGGGATAAGCGGCAGACCCGGTGGCTTCCGTCCAGGGATTCCTTTCCTGAAGGAGGAACTCCCCGGAGGCCACCACGTGTCCGGCGCCGGCCCAGCGGGTGCCTTCCTTCAGCGCCACGGCAACCTGCAGCACGCATTCCTTTCCCTGGTTTTCCAGCAGTGAGGCCGATATCGGGAGGTCTACGCTGCACTTTTTCCAGGGGGCGGTATCCGGAAGGGCCAGCTCTCCGGAAGAGACGGAGACTCCGTCGCACAGCAGCTCATAGCGGAGCGTCATCTCGGCCAGGTTATATGCCGTATAGCGGTTTTCCAGCAAGAGTTTGCCGGGAGCCATCTGCCCGATCTTCACATACTGATACACTTTCTTCACCTGCTGCAGCTTGGGCGTTACGCGGCGGTCTGCCGTCACAATTCCGTTGCAGCAGAAGTCATTGTCGTTGGGAACATCCCCGAAGGAGCCGCCAAAGTACAGCTTGCCGTCATCGGCCCCGGGCATCACGATGGCCTGGTCCACCCAGTCCCAAATGCAGGCGCCGATCATCCTTTCGGAATCATTCTCGATGTAGTCCCAGTATTCGGCCAGGTTGCCGATGGCGTTTCCCATCGCGTGGGCATATTCGCAGAGGTAGTAGGGGCGGTCCGCTCCGTTGCGGTCCCTCTGGATCATATCTTCCAGGGAAGGGTACATCTGGGAATCGAAATCCGCCACCTCGTTCTGGCCCTCATAGTGCACGGGACGGCTGTCCAGGGCTTTGACGGCATCCCTTTCGGCCACTATGTTGCAGCCTTTGCCGCTTTCGTTTCCCAGGCTCCAGAAAAAGACCGAGGGATGCAGGCGGTCCCGGCGCACCATCCTTACGGCGCGGTCCACATAGGCGCCTTCCCAGGAGGGCATATGGCTGATGGCTTGGTTGCCGTGGCACTCCTGGTCCGCCTCGTCCACTATGTACAGGCCGTAGTAGTCGTACAGGGCGTACATCTTGGGATCGTTGGGATAGTGGCTGGTCCTGACCGTATTGAGGTTGTGCCGCTTCATCAGAAGGATATCCTCCACCATACTCTCTACCGGAACGGCCTTGCCGTGAACGGGATGGATGTCGTGGCGGTCCGCTCCCTTCAGGTAAGTGAGGACATTATTGACATAGAGCTTGTTGGCCTTGAATTCCACCTTCCGGAAGCCGTGCTTGAAGAAGGTGCACTCCTGCGTTTTTCCGGCCTTGTCCAGCACCGAGAGCCGGACGGTATACAGGTACGGCTTTTCGGCGCTCCAAAGCTTCGGCTGACTAACCTGGACGGTCTCTCCCTCCCCTACTTTCACGCCTTCCTCGTCGTAGAGGGCTATCTGCACCCGGCCGGCACTTTTCACCTGGGTCACGAGGGTGGCCGAGCTGAGGTCTTCGGCAAAGGTGGTGACGGTCTCTATATCTTCCACGTGCTCCCTGGGACGGGCCATTAGGTATACATCGCGGTGGATGCCACCGAAGCGGAACATATCCTGGTCTTCCAGGTAGGAGCCGTCGCTCCATTTGTACACTTCCACCGCCACGGTATTGACGCCCCGTTTCACAAAAGGAGTGATGTTGAACTCGGCATCGTTGTTAGAGCCCTGGCTGTAGCCCACTTTCCGGCCGTTCACCCAAACATAAAAGGCCGAATACACGCCGTCAAAATGCAGGTACACCTCCAGGCCTTTCCAGGTGGCAGGGAGTTCGAAATCCCGGCGGTAGGAGCCCACGGGATTGGGTTCCTTTTCCATCGTATAGCCTTTCTGGGACTGGATGAAGGGAGGATTGTTCAGGAAAGGATAGGTTACATTGGTATAGAGCGGAGTGCCGTAGCCCTTCATCTCCCAGCAGGAGGGAACGTCCAGCTCCTGCCAGCCGCTCACATCGAAGGAAGGCTTGTAGAAGTTGACCGGGCGCTCCTCGGGGGCCTTCACCCAGTTGAATTTCCACTTGCCGTTCAGCAGGAGGTAGCGACTGGAGGCCGTTCTTTCCCAGGGACGCTCATAGGCGGCATCGGCCACCATCTCGTCCTCGGTGGCGTAAGGGATCAGAGTGGGATGCCCCGGTTCCTTGCCGATGGCGAAGACCTTCTCGTTCTCCCAGTCGTTGGCCGAAGCGGTCTTGGGAACAATGAACTCCACCTGTGTGGCCGATTCGCGGATGCGCCAGCGCTGGAGCGGGCTGGCGGCATCGGCCTTCAACTGCCATACCTTCTCTCCGTATGCGGCTTTATTCCTAAGGCCCAGCGCCATTCCGTTAGCGGCGCTCACCAGGGTGTAGGTTCCGTCTTTGAGCCGGGTGATCTTCCAGTGCTGATTCACATTCTCCCGTTCCTGGGGCCACTGGATCACGGGCTGTTCTTCCCGGGTTCCACCATTGTCCAGAGCCTGGAAGGAATAGCCGTTCACCAGCTGGTAAAGGCCCTTTCCCAGCGGCAGGATCTGCCAGACCTGGGCGGTGTTCCCGGCCTCGGGCTGGTTCATCATCAAGGCCGATTCGGTCTTGACACTGCTCTGGTTATCCAGCAGCAGGCCATCGGCCGTGTAAATCTCATACGTTTTCCGGCTGTCAAAGGTTTGGGCCTGCGCACAGACTCCTCCCAGAAGGAGCAGGAGCAGCAGGCGTGGACGCAAGTGTTTCATATTCATAAGTTTAACTATTTTCCCATATTATCATTTTCCTACTGGAAATCATTTATCCTATTACAAATCAGTCAATTACCTCCACGCCCACCGGGACCTGGCAACGGACCTCTTCTCCATGGACTTCCACCGTGATGAGACCATAAGGGGTGGGCTGGGTCACTTTCACCCAATCCACACCGGCAGGGAGGTGCGGCTCAATCTTCACGCGCCGGTAGCCGGGTTCCAGGGGCACAATACCGCCGAGGGCCTGGCTGAACCAGCTGCCAATGCCGTTGTAGCAGTTATGCAGATGGCTTCGGCCCCCGTTCCACTCTTCCCAGACGCCCGTGGCACCGTTGTCCACCATATAAAGATATCCGGGATAGGTGCGTTTTTTCAAAAGACTGTACAGCCAGTCTGTCTCCCCTTCCAGCGTGGCCCATTCCGTTATCACGGGAACACCTACCAGGCCGGTGGCCAGATGGCCATCATACACGGTAGCCGTACGCTCCTTCAGGGCTTTTACCACACGCGGGCGCTCCTTCAAAGGGGTAACTCCGCAAAGAAGCGGGAACACCATGTCTATCTGGCTGGCCGATGCATAGGTGGCCTCTTCAGGATGATAGAAGGCCTCCTGCACGCGGAGAGCGAGGGCTTCGAAGCGCTGGCTGAAGGCGGCCGCATCGGCCTGATATCCCAGGACCAGGGCTATCTGCTCCAGATCCCGATACACCTGGCACAGGGTGCAGTTACTGATAAGGTCTATGGAAGCGGGATCCTTCACGTCCACCCCTTCCGGAGCGGCCCAGTCTCCCAGGTACCAGCCGCGGTATTTCTCATTGGGCCAGGCCTTCAGCAGGCCGTCCACCGCATAGGCATCCACATAGTCCAGCCAATGCTTCATAGACGGGTAGAAACGCACCAGGGGGCGTTTGTCGGAATAGCTCATATAGGATCTCCAGGCCGCCTGCACCAGGAAACTGCACCAGTAGGGGCCTCCCCCGGCCGTGTAGGGATCGGGGGCGGTATGGGGCAGACCGCCGTCCGGCTGCTGGGCATCGGCCCAGGCCTGCAGCCAGTTCAGGTACATGGCCGAAGCATCCGCCACAGACTGAAGCGAGAGGGCCGATGCCGTGCCGTCCCCTCCGTAGCCCAGCCTTTCGATGCTGGCGCAGTCTACCATATAACCTCCGAAGGTGAGGTTTCGCATAGAGTGCTGCACCAGGGCATAGATGGCATTGAGGTCCTTGTCCGAGCTCTCAAAGCGGCCTTCCCAGGCATAGCTGTCCCCTATCCGGAGCGCCCGGAAGTCTTCCGGATTCGGGCTTTCCGGGAGACCCTCCAGCAGCATATACTGCATCAGGTGATGGTTAAAACGGTTGCGGAAGCGGTCTCCTCCGGACTTTCCGGAAGCGATATACTCATCCCTGCCCCGGGTGTCCTGCTCCAGATGGCCGTCCGGATGACGGAAGTCCGAGAAGAAGGCTTTGACGACGGTCCCGGCAGGAAGCTGCGGCAAATGGACATCCATCTGGGCATTCACAATCCGGCCATAATCCAGCAGCCAGCGGCCGTCGCCCTGTTTCTCGACTGAAACCGGTGTCAGGGTTTCCAGCACCCTCACGGGCGGGCACATTTGCACCGTGCTCTCTACCCCGGGCACTTCCACCACTTCCACAGGGCCCCAGACGGGCTCAAAACCGGCATCAATGGCTTCTCCACCAAATTCGTGCGGCGTCCAGGAGCCCAGATCCCGATAGCCGCTCCAGGCGCCTTCCCAGGAGGCGTCCGTGCACAACAGGGGCTTTCCGTCCACACAAAGCTCGGCCTTTACCAGCGGGCCGTCAAACACCGTTCCGAAGGTGGTTTTCTTGTACCAGCCGCTGCCGGCATCTATGCGGAGCTCGTTCTCTCCTTTTTTCAAAGAGAGCTCATATGCCACGATGAGAGAGCGTTTGTCAAGCTGCGAGACGGCCGGCTGAAGCACGGCGTCGGAAAGCTTCTCTCCATTGAGGAAGGCCTCGTGGTACCCCAGGGAAGTTACATACAAAAGGGCTTTTCCGGCCTTTTCGGCCTTAAAACGCCGGCGCAGCATGGGAGCTCTTCCCTCTCCTGGCACGGCGCCGATCCATTCTCCCTGCAGGCCATCCAGGGGGCCGATGCCCAGTCGCTGCTTTTCGCTCCAAGCCGAAACTTGCCCCCGGGCATTCCACACCCGCACCCTCCACCAGCCCTGCCAGCGGGCTTCCAGCGGAGTGCCGGCGTACGGCACCATCACCTGATCTGCGCCTTCCACCCTGCCGGAGCGCCACACTCCGGGGCCTACCTCTATCTCATAAGCGGCCTGCTCCATCGGCCCGGAGGCCTGGATTTTCCAGCTGAAGTGCGGCCGGTCGCTGTCGATGGCCAGCGGTTCCTGCAAGCCTTCGCAACGAAGGTCATAAACTTCCAGGGCCGGGCGGCAGGCCACCAGTCCGAACAGCAGCAAGAGCAGGGAAATCTTTTTCATACAGGCAGGGTTACAAAGTGAAATTAAGGCCGATGCCCAGGATGTGCTGGGCCGGTTTGCCATTATGGGTATAGTAGATATAATAGGTTTCCAGTTGCAGCCAGGAATTGAAATTGTACAGGGAGCCCACGTAATGGCGCGTTTTGTTCCACTGCCCCCAGCCGATGAACTCCACGGCCAGATAAGGGCTCCAGCCCGTATGGGGAACGTTGTATTTCACCATAAGGCGGGAGCGGAGTTCGTTGGCCTGGGGTCCTCCTGAATGGGTCCAGGTGTGAAGGTACCGCTCCCGGAGGGATACATTGAAATTCCCGGAACTCAAAGTTCCCGTAAGATCCAGGATGAGCTTGTGCTTCAAGGCCGACGGCTCTTTCATAAAGTCATAGCCCACATCGGCCTTCAGCCAGGGTAAAATCTTGGCTCCCAGAATGGTACGGGTGTACCAGCATTCAAAATACTTGTAATGGAAATTGTCGTGTTCAAAGTAAAAACTGCCAAAGAAAGGACTGTCCCCGAAGTTGTGATACACTTCGAAGAACTCCCAGCCGCCAAACTCCCACCCTTCCGGCACTTCCTGGGCCCGGGAGGACACAGGAAGCGCCAGCAGGCAGCAACAAATGAGGACGACAATCTTCTTCATCCCGAAACAGGCTTATTCAAAAACCGGCACGGGAACGCCTCTCCAGCTTTCCGGCTGCGGAAGATGGAAGACCTGGGCCACAGTGGCCGCTATATCCATCTGGATAACCGGTTCCGTAATCTGATGGTTCTTCCTCACTCCTTTTCCAAAAACGACCAGAGGAGTGGCAATTTCCAGATCCGTATCTCCTCCGTGACCGGTTCCGTAGTGGCCGTGATCGGAGGTGAGGATAATGATGCTGTCTTCATAGATTCCGGCCTCTTTCACGCCTTCCACGATGCGGCGGACGCGGTCGTCTACCAGCGGCAGCTCGGCATAATACTCGGCCGATCCCTGGCCGTAGGCGTGGCCCATATGGTCCAGGGCGTCTATGTGGATGAATGCGATGGCGGGCTTCTTTTCCTTGATATACTTCACGCTCTCCTCCACAATGGCGTCCGGATGGGCTTCCGGATCTTCAATCCTTTTGTAGTAGCTCAGGCAAAGGGTATCGGCATAATTGAGGAAATCTCCCCACTCGCACACCACACCGGTTTCGGCCTCAGGACGCACCTGCCTCATCACGTGGAAGAAGGTGGGCTGGGCGTTATGCTCCGTCAGCAGGATGGGCGTAAAGGTGGGATGGTTTTCGTTTCCGGTGATTCCGGAAAACTCTACTGGGGTGCCGTTCATCATAGCCGCCCAGTTGGTGCCGCTGATGGAGGGGCGCATCGTGCGTTTGTTCAGCGTCCAGCTGCCTTCTTCCATCATCGACTTGATAAAGGGAGCCTCTCCCTTTTCCATACACCAGGTTCCCCAGCCGTCCAGGCCGATTACAATCACGTGGGAGGCAAGGTCCTTCTGAGGTGCCTTCCCGCAGGAAACCATCAGCAGCGCAGCTGCCAGAGCTAAGGTCATCTTTTTCATAGTAGGATTGGTTATTAGTTGGTTATTAGTTTGTTATTGTCTTATTCCATCAATGTCTTCCTATGGATTCCAGATAGGAAATCAGAAGGGCCGGCCGGTCTGTCTGCAGGATGGAGGCGCCCAGTTCCAGGATGGGACCGTAAACCGTACCCGGGTCTTCCGCACTATCGGCCGCATCGTCGTCGTAGCCACCGCAGAGAGACTCCCAGATGGTGTTCACCCAGATTTTGGAGCCGGAGGAGATTACTTTGGCGGCCGCATTTTTAACATTGTCGTTCAGCTTGTTGAAGCACAGTTCATAGGCCAGCTGGGGCTGGGAATAGGAAATGAACTCCCGGAAAACTTCCGACTCCCCGTCTTCCACGCTGCCGACAACCGGCATATACATCAGACGGTGGGGATACTGGTTCAACTTGTCCTCCACTTCCGAGAGCTCCCGGCCACTCTTGATGAGGATCTGGTCCGTGACGCCCAGCTCTTCCGTAAGGGCCAGCACCAGGTCGTAATACTCGTATCCCTGGTCTACATTGACCAGGATGCGGTCTTTGCACACTTCCAGGGCCTGCCGCAGGGTGGGCATCTTGATGCCCGGCCGGCCAATTCCGTGCCCGGCCTTGAGGTCAAACCGAAGGATCTCCTCATACGTGTACTCACGGATGGGGCCGCTGCCGGTGGTGCAACGGTTCAGGGTATGGTCGTGGCTGAGGACCAGGACGCTGTCCTTGGTGAGTTTGAGGTCCAGTTCCATCATATCTACTCCCATCCGGATACAGGACTCGATGGCCTGGATGGAATTTTCCGGATATCCTCTCCAGTCTCCCCGGTGGGCAGCCACCACAACATACTTCGAAGAAGGGTCATGAAGGGCGGCAAGGGCCTTCTGAACACGGGTTTGTTCCTGTTTGGGGGCGCAGGCGGTCAAGATGGCCAGCGCAAAAACCAATATAAAGGAGATTCTTTTCATTAACAACGTATTGGTATTCATTAATTAGCGTAGTATACAAATATAAGGTTTCTTCGCAAAGAATGCAAGATATCTCCCTTCCTCACAACGGGCTTTGCCAAAGGGATCATTCATAAAAGAGCATAGCTGCCGGAAGATTGGTAACCGAAATGCCGGGGCCCTTCAGGCCCACCTCAACGGACTCCTCGGCGAAATTGTCCCAGAAGCCCAGCTCCAGCCGATGATACCCGGCCTCAAGGGTTAGCCAAATTTCCTGGAACCCGCCGCCGTCGCGGTCCAGATCCAGGAGCGGTTTTCCGTCCAGGGTGAGGCGGGAGCCGTCGTCCGAGCGCAGCGAGAGCCTGTACAGGCCGTCCCGGTCTATCTTCACCAGGCCCTTGAAGAAAAGGGCGAAGTGGTCTTCCCTTTCCTTGAGGGCCGCCGTAATGACGGGAGTAATGCCGGTGGTCTTTTCCGGAGCGGAGAGGAAAGCGTCCACACTCATATGGTTGCCTTCCCGGTAGGTATAGCGGAGCCCGCTTCCTAGCGGAGCAGCATCTGCGAGGGCCGGGAAATACTCCCCTCCCTGCATTTTCAAAACATCGTGGACCGGCCAGGACAAGGCCTTTTTAAGCCGATAGGTGCCCTCGGCCCGGATATCGGCACAGCTGGCGCCAAAGAGCACTCTGTACTCCCCTTCCGCCGCTTCCCAGGCCGACGAAGCCTCACTGAAAGAAGCCAGGGAATAGGTATCCACCTGCATAGTAAGCACCTGACTTTCACCGGGCTGCAGAAGACGGGTCTTGGCAAAGGATTTCAGCTCCCTGTCAGGTTTCTCCAGACCGCCGGAAGGGGCGCTGACATACAGCTGCACCACTTCCCTGCCGGCCACCTTACCCGTATTGGTAACCGTAATGGAGGCGGTGAAGCCGTCCTTGTCGGCCTTCACCACCGGCTTGGAATAACTGAAAGTGGTGTAGCTGAGGCCGTAGCCGAAGGGATAGGAAACTTCCACTCCCCGCGTCTGGTAATAGCGGTAACCCACCCAGATATCTTCCGAGTAGCTGGTAAAGTCCACATTCTCCGTCTTGTGATAAGAGGCAAAGGGATCGTAGTCGAAGGGGAAATCCTGCGCCGAAGGAACGTCTATGTAATTATTGGGGAAGGTCATCGGCAGTTTGCCGGAAGGGTTCACCTTGCCTGTGAGCACATCGGCTATGGCGGAAGCTCCCTCCTGTCCCGGACTCCAAGGCAGTACGATGGCATCCACCAGATGCTTCCAGGAAGCCGTTTCAATGACTCCGCCTATGTTCAGGATCACTACCACCCGTTTCCCTCTGGGGTGATACGCCTGGTGAAGGTTCATAAGGAGTTCCCTTTCTTCCGGCCACAGTTCAAAGTCTCCCTCCAGGCGACGGTCCTTGCCTTCTCCGGCCTGGCGGCCGAAAACCACCACGGCCACATCGTTCACCGTGGACTGATACTGGATGGACGTCGCGGTGAGAGCCGGTTCTTCGCGGTGCTCGCGGTCTTCCTCATACTCCAGATTAAAGCGTGCCTGCAGGGCCTTGGACTCCAGGGCATAGTAACTCCTGAGCTTTTCGTCCAGGGTGAAACCAGCCGTTTCCAGGGCCTGCGTCATAGTAACCACATAGGGCTTGTGGACTTCTCCCGAACCGGTTCCCCCCGCAATGAAATCCTCGCTAGTAACCCCGTACAGGGCCACCCGTTCGTTCCCTTTGAGCGGCAGCGTGTTCCGCTGGTTGCGAAGGAGGACAATGGACTGGGCCGCTGCTTCCCGCGCAGTGAGGGCGTGGGCCTTGAGGTTGGGCCGGTTGGAATACGCATAGCCGCGGAAATGCGGCGTTTTCACCACGTATTCCAGGATGCGGCGCACATTGCGGTCCACCACCTCCATAGAGAGACTGCCGTCTTTCACGCCTTCCAGAATTCGCTCTATTTCCACATCGGCCCCGGGGTCCATCAGGTCGTTGCCGGCCTTCACGGACAGTACGGTATTGTCCTTGAGCCCCCAGTCCGTGATTACGATTCCCTTGTAGCCCCACTCATCGCGGAGCACGGTGGTAAGGAGGTCTTCGTACTGCTGGGTGTACTTTCCGTTCAGCTTGTTGTAAGAGCTCATCACCGTCCAGGGGTTTCCTTCCTTCACGGCAATCTCGAAGTTCTTGAGATAGATTTCCCTCAGGGCGCGGCGACTGATGAGGGCGTCGTTCTCTATCCGGTTGGTTTCCTGGCTGTTGGCTGCATAGTGCTTGATGGAAGTGCCGGTTCCGTTACTCTGGATGCCCCGCACATAGGCGGCGGCCATCTTGCCGGACAGCAACGGATCTTCGGAGAAATACTCGAAGTTCCTTCCGTTGAGCGGGTTGCGGTGGATGTTCATTCCGGGGGCCAGGAGCACGTCCACACCATACTCCAGCACCTCATTTCCCAGCACGGCGGTAGTGCGTTCCACCAGGTCCGTATCCCAGGAGCTGGCCAGCAGCGTTCCCACCGGGAAGCCCGTAGCCACTTTCTGCTCAGGATCCCTTTCCGGGTCTATGCGCACCCCGGCAGGGCCGTCGGAAAAGATGGTCTGGGGAATCCCCAGCCGGGGAATGGCCCGGGTGCCTCCCGCCATTCCGGGCACCAGGTTGTCCGAACTGGTTCCTACCAGCAGCGAGGCCTTTTCCTGAAGCGTCATAGCCTGCAGGATTTCATCAATATTATCGGCCCTCAAGCGGGGCTGGGCGGCAGCCCCCGCCGAAAGAACGATGAACAAAGTGAAAACAAGAAGATTTTGCCGTTGTCTCATAGTTTAAGGATATTAATTCACACTAAGGATATGATGGCCGGGACCCACCTCATAAACAAGATAACTGGTATCCGACATAGGATCGGAAGCCATCAGGTCCATATTCCTGGGAACATACACGGAAGCCTTCGTTCCGAAGGGAATGGTCACCTCCACCTGCACACGGGTTCCGTCGTGACTCACGTGGGAGGCAAGTTTTCCGAACGGGGTGTCCGTACAATAACGGACATCCTGCAGCTGGGGCGAAGGGATGGGACGGATGATCACGTGGCGGAAGCCGGGGGCCTCCGGGTCCGTATCTACACCGGCCAGCACTCTGGATAGCCAGGTAAGTGCGCCGCCGAACATGGGATGGTTAAGGGACGCATCCCCTTTCCAGGACTCCCAAAGGGTGGTCGCGCCCTGCTCCAGCCACCAGCCGTAACTGGGATAGTCCCGCTGGTTCATAATGGTATAGGCAAGGTCTCCCATACCGTTCATAGACAAGGTCTCGAAAAGGTATCTGGTAGCAATGAAACCCGTGTTCAGATGCGAGTTGTATTTCCCTTCCAGTTCCTGACGCAGTGTCCTCCGAACATCCTGCAGCCGGTCCTCCGGAACACCCATATAAAGGGCATAGACATTGCTTCCGAAGTCTCCGTAAGACTTTTCATTCGGCTGGTAAAAACGCCGGTGGAATGCCTCCCAGATATGGTTCTGAATGCGAGAGGCTTCGTTCGCAACCACCTCGTTTCCTATGGCTTTTGCCGACAGGGCGGTATTGCGCGCACAAAGCCAGTAAAAGAAGGAGTGCACCAGAGACACGTCCGGATCCCCGAACGGAGGCACCCAGTCTCCCAGATTGTACCAGAGGAAAGGCTGGCCATCCGGGGTAGTTTTCTGCACGAAGATGGTTCCGTCTTCCCTTTCCCAGGTGCCCAGATACCTTACATACTCTCTCATCCCGTCCAGACTCTGTTCCAGGATACGCGGATCTGAATAACGCAGGTAGTATTCCCACGGCATCACGCAGATGGCCGCGCCCCAGGCCGGACCGCCTCCACCCATAGGCTCCCAGGGAGCCGTGTTGGGCACGTGACCGGTTTCGGGGTTCTGGCTGCCCACCACCTCCCCTATCCACTTGTTGTAGAAGGAAGCGGCATCGAAGAAGGACATAACGGCGGCCTGGGCCACTTCTCCGTCTCCGGTATAGGGAAGACGTTCGCGGTGGGGGCAGTCCGAGGCTACGCCGCTGTGCATATTATCCATTTGTGCCTGTTCAAAGAGGGTCAGGATGTTCTCAAAGAGAGGATTCGAGCAGCTGAACTCCGCATTCACCTTCACATCGGAATGGACGGCCTCTGCCGTTATCTGATGGGCCGACAACTCCGATACGCCGCTGATGACAGCCTCCCGGAATACGAACCAGGTGAAGGTGGGGCTCCAGTCCACGGGTTTGTCATCGGCAAAAATATACTGGCAGCGCGGGCTTTCGTATTCTCCCTGATAGTTCACATTCAAGGTATCTCCCTCTGCACCGCGTATCCCCGTGAACCTTATCCAACCGGATATCACCTTGCCGAAATCCACCTTGTAGGACCCGTCCTGCTGTTTTTCGAAGGAAACAGGGGCCAGCGTTTCCATCACCCGGTCGGCCGGTCCCATATTGGCCGTGAGAGGCCCGTCCGGGGCCTTCCTCTCCACCGCTGCCTGCCAGGAAGCATCGTCAAAGCCGGCCTTGTCCCAGCCTTTCTGCTCTTCCCTGGCGTCGTACACCTCTCCCGTCCACAGGTCTCCGTAAACGTAGGGAGAAAGGGCCGATTTCCAGGAAGAATCCGTGCAGATGCTTTCCTTGTGACCATCTTTGTAGTTCAGTTCAAGGCGCGCTATAAGACGCGGCACCCCGTAGGACTCGCACTGGTCTTCGGGCGCCATCGGCCGGGTATGGAAGTATCCGTTACCCAAGGTTACTCCTATGGCATTGTCGCCTTCCCGCAGCATTTCGCTCACATCGTAAGACAGGTACAACGTCCGGTAGGACTTTACCTTCGGATCCAGCGGAATACGCTCGCTTTCAGCAAGATAGGGCCTTAGTGTATAATCCGTCAGGCCCGGGGAAAAATAGTCCTCCCCCACTTTCTCTCCGTTGACCCGTGCCTCGTAATAGCCCAGGCCGCTTATAAAAAGCCGGGCGCTTTCAAGACCACGACCCACGGAAAACTCCTTGCGAAACATAGGATAGCGGGTATACCACGCTCCTCGCTCATCGGCCTGCCAGGGGGCGCCTATCCACTGCGCTTCCCAGTCCCTGGGGCCCGTGCTGATGAGAGCGGGAGCGCTCCAGGAAGAGGCCCTTCCCTTCTTGTCCCAAATCCTTACCTTCCAGATGTAGTCGGTCATCGGCTCCAGTGCCGTTCCCTCATAAGGGACAAGATGGGACTCTTCCGACATCACCTTCCCCGAATCCCACACAAGGGTTCCCTTGCGGTCGGAGAATACAATCTGCCGGGCCTGCTGGTCCGATGCATTTTGCCAGCTCAGGCGCGGAGCCACTCCCGGGTCTATGACCACAGGGCCGCTCTGATGCTCTGTACGAAGGCTGGCAGGGGCCGGTCCTGCGCAGGATGTCAACAGCGCCAGTATCACGGACGCCCATACGGAAATGGTACGTTTCATCATATTGCCAATCATAAAAGAGGAATCCAGACTTTCATTTTGCCAGGTGCACGGTTATCCCAGGCATAGTAAGGGATATAGGTGAGGCGGCCGGCGCCGTTCACGGCAGAAATTTCCATTATGCCGCCCAGTTTGTCGGGCAAGGCTGAGGTTTCAAAACGGGTGTTTTCTGTGAGGAAAAGGCTATCGAAGCCTTCCGCGTTATCTGCTTCCTCCAAGCAATAGACCACCGGACCGCGCTGGATGGCCCGCAGCCCTTCATCTTCCTTCACACGGGGGTCGGCCGCCACCATCTGCACGGGCATTTCCAGTTTCAGGGTAACCTGGTCTCCATCCTTCCATGTACGTTCCAGAATGGCATAACCCTTCTCGACGGCGAACGCCACAGGCCCTCCGTTTACGGAAAGCGTGTAACTTTCGCACCAGGCAGGTATACGAAGGCGAAGCTGCGTGTGCAGTTTGCCTTTCAAGCCCAGCGTCAGCCGCACATCTCCGTTCCAGGGGTAATCCGTTTCCTGTTTTAACGTCACCTGCTTTTTCCCCAGCTTGATATCAGCCTGGCTACCCATATACAGGTTCACCCAAAGGGCCTTGTCAGACACGCCATACACATAATTGCCGATAGAGGGCAAGAAGCGGCAGATCTGGCTGGGGCAGCAGGCGCAACCGTACCAGGCCTGGCGGTGATGGTCCCCACGCGACTCCAGCGGATTCACGTAGAAGAAGCGGTCTCCGGAGAGGGAAATACCGGCCAGAGCACCGTTGTACAAGGCCCTCTCCAGCACATCGGCATACTTCCCGTCACCGGTGAACTGCCCCATACGCCAGTTCCACAGAACCATACCCACAGAGGCACAGGTCTCGCAGTAAGCCGTAAGGTTAGGAAGGCTATAATCATTCGTAAAGCCCTCATTATGGGAGGACTGGCCGATTCCGCCCGTGATGTACATATTTCGCAGCACCACATCGTCCCACACCCGGTCCAGAGCATCCCTGTAGCCCTGGTCGCCTGTGTAGGAAGCCACATCGGCCATTCCACAGAAAAGATACATAGAGCGGACTGCATGGCCGGAAATATCCGTCATTTCCCGAACCGGGACTTCATCCTGATAATAACGGGTGGGCCACACGCGTTCATCCCCATAGGAGCCATATCCGTGGCCCCTCTCGCTCAAAAGCCAGTCGGCAAAATCCAGATACTTTTTCTCGCCGGTTACCTGGAACAGCTTCACCAGGGCCAGTTCTATCTCTTCGTGACCGGGAATCCAATCTCGTTTTCCAGGGCCGAAGACCGTCATCATATGGTCAGCCATTCGGATGCATACGTCCAGCAACTTGCGTTTGCCGGTCACCTGAAAATAAGCTATGCCTGCCTCTATCATATGTCCTGCACAATACATCTCGTGCCGGTCCATATCCTTCCAGCGATTCTCAAGTCCTGTCAGGGTATAGAAAGTATTGATATAACCGTCCGGTTGCTGAGCCTCGGCAAACTTGTCAATCCACTCATCACACTTGGCCTCCAGCACCAGGTCCGGATGGTTCTGCAGGGAGCAGGCCATGCCTTCCAGGGCCTTGTACACATCGGAATCGTCGAAGAAGATGCCGGAGTGCTCTCCCCTTCCCATGGCCGCATTCTCGAAATTGCGGATACGTCCGGTCTGGTTTTCAATCTGATCTATGCACACGGCAAGTGTCACATCCTTGTGGGCCTGCAGACGCGGAGACCAGAAGCCGTCCTCAATCTTCACCTTGGAAAAAGGGACTGGAGTAATCAGTTTCTGCTGTTGTTCTTTTCCGGCGCAGGCACATATAAGCAGCAAAAGTGGGAACAAATACTTCTTCCTCCTCATAGTCATCATCTTTTGTTTATTTTACCCTGACATACAGCACCCCGTGGGGCGGAATCACATATATAGCATCCGTAGGAATATCCTTCTGACGCCAGAGGTCCCGGACGGTATCGGCTTTCAGGCCGATCTTTTCCAGCGCGCCGTCCAATTGCACGGGGACGGATGCCTCGTTGAGGTTGAAGATACCCACGGCGTGGCCGCCGTCATACAAGTCCCGGCTCCAGATCTGCATTCCGTCCTCCACCACGTCCTGGTGGGCCTGGTGCCCCAGGATGTCCTGGTTCACGGCATTCACCTCATTGTTGCAGAGCAGGTTAAAGGTAAACTCGTCTATCTGGGCTATATCACAGCCAATGAGCATATTGGCCGCCAGCAAGGACCAGAGGGAGATGTGCGTGTACTGCTCGTCCGGAGTGAGCCGGCTGTCCCGCAGGCTGCTGCTCCAGCCCACCTTGCCCACGATGAGCATATCCGGGTCGTTCCAATGGCCGGGGCCGGCATAGGGATGCAGCCCGGGCTGCCGCTCAAAGCCCGTCACATAGAGGGACTCCCAGGTGTCCACAATGTCGTGCGACGTGCGCCAGGAATTGGCGTCCACAAAGGCGCCCCATTCCCAGACCTTTCCCCAGCCATACTGGCAGAGGGAATAGAAGATATCGCGCGGCTGCTCCCGCAGGAACTGCTGCATCTTCAGGTACGGACGGATGTAGGCGGCCTCGGACTTGTCCCGGCCAGCTTCAAAGACCTTGCTATAGCCGCACCAGTCGTATTTCAGATAGTCTACGCCCCAGCTGTTCCAGACTTCAGCGTCCTGCTTCTCGTGGTCCAGCGAGCCCAGATAGCCGCCGCAGGTGTAGTCTCCGGGGCTGGAATAAATGCCAAATTTGAGGCCGTTGCTATGCAGCCAGTCTCCCAGCGCCTTCATATCCGGGAACTTCTCATTGGCCTGGATATATCCTTCCGGCGTGCGCTCTTCGCCCTCCCAGGCATCATCGATGTTGATGTACGAATAGCCATAATCGGCCAGGCCCTTGTTGATGAGGGCGGCGGCCGATGCCATCACCTTCTCCTGGGAAACGCTCAGGGCCCAGCAGTTCCAGCTGTTCCATCCCATAGGAGGCGTCAGGCCTATCTGCGTTCCCACCTTGAGGGTGAATGCAGCATGTGCACTTCCCTTTTCGTTAGTGGCCTTCACAACCAGCGGATAGTCACCTTCTTTGAGGCAGCTACCGCTCAGGACACCCTTGTCTTCATCCAGCACAACCCCCTCCGGAAGGCCTTCTACGGCATATTTCATAGGCTTTTCGCCCGAGAAAGCCAGGCGGAAAACAACCGGCGAACCGGGACGGACGCCAAACACCAGCGGACCGTTGTAACGCGGCGTAGCAGGAGCCGGAGGCGTAAGGATGTACGGGGCGCAGACTTCGGCCTCCAACACCTCCGGGAAACGGGGGTCTGAATACCTAACCTTGAGCCTCTTCTGCGGAGCCAGGGGGCAGAAGAACTGTTTTTCTTTCCAGGCTGAAAGACGGACGTTCCGGGTCTCGGACTTCTCCAGATTCCCAGTCATGACATCGGAAACCGTTATTTGCAAAGTGCCGGTAGTTTTCACAGATGTGGTCAGTACGGCTTGGTAACCGCTATCGCCTGCCACCAGGGAAAGCTTCGCGAAGTCCTTCAGGCTGGGTTTCACAATCTTCACATCCCCCCGGTAAAGCCCGCCCGGGTCTCCGTAATTGTACACCCGGATGGCAATGACGTTATCCCGGTCCCAGTTCACCCAACGGGGGTCTACTACGTAATAGCGGCGTTTCCCATATTCACTGGAATACCCGCCCGGTTCCTCGGGGAAGGTACCGTCCTTGCCCGCCAGGTGGCCGTTTACCCAGGTCTGGTCGGAATCGTCGATAGCCCCCAGGTCCAGCATAATGGCGTCTACGGTTCCCTTTTTGAGCGAGGAAGGAATCACCACGTGGATGCGGTACCAGCCAATTCCGTTGGCGCTCTCCAGCCCCAGTTCTTCCCAGGGCTGGTGGAAGGTGACTTCCTGCCAGGCGTTGTCATCAAAGGAAAAGGTATTCCAGGCCGGGTTGTCTCCTTTCTGGAAACGGCCGCGCCCTATGGAGAGTTCCTGGGCCGTCAGCGTCAGACCGGCCAGGAGCAGGAGGGCCGACAGAAGAATGCGTACTTGATTCATGGTCATAATCTTTAGGGTAAGATTACCAGGGTTACAGGTTTCAGCAGGCCGGAGCTTTGCAGCGGGTCATCGGCCTCCCAGGGCTGGAAATTGGTCCAGGTTCCCCTTTCGGCTTCCGGCAGCCGCTCATCGGCAATGAGCCGGTTGCGCCAGTTGTTATATACAGTGACCTCCAGGGTGTTGTCGCCTTCCTTTACCAGGGAGGTTATGTCCAAAGTGTAAGGGAAAGTCCAGACGCCGCCGGCCGGCCGGCCGTTCACCCGCACATCGGCCATCACCATCACCTCTCCCAGGTCCAGCCTTACGTTGGAAACGGCCGGAAGCGTGAACTCCATCCGGTAAGTGGCTTTTCCGGAATAGTATTTCACCTGAGGGTCTTCACTGAGGCTCCAGTCCAGGGTGCCGGCAAAGGTGCGGGTAAAGCCCGGATTCCCGGCCGATGGAGCGAACTCCACCGTGAAGGGGCCCTCAAGAGTTATTGTTTCCCCTCCCTCAGGAGCGGCAGGAGCCTCTGTTTTTCCAAACACCACAAACACGCTCTGAAGCGGTTCCAAGTGCAGACTGTGGCCATCCCAGGCATACATTTCGCCGGTAAGGGGGTTCCAGAGCCGGGGCTTCAGCCCTTTGGAAACACGGAACGAAGGCTCAATCTCTACAGGATTCTCTTCCTGATTGGCCACAAAGTAGATATCCCCGTCCTTTCCCAGCGTACGGTGAAGGAAAGACACCTTTCCTTCGCCGGAGTAGCGGAAGTCCGGTTCCACACCCAGGTTGGAAAGCGCTGTTTCCAGGCTCTCTCCTTCGGGCAGCAGAAGGGGCTGCAGCAAGGCCGATAATTCCTGCACGCGGGCATCGGCCCGGCCATAATCCTGCAGGCTGGGAGAGCGCTGCGGCAGCGGGCCCAAAACGGGAAGGCCTTCCCGGGCAAAACGGACGAGGCATTCCAGCATCTCCGGGCGCATAGTCTCCTGCGCGGGAAGCACCAGAATACGGTATTCCATACCGCTGTCCAGCACCAGCCGGCCGTCTATAACGCGGACATGGTTCTGGAGGACATCGGCATTGATGTAGTCAAAGGAATAGCCTTCCGGAAGGGGCGGGTTGCAGACGCCGGTCATCTTGGGAGCGTCTTCGCCTATGAAATAGGCCACATCGGCCACATACCGGCCCTGCTGGAGGAGGAAATTGCAGCGCCTCAGATACGTGACAAAGGAGCCCATTCCCTCGAACCAGGTATTGTTCCGGTTGAATTCATTGCCAAACCAGGCGGCCTTGCCGGGTTTCCGGTCATCGGCCTGCTGGATATACAGATGCAGGAGGGTGGCGTTGATGCCTTCGCAGAAGAACCGGTCCACCCTCTGCTTCATCACCCTCGGATAGCGGCTCCAGGCATTTCCGGCGGCCGTACAGGATTCCGCCCAGATGCGGTTTTTGCCATAAATATGGCCGCAGGAGGAGGCTGCGCGGTTCTCGATGTCTCCCAGCGTTCCTTCGCTCCAGTATTCGCCGGCTATCTGGTCGCTCTGTCCTCCATACAGCAGGAACTCACTGGGAAAGCCCCAGTGCCCGTAGCACTCCAGCCAGGTTTCCATCCCGTCCCTGTGAGCCAGTTCGCGAAGACCGCCCACATAATCGTAGGCCACGCGGTCTGCCACCAGACGGCGGAGATCCCACAGGAATCGGTCGCTCTTGTCCATGCTTCCGACCACAACGCCCTGCAAGACAGGGAGATAAGGAGTTGGATCATACCCATATGTCTTTTGGAACACTTCCGCCATATCGTCCGTCCAGTTCTGGCTTCCGGTCTCGTAGCTGTCTTCCACCACCACCTTCCAGGTGCGGCGGTCTTCCGGAGGGATGCGGCGGATCAGTTCTCCCACAAAAGCTTCGTAGTGACTGGCCAGATACGCTTTGCTCATCTTGTCCACTTCCAGGCCCGTTCCTTCCGGAACAGCAGGGGAATTGGTGACGCCGGTGCTCTCCATATAACTGGTCAGCACCGTCCACTTCCCTTCCGGCACCTGCCAGACCAGCTTTCCATCCTTCAGCCGGGAAGTCAGGTCCACCACGGCCGAAGGATCCACGCACAGCCCGGGAGCATCGGTTTCGGCCGGGGTTTCCCACATATAGTAATCCCACAGCGGAAGCGGCTCCTGGTACATCCGGGCCAGGGATTTGTCGGCATAGCGGTCCACTACCGGAGTCTCCGACAAAGTAAGGGTAAAGGTATCTTCCGACGGGTTCTCCATCACCAGCTCAAAAGTCTCTGCCTGCTGTGCAGGGAGGGCCAGCAGGTACGGAGCCAACGGCTTGAACCCGGTATTGGGATTGTGGTTGTGGCGGTCGTATTCAAAAGAGAGGATCTCTTTTCCATCGGCCTTCAGGTGCGCCTTCGTCCAGCTGGTTCCCGTTCCCTGAAGAGCCAGGGAACGAACCGGGAAAGCCCTGCTCAGATGAAAGACCTGACGGAACGCCTGCCCCTCCCGGGTGCGGAAGGTCCAGGTTTGGGATTGTCCCTTTATGGCTGGATATGCCTGAATGCAGATAATCCGGTCTCCGGCCACATCCGGCAGGGAGAGCGGCTGCTCCTTTCCATTGCCTTCAACCGTCTGGAAATGTGCCTCCACATACTTCATACTCTGCTCCGGGGTAACCCAGGGGCCACCGGACTGGCTCCAGCCCGGGCAGTTGAACATCCCCAGTTCTATGTCCAGTTCCGCCGCTTTTTTCATAGCGGTATGGGTGATGTCCCACCACTGTTCCGAGAACAGCGGCACGCGCAGCTGGGAATCGTCGTCCGTGGACTGGTTGCCTATGAATGCACGGGTAATGCCCACGCTTTTCATGGCTTCCAGGTCCCGGATTACGCCCTCTTTGGAAATGTTGTTGTCCAGCCAATACCAGTACACGGCCGCCCGGATGGAATCCGGCGGATTCAGGAAGCCTTCCTGTAAAGCGGGCCAGGGATTCCGGCTGCAGGCCATAAGCAGCAGGGCCCCCATCACCCCTATGATTCTGCGGATCATTTATTTAACCTTTATATACAGAACGCCGTGGGAGGGAACCTTATACTGGGCCGCCGTGGGAATATCCTTCTGGCGCCACAGATCCCGCACCGTATCGGCTTTCAGGCCGATTTTCTCCAGGGCACCGTCCAGCTGGACGGGAACGGAGGCCCCATTCAGATTGAAAATGCCCACGGCCTTGCCGCCGTCATAGAGATCCCGGCTCCAGATGCGGATGCCGTCCTCATTCACATCCTCGTGCGCCTGCTGGCCCAGGATGTCCTGGTTAACCGCGTTCACCTCGTTGTTGCACAGGAGGTTGAAGGTGAAGTCGTCCAGCTGGTCAATGGGGCAGCCGATAAGCAGGTTGGCCGCCTGCAGGGACCAGAGACTGATATGGGTATACTGCTCGTCCGGGGTGAGGCGGCTGTCCCGCAGGTTGTTGCTCCAGCCCACCTTGCCCACCACCAGCATATCCGGGTCGTTCCAGTGGCCGGGGCCGGCGTAAGGATACAATTCCAGCTGGTTGCTGAAGCCGATGCCGGACATCGATTCCCAATTGTCCTGGATATCTCCCGTAGTACGCCAGGAGTTGGCATCTACAAAAGCTCCCCATTCCCATACCTTGGCATTGCCGTACTGGCACAGAGAGTAGAAGATATCCCGGGGCTGCTCCCGCAGATACTGCTGCATCTTCACATAGGGGCGCATAGAGGCTGCCGTAGAATGGTCTTTGCTGGGATCAAACACCTTGGAATAGCCGCACCAGTCATATTTGAGGTAGTCCACGCCCCAGGAGGCCCAGGTCTTGGCATCCTGTTCTTCGTGGTCCAGCGAACCCAGGTAACCGCCGCAGGTGCGGTCTCCCGGACTGGAGTAAATGCCCAGTTTGAGGCCGTTGCTGTGCAACCAGTCTCCCAGGGCCTTCATATCCGGAAACTTTTCGTTGGGAGAGATGGTTCCGTCGGGATTGCGTTCTTCGGCCTCCCAGGCATCGTCGATGTTGATATACGAATAGCCGTAATCGGCCAGTCCCCTATTGATGAGAGCGGCGGCCGATGCCATCACCTTCTCCTGGGAAACGCTCAGGCCCCAGCAGTTCCAGCTGTTCCAGCCCATCGGCGGCGTCAGGCCTATCTGAGGCCCCACCTTCAAGGTAAACGCTGCTTGGGCACTTCCCTTGTCATTGGTGGCTTTCAGCACCAGCGGGTATTCTCCCACCGTCTGGCAGCTGCCACTCAGAACGCCCTTGTCGGCATCCAGCACAACGCCCTCCGGAAGGCCTTCCACCGCAAACTTCATAGGTCTCTCACCCGAGAAAGCCAGGCGGAAAATGACCGGAGAACCGGGACGGACGCCAAATACCAGCGGTCCGTTGTACCGCGGAGCAGCGGGAGCCGGAGGCGTTAGGATATAGGGATTGCAGACACTGGTTTCCAGCCCGTCTTCAAAGTTATCATCGGCGTAGACAATCTGCACACGAACCCGGCCCTCCATAGGGACGGAAACCCGATAGGGCTTCTGAGGGGTGAGCGTTACCTTCCGGCTGTTTTTCTCCAGCTGCTCCCCGCTGAGGACATCCTCCTTGATAACCGTAACGGTTCCACGGGTTTTCAGCCGGGTTTCCAGCACTGCTTTCACCTTTCCGTCCTCACGGGCAGCGGAAAGAGTGGCATAATCTCCCAGGAGCGGCTTTCCAATCCAGGCAGGTCCCCGGAAGAATCCACCCGGATCTCCTGCATTGTACACCCTTACGGCAATGACATTTTCCTGGCCCCAACGGATCAGGGACGGGTCCACAATATACCGGCGGGGTTCACTCCACCGGCAGTTATACCCTTCGGGGTCCCCGGGATTGGAGCCGGTCTTTCCCACCATCACCCCATTCAGCCAGGTTTCGTCCGTATCGTCAATGGGGCCCAGATCCAGGAGTACATCCTTGGAGTATCCTTCTTTGAGCTCTGCGGGAATCACCACGTGCAGCCGGTACCAGGCAAAATTGTCGGGGTTCCGGACACCCTGTTCATTCCAGTCCTTGTCCAATGTAAACACGGGCCAGGCGCTGTCATCAAAGGAAGGATTACTCCAGGCCGGGTTGTCCCCCACCTGGAAACGGGCGGTTTCAACGGAAACACCCTGGGCCCATACTGCCACGCAGCAAAGCGTCAGGCCCAAAACGAACAGGATTCTTTTCATAATGGTTATCAATTATCTGGTCTGTTAAAGTTATAAAATCAAGGCAAAGTCAAGTAAGCCGCCAGGGTTCCCACAAAGCGGGAAACGGGTTCCATCCAGACTTCGTGGGAAGTGGCATTGGCCGTCCCGTTCCAGAAAGGCTCATCGCTGCGGAAACAATCCACGCCCACCGGAAGGGCTCCGGCCACATTGCGTGTACAGTAAACAAAGCCCGGGGCGTAGTTGTAGCCCACGCCGTACATCAGGCTGGAGTTAAAGGGATTGAGCCCCAGGGTCCATTCCAGCTGCATCTGAACAAAGGGCTTTGCGCCATCCTCCAGCAGGTGGGAGGCAGCCGCCAGCGCCCAGGCCTGCGAGAGATGGAAGTTGGTGGCCCCGTGGAAGACGTGGTCTATCCAGATGGGGAAGGTGCGGATGGCGTAGTTCTCGTTGATCTGCGTACCGGCTTCGTACTGCTCCAACCGGGCCGGGGCCTTCATATCGGCCCGTCTGAAAATACCGGCCGGAAGCAGGTGATAAGGGGCCGATATCCGGCTGCCCGGAATCAGATACTTCCAGACATAAAGGGCCGCCGCTTCTTTCCAGGGGGCCGACCGCTCCGGGAAAACGAAGGACAGTTCCTTCAGGGCCAGCATCGGAGCCTCGTTGAAGGCAGCGTGATGGTCCTGCAACAAGCTCCGGCGACGGGTATCCGTGTAGAAATAGCCGGCATAGGGAATCCCGTCCACCTCTTCCTGCTCCTGGCAGCGAAGCAGCAGGGCAGCAAAATGCAAGGCGGCGTCTTGGAAGCGATCTTCTCCTAGCCGCTTATACAGACGGGCCGATGCGATAGCGCCCCAGGAAGCCTCCAGATAGCTGGCTTCTTTCCAATCCGAGGATGCCATAGCATACTCCCAGTCTTCGACGGACGCCTTTTCTTCTCCGGCGCCGGAGAAAACGGCCGATTTGAGGAAGAGTTCCCACGGGATGAATGAGGCCGGCGACATCACATCGTCCAGCGTACCAACCTTTCCATCGGTATACATCCGGACGGTGGACCAGCTCATATGGCGGCCATCGGCAAAACGGGTCTTCAGGAGCCAGTCTACGCCCCAGGCGGCTTCTTTCTTCAGGCTTGAGGTGAGTTCCGGGAAGGCATCCGTCTTCAGGGCCTCCTGAAGGGCAAAACAGGCATAAGCCGTTCTCCAGGCACCTTGGGAGAGGTCTCCGGCATCGTGCCAGCCCCCGTTCACCGGCTTCACCTCATCCCCGTAGAATCCAAGGACATCCTGGTGACAGACACTATGGATTCCCTCCACGGGATAGCCGCAGCGCTGATGATAATAGAAATTAACCGCGGCGGCCAGCGGCTCTTTCCAAACTTTCCCGGCAATGGGAAATGGATGAGACAAGGCATTTCCATACCGGAGGGTATACGATCCCGGACGGGTCCAAGAGGAGAAACAGAGCCGGGCATACCGGATTCCTTTGTTTTCGATCAACTCCGGTGTCCCTTCGTAAACCACTTTTCCGCGCTTGTCCAGCAGCTGGAAAGAGGGGGCGTCCGTTGCCGCGGCCAGGGCCCTCTTGCTATCGCCCGGCCTGTATCCCACGTGCGGGACAAGGACTTCCCCTTCCGGGATATCCCAGCCTTCATAATGGTCCGGAACCACCTTCTGGAGTTCCAGCGAATCGAAGTCTATGGTAACATAAGGTTCTCCCATTTCCGGATCATAACCGGTACAGGTCTGGCAAATTTCCAACCCCCGCACGCTGTCCCGGGGGAAATAATCTATCTCCCAGAGCACCTGCACCCAGCGGCCCTGGGGAAGGTCCAGATTGGTTTCCCGGCTGGGGGTGAGCGTTCCGTCCGGGGTGCTGCTTAGCAGAGCCAGGGCAAAACTGACGTGGGGATTCCTGGAAGGATGGATGTAAACCCAAAGGGAAAGGCGGTTCCATTCCCTCCAGTCCCGGGGCTCTTCAAATTCCAGCGCCACGCAGGTCTCGCCTCCCTGCTCTCCGCAGAAGCTGTTCCAGGGAGTCCGGTTGGCAGGGTTCTTCAACTGCGTACTGTCCACCAGGGAGGCCCGTAGCCTCAGGGCCTGTCGGCCCTTGTGGACATTCTCCCGGGTATACTCCAGTTGGGGGCTGCCTTTCCGCACCACCCAGCGGCCTTCTTCCTCCATATCCTCCACCATACAGGAAGCCAGCACCGGTTTCTGAGCCCAGCGCTCCAGCATAGAATGCTCCGGATACTCCCCTGCGTTTCTGCAGGAAAGCAAAAGGGCGCTGGCACATATCCAGCTTATTCTCAGAAACTTATGCATATGGACCCCTGTCAATCCGTCAGCCCGCCGGAGACATACACCCGGCCGCCGGTCACTTTCTCATCGGCATTGCGGCCCAGCCACACCTCAAACCAGCCCTCTTCCACCCGATGCACCATATGGGTGTCCCACAGGGCGAACTGGCGGTACGGAACTTCCAGTTCCACTTCCCGGCTTTCTCCGGGTGAGAGCGTAATGCGCTTGAAAGCTATCAGTTCCTTCAGGGGACGGGCAACGCAGGCCAGTTCGTCGTGCGCATACAACTGCACCACCTCGTCTCCCTCCACGGGGCCGGTATTGGTTACCGTCACCTTCACCCGGAGGCTCTCCCCGGCCTTCAGCTGAGAAGGCAGCTGGAAAGCGGAATACTCAAACGAAGTATAGCTGAGGCCATAGCCGAAGGGATAGAGCGGCCTGCCGTCGTTCTCCACATACCCGTATCCGCGTCCGCTGGGCTTGATGGAATAGTAATAGGGATTCTGGCCGATAGTACGAACCCAGCTGAAGGGCAGGCGCCCGCCGGGATTGCGCTTTCCGGTGAGGACATCGGCAATGGCCCTTCCGCCCTGCTCGCCGGGATACCAGGCATCCAGCACCGCCGCGGTGCCGTCTACCCAGTCCGTCACCTCAATCACGGCGCCGTTGTGCAGCACCACAACCACCGGTTTTCCCGTAGCTATCAGGTCCCGCACCATCTTCTCCTGGTCCACCGTCACAAGGGATTCCTGCTGGTCTCCGATAATCACGGCGTGGGTGGTTTCCCGCTGGACCACGTGCGCAGAGGGCAGGCGGAAGCTGCTGCGGTCCCGCCCTTCTTCCTCCGTAATGGAGGGGAAGAAAAGCAGCACATCGCAGGTGCGGGGATCCGGATTCAGCAGCACCTGGCCGTCAAAAGCGTTTTTCAGGCCTTCATACGGGGAGATGGCTCCCTCACCCTTCCAGCCGCCGCGGCCTCCGCTGTAGTCTCCCAGGGTAACCACATCCGCCGCCGGACCATACAGGCCGATGCGGCGCACACCCTTCAGAGGAAGGATGCCGTTGTTCCTAAGGAGCGTCATCGATTTGACGGCGCTCTCGTAGGCCAGTTCCCGGTGCTCCGGAGAGCGGACCTCTTCTTCGGCCTGCTCCGGATCCACCAGGGGATTGTCAAACAGTCCCAGTTCAAATTTGATTCTCAAGACGCGGCTCACCGCTTCGTCCAGGGTTTCACGGGAAACTTTCCCACCCTTTACCAGTTCAAGCAGGCCCGTGGAAGTGTTGGCCAGTTCCAAATCCATGCCGGCCTCCAGGCTCATGGCCAGGGCGTCGTCGTGCGAAGCGGCCATGAAATGGTTATTGTGGATGATTTCCACGGCGCCGTAGTCACTCACCACAATGCCCTGGAAGCCCCACTCCTTTTTAAGGATATCCGTCAAGAGGCGGGCATTGGCACTGCAGGGGATGCCGTCGATGGAGTTATAGGCACTCATGATACCCCGTGCTCCCCCTTCCTGCACGCAGGCCCGGAAGGGTTCCAGGTACACCTCCCTCATTTCCCGCCAGGAATGAAGCGGGGCAAAGGAATCGTGCCCTCCTTCTCCGTAATTGTCTACAAAATGTTTGGGAGTGGCCACGATGCCCCCTTCCTGGAGGGCCTTCACGTAGGCCACACCCATCCGGGAGTTCATAAGCACATCCTCTCCGTAACTCTCCTGCCCCCGACCCCAGCGCTGGTCCCGGGTGATGTTGATGACAGGGGCATATACCTGGCGCACGCCCACGGCGCGAAGCTCCTTGGCCACCACCTGGCCCACCCGATAATACAGCTCGTCGTCAAAGGTGGCAGCCATGGCAATGCTCTGTGGGAAGCAGGTGGCATTGCCCCACTGAGCCCCGTGCAGGGCCTCGCCGTGCTGCAGCACCGGAATGCCCCAGGGATTGGCCTGGATGGACCGCTGCGTATCCTCGTTGATGTGCCGGGCCACTTCGGCCGGGTTGTTGGGGAAGCCGCCGTCCGGAAGGAAGTGCCCCACATTGCGGATGTGGCCGACGCTGTAATCCCGCTGGTCGAAGAACTCGTCCATAAACAGCAGCTGGGCACTGATCTGATTCACCTTATCCTCTACGGACATCCGTTTCAGGAGGTCATTCACGCGCTTTTCCACCGGGAGATCCGGGTTCTGGTAGGGATACTTTTCCCGATGGGAAGCCGTACATCCCACAAATAGAAGAGACAGCAGTATCCAGAAGTATCTGTGCATGGGCTACTCAAATTTAAACCAGTCTATCTCAAACAGTTCAATGGGGCTTTTCCAGGACCCATACTCACCGGAGAAGGTGAACCAGAGAGCCTGAGGGCCTTCCTTGTACTCTTCCAGGTTGCACTCCAGGGTTACCCATTCCCCCTTACCGGCAGGAACGTCCACCCCGGCAATTTCTCCGTAAAAGGACTGGTCCTGATGAACGGAGATATAACCTCCTGCGAGGGAACGCACCCGCACGGTGAACTTGGTGAGACCGGAGGGGAAGTCCACATACTTCCAGGCCGCCTTGCTGCCGTCCAGGATGCCGGAAAGGATTTCCCGGCTGGCGGTTTCCAGCCGCACGTGGGGACCTCCGTTAACCAGGCAGGCGCGGGCCGCGTCTATGGTACTGGTGGCCGGAATGGGCTTTCCAGCACCCTGGGAGGTCATTTCCACTTCATTGATGGTGCCATCCTCATTGAAGGTGATGGGCTCTATGCAGGCCTTGCGCAGTTTGCTGGAATGGTGGGTGGAACGGTGGTACAGCACATACCACTGGCCGCCAAACTCCACCACGGAGCCGTGGTTGTTCCACACATCGGGGTCGCAGCCGTTGCTATCTATGATAACGCCTTTGTACTCATAAGGGCCGAAGACATTCCGGGACATCGAATAGGCCAGACAGGAAGGCATATCCTGGCGGCTCACGGCCGCATACACATAGTAATACCAGCCATCCCGTTTGAACACAAAACTACCCTCGTGGAAGAAATGCTCGTCTTCCGTCACCAGTCCCTGATGCAGTGTGGACATATCCAGCGAAGTCATATCGGCATTCAGCCGGGCGCCCTGGGCGCTGAACTGGTCCCAGAAATAATACGCCTGTCCGTCATCATCTATGAACACGCAAGGGTCTATGCCCCGGATGCCTTCTATGAGTTTCCCGTCCCGGAAGGGCCCGGTGGGAGAATCGGAAACCGCCACGCCCTCGGTCCATTCGGAGAGGTCGTAATAGAGGTAATACTTTCCGTCTTTCTCGGCTATATCGGGAGCATACAGGTCTGCATCAGAGTAGGAAACCCCGTCGTAGGGGCCCTTGGTGGCAAAGATATTGGGATGCAGCGTCCAGTGCAGCATATCGTCCGTAGACAGCAGATGGTGATAGGCCGAGCACCACAGATCCAGGTTCAGATCCAGCGAACAGGCCACATACAGTCTTCCGTCCAGCACCTTGGCGCTGGGATCGGCCATATAGACCCCCATAGGGCAGATGGGATTGTAGCCGAATTCTCCGGCCTGTACCGGCTCACGGTCCTGATGGAGGACCACCTCAACATTCTGCCGGTTGTCCCTGCACGAAAGAAAAACTGGCAGCACACACAGTGCCGCCAGAATTGACAGACGAATCCTACTCATAATAAAGCATGCTGGCAGGAATACGGGACTCTTCCACACCGGGACCGTAGAGACCCACCTCCACATCGTCTCCTCCGTAGTTCTCAAAGTACTGGACTTCCAGGCGGTGATAGCCGGCATCCAGTTTCAGGGTGATATCCTTGAAGCCGCCGCCGTCGCGGTCCATATCCCAGAGGAGTTCGCCGTCCATCCAGCCCTTGGAGCCGTCGTCCGTGCAAACGGAGAGAATGTACTCCCCTTCCCTGTCAATCTTCAGCAGGCCTTTGAACACAAGGCCGAAATGGTCTTCCCTCTGTTTGATGGCTTCGGTACCGAAGGCCGGAGTGATTCCGCTGGCCTTGACAGGAGCATCCAGCACATCCTGGCAGCTCTTGAAGTCTCCTTCACTGTAGGTATACCGCAGGCCCTTGCCTTTGGGGGTTGCCTTGACGGCCTTCAGGGGAATGATTACGGGCTTGGCCTCTTCGCTCTGGAGAGCCGGGTCAAAAGGCTGGCACTTTTCTCCGTTGCCGGGCGTGAAGTCCACTCCCAGGATATCGGCAATGGTAGCGGCAAACTGCTTGTTATAGAAGACACCGTTGTCGGAGGTTTCACCCAGAACGGGGATTCCCTTTCCGAAAGCCACAAACCAGGTTTCGTTGGAACCGCGCATGCTTTCTCCGTGGCTGCGGAAGCCTTCTCCCCGTCCGCGGCCGTGGTCACAGGTTAGCAGATAGGTGGTTTTGCCCTTGTAGAAAGGATCGCTCTCGCAGAATTCCACGATGCGGCGGATATACAGGTCTGTCCAGTGGATGGCATCCAGATACAAATCGTATTCGCCTGCGTGGGCAAATTCATCCGTATCACCAAAGCCCACATAGAACACCTTGGGATGCTCCTTCATCAGGGTTTCCATAGCCATACCGTAAGTGATGCAGTCCAGGCGCTCGCTGGCTCCAACACCTGCATTGGGCGTTCCGGCATCCACATCCTGCAGCAGACGGGCCACATAGCTGTCTGTGTAGCAGGGCTCGTGAGCGCTGCTGGCCTTGAAGCCGCCGCGTTCATTGTTAACGGCATACCGGATGCTCTCCCAGGAGGAGTACATCATCACCTTTCCCTTGTAACGAGGGTCCTGGTTCACTACTTCCAGCACGCTCACGTTGGGATTGGGGATGGGATCATTGGAATGGACGCGAACGTCATCGGGCCAGCCACAGAACATCTCGCTGTAACCGGGATAGGAGAAATTCATAGTATTGGCAACCGTCATCTGGCTGCCTTTGTTCCGGTTACCCAGCATATAGCCGTGCGTGGGGGCGTAGCTCCAGATAAAGGGCATCAGGGTTTCCCGGCGCTCCTCGGCCGTTTCTTTCCAGTACTTGTCCTTCAGTTCCGAGGGCTGCCGCACAAACTTTTCATTTTCCACCAGGCCTTCATCGGCCCCGGAATACAGTTCCTGCCAGCGCAAGCCGTCGAAAGTGATGATAACAAGGCGGGGGTCATTGTCTCCCCGGCTGCAGGATACCAGCACAGAAAGCGCCAGCAATCCCAGAAGTATGCTTCGTTTCATAGTATGGTTAGTATTTGATTTTGCCGGATTTGTCTACGTGTACAGTACTGCTTTGCCCGTCTCCCCACAGGAGCACCAGGTCAAAGGGGACGTTGGTGGTAACGGTGACCACCGGTTTTTCGGAGGCCGATTTGCGGGCCGACACCTTCAGGTCCACCACTCCTTCGGGGCCGAAGGGATACCGCTCTATTCCGTGGGCTTCGAGCTGACGGACATCCCACTCGATCCTGTTCTCGGAATACTGGCCCCGGATGCCCAGGATGCATTCGATGAATTCTGCAATGGGCGGAAGACCGGCCCAGCCCACAAAGTCTTTCCGGGCCATGAAACCGGGCTCCACGCTCTCGGGAGCATAATACTCCCAGAAGGTGCCGGTGTTCTTCCACACCTGGAATACATTGCCGAAGTGATTGTCTGCTATTTCCCGGGAAAGGTCCTTGTAGCCCTTTCTCCACAGGCCGTCTATCACCATATAGTTGGTACCCGGCCAGATGCCTCCCTGCCAGTATCGGCCCAGGGGGTTGTATTTCTTATGGTCTGCACTCAGGGAAGGAACGCGGTGGGTGCGGTTGAACTCCGTCGTATCCGAGAGATGCGTCACCAGCGTATCCAGGCGTTCGGCGTCCAAAACATCCGTCTGGAGGGCCCAGAAGGCCGATATGCCCTTGGTGGCGCCACGGGAGCCGTCGGCATAGACATCGTAGAGGAAACCCGTGGTAGGATCCCACATGTTTTCGTTGATCCAGCCCTTCAGGAACTTCATTTCATCTTCCATCTCCTCAATCTCCTGCCAGCGCTCCGTATAGAAACCGATCTGCATCAGGCAGTTGTTTACCAGATACTGCTGCAGGTTGGTATCCAGCCAGCTCATATGGCCGTTGGAGAAAATCTGGTTATAGCCTTCCGGAACACGGGGCATATTGTCCATTCCCGTTCCCCAGCCGCTGCTCCAATAGGTTCCATTCGGCCAGGTGCGGTTCAGTTTCCACCACTGGGCATACGCCACCAGGGCCGGGAACACCCGGTGCAGGCGGTCTATGTCTCCAAACTGCTCGTAATACAGCAGTTCCGCCCAGGGAAGGAGGTTCGGGCCTGTGGAAACAGGATCGTAGCGCTCAAAGCAGTCGGAGCCATCGGCCCTTATCTCGCGGCAGATGAAACCGTCCTGGTGCTGCTTGGCATAGAAGTTATCCAGCGTTCTCTGGAACGGGAAGAAGCGATAGCCGTAGCGGGCGAAGAGCATCATAAAGCTGTCGTCCCACATAAAGATGTTGCCGTTGTACGCCACATCCAGGTACGGGCTCACAAAGCCGGAGCCTTCCTGGGGCTGCCGGATATTGCCGATGGCTATCTTCCAGGCGTGCCAGTACATATCCACTTCCGGCTGATGGCCTTCCCAGAAGGGAGCCGGCAGCACCTTCCGGGCCTGCTCGTAACTGCGGGGCTGCAGCGTTTCCCGTTTCATACCGCGGTAGGGATTCTCCGCCACGAAGATGTTCTTCACGTATGTATTCTTGTACGGGAGCTCATACGGACCGCTGCGGAGGTCCTGCGCCCACGAAAGAGCTGCAAAAAGCAGCAAAACGCCAGCTAAAAGGGTCTTTCTCATTTGGTCACCAGCTTTTTGATGGTACGGGGAATTTCAATGTTCATATAGGTTCCCATAAATTCCCGGGAGCCGGGGCCATAAGCAAATACGGGCACCACGGTGGGCGTATGGTCGTCGGAATTGTACACGGCCAGGATGTGTCCGCTTTCCAGGTCTCCGTCCAGGAGGGTGAGACCGCCGGTCTCGTGGTCTGCGGTTACCACCACCAGGGTTTCTCCGTTGGCATCGGCAAACTTCAGGGCCTCGGCCACAGCCAGGTCGAAGCCCAGCTGTTCAATCACGGAGGCGGGGAAACAGTCCGAGTGGCCGGCATAGTCTATCTTGGCGCCTTCCACCATCAGGAAAAAGCCCTTCCGGGATTCCTGGGACAGTTTCTCGATGGATGCCTTGGTTATGTCTGCGAGGAAGCTGAGGGTTTCCTCCGTAGCATATCGGCCCATCCGGTTGTCCAGGCAGATGACCTTGCCGGGAGTTTCATTCACCTTGAGGGCGTCCGTGATATAGGTATAGCCGTTGTCCCTGGTGCCGGAGACCATATCGATCCCGTCGGCCCGGGGATCTTCAAAATAATCCCTTCCACTGCCGCAGATAAGGTCCACCTTGGAAGTGAGCATATAGCGGGTGATGCGGTCTGTGCTGTCCCTTTCGGAGGTATGGCCATAGAAAACGGCCGGGGTGGCGTCGGCTATGTCTCCCAGGGACACAACGCCGGTGGCCTTGCCCATTTCCTTGAAATAATCGGCCAGGGAAGGATACTCTACGCTGCCGTCGTGGTTGGAGGCAATGTGGCGGGTCCAGGAGAGTTCACCCGTTGCCAGGGCGCTGCCGCCGGAAGCGGAATCACCGATGAAATCGTCCTGGGGATTGTAGAACTGGATGCCGATGCTCTTCATCTTGAGGATGCTCAGATCCCGGTTGTTGGCATACGCGCCGGCCACAATCTGATTGAGGCCCATTCCGTCTCCAATCAGGAAAATCACATTCTTGATCTTCTTGCTGGAGCCGTCGTTCTTATAAGTGGGCGTATAGGTAGGGATACGCTTTGTCAGCTGCAGCTTCTCATTCTGGAAACCGGAGAAGTCCCGGGTGGCGGCATCCAGTTTCTTGGTACCCGTGACGCCAGCCTGGACCTGGTGCTTGCCCATAATGAAATTCTTGTTGCCCCAGTCGCTGAAGAACAGGGAAGCCACGGCGGGCTTGTCCGTATTGATGATATCCACGCCCATTTTCCAGAAGGTGAAATACGCCGTAGTGCCCTCGGGAGCCTCCCAGAAGCGGATGGGCTTGCCCCAGGAATGAACTTTTTCGATGGCGGCCTTCACGGCGTCCAGTTCAGGATCTATCATCCTTCCCTTTCCGTTCCACTTTTTGGCGAACATCCGGAAAGAGTTGCTCACCAGGGCCACTCTCTCCAGCTGAGCCGGGGTATAGATATCCCGGATATCTCCGTCAAATCCCACCCACGCGGGATAGTCCCGGAAATGCTCTTTGGAAGGGACATTGCCGGTAATGGCCACCTGCACGCCTTCGGGGCTGCAGAAAACGTCCGGAAATTCTTCCAGCAGGCCGATGACCTCCGTAAGCGTGGGTTCCGTGGCGCTCTTGAGTTCTACCAGCAGCATCAGACGGTCTTCAGAGCCCTTCCACATCCGGCCTCCGTTGGCCCGGAAAGTGCGGACAATAGGGTCTACATACATCCTCAGGAGGCTGTTTTCCGGCTTCAGGTCTTCTATCTCGTGACCTACCAGAAGGGTGCCTTCGTGCAGGAAGACATCCGCCTCGATGGAACGACAGTGCTGGGAATACGCCTCCCAGAAAGGCGCCGTACGGTTGTAGTCGTTATGCGAATGCAGGATAACGGGCTGCTGGGCCGACAGGGTAAGGGGCAGCAGGGCTGCCAGGGCGAGGAAAAACTTTTTCATTATTTATAGTATAGGTTTTCTGCAGGAACGCCGGAGAAATGAAGGGCGTTTTCGGCCTTCCAGCTCCAATGGAAAGCCTGTCCTTCGTAATCTTCCAGATAAACGATTTTATAGGGATGCATTCCCTTCAGAAGAGGAATGCGGCCGAAGGTGGTGATGGCGCTGTGGGAGCCGTCGTTGTCCACCACCAGGGTGCCGTCTATCTCCAGGATGGCACCATCGTCACTGGTAAGGGAGAAACTCCAGATGCCATCTTCGGGAATGTCTATGAAGCCGGTGAAAATATACCCGAAATGGTCTTCCACGGGGGCCAGATCCAAAGTGGGTTCTTGCATGACACCGCTTTTCTTTACAGGACTCTTCTCTACATCTTCCGACCAGGCGAAGGTTCCCTCGTGGAAGGAATAGCGGCAGCCGTGCCTGAGGCCCTTCAGCTGCACGGGAGCCCGGTATTCGGCCTTGGTGGCCATAGGACAGATCTCGGGAGAAGGCGTCCATCCCTCCTTGAAAGCGCGGGCGCGGATGCGGGCCGAATGGTCCAGGGCAAAGGGGCCTTTGTACAAAGGGCTGGCCTCGGTGGGAGCGCTTCCGTCCAGGGTATAATGAATGGCTGCACCCTCCGTGCGGCAGGAAAGGGTTACGGCTACCGAGCCTTTGAAAAGGGACAGGCCGCCGGAAATGGCGGGCGTAGACACAATGGGCTTATCGCTGAGGGAATACGGGGCCGGAAAATGGTCCCGGTTGCCGACAGGATAACCGGACAGCTTGAATTCCAGGGTTCCTCCTTCCATAATTTCCTCATAGGTGAGGAAGTTGCGCTGAACGGAAACGCCATTCAGTTTCACATCCTCCACATACATCCATTCGGGATGATCCGCCGTGATGGTGAGCGTATTTCCGCTGCCCAGATGCAGTTCCGCTTTTTTGAACAGAGGAGCGGCAAAGACATATTCTCCGCTGCCGGGACAGACGGGATACAGGCCCAGGGACGAGAGCACGTACCAGGCGCTCATCTGGCCGCAGTCTTCGTTACCACAGACGCCCTCCGGAGCCGTGCTGTACATTTCCTTCAAAAGTTCACGCACCACTTTCTGGCTCTTGGAAGGGGCTTCCAGCCAGTTGTACAGCCAGGCCATATGGTGGCTGGGTTCGTTGCCGTGGGCATACTGGCCCTTGAGGCCGGTGATATCCGAAACGTGTACCCGGTCGCTGCGGTCTTCGAAGGTGAACAGGGAATCCAGTGCGGCCAGCATAGGCTCCCGGCCTCCCATCAGGGACGTGTGACCGGCCATGTCGTGCGGCACAAAGAAGCGGGACTGCCAGGGAATGGCCTCCGTATAATCCCGGGTGCTGGAGATAGGGTCGAAGGGCGTTACCCAGTTGCCATCCGTCTGCTTTCCTCTCATAAAGCCCGTGGAAGGGTCAAAGACATTCTGGTAACGGAGGGCGCGGGCATCGTATTCTGCCGCGATATCGGCCTTCCCCAGGCTTTCCGCCATCCGGGCAATGCACCAGTCATCGTAGGCGAACTCCAGGGTCTGGGACACAGACTGGGCCATCTTGTCTGCCGGAACATATCCGTACTGGTTGTACAGGGCCGATGCCTGTCCCTTGTTCTTGTTGGAGGAAACCACCATGGCGGCAAGCGCCTCTTCCCCGTCAAAACCGCGGATTCCGTGCAGCCAGGCATCGGCAATGACGGGTATACTGTGATAACCGATCATACAGCCCGTTTCCCCATAACCGAGGGGCCAGATGGGCAGTTCTCCCCACTCCCGGTACATCTGAAGCATGCTGGCAATCATATCGTTCACCAGGGCGGGGTTCACCAGCGTCTGCAGGGGATTCCAGCTGCGGAAGGTATCCCAGAGGGAAAGGGTGGAAAGATAAGGGGCCGATGCGGCATCGGCTATATTGTTGGGGCACACCTGGGTATGGTAAAGGCAGGTGTAGAACTGCTCTACGGGGCCGCCTTCCACCGTAATCATTCCCAGAACCGTATTCCAGGCATCCGTAGCATCCTGAAGCACCTCGTCGAACTCTTTTCCTTTGGTTTCTGCCAGGCGGTTGGCCTTGGCGGCCTGCACGCTGGCATAGGACAAACCAGCCCAGATGGTAAGTTCCTTCGTATCCTCCGGGAAAGTAAGGAGGAGTTTCCCGGTCTCCAGCACTTCGGTTTCGCTGTACGGGACCGAGAAAGCGGCATTCAGATAGATCTTTCGGCCCTGCACCCAGCCGTTTACCTCTCTGAAAGCACTGATTTCCGTCTTTTCGAGGGGCTTCACCCAGGCCTCCACGGCCTTGCTTTCCGTTCCGATGCAGTGTTTGGCGTCCACAAGCACCTGGCGCTTTCCTTCCGAGCAGAAGGTGTAGCGGTGCACGCCCACCCGGGGAGTGGCCGTGAGTTCCACCTCCAGGCCGGAGACTTTTACCTTGTAATAGCCCGGCCGGGCCGATTCATCTTTGTGCCTGAAGACAAGGGGCTTGACTTCTTCCAGTCCCGGAGTGAAAAGGAAATCTCCAAGGTCTGAGCAGCCGGTACCGGAAAGGTGCGTGTGGCTGAACCCCAGGATGGCGCTGTCCGAGTAATGATAGCCGGAGCTGCCGTCCCAGCCATCCACCCGGGTATCCGGACTCAGCTGCACCAGGCCGAAGGGCGTGGTGGCGCCCGGATAGGTGTGGCCGTGGAAACCGGTTCCGTTGAAAACGTTCACGGCATCAATAGGAGATTTGGGGGCATTTGTGCAGCCGAACGCCACCGCAAGAAGAAGGATAAAGAGCTGATTTACTTTCATATTTGCCAGGATGACTTATGTTCTTGATACTAGTTTGCGTTATCCTTACAAATTTAACAAATTGACCTGTTATTTCAAAAGTTTTTCCTCTAACTTTGCACACAATAATTAATTATCCATGAAGAACATCACACCCTTATTTCTGGTAATCCTCGCGTGCGCCTGCCACAGACAGGAACCCACCCCCGGCAGCTGGGATATGTGCCCCGCTCCCCGCAGCATTTCTTTCGCGGAAGACAGTGTCACCATCCATCCCGGCAAACTGAAAATAAGGGAGATCTCGGACCCCTCCCTGGGGGCCGGTTTAAAGCCCTTCCAGCAACAAGAGTGCTACAAGCTGGAGGTGAGCAAGAGAGGCATCACCCTTACTGCCGCTTCGGAAACAGGGTTACTTAGAGGCCGTCAAACCCTGTTGAAAGCCCTTTCGGAGGGCCGGTGCGTGAAACTTCCGGCCGCCACCATCTGGGATTATCCGGAGTTTTCCTACCGCGCCTTTATGCTGGACTGCGGACGCCACTATTTCCCCGTGGAAACTATCAAGGATATTCTGGACGTAATGGCCGTTCACCAGATGAACGAATTCCACTGGCATTTGAGCGAAGACCAGGGCTGGCGGCTGGAAATCAAGAAATACCCCCGCCTCACGGCAGTGGGTTCCGTCCGTGCCGGAGATCCGGTTCCTGGCCAGAAAGACCACAACGGCATTCCGCATAGCGGTTTCTACACACAGGCAGAAGCCCGCGAAATTGTGGCTTATGCGGCCGCGAAGGGCATTGAAGTGATTCCTGAAATAGACCTTCCGGGCCATATGAAAGCCGCCCTGGCTTCCTATCCGGAACTGGGCTGTACCGGAGGTCCTTACGAGGTAGCCTGCGAATGGGGTGTCCTGGATGACGTACTTTGCGCCGGAAAAGAGCATACACTGGCATTCGTAAAGGATGTGCTTTCGGAGGTTATGGACATCTTCCCCTCCCGCTACATCCATCTGGGCGGCGACGAATGCCCCAAGGTGCGCTGGGAAGCCTGTCCACACTGCCAATCCAAAATCAAGGAACTAGGTCTTAAGGCCGATGGCAAAAAAACAGCCGAAGAGCTTCTGCAGAGCTGGTTTATGGACCAGGCCAGCGCATTCGTGGAGGCCCGGGGCCGCCGCAGCATCGTCTGGAATGACGTCCTGGTAGACTGGGGAAACGACGTCATCGGCGCTCCCTCCCACAACACCGTCATCGCCGGCTGGATGCGGCCCGTCTCTACAGAGATTGCCGTCCGGGAGGGTTACGACGCCATTTTCTGCCCCGTGGGACATCTCTATCTGAGCGCGGCCGACGGCAATGCCCTCAAAGGAGAAGCCTACTTCCGACGCGTCCTGGACGCACCGGTCCCCAAGAAGATCCTGGGCGTGGAAGCATGCCTCTGGTCAGAGCGCGTTTCGGAGCCCGACAGCATCTTGTGGCGCATACTCCCCCGCCTGAGCGCCGTGGCCGAACTTCAGTGGAGCGCGCCGGCCAGCCGCGACTACTCTTCCTTCCTTCTCCGCGTCAAGCGAATGCAAGAGCTCTATACCGCCCACGGCTGGGCCTGGAACCCCGCGGCAGAATAAACAAACAGGAGGGTGACCAAAAAGTCAAATTGACTTAGGTCACTCTCTTTTTAATGTATGGATGAGGAGTAGGAGTAAGGGATGCCCTCCCGGGGGACTCCGTTCCG
>ONWU01000006.1 GCA_900321655.1 uncultured Bacteroidales bacterium
AATACCTTCGGAGTTTTTTTGATGGGGCCGGCAGTTGCAACCTGGCGGTTCTTCGACACATTGAATAAGATTGAGCAGAAGTTAAACCATGAAGATTGAGGAGGCCATGGTGTACCTGCTGGCGACAAGCCAGCACGGGATGAAGACCGAGCAAATCGCAAGGGAACTGGAACTGCGCGGCCTGGTGTCGAGGCGTCCCGGTAGACCGCCCCTCGACGGAAAGGTCATAGCGGCAATAGTCTTTAAGCACCCGGAGGTGTTCTGCTTCAATGAAGGGCGCGTGCGGCTCCTCATGTAGGCAACGAATTGTGTAACATTTGCATCTATAGGAAGAAACCATAGAATCATGAAACCGAAGAAGAAAATGAAGAAGCTCCGGATTACGGAGGCGGACTTTATGCTCGCCAACCGTAGGGCGGCTCGTGCCGAAGACTTGGCCGAGCATGGAGGAAGGCCGGTTTCGTTCAGAACAGCGCTCCACAAATCGAAGAAGGTCTATGACCGCAAGCGTCTGAAAAGGGCAGGCATTGAATTCAAAGATGACCTGTCCTTCTTTTTTGCGTAGTGTTAACATTATGCCGATTCAGCTCGATGAGGAGCGGTTCGTGAACAGGCTTACCGATAGTTGCAGGGGCCGAAGTCCTGAAGGGGCTACGAAGGAAGCGCCGGGTCATCACCTTCGACTGGAAGTTCCGCCTCGTGGTAGGCCTTTGGCATCTCATCCCAAGGGGCCTGTGGGAGCGTATGACCTTCATAGTTTCGAACTCCTGAGCCAGCCTTCCATTATGTCCACGGCTCCCCGGATATCGCCCAGGAACGAGGTGTGTTCATGCAGGAAAGCATTGTTCCCGGCAGATAGCTCTTCGAAGAGTGCCGGGGACATAGCATCGGCATACTCTGATATAGTATACTCGATATGGTCCATCTCCTTCTCAGACGTGGAGTGCTCGTAGACCTTCAGCTTCTGGTGGAAGAAGGCATAGGCCTGTTCTATGGCGTTTCTGTCGGCCTTCATTTCACGCAGTTGAGTTGTTCCTGATAGGCATAGCCTTGGCTGGCCAGCAGCCGGTCCATTTCCTCCCGCTCCACGTTGAAGCAGTGGCAGATCTGGTCCAGGTTGTCGAACTCCTCATCCCGAAGGAGGAAGTTGATGGCCGATACCAGCATCGGGATGTCGTTGAGCGGAAGGTGGTCCATTAGCGTTCTATTATGTGAGGTTGACCTTTTCAAACTTGTAGCCCAGGCGGTTGAGCCAGATGGCAGCACCCATCTTGTACATCACCTCGATGCTGATAAGGAAGAATCGATAGGCTTCGGCCGTTCCGGCTTCAGCACCGGATTTCATCAGGAAATGGTAGGTTTCGGCCGAAAGGGACTGCATGGCAGCGACGCTGTGCCTGCTTTCCTTGAGGATATTGCCGGTGATGTAGTCGTCCATATCGTCGAATCCCCTCTCGCTCTGGAAGAAACTGTAGGGCACGTCCTTGTACTTCGGCCAATCCTTGTCCCAGAGCTGTGCCAAGGCCATTCCCAGATAGCCGGCGCAGGCCAGGCAGTACTCTGGATAGCCGTTGAATTCCTTTACGGCTTCCGGGTAGAAGGACGTAGCATAACGCTGCCAGGCGTCGTCCAGATCGGGCGTACTCAGCAGCGTGCCCTTGAGATAACCATTACCTGTAGCGACTTCAAGCAGGTAGGCTGTAAGGTCTTCACGGTATTTTTCGTTGGTGGTGCTCATATTGGACGCGAATTTACGAATTTTTCTGGTTTTTGGGCTTGCAAAATAGTTTGGCACAAGCACAACATAACTTGGCATCCGTAAAACGCTAGAGCAGGCCGAGGCCGGATCTTCGCCACAATACGAGCAAAAATCGAGTTAAGAGCGGGCCGAGGCCGGATCTTCGCCACAATACGGGCCAAAATCGAGTTAAGAGCAGGCGACCAAAAGGAGTACCCCAAAAAGCATGGCCAGCGTTTTCTTCAGATTTCTTTCAGTTCACTAATTATTTCTAATCTCTTTACCAAACGGGAACACGGTGGCCATAGCCATCTTGAAATGTTGCAAGCCCCATGGAATCCCCACGATAGTAACGAAGAAGAGAAGGCCAAACGCAAAATGCAGAATGGCAATCTCCCACCAGCCACAGAGGATCCAGATGAGGTTCATCATCACCGACAGGCAGCCAGGCTCGTTGGGCCCGTTCACCAGCTCATGGCCGAAGGGCCACAGGGCATAGGTCCCCAATTTAAATAACTGCACACCGAAGGGAATGCCGATGAGGGAGATGCACATCAGAAGCCCTACGATATAGTAGATGATGGCGATGATAATGCCGCCAAAGATAAGCCAGAGGATGTTTCCGAGAAACTTCATTCCACGCGGTATTTTAAAATAAAGTTATCCAAGTGTTTTCTTCCTTGCAAAAATACGAAAAACAATCCACTTTTGCTCCTTTCATCAAGTAAGCCTCCGGGACGACAGAAGAAAATGACTAAATTCGCAGCATGTTTTCGGAATTGACGAAATGAGAAATCTTTATTAATTTTGGAAAATTAAACTTGTGATTGACATGAAGTTACGCACACTCCTCACGGCAAGTCTTGCCACTTTGCTCATAGTTTCCTGCGCAAAAGAACCGACGTCCGCGACAGATCCGTTTCCGATGCCATCCGGCATGGAAGCCGGCATGGACCTTTCCGTAAAGCCGGGAGACAATTTTTATGACTACTGCAACGGCACCTGGCTCAAGAATACGCCCATTCCCGCCAAGAGTGCCGTGGGCGGGATATATGAACAGACAGAGGCTATGGAAGAGCGCGTTAAGGAACTCCGTACCAAGGTCCCGGATATTGGAAAATTTTACAGCCTTAAGGAAGCGGCTTCCGGGCAGCCGGAGGCATCCAAAGTGTTTATTGACGCCCTGAAGGCCCGCTTTCCAAAGCCCGAGACAAAGGAGGAAGCCTTCATCACCATTGGAAAACAGATTGCCGAAGGTGTCCCCGCGTGGGGAAGTAATCTGTTCCCGGTATGGAGTATGGTATGGAAGGACGGCAAACTTATGGGTAGCCTCCTTCCGCTCATACTGACTCCCGGTCTTGTGAATCTTCCCCCGACTCCGGGAGAGGTTGATCCCGCTCAGCTTGTTCCCGTCGTCCAGACCAAGGCAGGGGAAGAAGGATCGGCCTTGAGCCTTGTCATAAAGGGGATGGGGATGGACCCTTCGCTCTTTGTGACAGATCCGGCCCTGGCTATCTTCTGGGACATGATGGGCCAGATGTCACTGGAGGAACTCCTCTCTATCATTGACAACGGCTGGAAATACTTTGACCAGTTCGCAGAGGAAGAGCTCAAGGAAGAGGCCCGCGAAGATGCCAGCTTTGCCAATGCCTATACCCTTTCCTATCACTTCGCCAAGACCTTCCTCACTCAGGAATTCAAGGACAAGTACCTGGACATCACAAGGAAAATCCAGGCGTCCCTCAGAAATCGTATCCAGCATGTCGGCTGGATGAGCGAGACCACCAAGAACAACGCCATTGAAAAACTGGATTACTGCGCCCTTAACGTGGCATTCCCGGACCAGTGGTACGAGGACTGCGTGGCAAAATATACCGACTGCACAACGCTGGCTGAGGCAGTTTACCGCGGCAACCGCGGCATTGCTGCCATGAAAGCCCATCTTCTGGGCAGCAAGGACATGTTCAGTTTTATGCTCACAAGTGCGGCCATGTCGGGAGATCAATTTATTCCCACAGACCTTACCTTTGTGAATGCAATGTACTACCCTGCCTATAACGCCGTTTTCATATATCCGGCAATCCTGCTTCCTCCCACCCTGCCGGGAAACGTCTCAGAGGCCTATGAGTACGCCTTATTCTCCATTATCGGCCACGAATTCACCCACGGTTTTGACACCGACGGCTCCCAGTATGACAAGTACGGCAACAAGGACAACTGGTGGACCGTTGCCGACAGAATGGCCTTTGAGGAGCGCCGTGATAAACTTGTAGCCTGCTACAATCACCTTGAGATAGATCCTGTCCGTAAGCCCGGACTCTTTTCCAAGGGAGAAATCACTCAGACTGAGGATATCGCGGACCTTGGCGGTTTCCTTTCGGCTCTTGGTGCCTACGAAGCCCGTCTTCAAGCCGATGGCTACTCAGGCGAAACCTATAAGGAGCAACTGAGGAAGTTCTATGAGTCTTATGCCTATGTATGGAGAGTTCAGTACAGCGATGAAAAACTAGCTCAGTTCCCGGAAAAAGACGTCCACTCACACGCCCGTCTCAGGACCAACGGTGTTTTCATGAACACGGACCTCTGGTACGATCTCTTCGGGGTGGACCGCAACTGCAAGTTGTATCTTCCCCAGGAGAGAAGGGCCTACATCTGGTAAATGCATAAATCGGTCATAAAGTATTCAACAACTCCGTGAACCGGACGCGGATATCGGCAAGGATGGAGCGCCAGTCCTTCAGGTTTCCGTCCAAGTTATCGGAAACCGCCTTGAGGCAGTAGAACGGGATATCGTACATCTTGCAGAACTGGGCAGCGGCGTAGGCCTCCATATCAAAGAGGTCGTACTGCTGTGAAAGCTCCTTCACCTGCTCCGGGCTGAAGGTCTGGGTGCTCATAAAATAATCCCCGGAAAAGACGCTGGCGCCATCGCCCGGAAGTTCAATGCAATCGTGCACCAGCTCGCAGCCGCCGTTGAAAAACCGGGTACAGTTGACGATGGTGCCGATGGGATATTTGGCCGATCCGGCGCTACCAATGTTAAGGACAACGGGATGGCTTCCTTCAGGCAGCGTTTCGTGCCATTTTACCAGGCCGCTGAACATCCGCATCTTCCCCATCCCGGTGAAAACTACGGGGAATGGTACTTCGAAAGGAGAAATCTCATCCTGGTCGGCCACGAACAGGACCACGTCGCGGCCCTTGAGTTCTTCCAGAACTTGATGTACAGCCGCGGAAGTATCATCATTCGCGGGTTCAAGACAGTCTCTCGACTGGACTATGTCGGCCGTCTCTTCCTGTTTTTCTCCTTCACCTTGCTCCACCTGTTCCACGGGCTCATTCTCCGTTCGTGCTCGCTGGCTGTAAAGGCCCAGGTCACGGGCCCGGATGCCGGGGATGTATGTCAGCAGAACCGCAACGCCGCCCGTAATGAGGCTCATCCGAAAGAACGAGCGCGTCCGGGGCGATAGCAGCATCAGCGTGAAAAGGGTCAGAAGCAGTGATACCGCAATCAAATACACACGCATCTCAGTCAGTCCATACTCTCCGACGCGGCGGACGACACCTACCCACAGCAGGATGAGCGGCCCGAGGTTCACATACGGGAGGTACTGATAGAACCAGTTGAAATGACGCGTGGAAAGCAGCTCCTGCAGCAGGCGGCACGAAAGCGCGACGCCAACGAATCCGCCAACGAGATAGGCCACGCCGCCGTCCGGCAACTGCCACTGGCACAGGATGCGGAGCACGTAGGCATACAGAATGACGGCATAGGTGAGAAGGGCCGGCGTAAGGACGTAATCGATGACAATGCTAAGGAAGCGGCGGCCTTTCCACTGCCTTGGAGGCTCCGATACGAAAAAGCAGCAGAGCATCGGGGCAATCACCATCCAGATAAACAGCTGGGGATAGCTGTACCACTTTTCACCCAGATTCGAGGATAGGAACAGGTAATCTACCGAAGCGATGATGGCGAGCAGCGCCAACGACAGGATACCGGCTACAAGGATCGCAGCAAGGCCCTTTGAAAGACAGTGAAGGATGGTCTCCGCATAATGCTCATCGTCCTTCTGACTGCCGACCGTTGCAAACAGCAAGATGAATGAAAGGAGATACGTCACGAAAATGCCGGCTTCATCCAAGGTCGGCTTCCAGGCATACAGGGGAATCCACAGAAATGCCGATACAAGATAGCAGACCTTCCATTCGATGCCCCCTTCCCTTTCGGCCATACGGTGCAAACTGAAGGAGAGCACTACAAGCGGAAAGAAGAATGCGAGCGAAAACCCCGATGCAATCACCTCTTCTTCAGACAGGATGGTCAGGGTGAAGATCACAATGCAGATGAAGGCTTCCACGGGGGATTCCCGGAAGCTTCGCTGAAGCCCCAGCCAGATGGCAGAGAGACGAGTTTCTATGTTTGACATCTCAGGCGATTTCTGCTACGGAAGGGTCACCATTTCTCGTAGTGGATGTTCTCCGGCTTCCACTTATCCTTGGGTTTATCCTCACCGGCCGGATATCCGATGGGAACAATGCAATAAGGCTTCACATCCTCGGGGAGACCCAGGGCTTCAATGGTGGGATCCATCCGCACCTCGTAGGGATAGCAGGCTGTCCATACGGCTCCAAGTCCCAGGGCTTCGACCGCCAGCAGAAGGTTCTCCGTGGCAGCTGCGCAGTCGGCCGTCCAGTTTCCGTTGGGCTGTCCGTCACTGCGGGTGGTAACACCGCAGACTACGATGGCTACCGGAGCCTGGGCAATCATCTTGTTAAAGCCCACGGCCAGTTTCTCCTTGGTGGTCTGTTCGCGAACCACCACAAAGCGCCAGGGCTGGAGATTCACGCCGGAAGGGGCTGCCATAGCCGCCTTGAGAATGGTCTCAATCTGTTCCTGGGATACTTCCTGTTCTGTATAAGAACGAACGCTCTTACGGGAGAGGATATTGTCAAGGACCGCCTTGGATGGGTCCTGGTTTCCGGCCGGGGTTCCGCAACTCATAATAGTAAATAGTGCAATTAAAATAGTGATTATCTGTTTCATAGCCCAAAGGAAATGATTAAGTTATGTTTTACAGCTGCTTTAAAGCCCTTGCCAACTGATCTGGGCAGCTGGTCCCACGGCCTTTACAGTCAATCCCTTCCAAGCGTGCTATTACATCTGAAACCTTCCTTCCTTCACACAGTTTGGCAATGCCTTGAGTGTTGCCGTGGCAGCCCTTGGTGTATTGTACCCGGCGAATGATGTCCCCTTCGGTTTCAATGTCAATCTGCTCGGAACAGACCTCCGCGCAGGTTTGGAAGGAAGCCTTACGGATTCCGTCCTGCTTTGTATCACTGATAAGAGTAACGTCGTACATAGTCAAATCAATGATGCAGATTTACTGATATTTCTTGAAGTTATACTTCACCCTTAATGCGGCCTTGGTTTCTTCGTCCTGATGGGTGAAGAAGTTTTTCCAGCCCGGGCACCAGTTGATGTGCCAGCGCCAGAAGCGGCCTTTGGCCGATTTGGGGTTCTCGTCGTAAGATGCGCGGAACTTGCAGTTCTCGCAGGGATATTGCTGATTCATAAAGCGAAGTGATAGAATTTCTGTAAAAATAGGAAAAAATTAATATTCCTCGGCTCTTCGCCACGATACGGGTAAAAATCGAGTTAAGAGCAGGCCGGCAAAGCGGAACAGACCTGAGGAGTTACGCTTACGCAATAGAAAGGATGTCCTGTGAAACAATCGTTTCACAGCCTTTGCGGCCACATTTGGCAAGCCGGATCATAGCGGCGGCAACGTCCTCGGTAGGCATAGGGGTGAAGCTGCGCATCAGGCCGACGGCATTGAAGGCCTTGAGGACAACGATGCCGGCCTTCTCGCCAAAGCGGTCGCTCCCTTTCCGGATGAGAGACGGCGGACGGAGGATAAAACAGCCTTCGAAACCGAGCTCCCGGACGGCATCGTCAAGGGCCCCTTTCATCTTGGTATAGAAAACCTTGGACTTGGCGTTGGCCCCCACGGAAGAGACCAGCACATAGGTGGGAACGCCGTTTTTCCGGGCCGACAGGGCCGCCTCGTACTGGTACGTGTAATCCACTTTCCACTGCGCCTGCTGGCTGCCGGCGGCCTTGATAGTGGTACCCAGACACGAGAACAGGACATCGCCGGTGAGCTGATCGGCCCAGAGCTGAGGATGGTCGAAATCCACCACGTGCACCACGATTTTGGCCGATGAAATCTTCACCTCCCGGCGGACAAAGATGTCCACGCGGTCAAAAGTGTCGTCCTGGAGCAGTTGCTCCACCAAGTCTTTTCCGATGGCGCCCGTTGCGCCGATAACCAATGCTTTCATAGGACAAAGATACGAATCTTTTGCCGAATTGCTTGTCTATCACATCTTCATCTTTTAGTGGAACATTTTTTGCAAATAAAACTAACGATGAGGATTCTGTCACTATTTCTCACGTTGTTTCTGGCTTTACTGCCGGACAGTGTCTCGTACGTCAATACTACATCTTACGGACAGGAGGTCTGTTTTGAAAAACTATGGCTCTCTGCCTGTATGCTACAACTTTTATGGATTTAACAGCAATTCTTACTTCACTGCTGACACTCCTTGCAGGAATCGGTGTATTTCTGATCGCGTGTCAGATGATGAGCTCGAATCTGGAAGCGGCGAGCTCGGAGAGACTGAAAAAGCTCTTCTCAAAAGCGTCCAACAGTAAACTGACGGGCGTTGGAATCGGCGCGCTGGGAACGGCCGCCATCCAGAGTTCCGGTGCCACGACGGTGATGACCATCGGCTTTGTCAATGCCGGCATCATTTCTCTCTCACAGGCCGCCACCATCATCTATGGCGCCAATATCGGCACAACCATTACCGCGCAAATCGTAGCCCTGGGTATGTTTGGCGGCAATTCCCTATCGACAAGCGTCATCTTCTCGGCCTTCGCCGGACTGGGCGCTTTCCTGAGCATCTTTGCCAAGAAAAGCGGGCCCAGGACGCTGGGCGGCATTCTGGCGGGATTCGGCCTGCTGTTCGTGGGTCTGGAGCTTATGAGCAGCTCCATGGATGCTTTTGCTGCGCTGGAAGGGGTGAAAACGTTCCTGGCCGGAATCGGCAATCCCATCCTGCTGGTGCTGCTGGGCGCAGTTTTCACCGCCATTATCCAAAGCTCGTCCGTCATGACTTCCATTGCGCTGGCCATGGTGGTGACCGGGCTCATCGGTATTGACCAGGGCATTTACCTGACGATGGGTTCCAACATCGGCTCCTGCGTAGTGGCGGTCATTGCGGGCGTAACCAGCGGAACCAATGCCAAACGAACGGCACTTATCCACCTGCTGTTCAACTGCACCGGCGTCATCCTGTTTATGCTTGCAGCCCTGGTACTGGGCTGGTTCGACATCTCTTTCGGGAACCTGTTTGAGAAACTCTTCCCTTCGGCCCCGCAGGTTCAGCTGGCTATGTTCCATACCTTCTTCAACACGGTTACGGTTGCTATGATGCTGCCTCTGACAGACGCCCTGGTAGGGCTGGTGACCCAAATGATTCCGGAACGTTCTGCAGAGCGAAATACAGAATTCAGCCTCCACTATGCAGACGAAAATATGCTCCGCACGCCCCCTGTTGCCGTTTCGCAGGTAAAACGCGAAATACTCAGGATGGCCGATATAGCCCTGAAGAATGTGGATCGGGCTTTGCACATGGCCGTGAAACTGGATTTTTCCGGAAGGGAATCGTTTGAGCGGGATGAGCGTGAGCTTAACTACATAAACCGGGAGCTCGTGAGCTACGTGGTCAGGCTTAACGGAAGAAGCGGTCTGAGCGAGAAAGACAAGAATTATCTGTCAGGCACTTACCGCAATATCCGGGATTTGGAGCGTGTCGGTGACTATGCCGAAAACATCGTAGAATATGCCACCGCCCTGGCCGGCTCCTCCCAGCAGTTTTCCGACGATGCCAAGTATGAAATCAGCCAGCTGAAGACGCTCCTTCACCAGTTGTATGGCTATGCTATGGATGCCTATCAGAATGAAAGCCGTGCATCCCTGGACAAGGCCAATGCCGTTGAGCAGGAAATTGACGATTACACCAGGAGGATGGAAGACGGGCACATTGCGCGAATGGAGAAGGGAATCTGCACTCCCTCCGTGGGAGCCCAGTATCTTGAACTTTCGTCCAATGCCGAACGAATAGCCGACCATCTTATCAATATTGCCAAATCTATCAAATCACTTTAAACCCATCAATACAATACTATGAGACTCTTTACAAAACTTTTTGCAGCCATTGCGGCGCTTTTTGCTTCGGCCAGTTTCGTTTCTTGCAAAGATGTCATTATCACTGCCGACAAGTTACCGGCTGCTGCCCAGACTTTCATCAAGGAATACTTCCCGGGAAGCGACATTTCGTATGCCAAGAAAGACAAGGAATTGACAAAAACCACTTACGAGGTTGTCCTTCAGGATGGCACGGAAATAGATTTCGACTCTAAAGGACAGTGGGATAAGGTAGACTGCAAAAGGGCGACCGTGCCTGCAAAGCTCATCCCTGATGCTATTGCTACGTATGTGCAGACCAACTTCCCCGGACAAGCCATCGTTAAAATCGACAAGGAGTTGTTCGGCTATGAAATTGAGCTGCAGAACGACCTGGAACTTAAATTTGACAAGAACGGACGATTAGTCAATATAGACGATTGAGGCCATCGACAAGTCGATTCTTCTTTTGTTCTATAACAAAGGAACTTCGCCGTTATGGAAGATTCTATTTCCGTTTGTCAACGATTTTGGCCCCAGGATACTGTTTAATATCAAAGGTAACCTCCGTTTCGCTGACTCCAAAGCGGAGGTCCTTCATGGTTAGGGTAACACCGGATAACTTGGTGCTGAGACTGACGGGATGAAAGGTGCCCTTACGGACCACCAGTTCCATCTTTTGGGGGTCGTCCTTGTTTGTGTTGGACTTGGATTTCCGACAGTTTATGTACCAGGCATCGGCCGTTTCCTTCTTGATGGACACGTCGTAGCCGTCCGTGATGTTCTCGAACATCTCGGCATCCCCGCTTTCCTCAGCGGATGAAGGGGATCCCGCCTCAATGGTCACTTCCTTGGATTTGGAGTCATAGGACCAGTCCGTATCTCCATCCGACCAGGTAATAAAATCTACCCCCATTATCCGGGTTTCCATCCTCATCTTGTCTCCCAAGGTGAGGGTTTTCATATTCATCTTGCCCAGGACGGGCACCTTGGTCTCTACTGTCATGCTGATGCCCTGTTTCTCCCCTTCCGTCATAATTTGGTCTACACGTTGGAGGATTTCCTCGGCAGTCTGAGCCCTCACCGCCAGGGAAAGGATCAGGAATGAAAGGATGCAGGCTATTTTTCTCATAGGGCGAAAAAACTTTATTTAACACGAGGGTCCATCAGCGTACTTTTCTGATGCAAATATACATTTTTTCACACAAGCAATCAATGTGCACTGCTGGATTGAGAGCATTTCGATGGACCACGGCACAATTCTTGACTATGACAACCACGGTATGGGCAAAAGGTGGTTCTATATGGTTATTCTTCTGATGGCGGGGGCTATCGGCCTGCACGCACAGGAGCGCGTGGATACCGTAATCCTTAAGCCCAAACCGCTCATCACCTCTTCTCTCTTTTCCGGTTCCTGGCAGCCCATTTTTCCGTCTCTGGAGGGAATGCCCTCTGAAAGCAAGGAACAGCGGGTGGCCCGAATCAACCAGGAAATCTACGAGCGGGTAATGGCTTCCGTAGAGCAGAACCTGTCCTGGCATCGGCCCGCTAAACTCTCCCAGGTGGAAATGGCCCTTCTGTTTGTAGGCGGTCTGTTTCTTAACAGTCCCTATAAGTTTCGTCCCGGAACGGTACCGCTGATGAATGCTTCCAATCCTTTCATTTATGCCGTTACACCCGGACAGGCCCCCTACATTTACCCCTACACCCCGGACAAATTTCCGCAGTGCATTTCCACGGAGTATGACTTCCGTACCGGCACCTACCAGCAGGTGATGATCAAATGGAACGAGGTGGAAAGAAGTATGGCCCGCAGTTACGGCGGCCCCTACCGGAACGACCCCGTCCCCAAAATGAAATTCCGCTCCGATGAGTGGATGATTCCGTAGGAATTCAGCGTCCTACCCTGCCTTTCCATTTCTCACTCGCCTTCCCGCCCGGCTCTTAACCCGGTTTTTGGCTCTATTGTGGCGAAGAGCCGCCTTCGGCCCGCTCTTAACTCGATTTTTGGCTCTATTGTGGCGAAGAGCTGGCGGATGAGCCCGGTTTCAGAATCATAAACACCACGGCGGCCACGCAGATGGCAATTCCAAGGCCCATCTTCCAGGTGAGGGGCTCTCCAAACAGTGCCGTACCGATAAGGATGGCGGTAAGGGGTTCGAACACGCCCAGGATGGAGGTTTTGGTGGGGCCGATAAAGCGGGACGATACCGCCAGGGTGAGCATGGAGAGGATGGTGGGGACGATGGCAAGGCCCACCAGGTTGGCCCAGTCGGCCGGGGTATCCACTCCTTCCACCAGACTGCCTCCCTGAATGAGACGCATAATGAAAAACAGAACGGTTCCCGTGGCCAGGGCGTAGAAGGTGATGGTGCGTTCTGAGACGTTCTTGATGCGTGAGCTTCGGTTCACAATGATCAGGTAATGGGCATAGCTGAGGGCCGACAGCACGGCCAGAAAGATGCCCGGCAGCTGAATATCGGCCCCTTGCGAAGGGCTGGAAAGAAGGATGATTCCGCCGAAGGTGGCTACGATGGAAAGCCAGGTCTGCCAGCTGGGATAAAAGTGCAGGAGTACCATGATGAGCGCCACAAACACCGGGTACAGATACACCAGAGTGGTGGCAAGGCCCGAAGGAATGAACTCATAGGAAGCGAAAAGGAAGACACTGCTGCCGGCAAACAGCAGTCCCAGAACCACCAGGAGACCCAGCTCCCGGCGGGAGGTGGAGAGTTTCTCTCCATTGAGGAGCATCCAGATTCCCAGGAGCGTGGCCGACAGGGCATAGCGGAAAAACAGCATCACCAGCACCGGCACCCCGCTTTCCATAAGCGGTTTGGCAAAAAGCGGATTGGTACCGTACGAAATGCCCGCCACGATGCCGCACAGGTAGCCGATAAGCCTTCTGTCCGAAAGGGAATATGAGCGCTTGCTTGTCATCTGATTAAAAGCGAGCGCGAAGTTAGCAAAAAAGTGCCATTAGCGAATGGATTTTATTACCTTTGCACTGCTTTAATAACAAATCTTGCTATGAAAGTTCTCTTCGTCTGCCACGGAAACATCTGCCGAAGCCCGATGGCAGAATTCATCCTCAAGGCTCTGGTAAAAGCAAAGGGGATGGAAGATCGGTACTATATAGAGTCTGCGGCGGTTTCCACCGAGGAAATCGGCAACCCCATTTATCCGCCGGCCAAGCGCTGCCTTCAGCAGCACGGCGTGTGGTTCAGTCCGGATAAAAGGGCCCGGCAGGTGAGCCGGGCCGATTACGACCGTTTCGACCGCATCATCTGTATGGATGCATCCAACCTTCGCCTCATCCGGCGCATCATTCCTTCAGACCCTCAGGGCAAAATCCATCTGATGATGTCCTACACCGGCGTGGGCCGGGACGTAGCAGACCCCTGGTATACCGGAGACTTCGAAGAAACCTTCCAGGATCTTCTAGTTGCCTGCGAGGCTATGCTCCATAGGGCTTAAAACCGGCTTAAGAGCTGGGATGCCTTGCCTACTGGCAGTTCTCCACCGTGTAGGTCATCTTCATTCCGTTGTATTCGAAGAAGGGGACGGAGCCGCTTCCGCAGATGGGGAAGGGGGCATCGGCCTTGTTGTTTTTCAGGATGGTTTCCGTGATTCCCTGCATCATACCGAATACGGCAAACTGGAAGTTGTATTCGCCAATGAGGCTGCCTACCTGCAGATTTCTGAGCCCGTCGGCCTGGATGGAGGTGTGGGAGGTGTTTCCGCTCACGATGCCGTAGCGCTCACTTCCGGCCAGACCGCCGGCCACCACCTGGCCCTTTCCGTTATCTCCGCTCAGGGAGATGCTGCCCTCGGACGTGCTGTCTTTGATGTAGGTGGATCCAGCCTGCAAACCGCCGATGTAGGAAGTATGTTCTCCTTCGGCCTTCTCTCTGTCGTATTCCAATTTGATTTCAACATGGGCCGTACAACTGTCTGTCTGGCTGTAGGATTCTCCGGCCAGACCGCCCACAAAGAGCATTCCGCCGGCCTGATTGGCGGCCTTTACCCGGATAGTTCCATCGGCCTGGCAGCCGCGGATTTCTCCGTCCCAAACGCCGGCGATAAGGGCGGCGACGCTAACGTACGTCGTCTGGGCTTTCCGGTCTATTTCCACGCAGGCGTTGATTCCTTTTATACAGATCCCTTCCAGGATGCTGTGACGGCCTCTGTCCTGTCTCATCATTCCGGAAACGGCGCCCAGATACATGATGGCACCCGTTACGTTGAAGACAGGCTGGGAAATGACCAGGTCGTGCACTTCGCCGTTGGCAATGGCTCCGAAAAGACCACATTGGCCGAAAGGATGGTTCCCTTCGATTTTTAATCCGCTTATGGTGTGTCCGTTGCCGTCCAGGCGACCTTTGAAGGCGTGAACCCACCATTCGGCATCGGCATATTCATAATCCGGCTCATACTTGCCGATGGGCTGCCACGGGCCCAGGCCGGAGAGGTCTATGTCGCTGTCCAGCACATACCAGCCGTACAGATCCTTTCGGATGGCATCCAGTTCCTGTGCGGTGCGGATAGACACGGGTGCGGCCCAGCGGGCATACAAAGTCATAGATTCCTTGACGGCCATCCATTCCACCGGCGGCTTCATAAATTCCGGCGTTTTAGCTCCGAAGAGCCACTCCTGGGTGCATTCCGGGTCTTTATACCAGCCCGCGAAACGGTATCCCGGTCTCTCCGGGATGGGCTTCTGGGCCAGGGACATTTCTTTATCCTGGGGTATGGTGACAGGTTGGGGAGCCTTGTTTGAAGTTTCGTAATTGAGGTTAAATTGAACGGTTAGCAGGTTCTCAGTACTCATAGCTGATTGAATTGGTTATAGACAAAGATAATCATTTTTTCGACATAGTTTTTGCCAACACCAGCTCTTCGCCACAATACGGCCAAAAATCGAGTTAAGAGCGGGCCGAAGGCGGATCTTCGCCACAATAGAGCCAAAAACCGAGTTAAGAGCCGGGAGAAAAGGAAGACGAAGGGCCTGGCGGACTACTGCAAGCGCAATGCCTACCACAAGTCCGTAATGAGATGAGTGCCGCGGGTGGAAGGGTCCGTTGACGGGACCCAGTCGCAGTGGAATTCCCACCAGAAAACGCCGCCAAAGCCACCGGACAGCACCCAATCCCGTTTGGCGGCCAAAGACCGGGCGTTTTCCGCCGTGATGAAGGCACTGCCATCCGGGGAGAAGAAGTACGGGCACTGGGCCTTTTCGTCCCACACCTCCGTCCAGCCTTCCCGCCGGTCCGGCCTATACCCAGGCAGAGCATAGTCCTTCAGCGTTTTTCCTTCCGGAACAGCCTCGCCGGGCGCAATGCCTTTGTAGCCGTAACCGTAATTGGCCAGGCCGATGTGCAGTTTTGAGGGACGGAACTGACTCCAGTTATCGGCATAATTCTTCTGGATCTTGTCCAGCGGAGCGTTGTGGCCGGGCACCTTGCCCCAATCACCGCCGCCCATATCGTAATACATCAAGTTAATCCAATCCGCAGCCGCCTCCAGCCGGCGGGCCAGTTCCACGGGATAATTGTGTTCCGTATTGAGGGCCGTGGTGAGCCACATTTTTTTGCTGAAGCGCCGGTTCAGGGCCTTCCGGAAGGCTTCCATCATTTTCACATGAAGCTCCGGGGTAACCGTATGCTCCCAGTCCAGTTCTATGCCGTCATAGCCGTATCGGTCCACAAACGCCGCCGCCATCCGGGCAAAACGCTCCCGGCGAAGGCTGTCCGAAGCAATCTCGATGAACTCCCGGCCGGGGAACGAGCACAGCACAGATGCCCCCACCCGGTGGGCTGTCTGGATGAAGCGGGGCACCACCCCGGGACGGGCGTACCGGTGTCCGGTGACGTACTTTTTCACCAGAAAGGCCTCATCCCGGTCAAAATCATCAGCCTGCCAACGAGGAGGAGCTACCAGATAAAAACAGTCAAAACCCTGCAGATTGGCCTCCGTGATTTCTTCTTCGGAGGCGATGCGGGATTCCATCACGTACATCGAATGGGAAAGTTTCCCGCCACAGGCAGTCAAGGCCAGGCAGGCAAGCAAAATCCGGATATGGTGGTAAAGCACGTGCATTTAGGTCGTTTTGTCCCAGGGCCTGCGACGCCCCCGCGACGTACCGGCTAAAAATTAAGCTTGAGATGGTCTCCGATAAAGATGTTGAAGGCCGTGAGGAACTTTTGTCCCTTGAGGTACGGGAGATTTACGTGATGGGACTGGGGCCAGTAGCAGATGGCTTTTCCAGCCATGATCTGGGCAATGCGGTGCATCTTCTCCTGGTGCTCGGGAGTATCCCACACAGAGCCGAAATACTGACGTCCCATGGACTGATAGAAACGGGTCATCATCTTTCGGTCCATATGGAAAAGCCTCAGAAGAAGCGGGTTCAGGGCATAACCGCTCATATGGGAAAGGATGCTGAAATCCAGCAGGGGGTCTCCATAGCCGAAGCCACCGAGGTCTATCCAGTACACCTTCCCCTGGGCCGTAATGATGTTGCAGGGATTGAGGTCTCCGTGGAGGCAGGTGGTGACGGGCTCCAGCTGGTCGATATAGCCGATAAGCCGGGCCTTGATATCATCCGGGATCAGCGGGGAGGCGGCAATCATCTCCCGCGCCCGCAAAGCCTTATTTTCAAAAAGGTCCGTATTGCAGGGCAAGGCGTGAAGCGCCTTGGCATAATCGGCCGTAATACCGGCAAGCTCGTCCAGCCGCTCAGGATGCTCGGAGATGATTTTTCCGAAAGACTCCTTTCCCACGATGCGCTGGACAATCATTCCATAGCGATCCTCCCCGTCGGTCACAAATTCGTAAGGCTGGGCCGATGGAATGCCCATATCATAAACCGCCTTGGTACGGAGAAACTCCTCCTCGGCCTTTTCTTTGGAAATACTGGTCTTATTCAGTTTAAGGATTACCGAATCGTCCGTCTTGTGGTAGAAGGATTCTCCGAACCCTCCTCCACCAAAAGACACCCAGTCCTGCAGATTAACCCTTGAAGCATCCATATATCTACTGTTTAATCATTTTCTTAGCCAGCATTCCCAGGAAGAAACGCTCGGAAACCGTCAGGGGCTGAACGTGCCCCAGGTAGATGATATCCAGCGCGGCAAAACGCTGGCAGGTACGGTTGAATTCTTCCAGCCCCTCGGAACCATTATAGACAAGGGCAAAACGGTTCCAGAACTCCACCATCTGCTTATCCGTCATATGGGCAATCTCCTGCACCCGCTTCTGGCGGCCGAAGATGTTGCAAAACAGGTAGAAATGCCCCAGATCGAAGAAGGGATTGCCGTGCGTGGCATTTCCCAAGTCTATCCAGTACGGCTTGTCATCCGCCATAATGAGGTTACTGAAAGTGAAGTCTCCGTGAAGAAGGGTAGGAGCATCTTCCACGGAATCCACAAAATCCATCACCCTTTTCCGGGCCTTCTCGCTAAGCATCTTGGTAACCACAACGGCTTCCTTCATCCTTTCTTTCTTGGAAGGAATCACAGAACCGGCGCCAACCACCGTTCCGTGGAACTCCTTGGAAAGCAGTGCCATCTTTTCGGCATATTCCTCAATCTTGTCCGGGTTGTCTGCACACAGGCGGGCGAAGGACTTCTTGCCTTTGATTTCCTGGCACTTGATGGCCGCACGGCCGTTCACACTCACCAGCTCGATCATTTCCGGGGTGGGAACACCCAGCTCGAAAATGGCCTTGGAGAGATTGAATTCACTCACCAAGGCATCGGCCTGCGCCAGCTCCAGATAACTTTCTTTGATGAGCACACCGGGCTCTGCATCATTGATATAGGTGGCACCGTTGCCGCCTTCCCCTATTTTGGTCCACTGGGTAATGTCAATTTCTTTCATCTTAGTTCGTTTTTATGAACTGCAAAGATAATTAAATCCTTGAAATTCTGCCACGACTGGCATCCATCACAATGCGGTCTCCGTCTTTGAGCACCTTGGTGGCGCCTTTCACATTAACGATGGTAGGAAGGCCATATTCACGGGCCACAACGGCTCCGTGAGAGAGCGAAGAACCGATTTCTGTAATCAGGCCGTTCACCACGGAATAATACGGCGTCCAGCCGATATCCGTAAACCTTGCCACCATAATCTCTCCCTTCTGCAGCTTGTTGGCATCCTCGGCCGAATGCACAATCCGGACAACGCCCTCACATTCCCCGTTGGAAACCGGCACACCGGACAGGCAGCCGTCGGCGGGATCCAGGTCAAAGACATCGGCCACCGGTTTTCCCATATAAGTATCGTCGAAGGAAAGCTCTTCCTGAATGGCGTACGCCTTTCTTCGACGGATGGCCTGGGCCACCAGCGCGCTTTCTCCCTCCAGGAGCCGGCCGATTTCCTCGTGCGGGAAGAAATAGATAAGGTCTGCGTCTTGAAGAAGGCCATCGTCCACCAGCAGGGCCGCCAGACGGGCATACTGGGTTTTGAACAGATCGATCATCTCGATAAGACGGGACTTGGTATATTCCCTGTCCACCACTGCCTGACGGGAACGCTTCGCAAAAGAGATGCAGGCGGCCTTCAGCAGCGGATTCTTCACAAAATCAAACTCTTTCCGGTAATCGATCACCGCCTCCTTCTGGGCCAGGCTCATGGGCGAACGGATGATGCTGGAAAGGTAATTCATCAGCGGCAGCTCATCCTCCCGCCAGGGTTTGTTCCTCAGTTCGGCCTCTTTGATGCAGCGGTGACCGTGATGGGCCAGGAAGTCCAGATACTGGCGGTGAAGGTCCTTATCGGCCTGGATATAGTCCAAAAGTTCCTGCGGGCCGAAATCCAGCGCCCGAGGCTCCTGCTTCTTGATCACCCGGGCCATCTGCTGCAGGCGCGAAAGGATATCGGCGCTTTCGATGTGCGGGATGTTGGAAAGAAGGCGCGACAGGAAGGACTGATACTCCTTCTTGTCCGGGAAAAAGGGGTCTACCATCTGGTAGAGCGTACTGCTGGCGCTGCCGGAATAGGCCGATGAGGCATAGTGGTAGATAAGGCTCTCGTCCAGAAGGGCCAGGTTGGCGGTAATGCTCGAATAAAGCTCCCGGGCCGATGAACTGTCCGTAAAATGCACCCGGGTCAGGAGCTCGTCAAACTTTTTCATGGCACCATGGCCGGAAAGGACGAAGGAGAGGAACTTGACGGAGTTGATGCCGCGGACCAACGGGCTGGAAAAAGGAATCGTGATGGGCGGATAATCGTGGTATTCGCCCATAATGGAAAGGTTCATGGACTGAGGGTCTGCGATGCCCACCTTCGCATGCATTTCGTACAGCAGGTTCATATCGAAGAACAGATGGCCCGAGATGGAAGAGATCAGCCGAAGGGGCGTCTCGTCATAGGGCGAACGGCAGACGCCCGCCTTGGCCCGCATATACCGCATTCCGTAGTCGATGGCCTTCACGGAGGTAGAAAGCGTGAGCGGAGTGACGGCTCCCGGCATCATCTCCCCCACATTCCGTTTGGTGAAAAGGTGTCCGGTAAGGTCATCATCCCTGTCAAACTCTTCAATATCAATAATCTCCGTAGTTATGGGACGCATCTGCAAAAGATACAGGACACCGCCGCAAAGAGCCCATTCCACGTCCATTTCTCCTCCGAAGACGGTCCGCACTTTCTTCCCGGTCTCGTAGAGCAGTTTTACCTGCTCCTCGGAAAGGAGGTCATCGGCACAGGGCCGATAGCACTTGCGGGAAATCTGGTAGCGCCGGGCCGATACCTGCCCGGAAACCAGGTTCTCTCCCTGCCCCTTCACCGCCTCGATGAGGATGTGGGAGCCCTTGCCGGGATCGGCCGTAAAGAGAACGCCCGCCTTCTCGCTGTCTATCATCTCCTGCACCACAAGATTCATCCTGCCCTGGGACAGCTCAAAATGTCTGGCATAGTCCCGTACGCGGTCCGAATCCAGGGAAGAGAGGCACTTTTGGATGCTTTCCAGAAGATGGGAACGGTCTACGAACAGGCAGGTTTCGTACTGACCGGCGTTGGAGGCCTCGGCCCCGTCTTCATTGGAGGCCGATGAACGCACGGAAACTTGAGCGACGCCCAGGGCATCGAAGGCCTGGAAAACAGCCTCCTCTTCAATGGAATCAATATCGGTAATGACAAATCCTTTGGGAACGGTAAATCCGTTTCTGACCAGTAAATCCAGTCCTTTTGCTTTCCCTCCCACCCGGGAATAAAGCTCCTCGGGCAATGCTCCTAACGGATATATCTTCATCTTTTGATCGTTTGCAAATCTCTCTGGTTAAAGAAACGGCTGCTCTCAGCGTTAAAGCCGATTTCCAGAATGCCCCGGCATACCTTGCCCCCCAGATTAAACTCGGCAATGTTCTCGTGGAGGATATACTCTCCCCCCTGGAAATGGTAGGTGACCCCCGCCAGCCGCTTGACTTCCACGGGAAGCGTCTGTCCACTATCCAGCCGCACGCTGAACTGGAGCTGCCCGGGCACCTCTCCCCTGCTCACTTCCCCCAGATCCAGCCGGGATTCCAGCATACAGTGCATCCCGGCCGCGTCCCGGAAATGGCCCACTTCCAGGGCCGACATCACCGGATAGGAAACCAGGGAATAGTTGTACTGGCAGTCCTCACCGACCGCCATCAGCCACAGGTGATTGTTCATATAGTTCCAGTCCCTCCTTCCGAAGGAATGGTCCCTCACGCAGGGAAGCCGGAAAGAAAGAGACTCCCCGTTGAGGGTCAAATTCCCCTCCAGGACCCCTTCCTGCTCATAGTGGCACTGTCCGCTCACATTCTGGAGGTCGGCAAAAAACTTCCGGTTCCACTTCTCGTTGGCAATGCCGGCAGCCATTCTTTCGGCCGGCATATCGCAGGTGAAATCTACCGGAGCCTGCGTAGCCGCAAAAGTGGCAGAGAACACGGCCTCGTCCTTCTCATTAAGGACACCTTTGAAGGAAACCGTCCAGTTCTCCCCCTCTCTCTTCACGGAAAGCGGAGACTCCCCGCTGGAGAATAATTCCTGCTTCAGGGAATAGACCTTTCCATCCAGATATACGCAGAACCAGGATTCGTCCATGTTTATGCGCCGTCCCAGGCGCGCAAACACGGACATCCTGTCATTGTGTGCAGAAAAATAATAGGAATTATTCAGAAAAGGATCCTTTGCACCCTCCAGGGTGAAACTTTCGGCCTTTGCGTAATCAAAAGGATTTTCCAGATTCCTTTTGGCCACCGCACGGGTCATAATGGCCTTCTTCAAGCGAAAGAACATAGTCACTACAATTCAGTTTTCGGGTGCAAAGGTACAAAATTAAAAAGGAACCACCATCTTGAAGGATATATTCCGGCCCATATTGTAAATGCCGATATACTTAAGCCGGCTAAGATGTGGAGCATACGCCACATCCGTCAGGTTGGAACCCACCAGATACAGGGAGAAGCGCGTCTTCCCGGCAATCACCACATCCGTACCGGCCGATGCGCCCAGCAGAAGATAGGCGGGCGTTGCCGTCTCCGTATTGTCCTTGGCGTAAAAACGGTCCTGGCGCAGGTTCCAGTCCAGATTAAGGGCCACATAAGCATTGTTGAAGATGCGGCCGCCGTGGGTGATTTCCCACTTCACCTCCGAAAACAGGCGGGGTGCCGGGATAAGCGGCAGATAGTCTCCCCCCCTCTCCCTCGCAAAGACGCAGGAGAAAGCGCTGCTCAGGTGCAGCTGGTGGACAGGATGCACATCTATGCCAATCTCTCCGCCCCGGAGGTGCGCAAGGCCGCTTTTGAAAACATACACCGGAAGGTCTTCATCGGCAACCTCCCCGTTCCGGGCGGCAAAGATATAATTGTCTATCCGGCTGGCAAACAGGGCTGCCTGGACGGAGACGTACTTAGAGCTGAAATCCAGGCCCAGATCTCCCTGCAGGCTGTATTCGGGCCGAAGGTCCTTGTTTCCCACCTCGAAGCGGAAGGTGCCTTCGTGCTCTCCGTTGGAGCCCAGTTCCGCCAGATTGGGAGCGCGGAAACCCCGGGCCACATTGGCGCGGAAGGTGAAATGCTCTCCCAGGGGACGCACGGCGCCGATGCTGGCGCTAAAGCCCGGGAAGCGGCGGGAGAAGTCCTCGAACCGGCCTTCCAGGGCCTCGCTGTGCAGCCAGCGCATATCGAAGCGCACGCCGCCGGAAAGCGTCCACGCCCCCAACGCCTTGGAAGCCGTGGCAAAGACACCGGCATCGAAGAGGCCATAGGCGGGAATCAGGTATTCATCTCCCAGGTTGTCGCTCTTCTGGAACATGCCGGCCAGGCCGAAGGCCGTTTTCCAGCCGCTTCCCAGCGTTCCCTGCCAGCGGACATCGTAGTTGACGGTATTCAGCTTGAAATCCAGTCCCGGCTCGGAGGCAGATTCCTCATACTCCTGCCGGCGATTCTGCTGCCAGCCAAGAAGGACCTTCAGATTGCCGGGGCCCAGGTGGATGGTGTTGTCCCAGCCCAGCTTGTAGTGACGCACCTGCTGGAAAGGAAGCTCCAGCCGGTAGCCAAAATTCTCTCCCTCCCCTTCAATCATTCCGGGCGTCAGGTGGAAGTAGGTAAAACGAAGCCGGGAATAGCCCCAGGAGGCATTCTTGCCCACAAGGGCCGATGCCGAACGCTGCCGGAAGCCCGAATTGGAGACCGGCCCGTTCAGGGAATTGCGGTAGGCACGGGCATATTTGTCCGAAAATCGGCCGCCCCAGATCCAGCCGGAAGTATTGCCGTCGACAGCCAGGGTATAGGCCGCCAGACCGTTGTTGGTCTGGTATTCCGCGCCCACCATACCCCCAATTTCTCCAGGGGCACGCACGGGATCCGGACGGAAAATGATGATACCGGCCAGGGCGTCCGATCCGTACATCAGGGAAGCCGGTCCCTTGAGGATTTCCACCGAATGCACTCCGGCGCCATCCACCTCAATGCCGTGTTCGTCTCCCCACTGCTGGCCTTCCTGGCGGAAGCCGTCGCTCACCACTACCACGCGGTTGTAACCCATTCCTCGGATAACGGGCTTGGAGATGCCGCCTCCGGTACTGATTTCGCTCACGCCCGGCTGGGTGGCAATGATATGGATGATGTTTCCTCCCGCCCGGGAGGAAAGGTCTGCGGGCCGAATCACGGAAATGGGCGTACTCATTTCCTTCATCTTGGCGTCTCCTGCCAGGCCCGTGACCACTATCTCTTTCAGCTCCAAGTGTTTAAAGAACACATCCGTGGAGTCCGGTTCGCTCTGCTGAGCAGCCGCCGTCACGCACAGCAGTGACAGCGACAGAAATAAAAATATCTTTTTCATTCTGAATACACAACCAAAACGCGTCCAAAGGTAGGAAAAAATACTTTGTTCCGAACAAAGATGGCCGATTTTTATTAACTTTGCTTAAAGACACTAACTACTAACCAATAACTATTATGAAAAAAAGTACTAAAATCTGGCTGGCCATTACCGGCATCCTCCTCATCGCCCTGGGCGTAATCTGCATCATCCGCCCGGCAGACACCCTGTTCGCCACGGCTTGGCTCATCGGCCTTCTCACCCTCTTTGCAGGTATCTCCAAGCTGATGTTCACCTTCCGCACCCAGGCCTTCCTGCCCAACAGCGGCACCCGTGCCCTGTCGGCCATCCTGGAAATCATCGTGGGTATCATCTTCCTGGCCAACAGCCTCTTCCTGGCCATTTCCCTGCCCACCATCTTCGCCATGTGGATCCTCATCGAGAGTGTCGTCATCACCATTGACAGCTTCGACTATAAGAAAGTGGGCTTCTCTTACTGGTGGGTCATCCTCCTGCTGGGTATCTGCGGCATCGTTCTCAGCATCCTGGGCCTGAGGAATCCGGACGTCACCGCCGTCACCCTCTCCACCCTCATTGGTATCAGCATCATTTCCGTGGGCTGCGCATACATCCTGGCCCTGGCCGGTATCAACAAGTTTGAGAAAAAGATCGACAACTTCCGCAAGGAAATCACGGCCGATCTTCAGTAAGGACAAGTTCCAGAGCCGTATACTGCGTCTGCATTCCCATTGCCCGGTAGAAGGCCATTGCACCCGGATTCCCTTCCCAGGAATGCAAGGTCACATTGTAAAAGCCCTTCTCCCGGGCATAGGAGCAGACATATTCAAACAGCTTTTTGCCAATTCCCCGGTGCCGGCAGGAGGAATCCACACATAGATCGTCTATGTAAAGGGTTTTCACCGGCAGCTGCGTGTCGGAGCAGAAGAACTGCTCCTGGCACATAACATAACCCAGAACAGTTCCCGCCTCCTCATAAACAAAAATGGGCAAGGCGGGATTTTGTAGCATCACGGAAAGCGCCGCCTCGTCATACTTCTGCCCGGATGGGCGGAAAAGATCCGGCCGGGCCCTCTGTGATGAACCAGCAGAATCTCCCTGAGCAGGGAAACCAGGGCGGGGATATCCCCCGTAGCAGCACGTCTTATCATCAGAAAACGCTAAATAAGATTGAGGAACAGGGTAATGATACCCGTATTGATAATATCCACAAACATAGCGCCGATAATGGGCACGATGACGAAGGGTGCGGGAGAATAGTGGTATTTGTAGCATACGGCCGACATATTGGCCATAGCGTTGGGCGTAGCACCCAGGCCGAAGCCGCAGAGGCCGCTCACCAGCACCGCGCTGTCGTAGTTCTTTCCCAGCAGCGGGAAGGCCACAAAAGCACCGTAAACAGCCATAAAGGCCACCTGAGAAAACAGGATCAAAGCCAGCGGAAGGGCCAGCGATGCCAGTTCCCACAGGCGCAGGCTGGCCATAGCCATCCCCAGGAAAAGCTGCAGGCAGATGTCGCCGATGGAAACCATCTGGTCCACGCAGAGGGCCGAAGACTTGAAAGGCTTGATGCCGGCAATATTCCTCATGAAGCAGGCCACCAGCAAGGAGCCGAAATAAGTGGGGAAAGTAATTCCGGTCATCGCCAGAAGCTTACTCAGGCCCGATCCCAGGGCCATAGCCGCTACCAGCATACAGGCCGCCATCAAATACTTCCTGTACAGGTTTTCCTCCGTAGACTGCTCTTTCTTCTTGGTCTCGGTGGTTTCAATGATGGCCATTACGTCAGAATCTCCCTGCTCGGCCAGGTGGTGCCTCCGGATAAGCGCTTCTCCCAGCGGACCGCCCAAAAGCGATCCGGCCACAAGGCCGAAGGTAGCCGCTGCCATGGTGATGGAATCCGCCCCTTCCAGGCCCATCTTCTCCAGCAGCGGAGAGAAGCCTCCTGCCGTACCGTGACCGCCGCACATGGGAATGGAGCCGGCGGCCATGCCAAAGAGACCGCTCATACCCAGCCCCTTGGCAATACCTACGGAAATAAAGTTCTGACAGGCAATGAGAACCGCCACCAGGACAATCATAACCACCAGGGGCCGTCCTCCGTTTTTGATCACCTTTACGTCGGACTGGAAACCGACAGAAGTGAAAAAGAGCATCATACAGATGTCCTTCACAGACCCTTCAAAGGCGAATTCCACCCCAAACACGGAGTGCAGCAGCAGGAGCAGCAGCGAAACAATGAGACCGCCCGTCACCGGAGCCGGAATACAGAAGCGTTTCAGGAAACCCACCTTCAGGGTGAGAAACATTCCCAACAGAAGAGCCAGTACGCCCACTCCGGCGCTTGCATACATATCCAGACTTACCATACCTCTTTATTTCTTCCCTTTAAACGTATATCCGGTCTTCTCCACCGCAGCGCGGATGACCTCCTCTGAAGCCGTGCCTCTCACAGTAAGGAGCTTCCGGGAAGCACTGGCCGAAGCCGATTCCACCCCGGGAACATCCTCCAGGGCCCGGCACACAGCGGCCTCGCAGTGGCTGCAGTGCATTCCTTCCACCACATACTCATTCAGCAGCGGATCCTCCGCCTTGGTTTTGCGTTTCCTGAACAAATCCAATAATTTCATAATCAAAGCCGTAATTATAAGAAGTGTCAACATAGCGGCACAAATCAGTTTAAACGTACTGGGAAGAGCAGAAGAGGCACAGCAGGCCGAAGAAACGGACACGGGAACAGAGAGGCCGATGGCATTGAGCAAAAGGCCGAAGAGAACGGAAAAGACCACGATGGTGCCCAGATAAATCCAGGTAAAACGCTGTCCCAGGGCCTTCCGGACTACCAGGATGGAAGCCAGGTTCACGGCCGGTCCGGCCATCAGCATAACAAGAGCAGCGCCCGGGCTGAGGCCTTTCATCATCAGGGCCGCCGCCACGGGGATGCTGCCGGTAGAGCAAATATACATGGGGATGGCTACCACCAGAATCACCAGCATCTGGAGGAGCGGATAATTCCCGAAACGAAGGAAAAAGCCTTCCGGAACCACCACCTGAATCAGGGCAGCCAGCAGAAGGCCGATGACAAGGCGCCCTCCAATGTCCTGGAGAAGATCCACAAACGCATACCGAAGCACCCGAACAAGCCAGAAGCCGGATTCCACGGAGCAGCGGGAGGAGGAATCGGAAGAAGCCTCTTCCTCTCCGGCAAAACGGTTCACCAGCAGGCCGCCACAGACGCCGGTTATCAGCGCCGCCACGGGGCGGACGATGGCAAAGCCCAGGCCCAGCAGGGAAAAAGTGGCCAGAATGGAATCGATGCCGGTCTGAGGGGTGGCAATCAGAAAAGAAGCCACGGCCCCTTTGGAAGCGTTTTCCTTCCGAAGGCCGATGGCCGTAGGGATGACTCCGCAGGAACAAAGCGGCAGCGGAACACCCAGAAGGGCCGCCCACAGAACGGCCCATTTGTTATCCCTGGAAAGATATTTCCGGTAGAACCCCTTGGGCACCAGAACGTGCAGCAACCCCGCTATGAGAAAGCCCAGAAGAAGATACGGGGCCATCTCACAGACGACATTCAGAAGGGATATCCAGTAGGAGCGGATCATTTCAAATATCTTGTCTTCAACACTTCCCTATCGGCCTCGGTTACGCCCAGGGCCTTTTCCAGATACCCTTCCAGGGAGCCGTATTCCGCGTCCACCCGCTCCAGGGCTTTCAGGAAGTTTTCCGTGCTGCAGCCGATGAAGGCTTTGACAACAGCAATTTCTTTATCGGTACCCCGGAGGAACTTAACCTCACGGATCAGTTTTTCCATATCCTTCTCGTACACCTTGTTGGTGGCGTCGAAGTCGAAGACGATGGTCTCCCGGGAGGCGCCGAGGGCAGACAGAAGAAGGGCCGATGCAATGCCGGTACGATCTTTTCCCTGGGTGCAGTGGTACAGGATGCCGCCTTGCTCCGCATTCACCACCTGCCGGAAGAACTCTGCATACTGGGCCTGACACTCCGGCTCAAAGAGGAGGTTGAAATACATCTCCTGGGCCATTTTCTGGGCTTTTTCGTTGAAGGCGGCATAAACGATGATCTTGTTCAGGTCAAATTTTTTCATATTCTTAACCTGCTTGATCTCTGCTGCTGCCGATCCGTCCGAACTGTTTTTGCCGGGATCCATGGGAAGCCGGAGGTATTCTGCCCCGGGGATAATGCGGTCCTGCTTGCCGGAGAGTTCGGGTTCTGTCCGGAAGTCCATTACTTTCACTACCGGAAGGGAGGCCAGGAAGGCCAGGTCTTCGTCTGTGGCGTCGGCCAGGTGGGCCGCCCTGAGAAGCACGCTGTCCCGGACGGTCCTGCCATCCTGAACGGGGTATCCGCCCAGGTCCCGGGCGTTCACGATGCCGTTTACCGGCAGGAACTGCTGGGCGAAAACCGTGGTGGACGCCAGCAGCGCCACAATGATGACAAGAAAACGATATTTACAGTTCTCACACGAGAGTTTCGCCTGTTCCATAATAGTTCTAAATGAGAATTATCTCTCAAATATATACAAAATAAATGAAATATGGTTTTTATGGCATTATTTATCCTGGACAAGACGGACAGGGCAGCAGTGATGCCACTTGGTAAACCACTTAACGCCCACATCGTGGACATAGTAGTAAGGGAAGTAAAAAGACATCGCAACTTCGTCACTGGCGCTAGTACTGGACCAATAGCGACCTATTACATTCATTACACTAGTACGGTCCTCATCATAATTCGCAACGTATATATAACCGGCCTGGGGCAAGATGAGAATACCGGCATCCTGCATCGCAGAGAAGTTTTCCGTGGTATATGCGATGGATTGCGTGCCAGCACTCTCAAAAAGGGACGGTTTTGTCCCCATGGCGTCAATCCAATCCGTTTCCTTGAAGGTGTCAGGGAAGATGAGCAGATGGTATCCTTCGCCAACCTGGGCGCCACTGATTGCGGCATATCTGTGCCAGGCCACCGTGCGGGAGGGATATTGGACACCGTCGTTTAAAGAGTCGTAGCCCATCAGATAACGCCACTCTTCCGTACTGAGGGCACGCCAGGATGCGGAACCCAAATCCGATGTAATCTCATCCAGCACTTCGGACACCCCGCTGTCTATCCCCTTGAACACGATGGGCCAATCGAAATACTGCGAGCCTGCTGTCTTATTCTTTACATTTCCACCTTCTAAGTTTAAAGTATACTCCCAGGAATTGCTCAGAAACTCCCATTTGCTGCCGGAATAAGTGAGGTTGCCCGGAGCAAACTGGACCTTCGTCGTGGAAGAAACGCTGAACAAGAATTCGGGGTTGAAAACAAAGCAGGCACGAACATATTTTGTGACATTCTTATAAGGATCGTGCACACTTTGACTGGCCCATGAAGTATTACCAGTGGGGAGCACCTTCACTACGCTGATTCCACTCACCGTCCCGGGTGAAGATGACCAGTAATAATCGTCCGACCGCAAGGCTGCGCCTCCGGCATTTGCGAGAGCCGTATTCAGACCGGCCCCACTCGTTTGGTCGCCACCATTGGCTTCGAATACCTGATTCCACTCTGCCCGGCTGGGCAGGATCCAAGTGTATCCTTCTACGGACGGCGTGTAGGCAGAAACTCCATTCTGTCCGTTGACATCATTCCAGGTCATTCCGCTTCCGACGTTGTCGTCGGCCAGGGCGATGACCAGGCCGGACTTGCCGTTCCTGGAAGCCACCATACCCGCAGCGGTCACACCCTGGGGCAGGTCGTCTTTGTCTTCCGCGGCATAGGCCAGGCCGTCAGTGCCCACCACTTCACCAACAGCAGAAGAAGAAATGGCGTGGCCGGTGGCGTGCCCCGCCATCTTCAGCGCCGACCTGTAGAAATAGCCCGCGGTGAAACTGATGCCGGAATATGCGGCTTCATAGGTTCTGCCGTCGCTGCCCAAGGCCGAAAAGCTCACCGCCTGCGAGGAGATGGCCGGCAGGGCGGCGTAGAGCGTGGCCGTTGCCGATGCCGGGGTGACCACGTAATTCTGCGCACCGATGGTGATGGTAAGGGGCTTCACGTTGATGGAGGCCGATCCATCGGCGTTTTTGATAGTGAACTGGAAGATGGCAAACTGGGGCACAGGCTGGGTGGTGACCTCCAGGCCGGGCGTAGAAGTGTTGATGGTGCCCGCACCTACGCGAACGTCCAGGTTGGCATTGAGCGTGCCGTCCTGGGCGGAGAGGAGCACAGCGGCATCCTTTACTCCGGTATGGTCCTTCCAGGCGGCAGAGGCCGGATAGACCAGCGTGCAGGGGGTGTTGTCGGGAGTGCCGCTTTCTACGGTGAAGCTGATGGTGGCAGAACCGCTCTCGCCGTCCACGGCGTCCACGTTGGCCTCGGCCACATACTTGGTCTCGTTTACCTCATAGAGGATGGCAATCTTCTCGTCTTGTGCCCAGGTGGAGGTGATTTTATTGTCTCCGTTGTCGGCCACGGCTTTTGTAGGCGCAGTCTTAGCGGCCAGCGTGGCGGTTATGGTGATGCCTTCCGCCGTTTCTTCAGGCTGAAAATCCGTTTCGGCTTTGTTGCAGCCGGCGAGTGCCAGCAGCACGGCGAACATTCCAATTACTTTTCTCATCGCAATGTCCTCCTAAAGTGTAATAGATTCAAACGGATCTGTGCCTTCTATATAGTCCGCAGGATCTGTCAGACTTTGGCAGATAACGCCCTCAGTTTTGACGTACAGAACCCGCATCCGGGGAGCTTCGTAGAGCTCTTGAAGTTTTGTTTCCATAGTATTAAGCCAAGTTTATTTTACTTTTTAAAATTCTTCAAATTTAAGAAAATGATTATTAATATACAAGACCCGCGGAACCTCATTACCGATAAGGCCGATGCAGCCACCAGCATCCTCGGAGGGCTGTTGGGAAGAAAGAAATAGTATTCAGATATATAAACAAAACAGACGAAGGCCCGGATCCCGGGCCTTCATCTGCTTTAAAATATCGTTGTAGCTTATTTTGAAGGGGCAATTCCCTTCCATACGAGGGCACTGAGGGCACCGCCCACCATAGGAGCGCAAATGAATACCCAGACGTTGCTCAGAGCTTCTCCTCCGGCGAAGAGGGCGGGGCCGATTGAGCGGGCCGGGTTCACGGAAGTGCCGGTAAGGTTGATGCAGACAAGGTGGATGAGAACCAGGCTGAGTCCGATAGCCAGTCCGGCCAGGTTGCCGGCTCCCACTTTCTCATCGGTCGTTCCGAGGACTACGATGACAAACAGGAAGGTGGCGATGACCTCTACGAGGAAAGCGCCCCATACGCCTCCGGCATTGGCAACGCCGTTGGAACCGAGGGCCCCGGTGAGATCCGGTGCAGCGACGACTCCGGCCACAAGAAGAAGGACGGCTCCGGCGAGAATACCGCCGACAAGCTGCCCGCACCAGTAGCCGAAGGCTTCCTTCCAGCTCATCCGCCCGCTGAGGGCCACGCCAAGGGTGATGGCGGGGTTAATGTGGCAGCCGCTGATTCCGCCGATGGTGTAGGCCATGGCTACGACCGCCAGACCGAAGGCAAGGGCCGTTCCCACTACGCCCGCAGGAGTGGTGCAACCAAGGAACATGGCGGTGCCGCAGCCGAGGAAAGTGAGCACGAAGGTGCCCAGGCATTCTGCAAAGTACTTTTTCATAATTCTAAAGTTTTGGTATTATTTCTATGCAAATATAACAAAATAAAGGTGATTACCGCTTCAGCAAGGCTATGATCTTTTCAATGAGCCAGGGGCTTTCGTAGTTCATTCCATCAAGGCCGAGAACCACAGCGAAGGAGAAATTATCTGCCATACACTCTTCGGAGGCATCGACATAGTCTGTGTTTTTACCCACAACGTCCCAGAAATCAGAGGCTTCCTCGAAGGGGTACCAGGTGTCCGGTTCGTCGATAGGAACCAGGACCTGTTGACTGAAATCGAAAAAGTCGGCCGCCTTCCCTGCTTTTGCATAGGCTTCCTCCCAGGTGGCGGTATAAAGGGTGAGGAGTGCGCAGTCCCGTTTCTCTCCATTAATGGTGAAGGTGGCACAGTCATCCAGGTGCTCTACGTCGGGATTGGCCAAAATCATCTCCCGGATGGCGGGGGAAAATTCAATTTCTTTTTTCAGGATGCGGAAGCCGATGAGTGCGTACATTTTCCGGCGGAAGTCCGGGGAATTGCGGGTAAGGCAATGGAAAAATTCGTGGGCGATGACGTGATGGACATAATCCGGATCTTGTTGCATAACAAACCCATCCAGGTATATCTCTGTCTTGTGAGTATAGCCAGCCGGCGTCCCACTCTCTTCCATCATATTGGTTTTTATGAAGACGATATCGTGATCCGGGAAGGGAAGGGAAAGTGCCCCCATAGCCGTCAGCCTGCCCTCGATATACCCGACGGCCTCGTCGATGACAGCTTTATCTTCCTCGGAGAAGTCCAGCACGCTGGCTTGGCCTATTGCTTTGAGTTCGTCCAACGTGGCTCCGGTTTTTCTTGCCTTCCAGTCCAGGTCATTCTGCGTAAGCCTGTTATAGTACTCGGTGTTGGCGAGGAGCCGCTGCTGTCCCTCCGTTATCGTGGCAAAGTGGTAGTTGATTTCTACCGGCTTGGGACCAAGCGGATCCCTCTGGCAAGATAGAAAGAGACTGACCGAAACCAGGGCAAGGAGAATGGGACAAGATTTCATATCACATGCTTTTTTTCGTTGTTGCAAAGATAACAAAAAATACGGTCCACGACGTGTTTCTCTACCACTTTACAGCCTTCGTAAACACAGAAGCAACCACTTTCACTGTCCCGGCCGAACCAGCGGCCTGCATTCCCGCGGCACGCCTTTTTGGCGGCCTGGAGGGCCGATTCGGCCGTGGGATGAGAGATTCGCCGGCTGGTGTCAACGGGCTTCTTTATGGGCCATCCCGGGCTCCAGGAGGGCTTGTCATAACGGGGAGACCAGACATAGTCCGGAATCTCTGTGGGCGGCGGGGCTATAAAAATGGGCTCATGTGGATTCATGAGCCCAAAGGTAATGTTTACTTGTGCCAAACCGTTGCCGGAGCTGGTGTTTAGAAAGCGAGGCAGGCACGGGCACGGATCGTCCCAAGTTCCTTTCCTTGGGAGCTGCCGTCAATGACATAAGTGCCATCACTGAAGGTCATAATGTATTTCCTGTTGCTCCCACCATCCGTGGACGTCCAGTAGGATTTCTGCGGAAGGGGTGTACCTCCTGCGTTCACGATAGCGGTGTTTAAATCATTGTATAGATATTGATCGTACTTAGATCCAGGTTTGAACATATTCTTCCACTCGTTCCGACTGGGTATTCTCCATGTCCCACCACTGAATTTGGGAGCATGAGCTGCTGCGACTGCCATGGCCGGATCCCACTTTATATAATTGTCGTTATTTTCGTCGGTCATGGCGATGGCCAGGCCGTGGTTGCCACTTACATAGGCAATCACGGCAACGGCGGTCACACCAGAAGGCCGAGTAGCATTGTAAGCATAGTTCTTGCCGTCGCTACCGATAACCTGTCCAAAAGAAGGACTTTTAAGGCCAAGCGTGGGCGCCGATTCCATCCTCCAGGACACGTTATAGCCGTTGCCAGCTGCGTAGGTCTTGCCGGTCAATGATTTAGTATAGCTATTCGAGCCGCTGGTTGCGGTAATCGTAATGTTTTTATTACTTACAGGCTGGATGGCTACGTAGATGGGGCCTGCGGCAGCCGATCGGCTGATGGAATACGTGTTGGTACCGTCGCTTAAGGTCAGCCCCGTGATGGTGCTGGTAATGTCACTGCTACCGTCACTGTTTTTCAGCGTGATGGCCAGGATGGCGAGCTGATTTGTCAAAGTGACGTTAGCGGGCAGATTGGTCCCAGACAGATTTCCACTAGCTGTTGCCAAGTCAAGATTAGCAGAGAGCGATGCCAGCGTTCCGTTCTGCAAAATGATTTGATTATAATCAAACTCGCCATAATTATTAAATTTTACCAAAGCAGCAGGGTAACAGAATATAATGTTGCCATTCGCCTTCGGGTTAGTCAGCTCGAAGGTGAGGGTAGCAGTCTTACCGTCCGCAGAAATGTCTTCTTCGGAAAGTGCCTGGCTTGACGCATCACTCCATCCTTTAGTATTATCATAATAGTGTAGTGCTACCTGTTCGCCCTTGGCGAAGGTCTTCACGCCTTTATCACCTACAATCGACAGGGCTTTCGTGTCGTCGACGTCTAAAGTAACAGTCGTCGTGCAAACAACAATATTATCTTCGGCGACCGGGTTCACGTCTAATTCTTTTGCGCAGCCAGCCAGTATGGCACCCATTACAACGAGGGCAGTTATGCTGAGAAATTTGATAGTCTTCATTGATTTCTTCGTTTTTACGGGATCATTACTCCTCCGGAATTGTAGTCCAATTGTAGTCCTGCATAGTACCACTGGCGCAAATAACGCCCTCCTGCTTTATCTCCACGAACGTAGTTACAGGTGTCTCGTAACTGATTCTATCTATTTTCATAGTCTTCTCATTTACTGATAACAAACAAATAATCCTCAAAGATATGTCAATCCGGGCCAATAAACAACGGGAAAGGTTTTTTATTGACGCAGAGTCATTAAAACGCAAAAATATTTACGCAGGGTCGAATATTTTGCGTTTTGAAACATCGGCCTGAAACACCGGCGGTGGATACCGTCCCGGTGAGGGGCGTCAGGAAGACCAGGTAATTCCTACAAGTTTATCTCACGGACCAGGCGGACGCTGAAGCCGGCGTGGGAAATAAAACAGGAAACAATGTCCGCGCCTGCTTCACCTATTGACGATTGACAGTCACGCCCCTATGGGCGTTCCCAAAAGTTGTATTTGGCCCGGAGAGCATCTTTGGTTTCTTCATCCTAAAACAGTATATTCGCCAAATAGGACGAAATTAGAGCTGAGTAAACGATGAAAAAGATTCTGTTTATAGCCGCAATCGCGCTACTCTCCGGCTGCGAAACCGCCCCGCAAGGGGTGCAGGAAAGGGCACTGGAACTGCCCGGGTTGGTAGCCCTCTGGGATTTTGGCGGGGAAAACGGGTCAAGGCCGTAGGGGCACAGGGATTCACCCTGGAGCCCGTTGAAGGCATTGATACGCCAACCCTGGAGGCCTACGGCTTCCCGAAAGACGCCACCGAATCCGACATCGTCGCCCGGCTCTTCAAAATGTACCAGGAACTAACGACACAATAATAAAAGCCGCCCAGGTGTGTCTTTTTTCTAATTATATAGTGTTTTATTCTAGAGAGCGAAAAAAATGTTTATATTAGCTGTGCTAAAGCAAGTTCGTCAACTCTAGCCACTTATGATTATGAAACGGTTATTATTACTTTTTATTTCCTTAAGCGTTCTTCTGACAGCATGTAACAACCATGACGTCGTGTTTGTCTCGGACCTCACGGGTGCCAGCATGGATATCGATGGAGAAACTTCTGTCATGACGGAAGGATGGCTGACGCTCGAGTACTACAAGAGTGAGAACTCGTGGGCTCTGTACCTGAAGGTCCAGGATTACAGTGAAATAGTATATTATTCGACTCTTACCCTAACTGAATTCTTCCCGGATAAGAATATGTACTCGTTCTATCATCAAGGGGCCGATACGGGTATCGTCGTTACCGATGATGACTGCGAAATCTTCCTTCTGCTCGATGACAGTCATCACATCCGCGTCAGCAGGTGGCCCGCTGCGAGAAAAGATGCAAAGAAGATCCGGAAGGGAATTGAGAAGTATTGCCTTCACACGGGCACATCTGCCGAACAGATTGCTGCGGTCCTTGACAGCATTGCGTTTGCGAACAACGATATGTCGTACGATGACGCGTATGACCACGATCCTGTCTCCGAACCGAAGATGACTGATTCCACGTCTTCCCCGAGTGCTTCACGGCAGGGCCAGGAGCCTCGTAAACCTGTTTTTGATGGGTATTACACCATGACCGGCGTCTATCAATCCGGGGGACAGTGGTTCAGCACGGGTATCACGTCACTAACCTATTTCAAGGTGTACGATGATGAGATGTACGAAGGAAAAGGCACCTACGCCTATCAGTACGTCGGGAATGAACGGCTGGACGATACGGTTTTCCGCAGGTACGGAACCGATAACGACAACTACTTTCTCGTTACATACGATGGCCTGGTCCGTTGGGTGAGCGCTTTCACCGTCAACTACCCGATGATCGGCACGGTCCGGACGGTCAATGTGAACTACTATGACCGGGGCGATACCCGTGCCGCATATTCGCAGGATTATAACAGCGGTGGAAGTTACTCTGGATCCACTTCAAGCAGTTCCACGGCCCCTACGGGCGCCGGAACCCACAGATGCGGCCTATGCGACGGCAAGGGCTGGGTTCCCACAGACGAGGGCGTCACCGACTTTGGCAGCACGGCGGAGAAATGGTGTGAGGACTGCCGGAGATACGTTACAATGAGCCATTGGCACAAAACCTGCCCCAGTTGCTCCGGGAAGGGCGTGTGGTAGTATCCAAGCCGGGAAGACGCCATATGAGTACCTTTTCCTATAAGCCTTCTCCTGACGGAATCTACCGCCTGAGCCAGTCGACGCATAGCCTGGGCGGGAGCGGTCTACTGGAGATCGGCCCGCTCACCCTTCATGAGGGCGATGAATCGCTGGTCTTCTTCAACCGGTATCTCCTTCTTTCCTGCAGGAAAGAGTGGAACTGTTGGAATCCGGAGGGGACGCGCTGTTTCTTCCTTGCGAAGCGTTATCCGGAGGGGACCTTCCCCGAGGCGGAGGATGACCTTCCGGAAGACAAGGCGGAGCTGGTCATCGCCGTTGTTTCTGTCGCCCTTCGCAAGGTGGTTCACGAGACCGTCCTGGGGGCGCGGCCCCTCTCTGTCCGTTGGAACCCGACCGGGGAGTGGGTTGTCATTACGAGGGATGAACAGAGGGAGCAGGAGATTCTCAAGGGCCGGGCGCGGAGTGAGTACGACCGGGCTCTCTCCTACATGAGGAGTACCGAGAGCATCCAGGGCGATGACCCTGCCGATGACCCCACGCGGCTGGAGCACTACCTGATGAACTATGATGCGAGGTACTGCGGCCCCGACCCCTTCGCCTATGCCGTCCGTCAGCGGAACCTCTTCTTGCAGGCAGAGAAAAGGGCCATCCCTTATGATGAACACATCCTGGAGGAGAAGAATCCTCCTGGGGATAATGATTTTCGAAACCTTCTATGAAAAAACTCCCTATCATGCTCATGGTCCTGACTGCGGCCATTCTGGTCACAGCGATTACCCATTGTGCTCCCAAGGAGAAGGGGCAGCCCCTTGCCGTCGATCTCGGCCTTCCCTCCGGCACCCTCTGGGCCTCCTGTAACCTTGGGGCTGACAAGGAAGAGGAGTACGGCTCTTACTTCGCCTGGGGTGAGACTGCACCCAAGGATCATTACTTTTATGACAACTATGCATACGCCGCACCCGATGGAAGTCAGAGCACGGTAGACATCGGTGAGTCCATCTGCGGAACGCAGTATGATGCTGCCAAAGCCCTTTGGGGCGGTTCCTGGCGGCTCCCTACCGAGGAGGAAATGACGGAGCTCATCGATCTCTGCGAGTGGAAATGGGACAGTGTCGGTGACACCTACGGCGTGAGGGTCACAGGGCCCAGCGGAAAGAGCATCTTCCTTCCTGCCGGTGGAAAAAATGGAAAGCTGGAAGACGGGGAACTGCAGTGCGCCTACTGGACGGGTAGCGTCAGCCGGGGAGGCATCGGCCGGACGGCCAGCTCCCTTGACTGCACCTGGGATGAAGAGAACGACGAAACTACGCTACAGGTTTGGGGAGAATACAAGGTCTTCGGCCTGCTGGTTCGTCCCGTCTGCAAATAAGCGAATTCCCACGGCTCACATGTCTATCGCCGATGCCATAGTCTATCTCCTTGCAACCTCCAACTGCGGGATGCGGTCCGAGCAGGTCTACGCCGTTTGCATGGCGAACAAGGGTGTCTTCTGTAAGGACGGAGGATTAATCAGACTTCTGATGTAATGCGAAAGAAAACGAACAAAAGAAGAATATAGAAAGGGAGATAATGGCTCATAGCGGGACATCCAGTAAGTAAGAATGAATATGTCCGGTACTGCATAACGACAAAAAAATCGTCAGCGTTTCTCATACACCCGGATCCAGTCTACGCATAGCCTGGAGGGTAGTTCCTCCGGAGCATCCACCGGTCCCACCCAGGAGCCGCCCAGCTGATTGGACAGGATGAGGTAGAAAGGATAATCGGCCCAGGGGAACTGATGCTCTACTCCCTCCACACGGGGATAAGTGAGCGTTTTCACATCATTGGTAAAAAGGCAGACACTGTCCCGGTGGATTTCGGCCGCATAGACGTTCCACTCGTCCTTGTTGACCGGGGCCAGGGCATACTTCGGCGGCACCTCTCCCCCATTCAGCGTATAGCGTGAATGCACCGTCTGGTATACCGAATCCTCGTGATTGAGGTGCTCCATCAAGTCTATCTCGGCATACTCCGGGGCGGGAAGCTCCGTATCCGGCATCAGCCATAGCGCAGGCCAGAAACCCTTTGCACTGTTGAACCGGGCCCGGATCTCTATCCTCGCGCACTTAAAAGACTTCTTCCCCCGGCTGGCAATACCGCCCGTAACAAAGGGAGTTTCGTCGTCATCGGCCCCTGCCTTTCCCAGAAGCACCAGCTGCCCTTGCTTGATAAAGGCCAGATCCTCCCTCAGGGACATCATATCGTTCCAGTCACTGGAGCCCCTGGGGATACGCGTCCAGATGCTCCCGTCTATCTCGGGGCCGTCGAAATTTTCCTCCCAGACCAGGTGCCACTGCGGCTGGGTGCTACAGGCGCATCCGGCGAGGAGTATCAGAGTAAGAAGTAAGGTGCGGATTTTCATAGTGTAGGTGGTTAGCTGAGCAAAGATAGTAATAATTATTGGATGGTTGTTGGTGTGGGTAGTGGTGTACATACCGGGTATGTGCACCGTATGTTACCGTGAGAGGGCAGAAAGGAAGTCGAGCAGGTGGCGGCGAAGGCTTCTTCGGAAGAAAAGGAAGATGTGCTCTGTCCAGCGGATGAAGTGGAGCTCGCTGTTGCGGTAGAGGGCGTGGTATCGTTTGCTGTAAACGGGAGGGACTACGATGTCCCAAGTACCGTGAAGAAGGAGCACGGGGCCGGTGAACCAGGAGGACTCCTCCTCGATGGGAAGGGTCTGGGCCGTAAGGATGTACTCCCTGCCGATATGGAAGCCGTACACGTTGACGCTTTCCGGAGGGTTCTGGGGATTGCAGCGGGTGGTGAAGAACCGGCCCTTCAAGGCGAAATCTTTAATGACATAGGCGGGAGCCATAAGGATAAGGCCATCCGGGGGCGTACCGGCTTTTTCCAGCCTGCCGGAGAGCATACTGGCCACTACTCCGCCTTGCGAATGGCCCAGCAGGATGACACGGTTCACAAAGGGCAGTTTCCGGGCATAGTCATACATAACCTGGGCGTCCTCGATCATTTTGGGAACCGTATTGCCTTCCTGCGTTCCTTCACTATGGCCGTAGCCGTCAAAATCGAAACGGAGAACGGCATAACCATGATGGGGGAACAACTTGCCCAGAAAGCCCATCGGCGCTCCTGTCATAGAGCCCAGGAAGCCGTGCATCAGGATGACAAGATCGCACTTTCCTGTCTCTTTGTTGAAACCGGGCGGCAGCAGGAGCTGGGTGGCCAGGTTTCCAACGGGGCCCTGGAGTTGGAATGAGTTATTCAATGCCTTTTTCATCTTTGCAAAGATAGGAATATTCTGGAATATTCCGGGAAACAGAGTCCTGCAGCAGGTTTCCGATTTTTTCATTAATTTTGCACTATGAGTCCTGTTTTTACCGCCCTTATGATTCCGTTCCTGGGTACGGCCCTGGGATCGGCCTTTGTGTTCTTTATGAAAAAGGAGATGCCCGCCCTGGTGCAGAAGGTGCTGCTGGGCTTTGCCTCAGGCGTGATGGTGGCCGCATCGGTGTGGTCCCTCCTGATTCCTTCCATGGAGATGGGACAGGGAACGGGCGCCGTGATTCCTCCCACCGTAGGACTCCTGGCCGGTTTTGCCTTCCTGCTTCTGATCGATTACATCACTCCGCACATCCATGCCAGCGGAGAGGCGGAAGGTCCCCGCAGCAGTCTTTCCCGTACGGCCAAATTGGCCCTCGCCGTTACCATCCACAATTTCCCGGAAGGAATGGCCGTGGGCGTGGCCATTGCCGGGGCTTTGTCATCGGCCAACTTTAACATGGCGGGTGCTCTGGCCTTAGCCCTTGGTATCGCCATTCAGAATGTGCCGGAAGGCGCCATCATCTCTATGCCGCTTCGGGCCGCGGGCAACAGCCGTTGGAAGGCCTTTGCCATTGGGGCGCTCAGCGGCATCGTAGAGCCCATTGGCGGTGCCCTGGTACTGTTTCTGGCCACTTCCATCCTGGGGATCATGCCTTATATGCTGGCCTTTGCCGCGGGCGCTATGCTCTATGTAGTTGTAGAAGAACTGGTGCCGGAGTATTCGCAGGGCAGGCATTCCAATATAGGAACCATCGGGTTTGCCCTGGGCTTTGCCCTGATGATGGTGCTGGATGTGGTGCTGGGCTAAAAAGCACGGAAAATCCTATCATTATATCTAATAGTCCTATATTATTCCGGGGCATTTTCCGATATTTGCATACTTATTTTTGGATTATTTGCTAAATGAATTTCAACGGAATCATTATAGGCGCCGCCGTTTTCCTGAGCATTGGCATCTGCCATCCGCTGGTGATCAAGATGGAGTACTGCTGGGGCAGGAAGAGCTGGTGGGTCTGGCTGGTGGCCGGACTGCTGTTCTGCGGACTTTCCCTGCTGGTGGACAATGACATCCTGTCCATCATCATCGGCGGCTTTGCTTTCTGCTGCCTCTGGGGCATCCACGAGATGTTCCTGCAGGAAAAGAGGGTCCTTCGGGGATGGTTCCCCGAAAACCCCAGGAGACACGAATACTATGAGGCCCGTCGGCGCCTCCTTCATTTAAAATAGCCCGCCCTTATGAAAAAGACTCTCATTACCCTTCTGGCTGCCCTCTGCACCCTTGCCTGCGGAAGCAACGAACCCACCATTTATCCGTACACGGCCGTCTCCAATTCCGGAGAGACGGTGAACTTTTCCGACTACAAGGGAAAGGTGCTCCTGATTGTGAATACCGCCTCCAAGTGCGGCTTCACCCCGCAGTACGACGGCCTGGAGGCCCTGTACAAGAAGTACCAGGACAAGGGTTTTGTTGTTATAGGCTTCCCCTGCGACCAGTTTGGTAACCAGGAGCCCGGCTCTGACGAGCAGATCGAGGAGTTTTGCCGCCTCAACTTTGGCGTGACCTTCCCGCTGATGGCCAAGTCTGACGTGAACGGAGAAAACGCGAACGAAGTGTTCAAGTTCCTCTACGGACAGAAGGCCTTCCAGGGTTTTGGAGACAGCAACCGCGGCAAGTATATGGATGGCGTCCTTTCCCGCCGGGATCCGGATTACGCCTCCAACCCGGACATCAAATGGAACTTCACCAAGTTCCTCATTGACCGCAAAGGCCACGTGGTAACCCGCTACGAGCCGGTGGTCTATCCCCAGGACATTGAGGCCGATATCGAAGCCCTCCTTTAAAAATCCCCATAAATAGGGATTTCACAGTTTGACTTAACAGGATAACTTTGCAAACAGAATTAGTGACTGTTTGGTTTAAAGTTATCCTTTTATATTGTTGTTGTAGCGATTCCCTGCCTTCCGGGCCGGGAATCGCTTTTTTTACCGGTTTTCTGTTTCGTTTCCCAGCCTCTATGGTGTACACATGCGGGCATGTAGCTCTTGCGCTGTACATACCCGGTATGTACAACCCTGGAATAATCGCTATTTTTTCACTTTTTTTCGAAATATCGCTTGCGATATAAAAAAATTATCGTACCTTTGCATCGTGAACGATATAAATAAACTATAGAAATAAACGTCAAACATTTAAAACTAAATACTATGGACAAGAACAAATCCATCCAGGCCCTTCAGGCCTACGCAACCGGCCTCGCCGCCCAGTCCCTCCAGCACAAAACGGAATCCAAGATCTTCGCAGACCAGGGATATACCAAACTGGGTGAAAAATATGCAGAACACGCCGCCGAAGAAATGGGCTGGGTAGACCAGTTCATCCAGCGCATCCTGGACCTGGGCGGTACGCCGCAGGTACTGGCCGCTCCGGCTATGCCCGTCTTTACCGACCCCGTGGACTACATCAAGGCAGACCTCGCCGTCTCCCACGAGCAGGTTCCCGTGCTGCAGCAGTGCGTGATGTCCCTGGAAGAAGACTTCAAGACTTATGATATTATGAGAGCCTACGCCCTGGACGAGGAAGAGGATATGCTCTGGAGCGAGCAGCAGCTTGCCCTCATCGAGAAGATCGGCTATCAGAACTGGTTAATCAAACAACTCTAATAATGGCAAAGATTTACGATTTTAAGGCCCAGGACAACAAGGGCCGGGACTTTGACTTCGCCGCCTGTGAAGGAAAAGTGCTCCTGATTGTCAACACCGCTTCCAAGTGTGGCTTCACCCCCCAGTACGACGGTCTGGAAGCCCTGTACCAGAAATACAAAGACAAAGGCCTGGTGGTGATCGGTTTCCCCTGCGACCAGTTCGGAGGCCAGGAACCCGGTTCGGATGAGCAGATTGCCGAATTCTGTCGCATCAACCACGGGGTCACCTTCCCCCTGATGCAGAAATCCGACGTGAACGGGGAAAACGAGAATCCGGTATTCGCCTACCTCAAGGAAGCGGCCCCCAGCGAGGAATACAAGGGACTGAAGGCCAAAGCGGCCCACGCTATGCTCAAGGGCATCAGCAAGAGTGCCAAGAAAGACAGCGACATCCTCTGGAACTTTACCAAGTTCCTGGTGAACCGGGATGGCACGGTGATCAAGCGCTATGCTCCCGTGGCGGAGCCCGAGTCCTTTGAGAAGGACATCGAAACCATGCTGTAATGGACGAACGGTTCAAACTGGACAATCAGCTCTGTTTCAGGCTGTACAGTGCCTCGCGCCTGATGACGCAGGCGTACACGCCCCTGCTTTCAGAGCACGGACTCACCTACCCACAGTACCTCGTCCTGATGGTACTGTGGGAAAAGGATGAGCAGCCGGTCAACGACATCGCAAAACGGCTTCTGCTGGAAACCAACACCGTCACTCCCCTTCTCAAGAGGATGGAGGCCGAAGGGTTTGTCACCCGGAGCCGCGGCCGGGAAGATGCCCGGCAAATCATTGTACGGCTCACCCAAAAGGGAGTGGACCTCCAGAAACAGCTCACCGACGTGCCGGAGGCCATGGCCTGCGCCACCCTTTGTGAAAGCGTGAACGAAAGCAATATCCTCCAGCTTTTCGGGATGCTGGACGGAATTATCCGTCAACTGCAAAAAAAATAACTACCTTTGCAGATATTTATTTGTATTCCTAAAAACCCAGACCTTTTATGAAGAAGATGAACCTCCCGCTGATTGCCACCCTTCTGGTGCTCTCGGTGGTTGTATGTCCTTTCCTGTACCTTCGCGTGGGCCCCGCCCTGGATGCCGCTCAGCTGGACACCCTGAAAACCCTTGGAATGATTGCCGGCTGCAGCGCCCTCTACTGCTTTGTAGTGGGAGAGCTCACGGGCAACAACTCCCAGATGGATAAACTCTGGAGCCTTCTCCCCATCGCCTACACCTGGATCATCGCCATAGACGGCGGTTTCAAGACCCGCCTGGTGGTGATGGCGGTTCTGGCCACGCTCTGGGGAGCCCGCCTCACCATGAACTTTGCCCGGAAGGGAGCCTACAAGCTCAAGTTCTGGGAAGGAGAGGAAGACTACCGCTGGAGCGTAGTGAGGAACGGCGCCCCGTTCAAAGGCAACCGCCTGGGCTGGATGCTCTTCGACCTCTTTTTCATCTCCATCTACCAGAATGCCCTGGTGCTGATGACCACTTTCCCCGCCCTGGTGAGCATGAACTCCACCGCTCCTTTCGGCTGGGTGGATGCACTGGCCACGGCCCTGATGTTCGGCTTCATCCTCTATGAGACCATCGCCGATGAGCAGCAGTGGGCCTTCCAGACCAAAAAGTGGGCGATGATCAAATCCGGCCAGTCCCTGGAGGAACTTCCTTCCCCCTACAACCTGGGCTTCAACACCAACGGCCTGTGGAGCATCAGCCGCCATCCCAATTATTTTGCCGAGCAGTCCATCTGGATCAGCTTCTATATCTTCTCCATCGGCGCCGGCATCGGCCTTTTCAACTGGAGCATCATCGGCTGCCTGCTGCTGGTTGTTCTGTTCCTGGGAAGTTCGGCCCTGGCCGAAGAGATCAGCGGTGGCAAATATCCTCTCTATCAGGAATATTGCCAGAGCGTTTCCCGTTTCCTGCCCGGTAAAAAATACGTGCGATGAACACTATCTGGATTGTCATTCCCATCCTTACAGTCCTGATGTTTGACCTGGGCCTTACGCTCCGGGTCAAAGATTTTTATATGGTGGTAACCCGTCCCAAGGCCTTTTTCGTGGCCCTCTGCGGGCAAATCATCCTGCTGCCCCTCATCGCCCTGGGACTGGGCTGGGCCTTCAGCCTCACGCCGGTGTTCTTTATCGGCCTGATGCTCATCGCCTGCTCTCCGGGAGGCAGTTCTTCCAATATTTTCTCCAAACTGGCAGGGGGTGACGTGGCCCTTTCCGTCACCCTCACGGCTATGAGCAGCCTCCTGACGCTCATCACCCTTCCCATCGTGATGGGCTGGGTAACAGCGGCTTCCGGGGCTGAGGTGGGCATCACCCTCCCGGTGGGGAACCTCCTCAAGCAGAACCTTCTGCTGATGCTGCTGCCGGTGGTTATCGGCCTGCTGATTAACCAGTTCTTTCCCAAGGCGGCCCAGGCCATCGACAAGGTGCTTTCCAAGGCGGCTTTCCCTGCCCTGATGCTGCTGGTCACCATCTTCTTTACCCAGCACTACCGCACCATCTTCGCCCACATAGGCCGGCTGGGCCTGTGCGTAACGGCCCTCATCCTGCTGGCCATCGGCTGCGCCTCGCTGCTTTCCCGCCTCTTTGGCATCACCGGCCGGGAGCGCCGCACCGTGAACATTGAAGTGGGCATGCAGAATGCCGCCCAGGCCATTGCCCTGGCCACCAGCCCCTTCGTGTTCAACAACCAGGAAATGGCCATTCCCGCCATCCTGTACTCCCTGATGATGAACGTGGTGCTGCTCACATACGTGGCCATAGTCAAGAAGAAATGACAGACAGACAAAGGACGCTGATTGCGCTCATCCCGATGGGCGTAGTGGTAATGCTGCTGGCCACCACCATCGTCATCTGGGGGGCGGATTCCATAGCAGGATCTTCCCAGGTGGCCCTTCTGGTGGGAGCCGGCGTTTGTATGGCGCTTTCCACCTGGCTGTACAAAACGCCCTGGAAGGCGTTTGAAAAAGCCATTATGGAGAACATAGGAGAGGTGGCCATCGCCATCCTCATCCTCTTTATGATTGGCGCCATCTCCGGCACGTGGACGGCCAGCGGCGTGGTTCCCGCCTTCATCTACTACGGCCTCAAGATCATCAGCCCCAAGGTTTTCCTGCTCACGGCCTGCGCCCTCTGCGCCATCGTTTCCGTGATGACGGGCTCTTCCTGGAGCACCATCGCCACGGTGGGCGTAGCCCTGCTGGGAATCGGCCGGGCCGAAGGCTTTTCAGACGCAATGACGGCCGGTGCCATCATCTCCGGCGCCTACTTCGGAGACAAGATCTCTCCCCTGTCGGACACCACCGTGCTGGCCTCCTCCGTCAACAAAGTGGACCTTTTCGTGCACATCCGCTATATGATGCTCACCACGGTCCCCTCCTTTGTCATCACCCTCATTATCTTCACCATCCTGGGCCTTACCCACGGCGGAGGATCGGGAGATGAGATGAAAGTGTACAGCTCCGTCCTTTCCTCCACCTTCCACATCACGCCCTGGATTATGGTGGTTCCGGCCTTTACGGGATACCTCATATGGCGCCGCAAGCCCGCGGTGCTGGTGCTTTCCCTGTCGGCCCTGGCCGCCGCCATCGCCGCCATCTTCCTGCAGCCTGACATCATCAAATCCATTGGTTCCGGCGTCACGGAAGGAAGCAATGCCCGGGTGTATTTTGCCGGCATCATAGAAAGCATCTACAACTCGGTTTCCATCGAAACCGGGAATGCCGATGTGAACCAGCTGGTTTCCAGCCGGGGAATGGTGGGAATGATGAATACGGTGTTCCTCATCCTTTGCGCGATGTGCTTCGGAGCCAGTATGAAGGCCAGCGGAATGATAGCGGACCTGGCCCGCATCATGGCCCCGCTCACCCGCACCCGCACAGGCCTTGTGACCTCTACGGTGGTTACGGGAACCGGCATGGTGGGTATGGTTTCGGACCAGTACCTCGCCATCATCCTCACTTCCAACCTATACCGGGATACCTATGAAAAGGAAGGCTACGAGCCGCGCCTTCTGAGCCGCAGCGTGGAGGATTCCGCCACGGTAACCTCTCCCCTTTTCCCCTGGAGCAGCTGCGGGATGACGCAGGCCACCATCCTGTCCGTCCCCACGCTGGTTTACGCCCCTTTCAGCTTTTTTAATCTCCTCTCCCCTATGATGTCTATCCTGATGGCCATCATCGGCTGGAAAATCATCAGAAGAAAGCAGGAAAAGTCCTAACAAAGGGTTCGTTTGTTATAAATAATCTGCTCCCTTTTGCGGATATTTGCACCCGCAAATGACAGGAGCATTTTTCATATCCCTTGCCCTCCTCTCGTCCCCGGTGGTGACGGATACGCTGCAGGAGTCCCGCGTGACTGCGCTCAAAGAAGGCATTCCCACGGCCCGCCTGGCCTCGTCCGTTACGGTCCTCGGCGCTTCCGTGATCCAGAAGACAGGGACCTATCGGCCCGGCCAGCTTTCCGCGATGGTACCGGGGCTTTACATCCCGGATTACGGAGCCTCCCTCACCTCCACCATCTATCTCCGGGGACTGGGTTCCCGGATGGAGAACCCCGTGATGGGCCTCTATGTGGACGGCATTCCGGTTTTGGACAAAAACGCCTACGACTTTGACTGGGAGGCCGTGCAGGGTGCCACGCTCCTTCGCGGGCCTCAGGGAACCCTTTATGGCCGAAATGCGATGGGAGGCGTCCTTTCCCTCAGAACCTTGTCTCCTTCCGACGGGGCCCGGCCTTCTGCCCTGCTGGAATACGGAACGGCCAACACGGTGAGGGCGGCCGGCTTTTTTACGGCCGGAAACCACGCCTTCTCGGCCAGTTTCCGCCACACGGACGGCTTTTTCCGGAATACCTTCAGCGGCGCCCTCTGCGACCCTTACAATGGTCTTTCCCTTCGCTGGAAATGGGAAAAGGGGAACTACAGCAACATCCTCAGCGCCAGCCTGTCCTCCGAAGGCGGCTTTGCCTACGGACAGGTGGTGGACGGCGTCCCTATGCCGGTAAACTACAACGACGAGGCCGGCTACCGCAGGCTTTCGGTGATCGAAGGCTTCCGGATGAAGCAGGAGCTGCCGCTCTTCGAGGTGGAAGGAACCGCTTCCCTGCAGCTGCTCGCCGATGATATGCAAATGGACCAGGACTACACGGCCCGGCCGGTCTTTACCCTGCAGCAGACGCAGCTGAGCGGGGCGGTCACCGCGGAAGTGCTGGCCCGCCGAAAAGAAAAGGACGCCATCTGGCATCCTGTAACGGGCTTTTTCACCTTCTACAAGCTCAACCGGCAGAAAGCCCCCGTCCACTTTAAACGGGTGGGCATCCAGGAGCTTATCCTGGACAATGCCAACAAAAATATTCCTTCCGACATCGGCTACCTGTCCATTCCGGACGAGCAGATGCCCATTTACTCGGGCTTTCTCACCGGGTCCTGGAATGCGGCTCTTTTCCACCAGTCTGTCTTCCGGCTGGGCCGATGGACGCTCACCGCAGGCCTTCGCCTGGATTACGAGGGCGCCAGTATGGACTACGACTGCCTGGCGCAGCTGCACTACCAGTTTGTGCCCACGATGAAGGCGGCCAAACCGTTCGAAGTGCCCTACCGGGGGAATGTGACGCATCACTATTTCCAGGTGCTGCCGAAGGTATCGGCCCTTTTCGAGGCCACAGACCGTCTCCGCTTTTTTGGCACCGTCTCCAAGGGGTACCGCGCCGGAGGCTTCAACACGCAGATTTTCTCCGACATCCTCCAGTACCAGACGATGACGGCTCTGATGAAGGACCTGGGCGTCTACCTGGACAAGCCGATGGTGTCGGTAGTGGCCGGCAACACGGAATACAACCCCGAGAAGGCCTGGAACTTCGAGGTGGGCGCCCGCTACGGAAAGGGAAATTTCCGGGCCGATGCCGCCCTCTACTGGATAGAAGTAAGGGACCAGCAGCTCACCGTCTTTCCCGAAGGAATGACCACGGGCCGGATGATGACCAACGCCGGCCGAAGCCGCAGCCTGGGGGCCGAGGGACAGCTTCTCTGGCAACCCGGTAACTGGCGCCTGCAGGCCTCCTACGCCTACTGCCACGCCTCGATGGAAGGGAAGGCGCTTCTTCCCTATGTGCCGGTCCACACGGTATTTGCCCTGGCCGGCTACCACTTTCCCATCGGGAAAACCGTCCTCAGCGCCGATGCCTCCCTCCGCGGAGCCGGTCCCTTCTGCTGGAACGAGGAAAACTCCCTCCGGGAGCCTTTCACCCTGCAGGCGGACGCCCGCATCGGCCTGTCTTACTCCCACATCGAGCTCTATGTGCGGGGCCAGAATCTGGTCGGCACCGCCACGCATTCCTTCTATTTCAAATCCATGGGGAATGAATTCCTGGCTCAGGGGAAACCCCGACAACTGATCATTGGTTTAACTTATAAATTCTAATCTTATGAAAATCACGAACTTATTTACATTTGCAGCGGCTCTTCTCCTGCTGGCCTGCAACAAGCCGGCCCAGCCCGTCATCCCCCAGGAAAGCAACTTCAAGGGCACCGTGACGGTCATCTACCAGGATGCACCTTTCGACAACGAGAACATCGAAGTGAACTTCAAGCCCTCCGCGGACGGTAAGACCGGATCCCTTACCATCTACCAGATCAAATTCGTGCCCCAGATGCCCGTTACCATTGATGTCACCATTCCCAACATCAACGTAACCAGCACACCGGAGCAGATCAACCTGGAATGCGCCCGGGTCATTCCCCTCGCGATGGGCGGAGAATACCCCCGCTACACGGTTACAGACCTGAAAGGCAGCATTGTAGGAAAGGAAATCAGCTTCTCCCTCAATTTTGGATCCGTGCCCACTTCTTACAAGGGGAAGTTGGAGTAGGAACCCGGTTTATAAATTTGTTCAAAAATTATAGGGTGCCCTTTCCAGCTTCTCAAATTAATTCGTAATTTTGTAGCTTTAAAATCTTAACATATGGACAGACTACAACTGGTTAGGGAATCCCTTACCCGCAAAGTGGAAGAGCCCAAAGGACCTTCCTGCAAAACGTCCGACTACTTCGGAGACCTTGTTTTCGACCGCAAGAAAATGGCTCAGTATCTGGAGCCCGGTACTCTCCAAGCCCTTTATTCCTGTATGGAAGGCGGCACCAGCCTGGACAGCAAAACCGCCGACGGCGTAGCCCTCGGAATGAAAAAATGGGCCATGGAACACGGCGTCACCCACGTCACGCACTGGTTCCAGCCCCTCACGGAGGGAACGGCCGAAAAACACGACTCCCTCATAGACTACGACGGCAAGGGCGGCGTCATCGAAACCTTCGACGGCAAGATGCTGGCCCAGCAGGAACCCGACGCTTCCTCTTTCCCCAGCGGAGGCATCCGCGCCACTTTCGAGGCCCGCGGCTACACGGCCTGGGACCCTACCTCCCCGGTCTTCATCCTGGACGACACCCTTTGTATCCCCACCGTTTTCATCTCCTACACCGGAGACGCCCTGGATTACAAAACGCCCTTGAAGCGTGCCCTGAAGGCCGTCAGCGACGCCGCTGTTCCGGTTTGCAAGCTCTTTGACTCCAAAGTCACCAAGGTCTATTCCTACCTGGGCTGGGAGCAGGAGTACTTCCTGGTGGACGAGGCCCTCTATTCGGCCCGCACAGACCTGATGCTCACCGGACGCACCCTGTTCGGCCACAACTCCTCCAAGGACCAGCAGCTGGACGACCACTACTTCGCCGCCATCCCCACGCGCGTTGCCGCCTTTATGAGGGACCTGGAATTTGCCGCCTATCACCTGGGCATTCCGCTGAAAACCCGCCACAACGAGGTGGCTCCCGGCCAGTTTGAAATGGCCCCCATCTTCGGGGAAACCAACCTGGCCAACGACCAGAACCAACTCATTATGAACCTGATGAACCGCATCGCTCCCCGCCACGGCTTTGTGGTGCTGCTGCACGAAAAGCCCTTCGACGGAGTGAACGGTTCCGGAAAACACAACAACTGGTCCCTGGGTACGGATACCGGTACCCTTCTGATGGCTCCCGGCAAGGACGCCAAGGGGAATCTCCAGTTCATCACTTTCTTTGTCAATACCCTGGCCGCCGTGCAGAAGCACAACGGCCTTCTGAAGGCTTCCATCGCCAGCGCCACCAATGCCCACCGTCTGGGTGCCAACGAGGCCCCGCCGGCCATCGTATCGGCCTTCCTGGGCCAGACGATGACGCAGGTCCTTCGTAAACTGCTGGAAGTGCCTTCCGATACCCCCATCGAGATTGCCGGCAAGAAGGGCAAGAAGCTGGGCCTGGTGGAGATCCCGGAAATTTTCCTGGACAACACAGACCGCAACCGCACCTCTCCCTTCGCCTTCACCGGCAACCGCTTCGAGTTCCGCGCCGTGGGCTCCAGCGCCAACTGCGCCGGCGCCATGACCACCCTGAACGCCGCCGTGGCAGAACAGCTGCTGCAGTTCAAGGAGGATGTGGACCAGGAACTCGCTGCCGGGAAACCCCTCAATGTGGCCGTCATGGACACCCTGAAGCCCATCATCCGCTCCGTGCTGGATGTCATCTGCTTCGAGGGCAACGGATACAGTGAAGAGTGGAAAAAGGAAGCCGCCCGCCGCGGCCTGAACGTAGAAACGAACGTTCCCAAGATGATCTGCGAGTTCACAAGACCCGAATCCCTCCAGATGTTCACCCGCACCGGCGTGTACTCGGAGCGGGAGCTCACGGCCCGCAACGAGGTGAAGTGGGAAATCTATGTAAAGAAGGTGCAGATCGAGGCCCGCGTGATGTACCGGATGGCCGTGAACCACATCATTCCCGCCGCCGTGGAGTACAAGACCGCCCTTTTGAAGGAAGTGGCCCTTTCCCAGCAGGTGTACGGGAACCAGGACAACTGCGTCACGGAACTGCAGCTTCTGTCCCTTCTGGACAAGCACATTAACAGCGTGCGCCTGCAGGCCCAGGCCATGAAAGAGGCCTGCGACAAGGCCGAAGCCATCGGCAACACTTACGAGCAGGCCCTGGCCTTCCACGAGGTGGCCGAAAGCTTCCCCGCCCTCCGCCGGCCCATCGACAAGCTGGAAGAGCTGGTGGACAACAAGCTGTGGCCGCTGCCCAAATACCGCGAATTACTGTTTATCAACTAAGCATGCAAAAGATAATCATTCTGGACTGCGGGTCCCAGGTGACCCAGCTCATCGGCCGGAGGCTGAGGGAGCTCAACGTCTACTGCGAGATCCAGCCTTATTCCAAACCTGTCAACCTCACCCCCGAAGTGCAGGGTATCATCCTCTCCGGCAGCCCCTGCTCCGTACTGGATGCCAATGCGCCCCAGATTGACTGGGATGCATTCCTGGGAAAACTGCCGGTCCTGGGCATCTGCTACGGCGCCCAGTACCTGGCCCACCGGCTGGGAGGAAAGGTGGGAAAATCCGACTCCCGTGAATACGGCCGCGCCATGCTGGATGTGGTGAAAGAGGATTCTCCCCTGCTGGAGGGCGTCAGTGCCCACAGCCAGGTGTGGATGTCCCACGGAGACACCATTTCCCAGCTTCCGGAAGGAGCGCAGCTGATTGCCTCCACGGCCGATGTGCAGAACGCCGCCTTCCAGCTGGAAGGAAACATCTACGCCGTGCAGTTCCATCCGGAGGTGTATCACACGGCCGAAGGCACCAGAATGCTTGCCAACTTTGCCCTCAAGATCTGCGGCTGCAAGGGAGACTGGACGCCGGATTCCTTCATAGAGACCACCGTAGCGGCCCTTCGGAAGCAGATTGGGGACGAGCAGGTGATCCTCGGCCTCAGCGGAGGAGTGGATTCCACCGTGGCCGGCGTGCTGCTGCACAAGGCCATCGGGAAACAGCTCACCTGCATCTTTGTCAACAACGGCCTTCTTCGCAAAAACGAGTTCGAAGATGTGCTCTCCTCCTACCAGGACATGGGCCTGAACGTCATCGGAGCGGATGCTTCCGCCGAGTTCCTTTCCGCCCTCGCCGGAGTAGAAGACCCCGAGACCAAGAGAAAGATCATCGGCCGGCTCTTTGTGGAAACCTTCGACAAATATGCCCGGCAAATCAAAAACGCCCGCTGGCTGGCCCAGGGAACCATTTATCCGGATGTGATTGAAAGCGCCGGCATCCCCGGCATCGCTTCCAAGATCAAGAGCCACCACAATGTGGGCGGCCTGCCCCAGGAAATGAACCTGAAGATTGTGGAGCCCCTGAGAATGCTCTTCAAGGACGAGGTCCGCCGCGTGGGACGCTCCCTCGGCATCAAGGAAGAACTGGTGAGCCGCCATCCTTTCCCGGGCCCGTCCCTGGCCATCCGCATCATCGGGGACGTCACGGAAGAAAAGCTGCGCGTGCTCAGGGAGGCCGATGACATCTTCATCAAGGGCCTTCGCCAGTACGACTGTAGCGGAATGGGCTTCCACAACGCTTCGGACCCCCGCATTATGGCCGACAATCTCTACGATGCCATCTGGCAGGCCGGCGTCATCCTCCTTCCCATCAAGAGCGTGGGCGTAATGGGAGATGAACGCACCTACGAAAATCCCGTGGCCCTGAGGGCCGTGGTTTCCACAGACGGTATGACGGCAGACTGGTTCCCCTTCCCCTACGATTTCCTGGCCAAGATTTCCAATGAAATCATCCGGAAGGTGCGCGGAGTGAACCGCGTCGTGTACGACGTGTCTTCCAAACCGCCGGCAACCATTGAATGGGAATAAAACACTAAACACACAGATATGAAACGAATTTTTGTCCTGGCCCTTACGGCTGCCATCCTGGCCGTATCGGTCCCCGCCTACGCGTGCACCAACCTCATCGTGGGCAAGAAGGCTTCCGCCGACGGAAGCGTCATCTGCACCTACAACTGCGACGGTTTCGGCTTTGCATCGGCCCTATCCTATTCCCGGCCCGGCAAACACGAGCCCTCAGAGAAAGTAGCCATCCGCGGCTTTTTCCCCGGCTCCGAGGTCCACTACATAGATCAGGCCCCGTACACCTACGCCGTGGTAGGCCTGATGAATGAAAAGCAGGTATCCATCGTGGAAACTACCTGGGGCGGGCGCCGGGAACTCCGCAACCCGGAAGGCTGGCTGGACTATTTCACCCTGATGGACCTGGCCCTGCAGCGATCGGCATCGGCCCGCGAAGCCATTGCCGTGATGAATCAGCTGGTGAACGAATATGGCTATAATGAGACAGGAGAATCCTTCGCCGTCTGCGACAAGGAGGAAGCCTGGATTATGGAGCTCATCGGCAAGGGCGAAGGCCGAAAGGGCGCCGTCTGGGTGGCCCGCCGCGTCCCGGACGACTGCATAACCGCCTACGCCAACTCCAGCCGCATCCAGCAGTTCCCCCAGGCCAGGAAAATAGATAAAAAACTGGGCTTTTACGTAACGGCCGATGGAGAAACGATGTATTCGGCCGATTGTATCAGTTTTGCCCGCGAAATGGGGTATTTCACCGGTTCCGACAAGGATTTCAGCTTCCGCGAGGCCTACGGTCCTATGGATTTCGGTAAAATCCGTGCCTGCGAAGCCCGCGTATGGAGCTTCTTCCGCCACCATTACAATACGGAGGCTATGGATGCCTACCTGCCCTTTATCAACGGGGATATGAGTGAGATAGACCACCTTCCCCTGTGGATCCGCCCGGAAAAGCCCCTGACTTACAGGGACATCCAGAACGATATGAGAGACCACTACGAGGGCACTGCCTTGGATATGACGGTGGATGTGAGCGCCGGCCCCTGGGCTTCTCCCTACCGCAACCAGCCCGTGAACTTCAAGGATTCTGAAGGAACCGATATGTTCCGCGAGCGCCCCATCGGCTGCCAGCAGAGCGGTATGACGATGGTTTGCCGGATGCGCAGCTGGCTCCCCGACGCCCTGGGCGGCATCACCTATTTCAACCTGGACGATGCCACAATGGTAGCCTACGTGCCCGTTTACTGCGGCATCAACCGAATTCCGGAGCCTTTCCGCGCAGAGAACAACAAGATCACGGAATTTTCCTTCGACAGTGCGTTCTGGATGAACAACTGGGTGGCCAATATGGTTTATCCTCGCTGGAGCGCTATGATCGGAGACCTCCGGGAAGCCCAGCAAGAGTTGGAAGACTATTATGAGGCAGACCAGGCCGAAGTGGAAGCCCAGGCTGCCCAGCTCACCCCCGGAGACCTCTCGGACTATCTCACCGACAAGACTTTTGCTTACACGGACAAAATGATGAATCGCTGGGATAAACTGGCCAAGCTTCTGATTGTCAAGCATAACGACCAAATTATGCGTCCCTCCAAGGACGGAGAGATCGTCAGGGGACGCCACACCTCCCCGGCCTATTCTCCCGTATTCATTGATGCCGTGAAAGCCCTCACCGGACAGCGGTATGTGAAGCCGGAAGTAAAACCAGCCCGCTAAGCCTCTTCCCTCGGAATAGTCAGTACAAAGCGGGCACCTTCTGTGTAGGAGGTGTCCAGCCATACTCTTCCTCCAAGGCTCTCGGCCATCATCCGGCAGATGCTGAGGCCCAGGCCGGCGCCCTGCTTGTTAACGTCCAGCTTCACAAAGCGGCCGAAGATGCTTTCGGCCTTTCCGGCCGGAATGCCGGGGCCGTGATCCGCTACGGAGAACGTGATGAAGCCGGGATGCTCTACCAGCGAGCTGGTGAGGACAATGTCCCCCTCCTTGGTATTCTTGCAGGCATTGGTGAGGAAGTTGATGAGGATCTGCTGCACGCGGATGCCATCCGTGATGTACCGGGAATCTTCGTCAATGCCCGGCAGAAGCACGATGCGTACGCCGCCCGGAACCCGGCTTTCCACCGCCTTGATGGCCTGCAGCGTCATCTCATTGAGGTCTGTAGGGGCCATTTCCACGGTATAGCGGCCGTTCTCCATATCCGACAGGCTTAACATATCTCCTATCATCACGGTGAGAAGGTGCGAGTTGTTGAGCACATAGCCCAGGTACTCTTCCTTCTCCTCCGGCGCCAGGGTGCCGTCCGGCATGCCCAGCAGCTGGGAAAAGCCGATGATGGAATTCAGGGGTGTGCGGATCTCGTGGCTCATATTCTGGATGAAGGCCGTCTTCATCAGGTTGGCTTTTTCGGCCAGGTCCCTGGCTTTTTGCATCCTGCGCATACTGCGGACCAGGGTAAGGATAATAAAGCCCATTAGAAGGACGAAGAAACCTATGCCGAACCACATAATCTGGCGCCTGTACGTCTTCCAAAAATTGACAGGACGGTTCACCACGATGGCATCCGGCGGAATGAGCCGGGTATCCAGGCCGAAGTGTTTCATCGCGTGGTAGTTCAGCGTGGCGGAACCCGTCTGCAGGTACATAAAAGAAAGGGAAGAAGGCCGGATACCCCGGTCCAGGACATCCAGGATGTACTGCGTCAGGGTCTCTTTGTACTCATCCACCGAATAACTGTAATAGCCCACCTGGTTGGGGTGCTTATCCATATCGCTCCAGTACATCGTATACACGGGCGCCAGGGATTCGATGAGGGAAACCGTATTGTGGCGGGTGGAGACATTCTCCAGATACCCTTCCCGGATGAGCCAGGAGCTGAAGTAAACGGCCATATCCGGACCGGATTCGCGCTGCAGGATGGCCAGCAAGCGGTCTGTAGAGGTGTTGGTGGAGGAGATGATGCGGAAGTCAAGATCCGGATGCTGCTGCTGGATATATTCTTCCACCCTCCACTGCCGCTCCTTGGACATATAGTTTTCTCCGGCCACAAAATAGAGCCTTTTCAGATGGGGCTGAACCGTCAGGATGAGCTCTATGGTGTGCCGGATCATAGGCGGCGCAGAGATAAGGGTCATATTGAATCCCCGGGGCCGGAGGGAAGAGACGAAAATGCGACGGGCACCCGGGTCTCCGGGACCGTTGAGCGTATAGTCGATATCGCAGTAATAATCCTGCTCTCCCACCAGCATCATCGGGATGCCGGGCCAGAGCTTCTCGACATCTTCGGCAAAATTAAAAGCACTGCCGCCCAGGAGGATGACCAGTCGGGGCCGAAGGGTGCGCATACGAAGGAGGCTGTCCACCGCCTCCTGCAAGGTTTTTACGTCTTTATGTGCCAGCAGTTGCAGGTGTTCCACGTCCACCCGCAGTTCCGGGCGTTCTTCCTGCAACTGTTCTATGGGAAAGAGCATCTGCTGCGCCCATTCGCTGGAGGCGGTGTGCGAAGAGAGGATGAAGATATCATCGGCCTTCTGCCACTCCTGGGCAAAAAGCACGGAGGGAAGCAGCAGGAAAGCCCCGACAAGCCATTTGGTCAAGCCGTTCATACGCAAAAAAATCTCTATTTCCGGGAAGCCCAGACCTTGGGCGTATAGCCCGTTATCCGTTTAAACGTAGAATTGAAGGAGGAGGCGCTCTGGAAGCCGGAGGCACGGGCGATGTCTTCCTGGGAGGCTTCCGAATGCATTCTCATATACTGCTGGGCAAAGTCTACCCTCATGATATTGAGAACCTCTGGGAACCCGATTCCATACGTCTGGTTCACCATCTTGGAAATATACGTCTTGTTGCTGTCCAGCCTTTCGGCCACATCCTGCAGGGTAAGTCCCTGACGCAGGAAAAGGAGTTCGTCCTGCATCAGATGCTGGAAACGGTACACCAGGGAACCTTCGTCCCAGCTTTTGGACCCGCCAAAAAGGGCCGATGTCAGGGAACCCGTTCCTCCGGAAGCAGAGCCTCCCGCTTCTCCTTCCGCCTGCATGACCATCTGAGAGATGACATGTGTAAGAGACTGTCCCTGAAGATTTTCCATCATGTCCATCACCACCTCCTCGGCTACGCGGGACTGACTTTCGCGGGAATAATTAAAGCGAAGGGCCGATGTCACATCCTCCAGCGAGATGGACTCCTTGGACCCGAAGAGCGCAAAGAGGCCGAAGAAAAACAGCAGGGTGGACATCAGAATCACGATAATCACCGTAACAACGGGATAGAGCCTATAGAAGGGAACGTGCAGATAAACCTTGACGGAAAAGCCAATCAGAATAAGGAGAGAAAGGGTCATCTGGATTTCCAGAACCCGCATCTTATACCCCTTGAAAAGAAATCCATACCAATCCGACAACTTGAAATGCTTCTTTCTGATCAGGTATACGCAGTATACCAACATGTTCAGGGTTTCCAGCAGCATAACGGCGCGGAAAATGACCACCGTCCATATATAATAGCTTCTCTCCAGACCCACGTAGGAGGCATCCGGATACAAAAGGAACCTGGAATGGATTCTCTCCAGCAGCATATCCGTCTGGGCAAGGCCGTTCAGACTGACCAGAATGATACCCGCGGTCAGCAGCATGGCCGGAAGAAGGATCCAGACAAACAGGACGGGCCGGGGCAGATAAGGCCTTTCCAGCTTGGCAAAATAAAGACAGGTGAGCGGAATGATGGAGGGGGCCGATGCCAGCACCACCAGGTGGCTGATGGTTTCAGAGCCTGTCAGGGCTTCCAGCAGGATGTCTCCTGCGGCAGCGAAAAAAACCGCCCCCAGCAGGGCCTGCAACAGTTTATACGCATCCAGGCGGGAGGCCAGGAAAAAATGCACCAACATCCAGAAGGCGCAGATGAGGCCGCAGATGACAAAATAAGGGGTAAGACTCATATGCGCACTCCTCCCTGCGCTTTCAGCTCCTTATCCACCTTCTTTTTCTCTTCCATCAGAAGGGACAGCAGCCAGTCGCTCTGCTCCTGGCTTAATCCCAGATCCCGGCAGGCGCTGTCATAGCGGTTGATCACCGCTTCCTGGTACCGGTGGTACATCATAGACCTTTTGATCTCTTCCTCGATGGTTTCGTGCTCTATTTCGTAGCTTTCCTTGTAATACTTCCTGTACACCCTCTCCGAAGAATAGCTGAGGCTATAATAGAAAAGGCCGAAGGAGAGAACCACCACCCCGGCGATTCCCCATCCCAGGGGAATTCTCTGGAAAAGGGCCAGCATGGAAAGGCCTGCCCCTATGACAAACAGTAACAGGGCGTGAAGTTCGTGTTTATGGTAACGCAGCAGAGAGGAAAGTTTCATAACTCGGTAGAATTGTACTCTTTATTCTGTAATAACTTGATCTTCAAAGCATTCTCGGCTTCCTTAGCATTGAGGGCCTGCTGGAAAGCCCGGCGGGCCATCAGCATCGAGTTCTGCTGGGCCTTCATCCTCTCCAGATTGTCCCTCACCCTCCACTGATGCACCAGCACGGCCAGAAAAGCCGCAACGAACATCAAAAAGAAGCCCATCAGCATTGCAAACTGATTGTGGGCCTTCATTCTCTGGGCCTCCTCCCTCAGCTGGGCATTGTCCATTTCGGCATCCAGGATGGCCACGTCCTCGTTCTGCACCTTGATGAAGAGGGAATCCTTTTCCTCCATCAGGTTAAACAGGCAGTCGTAGGCCTTGTCGTAATCTCCCAGGCCGGCATACAGGTGATACTGCTGCTCCAGCCGGTTCCTTCGTGTGAGGAGAGACTGGGAACGGACCAGCGCTTCCTCCAGCTGCCCCTGCGATCGGAGATACGTAATATCCAGCTGGGTACGGTCTTCGATATCCGTCTGCAGAGGATAAAGAGGGTCTTCCTGCAGCAGCTGGTAGCAGGTGTTGAAGGCCGGAAGGTCTCCCTGGGCATAATAGATGAGCGCCCGTGTTATCAAAACCTTCTGTTCAAGGCCCGGGAAGAAATCCTGGTAGGAGGCGGCTTCCGTGCAGGACTGATGAGCCTGAGTAAACTGGCCCATCTTCATCTGTTCCTGCGCCAGCAGGATAAACAGATTGGGAAGTTCCTGTTCAGCCCTGGCTTCCCGGCAAAAGCGCACGGCCTCTTCCAGGTTTTGCCCGGCCAGGTAAGAATTGTTCCTGTAGCTTTGGATAAGGCCGATGACGCGGTAAGCATACATCCGGCCCAGCGGATTCCTCTCTTCCAGGGAAAGCCGCTCCATGGCACGGGCTTCCAGCACCGCCTCGGACACGCGGTCCGCCTTCAGGAGGAACTCGTTGTACTGGTCCCAGACATCAAAATAGAAATCCCTCAGATCTTTCCTCTTTCCCAAAAGGCCCTTGAGTTCTGCCGCAATGACGTCCATCCTTTCGTATTCCCCCCTTTCATACCGCACGGGCATCTCCAGGGAGAGGGCCAGGCACTTGTAGCGGAGATTTCCCTTCCTCACGCCCACCTGGTACAGGGAATCTGCCAGAGCAAGATTGGCGGGATTATAGGGTTGCATCCGGGCCTGGGCATACAAAAGGAAGGTGGGCTGGTCCACCTTCAGACGGTTCACAATCTGAGCCTGGGCCGCCAGACCCAGGGACAAGCACAAAATGACGAGGAAGCGGCGCACGGCTACTGGGCTTTCGCAGACTGCACCATAGAGAGTTGCGTCACAACGCTGGTGAGCAGCCTTTCCATAATGATGGGCTTCATAATATAGTCGTTGGCTCCCATATTGAAGCCCTTGGAGACATCTTCCCCGGAAGTAAGGGCCGTCAGGATAACAATGCGGATGTCTGCCGTATCCGGATTGGCGCGAAGCCGGCGGATTACTTCAAAGCCGTCAATTCCGGGCATCATCAGATCCAGCAGGATCAGGTCCGGCTTGGAACGGGCAATGGAATCCAGGGCTTCCTGACCGCCGGAGGCCGTTTCCATCTGGAAATTGAAACGGGACAGCATCTTTTTCACCAGAACCAGGTTCAGGGGGATATCATCCACTGCCAGCACGCGGCAGGAGGAAAAATCGTGTTCTTGTGCGTAAACAGGGATCATATCAGTAAAAATTAAAAATCTTGGTTACTCTCATAGATTTTGGTTTCCCAGCCGCTGATGCCGGCCGAAAAATCGATGGGCCTGTAAATGGAACTCAGATCCAGGCCGATATGGAAGGTATACTGCTTGCCGGGCACCATCGTGTTACCGGGAAGCACGCCATATATCATATATTTGAACACCTGGTCCTGCAGGGGGGCGTACTGCTCCCCGTCAATGGAAAAACCGTCCACATCAAAATGGACTTCCACATACTGCACACCCAGATCTATCTGATCCGGTACGGCATAGAAACGGTGACTGTCTTCTACAAAGCCCACCAGGGCATCCTTACCCACAAAACGCTTGCCTTCCCTTCCCACCCCAACCGGAGCATCTCCTTCAAACACCACCACGTCCCGGTAATAGCCCTGGTAATTCCAGAAACCCCGGCTCTGGAGAATATCATTCACAAAGACACCGGCCGAAGCCACGTGCGTCGCAACCATCTTTCGAAGGTGAATAAGGCCCTGCAGCTCCGGATAAGGCGTGATATCGCACACCCGGAACCCGATATCATTGGTAATGTGACTGAACTCCAGCGGAAGCGTATTCATAAGGCTGAGGGAACGCTCCACGGTTTTGGACACCAGCGGACCGGCCTCGGTTTCTGAAAGCTGATAGGGAATGGAATAAGCTTCGTTGGATTTTTCGTAGGTGACAGTACGGACGTGGGGATAATAGGCGCTGAAAAGAAGAGGATTCTCAATTTTCAGAAGGCCACCCTCCAAATAGGCTTCATACTTACCTGTACGGCCACTTGTAACAGCAATGTTATCAATTAGCAGAGTGTGGGAATCCGACTCGATGCCAATCAGGGAAAAAGGTCTGGACATATCCATCGTGGCCAGCATGTTGGAGACAGAGGCCATAGAATCCTCCAGAGCACGGGTAACGAGATTGTTATCAGCTAGTTTTACTCCGTCCCGGGTCACAGAAATATCAAAACCCAGCATCTTGGAAGGCAGAATCGACTCCCCCTCTCCCTGATTCACAGCTACGCAAGCGGGAAAAAGAAGCCCACCTAAGAGAAAAACAGCTAAAATCTTACTCTTCATACCAAAAGCCTTTTTACAAATATAGAAAAAAATATCTGAATCAGCAATAATTTTCCCAAATAATTAATAAGAAACACGCCTTAGTAAAATTTATTAAAATAAAAATCACGAATAACATAGTTTCAAAATATCAATTGAAACCCCCTTCTGCTTAAGATGTTTCAAAAATCAAAAACGACCATCAAGGAAAGGCAAAAATTATTTCTGAATCAAAAATCAGGAATTGGAAAGTCTTGCTGAAAATAAATATAAATAAATTATTTTAGTTTGAAAAATTATCCCTAAATTTGAATCAGAAAAAATAGGAAAATAGTAGCGACAAAATTGCTAACACGCTGATAGCCAGCTGCATAAAACATAATTAGTGGTTAGGAACAAATTCATTTCGGGGGTACTTTCAGCCCTGGTAAGCCTGAATTTCTGCACGTATGCGCACGCGCAGGAGCATTTCAGACTGCATTTTGCCCGTAACGAAAGTGAATTTTTCAACACCCTTCTGGACAACGAAAAAACGCTGGATTCTCTCCAAAAATGGGTAAAAAACACAACTCCTGAGAGAATTTTGTCCATTGATGTTTCGGTTTTTGCATCCCCGGAAGGCCCCAAAGAATTTAATGAAGAGCTCTGTAGAGAAAGAGCAGAGGAATTTAACACCGCTGTCCTCCCCTACTTCAAAGGAGCAGAGGACAAAGTGAACATCCACATAGGAGGAGAGGCCTGGGAAGAGCTCAGGATGCGCGTTGCCAACGACAAAAAATTAAGACCGGAATACATTGAACAGATTCTCGGCATTCTGGACGACAAGAGCATAGACAACGAAACCCGCAAGCAGCACATTGCCACCCGGATCAGCGAGCACAATTACCGTTTCCTCCTCTGGGAGCATTACAGACTCCTCCGTTATTACGACATTTTCATCACCGTCAAGCCGGAGCAGACAGAAAAGGCAATAGAACAAGTAGAACTGGAATCAACGGAGGAAAAACCCGTAAATGAGGTTGAAACAGCAGTTGAAGCTCCAGTTATAGAAGAGAAAAAAGAGAAAGTAGAGGAGAGAGAGACAAAGCAGGAGCGGGCTTTTATGGCCATCAGCACCAACCTCCCCTACGATATCACCTACATCCCCGGTTACGGCATCACCAGCATTCCCAGCTTCACGCTGGAGATTATGCCCGGAAACAGCCGCTGGACGCTGGGAGCAGACGTGGAATGGCCTATGTGGCAGCATCCGGAGGCCCACCGGTATTTCCAGATCAATAACATCACCCTCTGGACCAGAAGATATTTCCGCTCCAGGCAGGAGCCCCGCAAAAAAGGCTGGTATCTGATGGGAAATATCAACGCAGCCCGCTACGGCATTGGCTTTAACGCCAACAAGGGCTGGGAAGGAGAAGGAATAGGCGCATCGCTCGGAGGAGGATACCGCCTGCCCCTCGGGAAATACTTCTTCCTGGATATGGGCATTGCCGCCGGCGCCTTCTACAGCGCCTACGACCCTTACGTCTGGGGCAACGACGGCTCCAACTGGTATTACTACGACTACAACGGAAATCCGGAAGCCTTTGTCAGACGCAACCAGCGCCTGTGGTGGGTGGGTCCCACCCGCGTGTGGCTTTCCATCGGCTTTGATTTCTGGAAAAAAGACAGGAGAACGAAGTGATGCAGGGATACAGGCATATTTTTGTTCTTCTGGCCTTCTGCATCCAGGCCAGCGCCTGCAGCATCCGTCCGGAGCTGCACCTGCACCAGCCCATCCATACCCAGATTGTTCTGGAAACGGAGGTGAACCTGAACCTGATGTGGCAGGTGGAATGGGAAACCCGCTGGGAGTTCCCCTGGAACGAGAATGTTCTGGGGCCGCTTGGCTACCAGGAACCCGCCAGCATCAGCGCCCACGTGTACTCGCTGGACGAAAACGGAAATCACAAGTCTCATTTCACGCAGAATTTCTACGGTACCACGGCCAATATGCCCGTTACCGTAGGAACTTACGACCTCCTTTTCCACAACAACGATTCCGAGACGCTGCTTTTCAGCTCGGAAAACGAGCTGGGAACCATTCACTGCTCAACGCGCGTGATTTCCAGCGGTCTGAAGGAATCTCATCAGGTGTTAACCGCCCTGCAAAAGGAAGAGGATACCAAGGCCGAGGAGGAAATGCCCGGCGAGCCGGTAACCCTGATGCCGGACGGACTGTTTGTGCTGTACGACCAGAACGAGCAGATTAGCGGAAACCTGGAGGACTACGAGTATATCGACGGGAAGTATGTGCTTCGTATCCAGGGAGTTATGAATCCAGCTACGTATATTCACCTTTTCCAGATCCATCTTCTTAACAATGAGGGCCGTGTGGCGGGAAGTAATGGCGGGGCTGCCCTGACGGGTGTGGCCGGTGGGGTGGATCTGGATACGCGCGTGTCCGCGCGCACGAGTGTGTGCGTGCCTGCGGATGTATATTATGATCGCGCGAGGGAGCTGATGGCCGCCCGCTTTGTGAGTTTTGGTATTCCGGGATGCAATCCTTATGATGGGGAGAGTCTGGAGACGGCTCCGCAGGGGAATCACTTCCTGGTGATCAATGTTAGCTATTCCAACGGAAACTGGAAGAATATCCGGGTGGATGTTACCAATGCGCTCCGAGCCCTCCCCCTGGGAGGACTCATAGACCTCACGCTGGATGTGAATGACTTTCCTCCGGAACAGGGGGATACCGGCGGGGGTGGCGGTTTTGATGCCCTCATTGATGAGTGGGACGAGGAGCAGGGTGAAACGACAATTATATTTTAATTAACCAATAAACAATTATTTAATTAACTAACAATTCTTTATGAGTATGAAAAAAGCAGTACTCCTTGCTGCAGCGGCCCTCAGCCTGGTCGCCTGCGGAAAAACCTACCTGGACGAGCCCGTGGCTCAGAATTCCATCGGTTTCAACACCTGGACTAACAACCTTACCAAAGCCCGTGTACAGGGTTCGAACGAGTTTACTGACGGTGACACCTTTGCCGTGTATGGTTACAAGTCTATGTCTGACAATACCGGAGCCAACACCGTTTTCAACGGCGTTACAGTCAAGACTACAGATGGCACGACGTGGACCTACGATACTCCCCGCTTCTGGGACTCCAATTATGACAAGTACACCTTCTTCGCCGTTTCTCCGGCATCTGCCGTTACCGGCGGAACCGTGGACGCCCAGACCGGTGAAATTACAAGTGCTTCCTTCACCTTCGACGGAAAAAACAACGATATCCTGGTAGCAGATAAAAAAGAAGTTGTAAAAGGAGATGGTCCTACATTCTTCAACGGTTTTGCAACTGTTCCGCTTCAATTCAACCACGTTGCTTCTCTGGTAGATATCAAAATAAAGAAAGCGCCCGCATTTCACAGTGCCACCGTTTCCGTTACCGCATTCAAGCTCTCCAATATCGAGAACAAAGGTGCCTTCTCCGTTAATGATGCCTATACCGATTCTCACCCTGTCGCCACTTGGAGCAGCTTAGGAACTGGCGAATACCTCCCGGCCGATGGCGTTCTCCCCCTTACCATCGATGAAGACACCAATTTCCCTTCCGAGAATGCAGCGGCATCCTCTGATATTATCAAGAGCCTTATTGTTAAGCCCCAGGATTTTGTTGCCTCCAATGGTACCGATCCTCAGAAGATTACGCTTAGCTACAAGATTGCAGTTGGAGATGAATCTATAGAGTACAATGATAAAAATCTTTATCTCGCAGATTTTGACGTTGTAGATGATGCAGACCAGAATGATACCAAAATCGGTTCTTGGGAGCCTGGGAAGCACTACACCTTATACATTACCATTGGCGCAAACGCCATCAGTTTCAGCGCCAGCATCTCAAACTGGACGCCGGCAGATAACGGTTACCACTATCTCGTAAAGTAATTGATGACCCGTCGCATCATACTCATAGCAGCCATAGCTTCCAGCGCCCTGCTGACGGCAGGGTGCGCGAAGCTGGACAATCCGGCCCAGGAGCAGAACTCCATCTGCTTCCAGGCCGGATGCTCCCTGCTACGGGATGATGCCACCAAAGCATACGAACCTCTCACCTCAGAGCAGCAGATGCTCAGTTTCCGGGTCTACGGCACCAAAACCGTTTCCGGTAACCGCAGCACCGTCTTCCACGGAGAAGAGGTAAAAAACATCTACAGCAACTGGCAGTACAGCCCCATCCGTTTCTGGGACAGCAGCGCCAGCCGCTACGAATTCCTGGGCATAGCCGGACCTTCCGAATCGGCCATCACCCTGGATCTGGAGAATCCCCTGTCGGCCACGGTAACCTACAACCCCACGGAAGCGGAATACGACCTGATGGCCGCCTGCTACTACCGCAGCAGCAACGCCCAGGGCACCCTGGATATGAGCACCCCGGTAGAACTCCACTTCGAGCACTTCCTCAGTGCCGTAAACGTGAAAGTAACCAACGACTCCCCCACCCAGGAAATCACCCTCCTGCAGTACGGCTTCCGGAACCTCTGCACAGAGGCCGAAGTCCGGTTCAGCTTCTCCACCAGCACCCCTCAAGCCCAGTGGCAGGATCTCAGCAGAAAGAAAAACACCACAGACCTCCTTCTGACAAATGATAAGCCCTCCTGGAATATGATGATCCCCCAGGACCTGAACACCCTCTCCCTGGCTCCCCTTCTGATGATTCAATACAGGGTAGGTCCAGAGGATACCGGAGAAATCGTGGAAACCCCCATCCGTCTGAGCAACATCACCACCCTGGGTGGAAATAATATTACCCAGTGGGAAGCCGGAAAGAAGTATACCTATAATATACATATCCGCTACGGAGGAGGCATCACCGTACACGTGATAACCACCGAGTGGGATGAAAGAAAAGCCGGAACCCCCGGCCTCATTGTATCGTGATTCTGAGAAAAGCCCATATCGCCCTCCTTCTCTCGCTGTCGATTGTACTCGGCAGCGGATGCCAGCGTAAAGAGCTTCCCGGTGGCGGCAAGATCACCCTCACCCTGGTAACGGCAGAGCTGGAAACCAAAGCCATCACGGGAGAGAGCGAGCCAGACCTTTTCATTGCCCTGGCAGGCAGCAACGGCTCCATCCTCGCCACCTATCCTTCCAAAGAGAACGATACCTACAAGAGCCAATGCAATTCCTCCTCGGCCACGGAAGCCACCATCTCCATAGACAGCCCCGGCCGCGGAACCTATTCGGTGTTTGTAGTGGCCAACCACTCCTGGCTGACGGATTCCTCCAATCCCAGCCTGAGCGCCAGCCTCACATCGGCCTCAACGCTATCCGAGCTGGAGAACCTGATTCTGAGCCGTTCCGCGGTCTTAACCTTTGATACAGAGCATCCTATGCCCCTTTCGGCCCGGGGAACCCTAACCCTTGCCGCCAGCGAAAACGGGCAGATCAACCTGGAGCTTAAACGCGTCGTAGCCCGCATAAGCCTTTCCTTCAGCAACAAGACGGAAGAGGAATTAACGCTTAAAGACTGCACCATTACCTTAAAGAAAATGAACCCCCTGAAGGGGTATCTCTTCCCGACCGCCACAGACTACGTGACAAGAGAAGAATCTGACCAGGACGACCTTGTCCTCTGCAATGGCCGGGACATTACCATCGAGGCCGGAAAAGAGAACGGGACAGAGCCTGTTCTGGTTTTCCCCAGCATAGCGCCTACCCAGAGCGAAGGCGGAAGGATGTACCAATGCGACATCCGCTTCCACCTGGGAGATCAGGAGTACAACAACACCAACCTCCCGGTCCAGGACCTGAGCACCTTCGAAAGCATCCTTTCCCTGGAAAGGAACCAGAGTTTTACCATCCTCACAGAGATAAACAAGAGAGGGTCTGACAAAGACATTTCCTTTAACTTCCGCGTGAGAGGCTGGGAAAAGCTGACGGAAGAAATAACATTCAATTAGACTATGAAAAAACTGGCAGGCATATTCCTTATGGCACTTCTAACCCTGGCATCCTGTACCAGGGCAATGGAAGAGACCATTCCGGGAGGAGACTTCGAGTGCTACCCGGAAGGAACGCCTGTAACCCTTAAACTGGGCTTTGGAACGCCCGATTTCCTGGATGTCAATATTGGGACCAAGGCCGAAGCATCGGCCGCAGACGAGTCCCGCGTGAAGGAACTGTACGTCCTTCTGTTCGACGAGGACGGCAACAAGTTCTACGGACGAAACTTCTCCTATGCCCAGAAAATCTCCAGCCTTCCCACCCTTATCAATGATACGGACAACGACGGCTGGTACGTGGAAACCGACGAGGCGGGCGTAACCACCCGGGGCGTGGTGAAACTCTCCACCGTTTCCAAACCGGGCTGCACCCTGGTGGTACTGGCCAACGTATCCAATACCATCAGCCACATCGGCACTTCTACAAAGGTGGTGGACTTCCTCTCCGGCATCCGCACGCTGGAGCAGCTGAAGGAAGCCAAAGTATCCCTGGAACAGGACATCGTTACCCGAAGCGACCTCTTCCTGATGATGGGAACGATGGAGGACGTCAATACGGGCTCCCTCACCTGGGGCACCCTGCCGGAGGATTACAAGGACAACCAGATCCTCCTTGAGACCCTGGATGCCAAGATCAAGTTCCGCATCAAATACAATACGGATAACATAGACCCCCAGAGGTCTTATTCACGCTACTGGAAGGTACACAATGTGCCTACCAGCTGCCACCTCTTCGAGCCGTCTTCCGGGCCGCTTCAAGCATCGTCTTCCGAGGGGTTCTTTACCACGGAAGAAGCATTCTTTGACGGAACCGAAACGGATGATGGCGGCACCTGGGAAGTCTTTACCTTCTATATGCTGGAGAACTTCCAGACGGGTTCCGGTGCCCAGTTCTACCACGACCGGGAAAAGCAGGAGAAAAAGGACGTTGAAGGAGAAGGCGGATATGTAGAGAACGGAGACTGGATCTATGCTCCCTCCAAAGGAACCTATGTGTGGTTTGATATGGTTCTGGGCCTTACCAAGGAGGGTGTTGACAACATCGTAGGAGAGAACCAGGTGGCACAGGCTATCACCTCCAAGGCAGAATTCACGGTACACCTCGGAGATTTTTCCCGTAACGGGGTGAACGACTATACCGTAAAGCGCAATCACTGGTATACCTATGATATTACCATAGAGAATACCAAAAGCATCTACGTAGAGGTCAATTCCGAGACGGAAAACCAGCCCGGACAGGAAGGGTCCCTTCTTCTGGTGGCGGAAGGCATCGTCAACTGCGACGCCCACTACGAGTACCACGACCTGGTTTTCAACTATACGGAGGATTATCTGGACGAAGGGATCTCCTGGTATATCAAGACCCCCTTCAGCACGGGTGGAGAAGGAGAATGCCAGGACTATCTGTGGGTAAAGTTTGCCGTAAACGACCTTGTCGGAGGTGTCTATACCGATAACCGCAAAGCATACCCCACCAGTACCGGACCGGGATGGGTGGCCTACGACCCGGCCTGGACGCCCGGGAGCGATGCTTCCCGCCCTGCCTTGATGGATGTGAAGCAGCTGGTGAAATACATCGTAAACGAAACCCGGAAAGAAAAAAACAATCCGGGGAGCAGCGATTACAGGGACGGTGTTATCCACGTAACGGCCTATGTAGACGAGTATTACTACGAGTACGACCCCCGGGAATACCAGCCCGCAACGGTGGAGGAGCTTTCCCAGATTCCGGCCCCCAATCCGGAGCTGTGGCGCCAGTTTGTAAACCAGCCGCCCCGGGAGCTGCACATCCTTTCCGAAACCCAGTACAGCAAAGACCGCAAGAGCGACGTCATCCACGCCAACAACTCCATTATCCAGCAGTCCATCCAGACTTTCTACAATATTTATTCGCCGGACCTGCATTCCATCTGGGGAACGGAGCATCTGGACGAAATGGAGTATCGTACCCGCTATGGAAAGGACAACTCGCAAATCCAGTGGCCCTGGTGGCCCTCGGCCGAAGAGGTAGGCTTTACCCGCAACATCTCCGGGAAGATTGAGAATGCAGAAAACGGGCGCCTCAACACCTCTGTCATCTGGGGCCTGAATACGGGGACGCAGCTTTCCTGGGACAAATTCCTGGATTATAACGTAACCAACAACACGCCGGAACTCCAATATGACAGGGAACAGTCCGAGAATGACTTTGCCTTTATGGCCTATTCCTGCCTGACGCGCAACCGGGACAACAACTTCAACGGAGTCATAGACCCGGAAGAGATCCGCTGGTACATTGCCTCCATCGACCAACTGGTAGGAATGTGGGTGGGGAATGAATCCCTCACTCCTTCGGCCCGCCTGTATCACCCGATGGACGCCTCCAATACCTCTGACGGAACGCAGTGGCGCTCCTGGGTTATCTCCAGCACGGGTAAATCGATTGAGGATCCCAATATCATCCGTGCCGAGGAAGGCTGTACCAAGTCTGACTACAGCTTCTACAACTGGGCGGTCTATAACGGAGGGAAGTTCGGGACGAATGAGCGCAACAAGGTTTCTTCCATCCGCTGCGTGCGCAATATCGGCACATACCAGGACGAAGGCGTGATCAAGGACATCAGCTACGCCCCTTACGAGAGGATGGTGGATGAATACTACGAGATTCCCGCCGGCACAGACAGCAATGGCAAGGCCCTTCCCAACGCCGATGGCACCTACACCATCCGCTTCTCCCGCCTGAATCCCGCCTCCATCCGCGAATTCACGGCGGAAGACCTTCCCTATCACGACGAGTTCTCCATCCACAACGATGTCTATCAGGAACTGGTGGCACAAAATCCTTCCGAGTACCGCTACGCCGACGGCGCCTTGCCGGCCAGGTATCCGGAAGAGACCGGTGCCATCCTGGACGAAGAGGTGATGAACAACGCCATCACCTCTCAGGGGCACAATTACTACTGCCCGGAAGGATACCGCCTTCCCAATATGCGGGAACTGCTGATGATGGAACGATTGCTGCCTGGCGGCTACTGGGACAGCGGAAAGGCCTATCCCTGCCGCTCCTATTATTCCCACGGGAAACTGGGATCCCGCCCGGTGGATAACGAAACCCAGAAAATCGGCTGGGCCAAACAAAAGACCAGGGTAAGCCTGGTGGATGAGAAAAGCAGGATTACCGGCCTTCGCTGCGTGCGGGATGAGAGCCGCACCGGCGTTGTCACGGGCGTTGTTTCCGTCAAAAACGGAGACCGCCTGCGCCACAACGAGGATATGACCGTCCAGATTAACCTCTCTTCCCTGGGATCGGCCATCCGGAGCCTGGAGATTGCCCTTGTGTATACTACGGCCTACGGCACGGAGGAAGCCCTCCCCATTACTCCGGAAGGCCTGCAGGTTTCCGGCATTTCCTTCCGGAAGGACGTCGTGTGCCACTTGCCCGATTTCGACGTACTGCCCATCCTGGGCAATATGTCGGTTCGGGTGTCTGTACTCAATTACGCATCCTCCACCCCCCACGTGTTTGATGCGCCCATTACCCTCCTCTCCCCTGTATTCACTTCCCTGCGCCTTCTGCACTGCCGCTACGACGAAGGGGCCGATAATCCGCCTTTCCCGGTGCTGGCTACGGCCACATCGGCCACCCCCATTACCCGGATGACGCTCAAGGTGATAGACCCCGCCGGCATCACCCACACGGAGCTCCTGTTCAATGAGAACGATTCCGAACAGAAGCATCTGAGCATCCTGCACCCTTACAAGTACAGGACCAGCACCCGAGAGGAAGGGAACGCCCCAGTCCTTGTGAGCGGAACCTATACTTTCCAGCTGGAGGTGGTCTCCGACGGGAAAACCACCCGCTCGGAGGTGGCGTCTATGGAAATCCTGCAGGTGAATTACTGGCCCAACCCGGTGGATCCGGAACTGGAGCCCTATAACGCAGATGGCAGCGTAAACACTTCCTATCCCCTGTCGGAGGCCAGTGACATTGTAAACAAATGGCCGGCCCAGCAGATCAGTCAGATTGACTTCTATGCCGGAGACTTCATCGAGGCCAATATGGATGTGAGAAGCTGCAAGTACAAGAATGTGGGAGGAAGCAAAGACAGGACCATCGGAAGGGACAACCTCATCAGCGTGGGTATTACCGGGACGGACGAAGCCACCGGTATGACGGTCCAGAACATCGTTCACATCTATTACCCGGCCCACGACGGAGGAAATACCAGCGGTCAGGACTGGCTGCGTCCCAACATCGCCCGCCGCTCCGGCAGTAATCTTTCCAACGGCTACAACTACACCCACTTTGTCAGCGGAAGCGGGACCGGATTCGTGGAGCAGGGCGCTGGAAAGGCCAAACCCAATCTGCAGGCCAGGCAGCACTTCCGTCTGGACAAGGAGGGTATTCACTGGAACAACCAGTTCATAGACCTTGCCAAGTGGTCGGGTGAGGGCATTCCGGCGGAAGCCAGAGAAAGTATGAAACTGATTCTGGATTCCAAGTCCCTGTACGTAGGTGCCACGCAGGGCTTCCACCACTCCCGCGCCGGCTATCTGTTTGTGCGTGCCGTCCACAACACCGCTTCGTCCAACGAAACGGGAGGCGGCAGCCATTTTGACGAGGATCCCATTAACGGAGGCATTTTATAATGAAGCTGAAAGGAATCATACGGCTGTTTCTGCTGGTCCTGGCCTTCTCCTGTTCCCGGGAGCTGGACCAGCCCGCAAAGGTTCGCACCATCCATTACAAGGCCCGGGTGGGGAATGAGGCCCTTACCCGCGCCACGGTGGACGGGGAAAAGCACTATATCTTCGAGGACACGGACCGGCTGTATCTGGAAGCCTCCGGCGAGGATGCCCCGAAGCTCTACGGCGTTCTCTTCCTGACGGCCGGGGCCGGCACCACCAGCGCCTGGTTCGAAGGAGATTTGTACTGCGCAGAAGAGTTCGAGATAACAGAGAGCACTTCTCTGAAGGGAACCCTGGTGAATGCCGATGACAAAGTCCACGCCCTCGCCAACGGGCGCGTATCGGCCACGGTTTATCCTCAAGAGGGGTATGCCCCGGATTTTGCCACCGCCGTCCGGTACTACAGCGATTTCACTGCCACCGGCACCTACGGAAGCCACGAGTTTGTCATTTCCCAGAAATCGGCCTTCCTCCTCTTCAGCATCCGGATGAGCAATGAGGAAGTTCCGGAGAACGCTCCCGTATCGGCCCGGCTCCTGAATGGAGACAATCTCATCTGGAATTCTACCGTTACGGCGCTGCAGGCCGGAAAGCTTTCGTTTGTGACGGCTTTCCCGGGAGGCAATACGTACCTTTCCGATGCTAAGCTTTCCCTTTCCTGGGAGAATGGTGCGAAGACGAAAGATTTCACCCTTTCCGACAAGGGACTGTCGGCCAATAACTACTATTCCATTTCCCGCTCCACGCTTCCGTACAAAGGCTTCCGTATCAAGGCAACAGAAGATGGCACCAAGATTCACTTCAATTACACCGGAGACGGAATCCAATACAGTTTGGACAAGGGAGACAGCTGGACCGATTACAATGCCGCATCGGACATAAACCTTGATGCAGGGAAGGAAATCTGCTTCAAAGGGCTAAGGGCCAACTATAAGAACATCAAGAATGACGGAAGTCCCAGTAACAAGCCCGTCTTTACGGCCGACAAGAAAGTCTTTGTTTCCGGTAATATTATGAGCCTTCTGGTGGAAGATGATTATTCCGAAAGCACCGCTATGCCCGAAGATGCCTTTAACGGGGCCTTCTACCAGGTTCAACTGGACAATGATCCTTCAGCCCCTCTGGTTCTGCCCTCCACGGTGAATGCGCGCTGCTACAAGAATATGTTCCGCGGCACCCTGCTCACCACGGCGCCCGATCTACCGGCTACCACAGTGGCCGATGCCTGCTATGCCAGCATCTTCCGCGAGTGCCCCAACCTGACTTCCGCCAGATGCAACCTGCGGGAAGCGACGAAAGCACAGCTGGAAAATGCCGTAGACAAATGGCTGGTCAAATCCGGATCCACCACTATGTTAAACAATGAAGGCACGCTGTACTGTCCGGAATCTATGGCGGATGTATGGAACACGCTTCATAAATCCGGTATCAGCATCGGCGCCGTCCCTACCACCTGGACAATAAGTACCTACCCGGACTAAAAGGCTATACCTTGAACAGCATCCCGCCGATGTTGTCGTGGGAAGCACCGGTGACCGAGCGGAGGCAGGAGGGGATATCCCACATATACAGAACACCCAGGAACGCGAAAATAAGCGCTTCCTTGAACTCGATGATGGCGGGTTCCGGAACCACTATGTTGCAACTGGAAAGTTGTTTCATCCTTTCAATGAGAAACTTGTTGTAGGCTCCACCGCCGGTAACCAGCAGGCTCTTTCCGGGGGTGGTTACTCTCTTTAACTGGAAGGCACAGTGCTCGTAATAAGTTCTGAGGAGATCCTCCAGGGAGAGGCCGGAAGCATCCAGAAGAGGGAAAATGTTGGCTTCCACCCATTCGCGGCCCAGGGACTTGGGCCAGGGCTTGGAATAGTAATCCTGGGAATTGAGCTTATCCAGCAGCAGCTGGTTCACGGCACCTTTTGCGGCTATTTCTCCGTCCCGGTCCATCTCCAGACCTATCTGCCGGGTGAAGCGGTTGATCACGTAATTGACCGGCGAAATGTCGAAAGCTATGCGCTTATCCCCTTCCCGCCAGGAAATATTGGAGAAGCCGCCGATATTCAGGCAATAATCATACTGGCCGAAAAGGAGATTGTCTCCTACGGGAACCAGCGGTGCCCCCTGGCCTCCCAGCATAATATCCAGCCGACGGAAGTCCGACACCGTGGGAATGCCCGTTTCCGCCGCAATGGCGGCACCGTCCCCAATCTGGCACATGATCTTCTTCCCGGGCTCGTGGAACACCGTGGAGCCGTGGGAGGCGATGATATCCGGCTTCACGCCGAATTCTTTCATGAACTCATTCACCCGCTGCCCCAGATATCGGCCGTATTCGCTGTGGAAGGCCACAAACTCGTAGGCGCTCATATGCTGGACGTCCTTTCCCAGCTTTCTTTTTAACTCATCCGGGTATTCATAGCCCCGGGCGCAGACTATTTGAAAGCTCCATTTTCCATCTTCCAGCGTAAAGGTGGCCTGGCACACATCCAGCCCGTCCACGGAGGTTCCGGACATCAGGCCGATACTGGTCATACTCTGTTTCATACGGTTTTATTCTGATTAATACAAATTTAATAAAAATTATAAATATTTACGAATTCATGATAAATATTCATTTTCTAAATTTTTTGATTACAAATTGAAAGTAATTTCTACGAAATTATGATTCTTCTAAAATACAAACCGTTGTAAAACACTCTCTATCTATAGATTTAAGCCTTGATTATTCATTTTAAATTGTTATCTTTGTATCCCGCAAGCCCTTCATAAGGGGCTTCAGAAAGCTAAAAAGTGAGTACAGTTATACAGATTTGTTAAACAAAATATTGATATGATCTGTACCCCCCGGAGCAAGTCCTTGGACTTGCTCCGGTTTTTTTCTATATTTGAAGAAAAATACAAAGAGCTATGAGTAACGATACCAGACTTTCCCTGTTTGCCGGCCTGCTGATTGGTCTGGGCGCCTACGGCTTCCTTTCCCTGGGAGGCATTCCCGGCGCTGTCATCTTTGCCTTCGGCCTGGTGGGCGTGGTTTTAACTGGCTCCCTTCTGTATACAGGGAAGGCGGGCGTCCTCACGGATATGGGCGCCATCGCCAAAATCTGGTTCTGGAACGTAGTGGCCTGCATAGTGGTGGGCCTGATGGTCTATGCCATAGGAGGAGATGCGTTCGAAAGGGCCCAGAGCGTGGTGGCCGGAAGGTTTGTCCAGGGTCCCTGGCGCAGTTTCCTGAGGGCCGTGGGCTGCGGCGTCATCATAGACATTTCCGTCTATCTGTACCGCATTTCCAAATCCCTTGTCCCCATCCTTTTCGGCATTCCCCTCTTTATCCTCTGCGGCTTCTACCACTCCATCGCAGACGTAGTATACCTGGTGGCCGCCTTCAAGTGGGACCCGGCCATCCTCTGGTATTACCCCATCATCGTCATCGGCAACTTTGTGGGTTGCAATGTGCGACGGGTGCTGCTGCCTAAAGAACAGGCTTCCAAGTAAGTAAAGAATCCAGTTTACGGGATCTGAGCCGGTAGAGGGAATCCAAAGCCGGCTTGTATTGTTCCTGGATGGGGTCTCCGGAGGGGGCCTCCATCGTGAGCGGATTGATGGGCGTTCCGTTTTTGTATACGCGGAAGTCCAGGTGCGGGCCCGTAGCCGTTCCTGTCATTCCCACATAACCGATCACCTGCCCCTGGTGCACGCGGTCCCCTACCTTCAGGCCGGCCGCATACTTGGAAAGGTGCATATAAGAAGTGGTATACACGGAATTGTGACGGATCTTCACGGTGTTGCCGCCGCCTCCGGCCCAGCCGCGGCTGATCACGGTTCCGTCTCCGATGCTCATAACAGGCGTTCCGGTGGGCGCAGCATAGTCTATGGCCGTGTGGGGCCTCACCACCCCGTGCACGGGATGAAGCCGGTGATAAGTGAAGCCGGAAGAGATGCGCGTAAACTTGAGCGGAGCCTTCAGGAAGGCCTTTCTCATACTTTCTCCCTTTTCGTTCCAGTACTTGTTACCACCGTCCCCCTGGTCAAAATAGAGGGCGTGGGCGTCCTTGTCCCCGCGGGAGAAGACGGCGTACTCCACATCCGTAATGCGGAAAACCTCCTCCTCGCAAACGTCCTGGTGATACAGCACCCGGAAGCGGTCTCCTTTCTGCAGGCCGAAAAAATCCACTGTCCAGGCATAAATATCGGCCAGTTCCACAATGATGAGCGGCGAAGCCCCGGCTTCCAGCATATCCACCCACAGGGAGCTGTTGATGGTGACATCGGCCACTTTCTCCTGATGGATCACTTCCTTGTCGTACGGCCAGGCGGCCAGGGAATCCCGGCACTGGAAGACGATGCTTCTGACGCGATTCTCCTGGTACACCAGGTACTTCAGAGAGGTGGAATCCTCGTAAAAGGCCTTCCAGGAGTTGCCGGCGCGGAATTTCCTCACGTCGAAAAAGCTGTCGGAGGCCTGGATCAGCTTATAGGTATCTTCCCCCGAGAGGCCGAGGCTTCCCATCAGGCCGGAGAAAGTGGCCCCCTCCGGCACTTTTCCATCCACCACCCGGAAGGAATCCGTACAGAAACCCAGCGGGAACACCGTATCTTTCTTCTGCTGCGGTTCCTGAGCGGGAGCGGTGGCCTTCCGGCCTGTCCAGGTGCAGGAAAGAGTAAGGATAAAGAGTATGGCTACGGCGGCGGGGATTCTTTTCATAGAGTAGAATTATTTCATACAAAGGTATAAATAAAGCCGGAAAAATTCGGAATCCGGAAAAGATTTCGTAACTTTCGCCAATTAATAACACTAAAAAGGATCTGTCCATGGACCCTGTCAAGATCATCGAAATCAAAAAGAGTGTTTTCGAGGATAATGACGCCGACGCCGGAAGACTTCGAAAAGAATTGAAGGAGAAAGGAGTATACCTTCTGAACCTGATGTCTTCCCCCGGAAGCGGAAAGACCACGACACTCATCAGAACCCTTAACCTGCTTAAGGATAATCTTCGCATCGCCGTCATGGAGGCCGATATAGACTCCGACGTGGATGCCGTCAAGATCAAGGAAGCCACCGGCATTCCTTCCATCCAGTTGCATACCGGAGGCATGTGCCACCTGGACGCCGAAATGACACGTCAGGGCCTGGCCGGGGTAGAGATGGATAATCTGGACCTGGTGGTCCTGGAGAATGTGGGCAACCTGGTGTGTCCCGCAGAATTCGACACCGGCGCCTGCCGGAACGCCATGATCCTCTCCGTCCCGGAAGGCCACGACAAGCCTCTCAAATACCCGCTGATGTTCTCTGTCTGCGACGTAGTGGTCATCAACAAAATAGATGTGCTCCCCTACTTCGACTTCGACCTGGACAAATGCAAGGAATATATCCACATGCGCAATCCCAAGGCACAGGTAATCCCCATCTGCGCCAAAACGGGAGAAGGCGTGGAAGCCTTTGCGCAGTGGATCCTGGAGGAAGTTAAAAACTGGAAACAACACTAAAAAGATAACCTGTTATGCCTGAGATGTCTAAAAAGTTTATCCCCAAGCACAAGGGGGATAAAAATCCCAATCCCAAGCTGTTGAAATTTGTCCGTCACGTCACGGACCGCATTCCCGGAAAGATCAAGATGGATACGGACGCCCCGGAATACTGGGGCCTTGCCTGCATCTTCGAGGATGAAATGGACGCCGTCACCCGGGAAGCCTCCCTGGATCTTCTGCTGGATATGCTGCCCGGCAATTTCTTCAAGGTAAGGAAGCACCACAGCTATTCCCAGCTGCACCGGATGAATGCCCAGAAGCACTACACCCCGGACGACAAGTCCTTTGACGACCTTCTGGACAAGCTGGCCTTCTTCGGAATGCTGGAATACGACTACGGAGACCACTACACCAACGGTCAGGGCCCGGATCCCGGCACCACCTTCAACCGGGAAGACCGGGAGTACTGGGTGCCGATGTTCGTTCCCGGCAGCGCCGAGTACACCAATATGAACGTAGAGCTGATGGACAGGCATCCGGAGCTGGCTATGTTCTTCGAAAGGATGACCTTCCTCCCCCTGGAGAAGATTACTCCTATGGTCCCTATGGGAGGCTCCGGCATCGGTATGCACGTGATTCCCGTGGAGAAAGCCATCTCCATGGAGAACCAGTCCATTGACATAGAGCACATTTCCTACTGGCTCAAAAAGTACGAAGGCCACCTGGGCGTTGGCATCTGCAGCTGCCGCTACGGCCGGAAAAAACTGGACGAAGGCTGCGCCGACGACTACCGGGACTGGTGCATCGGCGTAGGAGACATGGCCGATTACCTGAGGGAAACCGGCCGCGGCCACGACATTACTTATGATGAGGCGATGGCCATCCTCAAAAAGGCCGAAGACCACGGTTTCGTACATCAGGTCACCAATATCGACGGAGAGGGCAAGATCTTCGCCATCTGCAACTGCAATGTCAAGATTTGCAACGCCCTCAGAACCAGCCAGTTGTTCAATACGCCCAATATGTCCCGCAGCGCCTATGTGGCCGAGGTAGACCCGAAGAACTGCGTGGCCTGCGGCCGATGCGTGGAGTACTGCCCCGCCGGCGCCGTGAAGCTGGGCCAGAAGCTGTGCACCCAGCACGGCCCCCAGACGTATCCCAAGCAGGAACTGCCGGATGCATCGGCCTGGGGTCCCCACAAATGGACGGAAGACTACCGGGACAAGAACCGCATCAACTGCTATCCTACCGGCACCGCCCCCTGCAAGACAGCCTGCCCCGCGCACATTGCCGTGCAGGGATATCTGAAGAAGGCGGCCGAGGGCAAGTATACCGAGGCCCTGGAACTCATCAAGCGGGAGAATCCCTTCCCCGCCGTCTGCGGCCGCATCTGCAACCGCCGCTGCGAGGACGCCTGCACCCGCGGCACCATAGACCGCGCGGTGGCCATCGACGCCGTCAAGAAATTCCTGGCCGACAGGGATCTGAAGGCCGAAACCCGCTTCGTACCGGAGGTGAACATCTGCTCCAATGTGGAGGAGCGCTGGCCGCAGAAGATCGCCATCATCGGCGGCGGCCCGGCCGGCATGAGCTGCGCCAACTACCTGGCCACCATGGGCTACAAGCCTACGGTGTTTGAAAAGAACGAGGAGCCCGGCGGCATGCTCCGCTACGGCATTCCTTCCTACAAGCTGGACAAGGCCGTCATCAAGGCCGAGATTGATATCATGAAGGAGATTGGCGTAGAGGTGAAAACCGGCGTGGAAGTGGGCAAGGACATCACCATCGCCCAGCTCCGCGAGCAGGGCTACAAGGCCTTCTACATAGCCATCGGCTGCCAGGGAGGAAAGCTTCCCGGCATCCCCGGAGAGACGCTGGAAGGCACCACCACCGCCATCGATTTCCTGCACAAGGCCAACTGCGGAGACGTAAAGGTCTCCGGCAAGGTGGTTGTTGTGGGCGGCGGCAACGTGGCCATTGACGCGGCCCGCGTGGCCAAGAGAAGCGGCGCTTCCGAAGTTACCATGCTGTCCCTGGAGACGGAAGACATCATGCCCGCCTCCCTGGAAGAAAGGATGGAAGCCCGCGAAGACGGAGTGGTCCTGAACCCCGGCTGGGGTCCGAAGGAAGTGCTGGGAGAGGACAAAGTCTCCGGCATCGTCTTCAAAAAGTGCACGTCCGTTTTCAACGCAGAGCACAAGTTTGCCCCGGAGTACGACGAGAACGAGCTCATCACCCTGGAGGCAGACCTTGTTATCTTCGCCATCGGCCAGACCGTCATCCTGAAGGATCTTCTGAAGGATACCAAGGTGGAATTCTTCCGCGGAGTATACCCCGTGGCCGACAAGCTCACCTACCAGACGGCCGAGCCGGATATCTTCGTGGGAGGAGATGTCTTCACCGGTCCCAAGTTTGCCATCGACGCCATCGCCGCCGGCAAGGAGGCTGCCGAAAGCCTGCACCGCTTTGTGCAGAACGGGCATATGACCATCGGCCGCAACCGCCGGGACTTCATTGAACTGAACAAGCAGGATATCCTGGTAGAATCCTACGACAACGGTTCCCGTCAGGATCCGGGTGTGGTGCCTGTGAAAACCCAGTTCGAAGAGTACCACGGAACGCTCACGGAAGAGCAGGTGCGCAAGGAGACGGCCCGCTGTCTCAGCTGCGGCGCCTCCGTAGTGGACCAGAACCGCTGCATCGGCTGCGGCGTCTGCACCACCAAGTGCGCCTTCGACGCCATCCACCTGCACCGCGTCCATCCCGAAGCCTCTGTGATGCGCACCTCCGAGAACAAGTTCGACGGCATCCTTCCGTATATGATCAAACGTACCGGAAAGATCCTGTTCAAGAAGAAATAGGATGCACGAACTGGGAATTGTGTTCTATATTATCCGTGACGTCAAGAAGGCGGCACAGGAGCACGGTGTGGAGCACGTGAACGCCGTCGTGATGAATATCGGAGAGGTGTCCACGGTGGTGCCGGAGTACCTGACGGACTGCTGGAGATGGGCGGCGGACAAAGAGGATGTCCTGCGGGGCTGCGAGCTCAAGTGCAACATCCTGCCGGCCGTTACCACCTGCAACGCCTGCGGAAAGGAATACCCCACCGTACAGCACGGCATCCGATGCCCGTACTGCGGCAGTGAAGACACGGTTCTGAAGTGCGGTAACGAAGTAGAAATCAAAGAATTAGAAGTTTAAAACTTATAAACCAATCAAACAAAATCTAAACTATGTTCTTTCAAGTTTATGGGGCTAATGCCCTTTCCCAGTGGGGAATGCTCATCGTGGTCCTTCTGGGCCTGATTCTCCTCAATGAATTTGCCCGCCGCACGAAGCTGGGCGGCATCATCACCTTCCTGGCCATTCCGCTGGGCCTCACCGCCTACTTCCTGGCCATCTGGTGGGGTGTCCGTACCGGTGCCCAGTGGGCCCTGGAAAACCAGACGCACGTCTATATGCAGGGCTGGTTCCACTATGCCAAGCTGTACGCCGCCACCGCCGGCTGTATCGGCTTCATGATGATCAAGTACAAATGGGGCATCGGCGCCAAGCACTGGTTCAAGCCCTTCCCCTTTGTGATTGTGGGCATCAACATCCTCATCGCCTGCGTATCGGACTTCGAGAGCGCCGTAATGGGCTGGAACAAGTGGTGGCTCACCTCTGAGGGCGTCTGGCAGTATGGCGGCTGGCACAATGTGATGAACGGCGTAGCCGGTCTGATCAACATCATGTGCATGACCGCCTGGTGGAACGTCTATCCTTCCAAGGACAAGAAGGATATGATCTGGGCCGATATGACCTGGGTGTACATCGTCATCTACGACATCTGGAACTTCGCCTATACGTACAACTGCCTGCCTACGCACAGCTGGTACTGCGGTATCGCCCTGCTGCTGGCCCCCACCGTGGCTGCCCTGCTGTGGAACCGCGGCGGCTGGATCCAGAACCGCGCCAACACCCTGGCTATCTGGTGCATGTTTGCCCAGGTATTCCCCCTGTTCCAGGAAACCTTCAAGAACGGTCAGCAGTGGTTCAGCTGGGCCACCCTGCCGGTGCTCTATCCCGAAGGTGTGGATACCATCGCCAAGCTCTATGAGGCTGCCGGCGGTGAGGCTGCAACCGTAGGAACCACCGTGGATCCTTCCGTTGTGGCTGCCAATCCCACGATGATGATCGTGATCAGCGCCCTGGCCCTGGTAACCAACATCATCGCCATCTGCTACATCATCTCTGTCTCCCGCAAGCGTCACATCAACCCCTACAAGGAAGATGTCTTCGTGGACCAGAAGTACTACAAGGATGCCATGGCCCGCGCTGTGGTGGACTAAAATCATCCTTTATTCCCTTTCAGGAGGCCCCTTCCGGGCCTCCTTTTTTTGTCCCCTGCGAATTATTCACTATCTTTGACTGTTTATTTACGCACGTATACTAAAATGAACCCTAACGAATTTGACGTAATCATCATCGGAGGCGGTATAACCGGAGCCGGAACGCAGAGAGACTGCGCCATGCGCGGGCTGCGGACGCTCCTGGTAGACCGTTCGGACATAGCCACCGGCGCCACCGGCCGAAACCACGGCCTGCTGCACTCCGGTGCCCGCTACGCAGTAAGCGACCCGGAATCGGCCGCCGAATGCATCCGGGAAAATATGATCCTGAGAAAAGTGGCCGCCCACTGCATCGATGAAAGCGATGGCCTGTTCGTCACCCTCCCCGAAGACGACCTGGACTATCAGAAAACCTTTGTACAGGCCTGCCACAATGCCGGTATCCGGGCAGATATCATAGACCCGGAACTGGCCCGCCGGCTGGAACCGGCCGTGAACCCGGATATCATCGGCGCCGTCCGCGTGCCGGACTGCAGCGTGGATCCTTTCCGCCTGTGCGCCGCCAATATGCTGGATGCCAAGCTTCACGGAGGACAGGTGCGCCTGCATACGGACGTGACGGGCATCATCAAGGAAGGAAATACCGTCAAAGGCATCCGGACGCACAACCGCAACACCGGAGAAGACAAAGATTTCTACGCACCCATCGTGGTGAATGCCAGCGGCGTCTGGGGCCAGGAAATTGCCCAGATGGCCGGAGTGAAGGTGGGAATGTTCCCGGCCAAGGGCTCCCTCCTTATCTTTGCCCATCGGGTGAACAATATGGTCATCAACCGCTGCCGCAAGCCCTCCAACGCAGATATTCTGGTTCCCGGAGACACCGTGTGCATCGTGGGAACCACTTCTTCCCGCATTCCGCTGGAAGAGTGCAGAAACGTAGCCGTCACCCCGGACGAGGTAACGCTCCTGATCACAGAAGGCATCAAGATGGCTCCGCGCCTCTCCTCCACCCGCATCCTCCGGGCATACGCCGGCGTGCGCCCGCTCGTAAGTGCCGATGACGACCCTTCCGGCCGCAACATCTCCCGCGGCATCGTCTGCCTGGACCACGAAACCCGCGACGGCGTGAAAGGCTTTATCACCATCACCGGAGGCAAGCTCACCAGCTACCGCCTGATGGCCGAAATGGCCACGGACCTGGTGTGTCGCAAACTGGGGGTGGACAAGGCCTGCGAAACCGCCATCGCTCCCCTGCCGGGCTCCGAAGAGGGTTCCTATGAGGAAGTAGCCAAAAAGATTTGGGAAAATCCCACCACGGCCCAGAAAGCCGCCGCCGCCCGGATGGGCAGCCGTGTCTCCCGCATCCGCAGCGCCGACCGCCGGGATGAGGCCCTCATCTGCGAATGCGAACAGGTATCGATGGGAGAAATCAACGCCGCCATAGACCGTCTGGAGGCTTCCACCCTCACAGACCTCCGCCGCCGTACGCGCGTGGGAATGGGCACCTGCCAGGGTGAATTCTGCGCCTGCCGGGCCGCCGGCCTGCTGGCCAAGGCCCACGGCTGCATCCAGAAGGAAAGGGAAGACATCGATTACTTCCTCCAGGAGCGCTGGAAGGGCAACTTCCCCATCGGCTGGGGAGATACCCTCAGAGAGGCGGAATATACACAATGGGTTTATAAACACGTATTAGGCATATGCGATTCGATACAGTAATAGTGGGAGGCGGTCTGGCAGGACTGGTAGCAGGCATCAGCCTGCTCAAGGCCGGCCGCAGCACCGCCATCGTGAGCACGGGGCAGAATGCCCTGCACTTCTTCTCGGGCTGCTTCGAATCCTTCCAGGAGGCGCCTCCGGAGGTTCTCAGCCTCTTCTCCGAGGCCGGCATCCGGCTTCACTACAAGCCCGGCGTGCGCCTGATGCCCATGGGCACCTTCAAGGAATCGGCCCTCTCCCTGGAAGACGTGAGTCTCTTCCCCACCCCGCAGTTCGGAAAGCGGGTGCTGGTGATCAACTTCATGGGCTACCACGATTTCTTCTCCTCTTTCCTGGCCGAAGGGCTGGAGAAACAGGGGATGGAATGCCGCATCCGTTTCCTCAATCTGGGAGAACTCACCCAGCCGGAACTGGGGCCCAACGAGATGCGCGCCGTACAGATTGCCCGCAAGATGGACGATGTCTGGGAAAAGGTGGTGCAGGAAGTTCGTGTGCTCCTCAAGGACGAAGACACTGTGGTGCTGCCGCAGGTTTTCGGCCTCAAAGATCCGTCCGTTCCAGACCGCATCCGGCAAAACATTCCCGCACAGGTGGTGTTTGCCGGCACCCTGCCGCCCTCTGTTCCCGGCATCCGCACGCAGATGCAGCTGAGAAAACGCTTCGAAGTGCTGGGCGGTACCTATCTGATGGGAGACCGCGTCACCGGCGCCCACGTGTTTGAAGACAGGGTTCAGAATGTGGTTACCAAACATCTGGACCGCCATTACCTGGAAGCAGACCATTTCATCCTGGCCAGCGGAAGCTTCTTCTCCAAGGGCCTGGTGAGCAATCCCTTCAAGATTTACGAGCCCCTGTTCGAGCTGGATATGGACTACAACCAGGACCGCAACGCCTGGTACAATCCCACCTTTGCCGGAGCCCAGCCCTATATGGGCTTTGGCGTGAAAACGGATGAAAACCTTCGGCCCACTCGAAAGGGCGTTCCCCTGAAGAACCTCTATGTCATCGGTTCCATCCTGGGAGAAACCCATCCGGAACTGGGAAGCGGGGCGGGGCTGGCCATTCGAAGCGCCCTCAAGGCAAGCGAGCTCATTACCAAGGAATAGCATCATGTATCAGGAGTTTACGGAGAGCCGGTACAATTTTGAAGAATGTACCAAGTGCACCGTCTGTACGGCCTTCTGTCCGGTCTTGCAGGCGAATCCCCGGTATCCCGGTCCCAAGCAGGCCGGGCCCGACGGGGAGCGCCTCCGTCTGAGGGACCCGAACTTCTTCGACGAGTCCCTCAAATACTGCCTCAATTGCAAGCGCTGCGAAGTCTGGTGCCCTTCAGAAGTGAAAGTGGCAGACCTGATCCAGTCGGCCCGCCTCAAATACGACTCCTCCCCCATCAAGCTTCGGGACCGCATCCTGGCTTCTACAGACTTTATGGGCAAGCTGGCGCGGCCGGTGGCTCCGGTGGTGAACGTCGTCACGGGCCTTCCGCTGGCCAAATCGGCCATGGATGCCATGCTCAAGATAGACCGGCACCGCACCTTCCCGCAGTATTCGGCCTCCAGCTTCGAGTTCTGGCTCAAGCGCCGGCACAAAGAGCAGGCCCTTTTTGACGAGCAGGTGGCCTATTTCCACGGCTGCTATGTCAACTACAACTATCCCCAGCTGGGAAAAGACCTGGTGAAGGTGCTCAATGCCCTGGGCATCGGTGTCCAGCTGCTGGACGGAGAAAAATGCTGCGGCATCGCCCTCATCAGCAATCGGCTCACCAAAGAGGCCACCCGGAATGCCCGGCACAACGTGGCCGTTCTGGAAAAAGCGGTGGAGAAAGGGCTCAAGGTGGTCACTACCTCTTCCACCTGTACGCTAACCATGCGGGAAGAGTATCCCAGCCTTCTGGGAGTAGACAACGCTTCGGTCAGGGAATCCATCATCATGGCCACCCGCTTTATCTACGAGAAACTGGAGCACGGCGCCACCCTCCCCTTCCGTTCGGATTTCCACAAGAGAGTGGCCTACCACACGCCCTGCCACATGCAGCGCCTGGGCTGGGGCATCTTCACGGAGAAACTCCTCAGGATGATCCCCGGTCTGGAACTGGTGGTACTGGACAGCGCCTGCTGCGGCATAGGCGGCACCTACGGCTTCAAGAAGGAGAACTACAAAACCTCCCAGTCTGTAGGAGAGGCTCTTTTCGAACAAATCCGCAGCGTGAACCCCGAGGTAGTGGCCTGTGACTGTGAAACCTGCAAGTGGCAGATAGAAATGTCCACCGGCTACACGGTCCAGAACCCCATCTCTATCCTGGCCGAAGCGCTCTCCACCGAATAGCCTGATTTTCAATTACATATAAATTGAGGGGTGTACCTGGAAGTGCACCCCTCAATCTATAAAACATTAATACACAAGTAAATAGATTCCAGCCGCCAGGCAGGCGCCCAGCATAGGGCCCGCAACAGGGACCCAGCTGTAGGACCAGCCGCTGTCCCGTTTACCGGCAATGGGAAGGACGGCGTGGGCACAGCGGGGAGAGAGATCTCGGGCGGGGTTCATCGCATATCCTGTGGTGCCGCCCAGGGACATACCCAGGGCCATAATGACGCAGGTAACGGGCCAGGCGCCCAGGGCACCGGTAGAGGCATTCTGACCGCCGGCCACAAAGGCATTCCCCTGCGTGCCGATGGCAAGGATGAGGAAGACCAGCAGGCAGGTGGCGATGAATTCGCTGAGGAAGTTACGCCAGGGATTCCAGATGGCGGGCATCGTGCAGAAGGTGCCCAGCATCACGTCCGGCTGATCGGCCGTAGCCTTGTAGTGATCCTTGTAGAAGATCCAGACCAGGCAGGCACCTACGAAACCGCCCAGCATCTGGGCCACGCAGTAGCCCAGCACCAGGTTCCAGGAGAATTTGCCCGCAATGGCCAGGCCCAGCGTCACGGCCGGGTTCAGGTGCGCACCGGAAACGGGACCGGCAATAAGCACGCCCATCATCACGGCAAAGCCCCAAGCCAGCGCAATCACTACCCAGCCTGCACCTTGTGCCTTGGATTTATTCAGAGAACAGGCGGCGCATACGCCGTCACCAAACAGTACCAGCACCAGGGTACCGATGAATTCAAAGATATACTGTTCCATTACTTACTGATTGTTCTGCCAATAGCATCGGCCCAACCCTTCCGGGCGGCCGACATATCCTCTCCGGTGGGCTGGAAGCAGCGTTCCACCTGCCACTGGGCCTTGATCTCGTCCAGCGAGTTCCAATAGCCAACGGCCAGTCCTGCCAGGTAGCAGGCGCCCATCGCGGTGGTTTCCGTCACCTGGGGACGCACTACGCAGGCACCCAGGATATCGGCCTGGAACTGCATCATCAGGTTGTTGCGGGAAGCGCCGCCGTCCACCTTCAGTTCTGCCAGCGGTACGCCGGCGTCTTTCTCCATCGCGCGGACGATGTCCATCGTCTGGAAAGCAATGCCCTCCAGCGCCGCGCGGGCAATATGGGCCGATGTAGTACCGCGGGTGATGCCGCAGATTACTCCGTGGGCATACTGGTCCCAGTACGGGGCGCCCATTCCGGTGAGGGCCGGGACAAAGTATACGCCTCCGTTGTCCGGAACGGAAGCCCCCAGGGCCTCGATCTCCGAAGAGGAGCGGATGATGCCCAGGCCGTCCCGCAGCCACTGCACCACAGAGCCGCCCACGAAGATGGAGCCCTCCAGGGCGTAGTTCACGCAGTCCCCTATCTTCCAGGCCACGGTGGTGAGAAGGTTGTTCTTGGAGAGGATGGGCTTGGAGCCCGTATTCATCAGGAGGAAGCAGCCCGTCCCGTAAGTATTTTTCACAGAGCCGGGCTCTATGCACATCTGGCCGAAAAGGGCCGACTGCTGGTCACCTGCTATGCCGGCGATAGGAACCTCGTGGGCGAAAATGGTGGTTTTGGTATGGCCGTACACTTCGGAGGAAGACTTCACGGCCGGCATCATAGAGGCCGGGATGTCCAGAAGGTCCAGCAGCTCCTTATCCCACTCCAGCGTATGGATGTTGAACAGCATCGTACGGGAGGCATTGGTGACATCCGTCACGTGCACTTCCCCGCGGGTGAGCTGCCATACCAGCCAGCTGTCCACCGTGCCGAAGCGCAGCTGGCCGGCAAGGGCCTTTTCACGCGCACCGGGCACATTGTCCAGGATCCATTTGATCTTGGTGCCGGAGAAGTACGCATCGATGATAAGACCCGTCTTTTCCCGGATCTTGTCCACCAGGCCCCGCGCCTTCAGCTGGTCACAGAAGGCCGATGTACGCCTGTCCTGCCACACGATGGCATTGTACACGGGAGCGCCGGTTTCGGCATCCCACACGATGGTGGTTTCTCTCTGGTTGGTAATGCCGATGGCGGCGAGGCTCTTGCCGTTGATGCCCAGCTTGGTGATGGCCTCGGCAATGACGGCGGCCTCGGAGGACCAGATTTCCATAGGATTGTGTTCCACCCAGCCCGGTTTCGGGAAATACTGGGTAAACTCCATCTGGGCCACAGAGCAGATGTTGCCCTCGTGGTCAAAGACAATGGCCCTGGAGGAACTGGTGCCCTGGTCCAGCGCCAAAATGTACTTGCTAGTGGTTGATGCTTCCATCTTCTATCATTTTATGAACCGTTTCAAAAAAGGCCGACAGCCTCCGGATATACTCCTGAGGATATTTGTAATAGGCTTCCGTATGACGGGCATCTGGGACCGCCCAATACTCCTTGTAGCCCTTTGTCTTGGCATTGTAGTTTTCCTGAAGATGCTCGAAGGGAACCAGCTCATCCTCTTCTCCGTGGATAAAGAGCATCGGCCTTTCGCAGCGGGAAAGGGCCTTCCGGCAATCGGCCTCGGAAAACCACCAGCCATACTTGATCCGGGTAATCACACTGGCGCCATAAAGGATAAATGTCGGAATCCGGGGATCTATGTCCTGCATCCCTTTGGCAAACATCCCGTAGACAGAGCTGTAGCCACAGTCCTCCACAAAGCACCTTACATATTCCGGAAGCTGTTCTCCGCTTGTCATCATTACCGTGGCGCCACCCATCGACACCCCGTGAAGCACCATAAAATCCCCTCCGAAGAGGGTATGGGCCACCTCAATCCACCTCATCAGATCCAGGCGGTCTTTCCAGCCCATCTGGATTTCATCTCCATCGGAATACCCGTGGAACTGGAGGTCCGGAAAGAGGACATTGAAATTGAGGGAATCCCGGTACATCCTTACCAGATTCAGGAACACATAGTGACTGTCCCCGTGGCCGTGCACCACAATGGCTGTGCCCTTGGCCTCCGAAGGACAGGCCGCCGGCACCGAGCAGGCGTGCAGCTTGAATCCGTCTTCCCCGGTGGTCCAGTGGTCTTTCAGGATATCCAGCGTCTTCAGGCTGTCATACCAGGCGATGGAACCCGGCATCAGGGTGTCTGCCTTGAAACGGGTGCGCTCCAGGTCTTCCAGCCCGTGAGGGTCCGGCGTAATCCCAAAACGAAGCATGTAGTTGCCGGCAAGGAGGAGACCCAGGAAAAACAGCACCAGGGCAATGCCTATGCCGGAAAGAAGTTTTTTCATATTAGAAGATATAGTTTAGGCCGACAGAGATGCCCAGACCATTCCCGTCGTTATTCTTCCAGCCGAACCTGTTCCCGTCAAAGAAGATTTTGCCGAATTCAAAACTGACATTGAAGTTCTGGTTCATTATGATATGAAGGCCGAGACCGGCACCCATATGAAGTTTTTGTTTATCCTGCTTGTAGAAATCGCCGGCGACATACTGGGCAAAGCTGTTGTCTGCCTTCCCGGTGATCCTGTTGACCACAGTATTATCTGCGGCAAAGGCGCTGAAATCTGCCGTGTGTGAGGTATAAGGTTTTACAATCATCCCCATATCCAAGAAGGGGTTGGTGGCCAGGATGAAATTCTGGTTGAAGAGCACAAACCGGGCAAAATTCCAGCGGAGCTCCAGGTTGGCCCAGGCAAAGCTCTCTCCCTGCAGACGGTTGAACAGGGAACCGCGGAGGGTTGTGTTGGAGCCCAGACCTTCCGGGTTCAGCTGTTTGAAATTGATCACCTGGAGGGTTTGCAGCATATAGGAAGGAGTGCGACCGGCCAGGATGCCCTGAAAGGCCAGATGACCGCCAAAGACCAGTTTATCGGGGACCAGGGTGAAGAACTGCTTGAAATGGACGGCCAGTTTGAGGTAATGGGTACGGTCTGCCGCAGAACGTCCGTTCAGGATGTCCGGAGAGCCGTACAGGCATACTTCCAGATTGGTACCCTTGCTGGGATTGTTCTCGTGGTCCCGGGTGTCGTACACAACGCCCATCTTGGCTTCCAGATGATGACCGCCGAAGGCTTCCGCCTGGGGAATGAGCCCGTGCTTGACATAGAGGTCATAGAGGGAAAGGTCGTTTGCCGCAAGGCTCTTGTTCTGCGCGTGTCCGGTCTTGATACCCAGGTAAGTCAAACCGGCCACCCAGCCCCAATGGCTTTGGCCGAATTTTCCCTGGAAGACAGCCATGGAGCGAAGGATGTTCCGCTTCATCAGGTAAAAACCCTGTCCCTGCTCGCTGAAAGAGTATTTCTTGTCCTTTTCACCGGTAATCTGGTCCAGGGCATTCACATAAAGGGCGTTACCACCGTTATGGCCATAGAAGTTATAGGTTTTGTTTCCAAAATAAGACACGTCGAACGACATCCGCACCCCTGGAATGAGATACTTGCTGTCAAAGAAAGCGTGGTAGATGGAGTTTCCCTTGGAGTACCAGGAGGCCTCCACGTTGATTTTCCAGATATATTCGGGATACTTGGAGCCGTCTCCGTACCAGTAAATGTCTGTCAGAACACCGTAGTGCCAGCCCAGATTGGAATTATAGCCAATGGCCGGAAGGGGACCGAAATTGATACCGGTTTTGGTAATTTCCTTTTTCTGGGCCGTTGCAGTGAAACAGGCCATTATCAGAAGGATACCCGTAAGAATTCGTTTCATAAAGGGCAGAGTTAAGTTAAATTTTTAGTTACTCCTCCCACAAATATACAAAATATTTGTATTTCTCCCACACGAAAACTAACTTCGCATCACCAAACCATTAACCAACCCATGAAAAACCATTTTCGCCGGATGTCGGCCGCCATCCTCCTTCTCTGCGGCCTCCTGAGCGTTTCCTGCGCCAAAAGTGAAAAGCGCGTCATCCTGGGAGACGAACAGTTCGATGTCTATATGCCCCTTCTGGAAGGAAAGCGCGTAGCCATCTTCTCCAACCAGACGGGCCTGGTGGGCAATACCAAAACCCACATCCTGGACACCCTCATCGCAAAGGGCGTCAACGTGAGCGCCATCTTCTCCCCGGAGCACGGCTTCCGGGATCTGGCCGATGACGGCTCCCACGTGGCCGACGGCGTAGAGCCCCTCACGGGCGTTCCCATCCTCTCGCTGTATGGCGGAGCCGGCGGCAACCATCCCACCGAGGAAGCGATGCAGATGTTCGACGTCCTCATCGTGGACATCCAGGACGTCGGCCTCCGTTTCTATACCTATTATATTACGATGTGCCACCTGATGGGCGCCTGCGCCGAACACGGCAAGAAGATGATCCTGCTGGACCGTCCCAACCCCAACGGAATGTACGTAGACGGTCCCATCCTGGATATGAGCCTCAAGAGCGGCGTGGGGCACCTTCCCATCCCCACCGTGCACGGCCTCACCCTCGGAGAACTGGCCCGGATGGCCCAGGGAGAAAAGTGGCTGAAGGCCGGAAACGACTGTGACCTCACCGTGGTCCCCTGCAAGAATTACACGCACCAGACCCTCTACGAGCTTCCCGTCCGTCCCAGCCCCAACCTGCCCAATATGCAGTCCATCTACCTCTACCCCGCCCTCTGCGGCTTTGAAGGGACGGTGGTAAGCCTGGGCCGCGGCACAGACAAGCCCTTCCAGCAGTACGGTCACCCTGCAATGGGCGTCAAGTATACCTATACCTTCACGCCCCAGAGCGTCAAGGGTTCCAGCAATCCCCCGCTCCTGGGCCAGCAGTGCTTCGGAGT
>ONWU01000015.1 GCA_900321655.1 uncultured Bacteroidales bacterium
TACAATATTGTCAATGAACTGGATGGTTCAAGTGAACCGACTTTGTTTTAAATGTTAAACTTTATATAAACCGTCCACAACTTTTAGTGGACACACATGTTACTAACTATTAATACCAATATCCATAGCCATTGGCGTGACCCTGCGTCTCACTGGTCGGATCCGGGCTTCCACAGATGACACCTTCAACTTTGACCTCCATAACCTGAATAGCGGGGGCCTCATACACTTCTTTTTCAGATGAATACATACTAAAAAATAATAATTAAAAGGTAAGAATACTAACTAACTTAACGGCGGCAAAGGTATAGAGGGACAGAGTTAAAAATTGTCAATTCGAGTAAAAAGTGTAGTCAAGAATTAGAAATTTTGTCCAACTCCGTCAAATAATGAGTAAATTTGCGGCATGTATACGACAGCAACATACTTCCAGGGAATAGCAACGGCTATGTACATCATGGGCGCCCTGGTCATTGCAGCCATAAGATGGTTCCATATGTGCCGGCCTTACGACCGGCATCCCCTATACTATTATCCGGGACGGAAGGCAACTACTATTATATACCTGATGTCCCTCACCCTGATTCCGAGCATTGTCATCCCGGAAAAAGAGGGCACCTGGCTTCTTCTTAAAGCCTATTTCCTTCCTGTAAACCTTTACTTCCTGACCATCCTCCTGTTTTCCTACTTCGGAGGCATTATGCACTGGCGCACCTGGCGTCGGCCCACCCTGATTCTCGGAGCCACCGCCCTTCTGGCCCTCATCGCCGGCCCGCTGGCCAGCCTGGTGAAGGGAAAAATGTTTAACGGAATACTGCTGGGAAACATCATCATCCTGGTCCTCGGCGTCGTAATGACAGTCACCTGCATAATAGCCATCAGAGCGGTCCTTCGGTGGACCCGGCAGTTTGACGTGGAAGAGTACTCCAATCCGGAAGACTTTCCGGTGAATTTCGCCAAAAAGATGGTTAGAATAGCGATGGCCACCATTATCCTGCTCTGGGTGACCGCACTGCTGGACAACCGCAACGTAATGGCCGTAGTGGAGCTGGTACTGGTGATGGCTTCGGTACAGATGCTAGTATCGGCCCTGCACCCGCAAAGAAAAGGGGCTCCCGAGGAAGAAGCCCTTGATAAATCTGCCGCGAAGGTATATTCCTACAAGATTTCTCCGGAAAAAGCCAAAAGCATCGCTGCCGCCATCCGGCGGGAAGTGGAGCAGGAGCAGGCCTTCCTGGATCCGCACCTGACCATTCAGGACGTAGCCACCCGCTGCGGATTCAACCGCACCTACGTGGCCGGCATTTTCAAGACGGAGTTCGGCGGCTTCTTCCACTATGTGAACGCCCTGCGCCTTCGCTACGCAGAACAGTACCGCGTTGCAAACCCCACCGCTTCCATCGGCGAGATCGCCGAGGCTTCCGGCTTTGGATCCCGCCAGAGCTACTACTCCGTGAAAGAAGAAATGGGCTCTTAGTTTGATTTTGGCCCGTATTGTGGCGAAGAGCCGGGATTTATAGCTGAGTATATACAAAAAAACCTTCGGAAATGTTTCCGAAGGTTTTTTGTGACTCCAACAGGACTCAAACCTGTAACCTTTTGATCCGTAGTCAAATGCTCTATTCAATTGAGCTATGGAGCCAGTTAGGTGCCTTAATTAGGCTTCCTTATTCTCAGCGACGTAGACTTTCTCGCGGATGCGGGCCTTCTTACCGGTGAGGTCTCTGAGGTAGAAGATACGGGCGCGGCGAACCTTGCCATACTTGTTAACCTCGATGCTGTCAATGAACGGGCTCTGGAAAGGGAAAATTCTTTCAACACCAACGCCACTGGCAATTTTGCGGACGGTGAAGGTTTTGGTGAAAGGGTCCATACCACTGATCTGGATCACGACACCGCGGAACTTCTGAAGTCTTTCCTTATCACCTTCCTTGATTCTGTAGGTAACGGTGATGGTGTCACCGGCCTTGAACTCGGGGTAGGAGGCTGCTTTCTCATTATTGAAAGCCTGCTCTGCAATCTTAATCAAATCCATAATTTCTTAATCCTTAGTGCAACATTGCGGTTTGGCTCCTGACAAGAGGTTGCGTTGTTTTTTGGGACTGCAAAGATACAATCTTTTTGATAAACCCCAAAACTTTTTACGGATTTTTTAGAAAATATTTTTCACCTTGTCGAAGGTGGCCTTGTCTTCCCTTGTGAGATCCGGCGTGAAACTGGGATTGTTCCTCAACGTCTCCAGAAGCTCTTTTTCGCTCTTGGCCAGTTTGTGGGGCACCCACACCTGGAATTTGACATAGAGGTCTCCGGTTCCTCTCCCGTATCCCTGCACGCTGGGAAGGCCCTTGCCGCGGAGCTTGACAACTGTACCGCTCTGGGTGCCGGGCTCTACCTTTACTTTATAGCTGCCGTCCAGGCAGGGAACAGAAACCTCGCAGCCCAGCATGGCATCCATTACGGAAATGACACGGGTATAGAAGAGGTTGTTGCCGTCCCTCTGCAGCTGGGGATGCTGAATCTCGTTGATGACCAGCAGGAGGTCTCCGTTGGTGCCACCGTGAGGAGCGGCGTGGCCTTCTCCCCTGACGGTGATCTGCATTCCGTCCTCTACGCCGGCAGGGATGCGCACACGCACCATCTCCCGCTTGCGCTCCAGGCCGGTGCCGTTACAGCGGCGGCAGGGATTGGAAATGATCTTTCCTTCTCCCTGGCACTGGGGGCAGGTGCCGATGGTGTATCCCATGCCGAAGAGACTTCTGGTCTGCTGGCGCACACGGCCCTGGCCACCGCAGGTGGGACAGGTTTTGATATCGGCCTCGCTCTTGGCGCCCTTGCCGCCACAGTCCGGGCAGGGACGGGCACGCTCCAGGGAAATCTCTTTCTCGCAGCCACTGGCAATCTCTTCCAGGGTGAGCTTGACGCTGGTGCGGATATCCCGGCCGCGTACCACGCGCTGACCGGCCTCCTGGCCGCCGAAGCCACCGAAACCGCCACCGCCGAAGCCGCCGAAATCGAAGCCGAAGCTGCCGCCGAAAATGTTGCGGAGGAAATCGTTGATGTCCATTCCGCCGAAGTCGAAGCCACCGGCTCCGCCACCGCCCATCTGCTCGGCCGCAAAACCGAACTGGTCGTATTTGGCTCTCTTGTCCGGGTCACTGAGGATGGAATACGCCTCGGCCGCTTCCTTGAAGTTTTCCTCGGCCGTTTTCTTCTCTGCGTCCGTTCCGTTTACCCAGCGGTCCGGATGCCATTTGAGCGCCAACTTGCGGTAGGCGCTCTTGATCTGATCTGCGGAAGCCTTTTTGTCTACTCCCAGGACCTCGTAATAATCTCTCTTTGCCATAGTTTATGCTCCCACAACAACTTTTGCATACCGGAGCACCTTGTCTCCCAGGGTGTATCCGGTTTGTACCACATCTATAACCTTCCCCTTGAGCTCCTCGGAGGGGGCCGGGAAGGTGGTTACGGCCTCGTGGAGTTCTGTATCAAAGTCTGCTCCCTTGGCCTCTATCCTCTCCAGGCCCTTGCCTTTGAGGTAAGAGGTGAGTTTGGTGAAAATCATCTGGGTACCTTCCTTGGCGGCCTCGCTGTCCGTGCTTTTCTCCAGGGAAGCAAGGGCGATTTCGCAGTCGTCCAGGATGGGGAGAAGGCCCTTGATGGTATCTGCCGATGCAGAGCTCACCAGCGCCAGCTTCTCCTCTGCCGTACGGCGGCGGAAGGTGTCAAATTCGGCCATCAGACGAAGATAGTCTGCCTTGATATCGGAAGCCTTCTTTTCCGCCTCCTCCGCCTTTTTCCCGGCTTCTTCCAACTGCTCATTAAGCCCCTCTATGCGGGCTTCCAGGGCTGCCAGCTTCTTTCCATCGGCCGCTTCTTCCATATTCTTTTTCTTCTTGTCTGCCATAATTCAATGGATATTTCGGCCCTATTCCTATCAAAATGCCTGCCAGCCCTTTCCGCCTGCCATTCTGTCAGTCCCCGGCGGGAACTATCTGCTAAAAGATGGGTCTGTGGAAATACGGAATTCCGTTTTCCCTGAGGAGGGTGGCGGCGGTTCCCATCTGCAGGTAAAAGCCTTCATTTTCCTGCTGGACCCAGATGGAGAAAACCACCAGCGGGTTTTCATCCTCTTCACCGAACCACACGCCCATGAGGCCGATGCAGCTGAGGGCCGGGAGCATACTTTCCAGAAGGTTGAAGATGGACCGGACTCCTCTTTTGTAGAACTCCGGAAGTTCTATCTCCTCACGGCCTTCCGGCATACCATCCAGATGAAAGACTTCGCCATCGTAATAGAGGCGCACATGGGCCTCGCCAAGGGGGAAAAGATAATGTTTAAACTGTGTCATAGCTCTTTTTTTGTGCAAGATACAACACCTCGGGCCCCTTCGCCGCATTTTGGCAAGGCTTGCCAGAATTTGGAGATTTGGAAATAATGACAGGATTAGCTACCTTTATCCCTATGAAACGAATCTTTACCCTCCTGGCAGGTTTTCTTTTCACCTGCACCCTGCTGAATGCCCAGCAATACGATGTATTGGACCAAGTCAAGGCCGATATGCGCAAGGCCTACGGAATGGAAGGCCCGCACCGCCTGGACGAGTTCGGGACCCTCTCCCCCGCCCCTTCCGGGTATAAGCCCTTCTATATCAGTCACTACGGGCGCCACGGCTCCCGCTATGCCTGGAACCCGGACACCTACACCCTCCTCCGCGATGTCTTTCTGAAAGCGGAGGAAAAGGACGTTCTCACCCCCTACGGAAAGGAGTTTGCCCGAAAGTATATGGACTTCTGGGAGGTGCCGTATATCAACGCCGGAGACCTGGTTCCCCTGGGCTACGACCAGCACCTGGCCATCGGCACCTTTGTGTACGAACAATTTCCCCGGGTCTTCAAGGGCCGGAAGAAAGTGGACGCTCTCTCCTCCACCGGCCAGCGCTGCATCGTGAGCATGGGCGCCTTCAATGCCGGCCTTCTGAGCGGCAATCCCAAGCTGCAGATCCGTATGCAGTCGGACCATATGGGAATGGGCATCATAGCCCCTCCCAGCGCCCCCAAAGCCATCCGCAAGAGATTCAAAGGCCAGGGCGAGAAACCCGCCCACCTGGAAAGCGTATCCTCTTTCTTCAAGCGTACCGTCAACTACAAGGGCATCCTGGGCAAGCTGTTCACAGACTACAGTTTCCTGGACCAGATGGAAGGCGGAGAAGACTTTATGGACGAGTTGTGGGAACTGCTCAGCGGCTACCACAATTACGTGAAAGAGCCGCTCTTTGACGATCTCATTCCCGAGGAAGAGATTGTGAAGGTCTGGGAAGCCGCCAACTACTTCTCCTTCTACAGCGACATCAGCGCCCGCTACGGCACCATTCCCCTTCTGAAGGATATCCTGGAAAAGGCCGAAGCGTCCTTCCAGGACCCCAACCGCGCCGCCCACCTCCGCTTTGGACACGACTTCATTCTGGAAGGCCTGGCCACCCTCCTGAATATCAACAATATGGGAGTTGTCCCGGACACGCCGGAAGAGGCCAAGTACTGGTTCCAGAACTACAACATTCCCATGGCCGGAACCCTTCTTTTCGTTTTCTACAAAAACAAGGCAGGAGACATCCTTTTCAAGCCTGTGCTCAATGAAAACGATGCCTTCCTGCCTCAACTGACTCCCGTGAGGGACAATTTCTACCGCTGGAGCGATTTCCGCTCCTGGGTAGATGAATTACTCCGCGAACATCCGGAGATTTAATCTTTATCCCACGTCCTTGGTCACGATGGCCGTCATTCCCGGCATCAGATGGGGATGAGGCTGGAGGGTGGCCTCCAGATGCACCATCCCGTTCTTCTCAACAACGGGGCTGATGGCCGATACTTCGGCCTGATGCACCTCGGAAGGGTATGCCACGGAGATGACGCGGATGCGGGTGCCGGTCTGGAACTTGTGGAGCTCGTTCTCCAGCACGTCGAAGCACACCTTCAGGTGCTCCGTGTCCACGATATAGAAAAGGGGGACGCCGGGGGTAGCGGCGCCGTAGAGCGTAGCTTCTATCCGGCTCACCGCACCGGTGATCGGAGCTGTAATGGTGCAGTACGTAATTTCGCGCTCCAGCAGTTTTAGGGAGGCCATAGTAGCATAATAGCCGCTGTTGATGCGGGCCTGCTGTCTCATTTCCTCCGGAGCATCGTCCATCTGTCCCCTCTTGTACCCCTGCCCCATCAGGATGGCCTGGTAATGGTATTCGGCATTTTCCAGTTCGGCCTTGCCCCGGGCAATCTTGTCTTTGAGGACATCCTGGCTCAGCCTTACCACCACTTCCCCCTTCCGGACCCGCTGGCCCAGTTCAATGTCGAAGGAAACGATCTGCTCGCTGATGCGGCTGTACACCGGCACTTCCGTCACGGCCTGGATGGTTCCCTTGCTGGAGAAGCCTTCGGCCTCGATGGTGCGCTGCAGGTTCTGATTCTCCACGGCGGGAGCGGCGACGGCTTCTTCGGCAGAAACTATTTCCTGAGGAGTCTCCGGGGCCGATGAACGGGAATGGCAGGCCGACAGGGCCGCCAGGAATAGCAGGGGAAGGTACCTATTCATGCTGGGTGAGGGTTAATAAGTGGTAATAGGTGTTCCAGTAGCCGGCCAGCGCCGTCAGGTACTGGTTGTAGGCACTGTCCCGGCGGCTCTGCGCCAGGGAATACGTATTGATGTCGCAGAGGCCGTTGGCGTAGTTCTCGGCCGTAAGCTCGAAGACTTCATCAGCCAGGGCCACCGCCTCCTGCGTATGTTCCAGAAGGATCTCGTGGGAACGGATGTTGTCCAGGGTGAGCTGCACGTCCTCTTTCAGGGCGCGCTCGACCTCCAGAAGGGCCTGCTCTTCCCTCTTTTCCCAGGCCACGGCGGCCGCGTGACCCTTTTTGGCGGCGCCGTGGTCCATCAGCGGAATGCTGAGGGTAACGACTCCTACCATATAGAACTGAGGGTTCTTGTAGGCTCCCAGGAAGTTATCGGCCAGCTGCTGCATACCCATATTAAGGTCTACACCCACCTTCACGCCGCCTTCCTTGCGGGCTTTCACCTGCTTTCCGCGGGCCTGGGTCACAGCCGTCTGCTGCAGCTGGATACCGGCACTTTTGTCGAAGGCCATCTGCAGGGCGTCCTCGTCCGAAAGCGGAATGGTCCGGGTATGGGTGGGAACGGGAAGGCGCGCGGGAAGGAGGTCTTCATCGGCCCTCAGGTAGGACAGAAGGGACTCCTTGGCCAGTTTTTCCTCGCTGCGGGCCGACAGCAGCGCATTGGCGGCATTCAGCCGCTGCAGCTCCAGGGAGCGGAGTTCGGCCAGGGTTATCATCGCAATCCCGGCCTTTTCCCGGGCGATGGCATAAAGCGTGTCGGCCGTCTGCTTGTTGCGCTCGCACATATCCAGCATTCCCTGGGCGCACACCAGGCGGAAATAGCGCCGGCTGGTTTCCTCGGCAATCCGGTACAGCCGGAAGGAATATTCTTTCCTGGCGGCCTCCAGACGCTGGTCTTCCTCGGCCTTTTCCCAGCGGAAGGGGTTGTATCCCAGAAGAGACTGCTGGTATCCCACCACGAGCGGGGTGGCCACGAAATCCCGGGGCCTGTTCTGGCTGTCTTTCAGGAAATACTCGCTCCAGACGGCATGGGAGCCCACATAGGCATCACCGCCCCAGGGCAGTACCTTCTGGGTTAACATCAGCTGGGCCGACGTAGAGAAGCGGTCGTAATTTCTCAGGAACACAAATTCCCGGGAGATATCCGTAATGATCCGGTTATAATTGGGCTTGAACTGCAGGGTGAGCTGGGGCTTCCGGAGGGCCTCAAAGCGGGCATAACGCGCCTGTCCGGATTCATATTCATACTGACTCTGGAAGGCCGTGATGGTGCTGTCCTGCGCCAGACGGATGAACTCTTCCAGGCCCTGGGCCCGGGAAAGGGCACATCCCAGAAGAAGAAGCAGTGTTGTCAAAACCTTTCTCATACCGTCTGCCGTTTAATCATTTCCGAAAAAATACCGCCCTTGGCCATCAGCTCATCAAAGCTGCCGTCTTCCACCACCTTGCCTCCGCTGAGCACGATGATGCGGTTGCAATGCCGGATGGTGCTCATCCGGTGGGCGATGGTGATGCGGGTGCATTTCATCCGGGCCAGGTTCTCCGTGATCACGTGCTGGCTGATGTTGTCCAGGGCCGATGTGGCCTCGTCCAGGAAGAGAATCCTGGGTTTACGGATCAGGGCGCGGGCCATCAGGATGCGCTGGCGCTGGCCGCCGGAAACCCCCTGCCCGTCGGCCGATATGGGCGTCTCCAGCCCCTGGGGCATTCCTTCGATATCCTTTTCCAGGGCAGCCGCCCGGGCCGCCTCCCAAACCTCTTCGTCCCCGAACCATTCGTTGCCGAACAGGATGTTATCCCTCACGGTGCCTTCCACCAGCTGGCCGTCCTGCAGGCAGATGCTCATACAGTAGCGGCGGAGGCTGGGAAGGTTCACATCCTCCAGGTTGTACTCGTCGTAGAAGATGGAGCCGCTCTCGGGCTTTTCAAAGCCCAGCATCAGGCGCACCAGCGTACTCTTGCCGCAGCCGGAAGGACCCACCAGGGCCACATAGTCTCCCGGGTTGATCCTCAGGTCCAACCCGTCGAAGATGTACGGCATCTCCGGGGAATAGCGGAATTTAAGGCCGCTGATGGAGATGCGTCCGCTGGCATTCTGCATCAGCACGACTCCCTGCTGCGTTTCGGGTTCGGCCTCCAGGATGGGGGTGCACAGCCTCAGTTCCGGCCCCAGCAGCGCCACATCCTTGGTAATGCGTTCAAAACTTTCCACGGCCTGGGTGGCCAGGGCAAGAACGCTGCAGTACGCAATGTAGTCCGAAAGGCCCAGGCCATAATGCCAGGCCGCCAGCATAGTGACTATCATCGGCAGCAGGCGGGCATTGTAGCTGAGGGAGTTGCCGATGGTGAACATTGCAGGATAGCGGCTGCTGTAGGGTTCTGAGGGCTCATAGGCCGACGCCCAGTGCCGGAAGGCGCGGATTTCCGCCCCGTTGGTTCGGATCTTCTGGGCACCTGTCACCAGGTTGAAAATAAGGCCGGTGAGCCTGGAAGCACTGGCGTTGGCGCTGTTCTGCACCTGCTTGCGGTAATAGTACACGCTGTAGATGGCCAGCATATACACGGCCAGAACCAGAATACCCGTGTACAGCAGAGGACCGCCGTAGGTGAAGAACTGGATGAACATAACCGCCGTAAAGGCCAGGGACAGGATGGTAGATAGCATATCCTCCGTGAGCTGGGTGAAGAGTCTTACCACAGACAGCACGCGGTTGGAAAGGTCTCCGGGGGCAAATTTCTTGAAAAAGGTGGTGGGAAGGGACAGAAGACGCGTCATCAGCGGAGCCTGCAGGGCATATTCCGTCTTGTCTTTCATCCTCACGACCAAAAAGTTACGGGAAAGCTGCACCATCACCAGGCCCACGGCGGCGCTGAACATCAGAACGGCGATGGGCACCAGCTGCGAAGCGTCTCCGGAGGGAATGACCTCATTGAACAGGAGCTTGCAGATATACGGGGTTACCATCGTAAGAATCACCACCCCGAGGCAGGCCATCAGGGCGAAGATATAGTCGTAGACACTCAATTGCCGGAGGGCATACTTCAGGAAAGAGACGGTGGTGAGTTGTCCCTCCGGAAGGGGATAACAAAGGGTAAAGGCCTCCTTTTTCAGGAGACCGCCGTCCTTTCCGGTGCGGCAGCTCCGGCCCGTCTCCGGGTCTACGAAGACATAATCGGCAAAACGGGGGCTCAGGATAACGGGCCTGTCCCCTTTCACCGTGAAGGCCAGCAACTTGCCGGTGCAGCGGTTCCACCATTTGCCCTCCAGCCTGATCTGCCGGAAGAAAATCTGCTGCTGGGTAAAAACCTGCTCCAGCTGGCCGATATCCAGGGGAACTTCCCGCTGGCGCGTGAGATCCTGCCAGGCCTTCCGGTCTATCATCCCACGGAAGATATCGGAAGCCTCCTGTAGGGCCTTCCGGTCTCCCTGAATACGCTGAACCAGCTGTTCAAATAAGAAATTATCCATGGCTAAGCGTATTTCATCAGTTCTTTATAAAGGCCTTCCTGCGAGAGCAGCTCCTCGTGCGTCCCCTTCTGCAGAACCTCCCCGCGCTCCATCACATAGATGCAGTCGCAGTCCCGGATGGTACTGAGGCGGTGGGCGATGAGGATGGTGGTGATGCCCAGATGGCCCACGTGCTGCATCACCAGTTCTTCGGTCCTGGGATCCAGGGCCGATGTGCCCTCGTCCATAATGAGGATGGTAGGATCCTTGGCCAGGGCGGTGGCAATCTCTATGCGCTGGCGCTGGCCTCCGCTGAAATTCTTTCCGTTCTCCGTAAGGAGGGACTGGTAGGCTCCGGGCCGGTTGGCAATGTCCTCGTGGATCTGGGCGTCGTTCGCGGCCATCACCATAGAGAAATCCTCGATGGACTGGTCCCACATCTTGATATTGTCTGCGATGGTGCCTTCAAACAGGGTGATATCCTGGTTCACCACCGACAGGGAATTGTCCTTTACCGCACGGTTTACCTGCTGCACGGGGATGCCGTCCAGCAGCACTTCCCCCTCCCAGGCATCATAGAGGCCGGAGATGAGCTTGGCGATGGTGCTTTTTCCGCAGCCGGAAAAGCCCACGAAGGCCACCTTCTGCCCGGCGGGAATGTGCAGGGAGAAATTCCGGAGCACCGGCGGGCAGGAGCGGTCGTAGCCGAAAGTTACATTTCTCAGTTCCACCTCTCCTGTCAGTTTGTGATTCTCCGGCAGGGACTCTTCGTCCGGAATCACCAGGGGATGCCCCTTGGCTTCCTCCTCCACTTCCTCCAGACGCTCCATCGCCGCGTGGGAGCGGTACACTTCCTGCGTGGCCGATATGGCGGCGTTGATGGGGAAGTTGATGCTGGTGGCTAGGGCCTGCGAGGCCAGCAGCATACCGGGCGTGAGTTCTCCCTGCAGGATGTACCAGGCGCCCAGGCACAGGATGAGGGCGTTGCAGAGGTTCAGCACCAGCAGCGGCAGGGAGCCGGTTTTCATAGTACCGGTAGCGGTTTTCACCCGGGCGTTCAGCGCATCGGCATAGACCTGTTCCCACTTGGCGAAGAAAATGCGCTCACCTCCCATCGACTTGATGGTTTCAATATTCTTGATGCCCGTCATCGTAACGCTTTGCAACCGGGCGTCCGTCACTTCCGATCCCCGGGCCCTCTTTTTGATGGTTTTTGCCGTCAGGCGCATAACGGCCAGCAGCGTCAGCATAGACAGGACCACCACTAGGCCCAGTTTCCAACTGTACATCATCAGCAGCCAGGCGCAGAGGAGGGGCCGGACCACCAGGACCAGGGCGAAGGAAAAGTGGTCCATCGTGTTTCCAATGCTCTTGATACCGGAGTAGCGGGCCACCAATTCTCCGGCCGAGAAGCGGTCTATGGCCTCCATCGGCAGCTGGAGAAGCCCCAGCACATAGCGGGTGGAGGCGTTGATGCCCAGGCGGGCGAATTCTTTCTTTCTCAGGGGGTTCAGCAGCAGCCACAGCACCATCTCCAGCACAAAGAGCAGGACATAGAAAGTCATCATCGGCCCAAACCACTCGGGGTTTTTGCGGGTGATGATATTATCCGTGAAAACCTGCTGGAAGAACGGGGGCAGCAGATGGGAGGCCATATCCCCTATCAGCAAGAGGAATGTGACCAGGAAAAAGCCCATGCTGCCCCGCATATAGCGGAGGATGAGGCCGGTTGTCCCGCTGCTTTTCATTCTGTACGCAGTTTAACGGAGCGGAAGCGCGTCCGGCTCCCTTCGAACAAATAGCGGAACATACTGCGCCGCCGCGTTTCACTGAGCACGGAGCAGTACGTACCTATATTCATATGCACATCGGCCGGCTGGCCGAAGGACCAGTCGTACAGGGAAGGATCCTGGGGAGAACGGAGCAGTTCTATGTTCACCTGATACATCATTTCCCCGGATTCCAGCAGCCTTTCGGCCAGATCGTCGCTCTTGAGAGTCTGCCGCACGACGCCGGCCGCCACCGGATAGCGGTCTATACGGGTAATGCGGCCCCTTATGTAGCCAATCTCGTCCCTTTTTTCGTCTTCCGGCCACACCTGGGCGTTCATCCCCACCTTCAGGTCTCTCTGGCCGGCGTTGTCCACATAGGCAATGAGCATTGCCTCTCCCGTTTCCGATTCGTTCCCGTCCACAACGCTCACAATGGGTTCAAAGGCTTCGAAGGGCTGGTTATCCACCTTGGTGCTGATTACCGTTCCCTCCACCGTACTGGTGAGGATGCTGTAGCTGTCTTCCATAGAGATGAGGGCGATGGACTGGCCCCGGGTGATGTGGTCTCCTCCGTGGACGAACATCGTCCTTATCATACCCTTGTTGGGAAGGGACACGTCGGAAGTTCCCTGCAGGGGGAACACTACGCCACTATAATATACTTTATCGGACACCGTACCCAGAAAGCCCCAGACGAAGAAGGCGCCCAGGAGCAGCAGCACGGTACAGGCCAGCAGATAGGTGGGCAGCGCCGTAATCTTGAGCGTGCTTCCGATCTGCTCCGGTGAATCCAGCTTGCGCTGGCGGTTTTCAGGGGAAAAGGGACTTTCGTTATTCATTGGGCAAAGATATACATTTTTTTGCTATCTTTAAGGCTGAATTAGAACTAAAACCATGAAACAACTCATCGAATGCGTTCCCAACTACAGCGAAGGAAAAGATCAAAGCGTAATACAGGCTATTGTAGAGGCCATTAGCACCGTTGAAGGTGTCAAAGTACTGGACGTAGATCCCGGAGAGGCCACCAACCGCACCGTCGTCACTTTTGTAGGAGAGCCCGGCCCGGTCTGCGAGGCCGCCTTCCGCGGGGCAGCCAGGGCGCAGGAGCTCATCGATATGCGAAAGCACCACGGCGCCCATCCCCGCAGCGGAGCCACGGACGTCCTGCCCCTCATTCCCATAGCCGGCATCACCCTTCAGGAGTGTGCACAGCTGGCCAGGAAACTGGCCGAAAGGATGTACAAAGAACTGGGCATCCCCTGCTACTGCTACGAAGCCGCCGCCTTCCGGCCGGAGCGAAAGAACCTCGCCGTCTGCCGGGAAGGAGAATACGAAGCCCTGCCGGAAAAGATGGCCGACGAGGCCCGCAAGCCGGATTTCGGTGGAGAATGGAACGAGGTGGCGGCAAGGTGCGGCGCCTCCAACGTGGGGGCCCGCGGCTTCCTGGTGGCCGTGAACTTCAACCTCAACACCACCAGCACGCGCCGCGCTATGGCCGTGGCCTTCGATGTACGCGAGAAGGGCCGCAAAAATCCTTCCGGAGAAGGCTGGATTCCCGGAACCCTCAAGGGAACCAAAGCCATCGGCTGGTTCATAGACGAATACGGCATCGCACAGGTTTCGATGAACATCACGGACATAGACGTTACGCCCCTGCACATAGCGTTCGAGGAGGTTTCCCGCGCCGCCGCGGCCCGGGGCCTGCGGGTGACCGGAGCAGAAATCGTGGGTCTTGTCCCCAAACGCGTGCTTCTGGAAGCCGGCCGCTTCTACCTGGAAAAACAGCAGCGCTCGCTGGGCATCAGCGAGGAGGAGATTGTCAAGATTGCCGTCAAGAGTATGTCCCTGGACGATTTGAAGCCGTTCAATCCGAAGGAAAAGGTTATCGAATATCTGATGGCCGAAAACAGGAAGGGCCTTACGCAGATGACGGTGGAAGGCTTCACCCGGGAAACCGCCAGCGAAAGCGCCGCCCCGGGAGGAGGCTCGGTATCGGCCTGTATGGGCGCCTTTGCCGCGGCCCTCTCTACGATGGTGGCCAACCTCAGCGCGCACAAACGCGGCTGGGACGCCCGCTGGAAGGAATTCAGCGACGTAGCCGAACAGGGGCAGCAGCTGGTGGATGAGTTGCTCTCGCTCATAGACGAAGACACCGCCGCGTTCAACCGCATTATGGCCTGCTTTGCGATGCCGAAGGGAACGGACGAGGAAAAAGCCGCCCGTTCGAAGGCCATCGAGGAGGCCACGCTCTATGCGGCGGAGGTCCCGCTCCGGACGATGGAGGCCACCCTGAAGGCCCTGCCGCTGGCGCTGCAGATGGCCCAGTCCGGCAATCCCGCCTCGTCCTCGGATGCCGGAGTAGCCGCCCTGGCCGCCGTAGCCGGTATCCGGGGCGCCCGCCTCAACGTCCGCATCAACGCCGCCTCCCTCAAAGACCAGGCTCCGGCCCGGCCGCTGCTGGAAAGGGCCGATGCCATCGTGGCCGAAGCCCGGGTGCTGGAAAAGCAGGTGCTGGAAGCCGTGAATGCCCATATCGGCCTTTAGTTAAACTTTAAGGAACAAAACGTAGAGCCCTGGCACTTATGTTACTAATTAATAACACTTTAACCAAACAGACGGGTACCATTTTCGGCACCGTCCGTATTCGTATTTCTCAATCAATCAGCGTATTGGCCGCCAGCGCATTCCTGGCAGCAGCCTGCACGCCCTCTGTGCAGCGGTTCCCTATCACGGATTATGGAGCAGAGAATGGAACCGTTTGCACCGAAGCCATCCAGCAGGCACTGGACAAAGCTTCCGAGGCCGGCGGCGGGCAGGTGGTGATTCCAGAAGGAACTTTTCTTTCGGCCACCCTCTACCTGAGGGACAATGTGGACCTTCACCTGGAGGAAGGAGCGGTTCTGCAAGGCGTTCAGGACCCGGACGCCTACCAGCCCTACATCCCGGAAAATGACCTTACCCGTTACGACAGCGGAAACGGAACGGCCAACTCCAACTGTGTGAACGACCGCCAGTGGATGAAGGCCTTCCTGATCGGAGCCGGGGTAAAGAACGCTTCCATTACCGGCAGCGGCACCATAGACGGGGTGCACGTATTTGACGAACGGGGAGAAGAGAATATGCGCGGCCCGCACACCATCATTGTGGCTGAGGCCGAAAACTTCCATATGAGCGGGGTGCACATCACCCGTGCAGCCAACTACGCTTTCCTGGGCTATGCCCTGGTGAAGCCGGTCTTTGAAGACCTCCTGGTCACCGAAGGCTGGGACGGCATCCACATCCGCGGGTGCGAACAAGGCATCATTCGCCGCAGTACGTTCCAGACCGGGGACGACTGCATTGCCGGAGGCTACTGGAACCAGATGCTCATAGAAGACTGTGACATCAACTCCTCCTGCAACGGCATCCGGATGATCATGCCCTCGGACGGTCTGGAAGTGAGAAACTGCGTGCTTCACGGCCCGGGCGTATACCCGCACCGGACCAGCGGAGAGGCCCGCCGCTGCAATATGCTCTTTGGAATAGAACTGGAACCCGGCGCCTGGGGCAAGGCCGAAGGCACCGCCCGCAACATCTACCTGCACGACCTCCAGATGTACGGCCTCTCCTCTCCGGTGGGCTGCTCCGTCCGGAAAGGTTCCGTAGCGGAAGACCTCACGCTGGAGAACCTGTTGGCCACAGGCCTTACCGGCGCAGCTATTCCCATAGTGAGCTGGAACGACGAGGGCTTCCGGAAGATTACCCTCAGAGGGGTGAAAGTAAGCCGGGATTAACTTTAACAACACTGCTATGACCTTTCAGGAAGAGATTCTTGCCGGCATTCCGGCCACCGCACTGCCGGAAGCCAAGCCCTATGACAGCCAAATCAACCATGCCCCCAAGCGGAAGGATATCCTGAAGCCGGAAGAGAAGGTGCTGGCGCTCCAGAACGCCCTGCGGTACTTCCCCGAGGCGCTCCACGCGCAGCTGGCGCCGGAATTCGCCCAGGAACTGAAGGAATACGGCCGCATCTATATGTACCGCTATCGGCCCTCCTATAAGATCTATGCCCGCCCTATAGACGAGTATCCCGCCAAGTCCAGGCAGGCGGCGGCCATTATGGCTATGATCCAGAACAACCTGGACGAGAGGGTGGCCCAGCATCCCCACGAGCTCATCATCTACGGCGGCAACGGAGCCATCTTCCAGAACTGGGCCCAGTACCGCCTGGTGATGCAGTACCTCTCCACCATGACGGAAGAGCAGACGCTGGTGATGTACAGCGGCCATCCGCTGGGGCTGTTCCCCAGCCACAAGGATGCCCCGCGCGTGATCGTCACTAACGGGATGGTCATTCCCAACTACTCCAAACCGGACGACTGGGAAAGGTTCAACGCCCTGGGCGTTTCTCAATACGGCCAGATGACGGCCGGGTCCTATATGTATATAGGTCCTCAAGGCATTGTACACGGCACCACCATCACGGTGATGAACGCCGCCCGCAAGCAGGGTGGCAGCCCGGCCGGCAAGCTGTTTGTAACGGCGGGCCTGGGCGGTATGAGCGGTGCGCAGCCCAAGGCCGGCAACATTGCCGGGGTGGTGAGCGTGACGGCCGAAATCAATCCCAAAGCGGCCGAAAAGCGCCATGAGCAGGGCTGGGTGGACGAGCTCCACTACAGCCTGGAGGAACTCATCCCCCGCATCCGGAAGGCGGTAGCCGAGAGGGAAGTGGTCTCACTGGCTTATGTGGGCAACGTAGTAGACCTCTGGGAGCGCCTCGCCGCAGAACACGTGCACGTAGACCTCGGCAGTGACCAGACATCCCTGCACAACCCCTGGGCCGGCGGGTACTATCCCGTGGGATACACCCTGGAAGAGTCCAAGGAGATGATGGCCGATGACCCGGACGCCTTCCGCGGCGCCGTGCAGGCTTCTCTCCGCCGGCAGGTAGCGGCCATCAACCGGCTGTCGGCCGAAGGAATGTATTTCTTCGATTACGGCAACGCCTTCCTTTTGGAAAGCTCCCGCGCCGGGGCGGATATCATGAGGCCCGACGGCACTTTCCGCTATCCTTCCTACGTTCAGGATATCATGGGGCCGATGTACTTCGACTACGGCTTCGGCCCGTTCCGCTGGGTGTGCATGAGCGAAAAGCCGGAAGATCTTCAGAAGACCGACGAGATAGCCGTCCGGGTGCTCTCGGAGATTGCCGCAGGCTCTCCCGAAGAGATTGCCGGCCAGATGCGGGACAACATCCACTGGATCCGGGAAGCCGGACGCAACCACCTGGTGGTGGGCTCCCAGGCCCGTATCCTCTACGCAGACTGCGAAGGCCGCACCCGGATTGCCCTCGCGTTCAACGAGGCCATCCGCAAAGGCGAAATATCGGCCCCCATCGTGCTGGGAAGGGACCACCACGACGTTTCCGGAACGGACTCCCCCTTCCGCGAAACCTCCAACATCTACGACGGCAGCCGCTTTACGGCCGATATGGCTGTGCAGAACGTGATCGGGGACAGTTTCCGCGGCGCCACCTGGGTGAGCATCCACAACGGGGGCGGCGTAGGCTGGGGAGAAGTCATCAACGGCGGCTTCGGGATGGTCATTGACGGATCGGCCGATTCGGCCCGCCACATCCGCGAAATGCTCTTCTGGGACGTGAACAACGGCATCGCCCGCCGCTCCTGGGCCCGCAACAGCGCCGCCCGCTTTGCCATCGAACGCGAAATGGCCCGCACCCCCGGCCTGCAGGTCACCCTCCCCTACCAGGCCGATGAAAACTTAATCCGAAAAGCTTTAGACTAATGCACAGTATATCCCACGCCCATCTCTCCCTGGAGAGAGTGAAAGAAATCCTGGACAACCACGAAAAACTCACCCTGTCGCAGGAAGCCGTAGACGCCATTGTCAAATGCCGGGCATACCTGGACAAGAAAATGGAAGACCTGGACCGCCCCATCTACGGGGTAACCACTGGCTTCGGTTCCCTCTATAACGTAACCATCCCGAAGGAAGACCTGAGCCAGCTCCAGCACAACCTGGTGATGTCCCACGCCTGCGGAACCGGAGAAACCGTGAGGCCGCAGATTGTGAAGCTGATGCTCCTTCTGAAGGTGCAGAACCTCTCCTACGGCCACTCCGGAGCGCAGCTGGCCACCGTACAGCGCCTGGTGGACATGTTCAACGAAGACGTGCTGCCGGTGGTGTACCAGCAGGGCTCCCTGGGCGCCTCCGGAGACCTCGCCCCCCTGGCGCATCTGTGCCTCCCGCTCATCGGAATGGGAGAGGTCCTCTATCAGGGAAAGGTCCGGCCCTCGGCCGATGTATGGAAGGAGAAGGGCTGGGAGGCCATCAAGCTGCAGAGCAAGGAGGGCCTGGCCCTTCTGAACGGCACGCAGTTTATGAGCGCCCATGCCATCTGGTGCATCCTCAAGAGCATGCGCCTGAGCGCCTGGGCCGATGTTATCGGCGCCATGTCCCTGGACGCCTATGACGGCCGCATAGAGCCCTTCCTCCCCCTCACCCATCAGCTTCGGCCCCATACCGGGCAGATTCTCACGGGAGAGGCCTTTATGAAGATCCTGGAAGGGAGCGAACTCATCAACCGGCCCAAGGTGCACGTGCAGGATCCCTACAGCTTCCGCTGCATCCCGCAGGTGCACGGAGCGGTGAAAGACAATATTATGTATGTCAAGTCCGTCATCGAGAACGAGATCAACTCCGCCACGGACAACCCCAATATCTTCCCGGACGAGGATATGGTGATATCGGCCGGCAACTTCCACGGAGAGCCCATCGCCATTCCGATGGATTCCCTGGCCATCGCTATGAGCGAACTGGCCAGCATCTCGGAGCGCCGCACCTTCCAGCTCATCGACGGTCTCCGCGGCCTCCCGAAGTACCTGGTGGCTTCACCCGGCCTCAACAGCGGCTTTATGATTCCGCAGTACACGGCCGCCAGCATCGTGTCCCAGAACAAGGGGCTGTGCTGGCCCGCCTCCTGCGACTCCATCCCTTCGTCCCAGGGCCAGGAAGACCACGTCTCGATGGGCTCCAACAGCGCCACCAAGCTGGTGCGGGTGGTAGACAATGTGGAAACCGTGCTGGCCATAGAGCTTTTCAACGCCGCGCAGGCACTGGAGTTCCGCCGGCCCCTGAAGAGTTCCCCCAAACTGGAACATATCTTTGCCGATTACCGCCGGGAGGTCCCCTTCCTCTCTACGGACACATATATGCATCCCTACATTATGAAATCCGTCGAATTCATCCGGAATGAGTCTTATCTATAATATAGGCCTTTTGGCGGGCATCCAGCCGGAAGGGGTCCTTCGGGTGGAAGGAGAGGCGCAGGGGCGCACCGGCCTCCTGGAGAATGCCTGGCTTCGCTACGAAGACGACCGGATCGTGGATTTCGGGCCGATGTCCTCTGTCATTCTGAGCGGCAGCGAAGAAGCTCTGGACGCGGAAGGCGGGATGGTGATGCCGGGCTTTTGCGACAGCCACACGCACGTGGTGTATGCCGGCAGCCGGGACGGAGAGTTCCTGGACAAGATCAACGGCCTTTCCTACGAAGAGATAGCGGCCCGCGGCGGCGGCATCCTCAATTCGGCCGATCTGCTGCACCGCACCTCCGAAGAAGAGCTATACTCCCAGTCCCTCCCCCGCGTGCAGGAAATGATGGAAAAGGGCACCGTAGCGCTGGAAATCAAGAGCGGCTACGGGCTCAATCCGGCCGATGAGATAAAGATGCTGCGCGTGATCCGCCACATCGGGGAAACGGTCCCCGCCACGGTCAAAAGCACCTTCCTGGGAGCCCACGCCGTGGGGCGGGGCTATACCCACGAAGAATACGTGCAGGCGGTCATCGATATGATTCCCCAGGCGGCGGAATATGCAGACTTTGTGGACGTATTCTGCGACGAGGGCTTCTTTACCGTGGAGGACACAGACCGCATCCTGACGGCGGCAGAGCACCTTCTCACCCCCAAGATCCACGCCAACGAGCTGGCCGTCAGCGGCGGCGTGCAGGTGGGCGTGAAACACAAGGCCCTTTCGGTAGACCACCTGGAGCGCACCACAGAGGCCGAAATATCGGCCCTCAAGGATACCCGGACTATGCCCACGATGCTGCCGGGCTCTTCCTTCTTCCTGGGTCTCCCCTACGGCCGGGCCAGGGAGTTCCTGAAGGCTGGGCTGGGCGTGGCGCTGGCATCGGACTACAATCCCGGTTCCTCCCCCAGTGGAGATATGCGCTTTGTGATGGCCCAGGGCTGCATCAAGATGCGCCTCACCCCCGTGGAAGCCTTCAACGCCGTCACCCTCAACAGCGCCTATGCGATGGGGGTAAGCACGGAATACGGCTCCATCACCCGCGGCAAGAAGGCCGCCCTCATCCTTACCCGGCCCGGCTGGGACCTCACCAAAATCGCCTACCAGTACCAAACGCCCTTCATCCGGAAGGTAATCCTATAAGTTTTGCCCGCTTTTTTTTATCTTTGCACATTATGAGACGCAAACCCATCATAGGACTCATCTACGACTTTGACGGAACCCTCTGCCCCGGCAATATGCAGGAGTTCGGTTTCATCCAGGCCATCCGGCAAACTCCGGAAGAGTTCTGGACCAAGAGCAACAACCTGGCCATAGACCAGGACGCCTCCAACATCCTGTCGTATATGAAACTGATGTACGACGAGGCCAAAAAAAACGGCATCAAGCTCACCCGGGAGGACTTCAACCGCTATGGGGCGGATATCAAGCTCTATGACGGCGTACGGGAATGGTTCGGTCTGGTGAACGAGTATGGCCGGAAGAAAGGGGTGATCGTGGAACATTACATCAATTCCTCGGGCCTCACGGAAATCATTGAAGGTTCTCCCATTGCCAAGGAATTCAAGCACGTGTTCGCCGGCAGCTACCTGTATGATGAGAACGGAGAGGCCGAATGGCCCGCCATCGCCGTAGACTACACGGCCAAAACCCAGTACCTCTTCAAAATCCAGAAAGGAATCTTCTCTTCCCGAGACTCCCACGAGGTGAACGAACACAGTACGGACGAGGAGAAACGCCTTCCCCTCACCAACATGGTTTACTTTGGAGACGGAGAAACAGATATTCCCTCCATGAAAGTGGTAAACATGTTTGGCGGCAACTCCATTGCCGTATTTGACCCCACCCGTCCCGGAAAGAAAAAACTGGCCCGCAAACTGCTTCGCCAGGGTCGTGTGAACTTTATCACGCCCGCTTCCTACACCAAGGACAGCCGCACCTTCCGCCTGGTCTGCGCTATCATAGACAAGATCAAGGCCCAAAGCGAATTACAAAAATTCTCCACCTACAGATAATGAGAAAACTGAAAGTAGGCATGGTGCAGCAGCACTGCACCGCCGATATTCCCGGAAATATAGCCCGCCTGCAAGGTTACGTACGGGAAGCTGCCGCCCAAGGGGCGCAGCTGGTAGTTCTGCAGGAACTCCACAACAGCCTGTACTTCTGCCAGGAAGAAAACGCCAAGCTGTGCGATCTGGCAGAACCCATCCCCGGCCCGTCCACCGAGTCCTTCGGTGCCCTGGCCAAGGAACTGGGCATAGTGATTGTGCTCTCGCTCTTCGAGCGCCGCACCGCCGGCATCTACCACAACACCGCCGTGGTGCTGGAGGCCGACGGCAGCATAGCCGGCAAATACCGCAAGATGCACATCCCGGACGACCCTCTCTTCTACGAGAAGTTCTATTTCACCCCCGGAGACCTGGGCTTCCAGCCCATCCAGACCTCCGTGGGAACCCTCGGCGTGCTGGTGTGCTGGGACCAGTGGTACCCCGAAGCCGCCCGGGCGATGGCCCTGGCCGGAGCGGAGATGCTCATCTATCCCACGGCCATCGGCGGCGTGCCCACAGACCCGGAATGGGAACAGAAACAGCAGTGCCAGGCCTGGCAGCTGGTCCAGCGCGGCCACAGCGTAGCCAATGGCCTCCCCGTGATTACGGTGAACCGCACGGGCGTGGAACCGGATCCCACCGGCCATTCCACCGGCATCGATTTCTGGGGCCACTCCTTCGCCACCGGCGCCCAGGGAGAGCTCCTTACAGAGTTTGAAAAGGCCGAAGAAGGCGTGCACGTGGTGGAGATAGACCTGGAACAAAGCGAGTACGTCCGTCGCGGCTGGCCCTTCCTCAGGGACCGCCGCATTGACGCCTACGATGTTCTGTTAAAGCGCTTCGGAAAATGAGATTACCGGCCGAATGGGAACCCCAGGGCTTTGTGCAGTTGACCTGGCCGCACAAGGACTCTCTCTGGTATGAGGTAGAAAAGGTCCAGGATTGCTATACAAGGATTGTAACGGCCATCCTACGCCACGAACCCGTGCTGATGGTCTGCCGGGACCAGGCCGAATGCGAAGAAGACCTTCGCCGCTGCGGCCTCGCCTCCACAAATGGAATCCGCTTCGTGGAATGTCCCATCAATGACACCTGGGCCAGAGACCACGGCGCCATCTCCGTCTATGGGGATGCCGGGGAAAAGATTATATTGGATTTTGTGTTCAACGGCTGGGGGCTCAAGTTCGCGGCCGACCTGGACAACCAGATCACCCGCCAGGCCTTCGCCTGTGGCGCTTTCGGCCCGGATGTGCAGTACAAGGATATGCGTCCCTATGTACTGGAAGGCGGCAGCATAGACTGCGACGGGGCCGGAACGCTGCTAACCACCCGGGAGTGCCTGTGCTCGCTCAACCGCAACGAGTACCTGACGCAGGAGCAGATAGAGGCCCGCCTGAAAGAAGTTTTCGGCCTCAAGCGCATCCTGTGGCTGGATTACGGCGGAATTGTGGGAGACGACACGGACAGCCACGTAGATATCCTGGCCCGTTTCTGCGGGCCCGATACCATAGCCTATACCTCCTGTGAGGATGAGGCCGACGAGAATTATGCGGCTCTCAAAGCCATGGAAACGCAGCTGAAGACGTTCCGTACCCTGGACGGAAAGCCTTACAAGCTGGTTCCTCTTCCGCTTCCGGACGCCCTCTACCTGGAAGACTATCGCCTCCCGGGTTCCTACGCCAATTTCCTCATCATCAACGGGGCCGTGCTGGTTCCCGGGGCCCATTCCCCCAAAGACGCCGTGGCCGCAGCCCGGTTGCAGGAAGTATTTCCAGACCGGCAGGTAGAAATAATAGACTGCCGTGCCCTGCTCTCAGGACACGGCGGTCTTCACTGTGTTACCATGAATTACCCCGAGGGGTACTGATTACTTCAGGTAGGCGTCGGTTACCACTTTCTGGCTACGGGCGATGAAATCGCTCAGGGCCTTGCCTTTTAACATACCATTTCCCAGGAGGGCCAGGTCCACAATCTGGTGCAGGATTTCATTGCCGGTGGCGAAGGCTTCCACATCGGCCCTGTGGGCCTTGCGAACCGCCTCGCGGGCTTCACGGGCCTTGGTCTTTTCTTCTTCGGAAGCGTTCTCGGGAGCCTCGGCGGGAAGTTCACCCTGCGGCTTTACATCGGCCTGCTTGGCCGCCCAAATCTTGGCCACCAGCGGGTTCTCCATATTGACGGTGACGTTGTAGCTTTCCGGCATAGAACCGTAGAAGTTCATTCCGCCGCCCAGGGCACTCATTTCACGGTAACGACGCATAAACTCGTTCTGGGTGATGAGGATGGGGGCTCCATCGGCTCCCAGGTTGTCACCGGTGACAAAGTAGTCGTTGCCTTCCGGCATCACGGCCTTGAAGAGGTTCTCCAGATCGTAACGCTCGTCTTCCTTCATCTCCAGTTTCACCTTGTCCTCCTTGGGGATGAGGTTCTCCACGGCGTCGGAGTCCACGCGGGCAAAACGGGTGTCCGTGAGCTTCTGCTCCAGCAGGTTCACGTAGTGGGCGTCCAGCTCGCAGTCCATCAGCAGCACGTCGTAGCCCTTGTCCTTGGCGGCCTGGATGTAGGCATACTGGTCCTCGGGCTTGGTGGCGTAGAGATAGACCTTCTTCTTGTCCTTGTCTGTCTGGTTATCGGCCACGGCCTTCTCGTACTCTTCAAAACTGAAGTACTTGCCGTCCGTATTCTTCAGGAGGGCGAACTTGAGGGCGCGCTCGCAGAACTTTTCGTCCGAGAGCATACCGTACTCGATGAAGAGCTTCAGGTTGTCCCACTTGGCCTCCAGCTGGGCACGCTCGTCCTTGAAGATGCCTTCCAGACGGTCGGCCACCTTCTTGGTGATGTAGGTGGAAATCTTCTTGACGGCGGCGTCGCTCTGCAGATAGCTGCGGCTCACGTTCAGCGGAATGTCCGGGGAATCGATGACACCGTGCAGCAGGGTCATGAAGTCCGGGACAATGTTGTCCACGTGATCCGTCACGAACATCTGGTTGCAGTAGAGGGAAATCTTGTTGCGCTCTACGGCCACACGGTCCTTCAGCTTGGGGAAGTACAGGATACCGGTGAGGTTGAAGGGGTAGTCCACATTGAGGTGGATGTAGAACAGCGGATCCTCGTTCATCGGGAAGAGGGTGTGGTAGAAGCTGATGTAATCTTCTTCCTTGAGCTCACTGGGGGCCTTGGTCCACAGGGGCTCTACGGCGTTGATAATCTTCTCTTTGTCGGTGTCTACGTACTTGCCGTCCTTCCACTCCTGCTCCTTGCCGAAGACAATGGGAACGGGCATGAACTTGCAGTACTTCTGCAGCAGCATGTCGATGCGGGACTTCTCGGCATATTCCTTGGAATCCTCGTCCAGGTACAGGGTTATCACCGTGCCTCTGTCGGCCTTCTCAATCTCCTCCATCTCATAGGCCGGGGAACCGTCGCAGGTCCACTTGACGGCCTTGGCGCCCTCCTTCCAGGAAAGCGTTTCGATGGTCACCTTCGAGGACACCATAAAGGCGCTGTAGAAGCCCAGGCCGAAGTGGCCGATGATGTTGCCAATCTGGTCCTTGTATTTCTCCAGGAATTCTCCGGCCGAAGAGAAGGCAATCTGGTTGATGTATTTGTCAACCTCTTCCTCCGTCATGCCGATACCGTTATCGATGATCTTGAGGGTCTTTTCCTTTTCGTCCAGTTCGATGTGCACTTTCAGCTCTCCCAGCTCCTGCTTGTAGTCTCCGGAAGCGGCCAGGGCCTTCATCTTCTGCGTGGCATCTACGGCATTGGCCACCAGTTCCCTCAGGAAAATCTCGTGGTCGCTGTACAAAAACTGCTTGATAACCGGGAAAATGTTCTCGGTGGTTACTCCAATTTGTCCTTTGTTTGCCATATCTATTCTTCTTATTTTATATTCTCATTTGACGCACTGGAAATAGTCAAAATACAAGCCAAAGGCCATCGGCTGACAAATTGGCAGATGCGAAGATGGCGAGAAATAAAAATTTTAATTATCTTCGCACCAACTTATTGATTGATATATGAAAGGAACGTTCCCCATAGAGAGGTTCAAGAACCTCCGTACCCCCTTCTACTATTATGATATGGATCTTCTGAGGCGCACCCTGGAGGAAATCCGTCATCAGTTACAGGTACTGGACTGGCCGGCGGCCCAGGTGCATTACGCCATCAAAGCCAACCACAATCCCGTTATCCTGAACTATATCGCCCGCTTTGGCTTCGGCGCAGACTGCGTGAGCGGAGGAGAAGTGCAGGCCGCCCTGGAGGCCGGTTTCGACCCTAAGACCATCTTCTACGCCGGCGTAGGAAAGGCCGACTGGGAAATCCAGCTGGGCCTGGATGCCGGCATCGGCCGCTTCAACGTGGAATCCACGGCCGAACTGCACGTACTGGCCGAACTGGCCGCCGCCAGCGGCAAGGTGGCGCCCATCAGCCTTCGCGTGAACCCGGACGTGGCGGCCCATACGCACAAGAACATCACTACCGGCTTGGCAGAGAACAAGTTCGGCATTCATTACTCCATCCTGGAGGATGTCATCCGCGAAGCCCAGAGCCTGCCATCCATCGAATTCATCGGCCTGCATTATCATATCGGCTCCCAAATCCTGGACCTGGAGGATTTCCGCAACCTCTGCCACAAGAACAACCAGATTGTCCACGGGTTACAGGCCAAGGGAATAGAAATCAAGGATATCAATGTAGGAGGAGGACTGGGCATCGAGTACAACCACCCCAACCGCTACCTGATGGCAGATTTTTCCGGCTACTTCCAAACCTACAGCGATGAGCTCAATACCAACCTGCCCATCCACTTCGAACTGGGCCGGAGCATCGTGGCCCCCTGCGGTTCCCTCATCTCCCGCGTGCTGTACGTGAAGGAAGGCCTGGAGAAAGAATTCGCCATCCTGGACGCCGGAATGAACGACCTCATGCGCCCGGCCCTGTATCAGGCCAGACACCGCATTGAGAACCTCACTTCCGAAGGAGACCTGGAGCCCTATGATGTAGTGGGCCCCGTCTGCGAAAGTTCCGATGTCTTCGGCCAGCAAGTGATGCTGAACACCTGCAAAAGAGGAGACCTCATAGCCATCCGCAGCGCCGGCGCCTACGGCCAGTCCATGGCCTCACAGTACAACTGCCGCCCCCTGGCCCCGTCCGTTTTCTCCACTGAATACTAATCCGCTATTAGCCAACGAATTATAAAATGAGGGGTGCACCTGCAGGTGCACCCCTCGTTCTATAAAAAAATAATAATCAGCAGATTATTTGTACAGGAAACGACGGATAGACATCTTCGGCGTTTTCTCGAAAGGCTTGTCCATCAGTTCCACCTTGGCGATCTGGCTGTAGGAAGGCAGCTGACGGTTGGCACCCACACGGATGTTCTCCGGGATTTCGGCCTTGGCCTCGGCATCCAGCAGAGAGGTAGCGATGGCCTGCTCGTCCAGGAATACCAGGGCAACCAGCTTGCCGCCACGGTCTACCACCACGGATTCCATTACGAAATTCTGGTTGTTCACGACGGCTTCCAGCTCCTCGGGATAGATATTCTGGCCGGAAGGGCCCAGAATCATATTCTTGGAACGGCCACGGATGAAGATATTGCCATCGGCATCGATGATACCCAAGTCTCCGGTCTTGAGCCAGCCGTCCTCGGTGAAGGCATTGGCCGTAGCCTCTTCGTTCTTGTAGTAGCCGATGGTGATGTTCTCACCCTTGGCCTGGATTTCACCCACCACGTGCTGGGGATCGTCGGAGTCTATGCGCACTTCGGCCACATCCACAGCCTTGCCGCAGGAACCGGCCACATACTTGGTCCAGTGCTCATAAGCCAGCAGAGGGCAGGCTTCCGTCATACCGTAGCCCACCAGGTAAGGGAATTTGATCTTCTTGAACAGGCGCTCTACTTCCGGATTGAGGGCGGCGCCGCCCATAATGAACTCCTGGACATTGCCACCGAAGGCCTGCACCAGACCGTCCTTAACCTTCTTGTAGATGATGTTGTTAAGACCGGGAATCTTGGTGAGAACCTTGATGAGGGGCTTGTCCAGCGTGGGTTTCACCTTGCTCTTGTAGATTTTCTCCATCACCAGCGGAACGGTGATCAGGAGGTACGGCTTAACGTCTGCGAAGGCTTTCAGCAGCGAAGCCGGGGTGGGAGCCTTGCCCATCCAGTAAATGGAGGTACCGTTGCACAGGGGATACAGGAATTCGATCACCAGACCGTACATATGGGCCATAGGGAGCATAGAGACCATCTTGTCTCCTGCGGGCACGTGGCGCTGGCTGAAGTCAACGTTGGCCGAGAAGTTGCGGTACGTGAGCATTACGCCCTTAGGGTCTCCGGTGGAGCCGGAAGTGTAGTTGATGGTGGAAAGATCGTCCCAGTTGTCTGTAGGGAATTCCACATCATCCGGGCCGAAGCCCTTGGGATACTTCTCCTTGAAAAGGGCATCCAGATTATCTACAGTTTCCTGGATCTTGGAGTCTCTGCAGAAGAGCACATTCCACGTGTCTACGTCAAAGACCGCCTTCAGGGCGGGCATCTTCTCGGGATCCATCTTGGCCCAACGGGAGGCATTGGTGAACAGGGCGACACTGTCCGAGTGGTTCACCAGGCCCATGACACTCTCGGGAGTGAAATCTGCCAGGATGGGGACGATAACGGTTTCATATGTATTGACGGCCAGATATGCAAAACCCCACTTGGCACCGTTGTTGGCGCAAAGGGCAATCTTGTCACCTTTCTTGAAGCCGGCTTTTTCAAAGACAATGTGGAAACGGGCAATAGCCGTTGCCATCTGAGCGTAAGTGAAAGAGTCTCCGCCGATGGTATTAAGGGCGGGTTTGTCCCAGAACTTGCGGGTGGCGTCCTGCAGACGTTTAAGGTAATGAGGATACACTTTTTCCATGTTCGGTATTAGGTTTTGTATAAACATGCAAATATATAAAAAATACCCAACAAAAAAAAGAGACATCCCAGAAGGAATGTCTCTTTAAAGCTGTGTAAGGAAACTTACTTAACCTCGATGGTAACAACGCGGTTCTTGTAAGCAGGAGTGTTGAAGATGTCAACACCACCATTGGCCTTGCACTCGATGTTGCTCTCGGGCATGCCAGCCTTCTTGAGGAGGTCAACAACAGCCTTGGCGCGCTTCTCGGAGAGAGCCTGGTTGGTCTTGGCGGAACCGGTGGCCTTGTCGGCGTAACCGTTAACCTCAACCTTGGTGTCAGCGGTGGCGATGTTGTTGGTGAAGTACTCGAGGTGAGCCTTTTCACGAGCGGAGATCTTGGCGGAACCCAGGTCGAAGTAGATGGAGACGGGGGCGCCAGCCTTCACGTCAACAGCGGTGAAGGTGCCGTTCTCGTAGAGATAGGTCTGACCATTCACGAGGTTGCGCAGAGGAGCAACTTCCTTCTCGAGGGCAGCCACCTTGTTCTTGAGGGCGGCGTTCTCCTTCTCGAGGGCAGCCACCTTATCCTTGAGGGCGTTGTACTGCTCGGTGGTGAAGGGCACAGGGATCACGACAGGGGTGATGGTGCTGTGACGGTCGAAGTTGGTCTTGCCGAGGTTGAACTGCAGACCGGCGGTAGCGGAGGGCAGGATGAGGAACTTACCGGCACCATTGGTGTAGGCAGCGCCTCTGCCGACGAGGGCCATGAGGTCGATGGTGAGGTTCACGCGCTTGCCGAGGCGGAGCACATTGAGGAGACCGGCACCAGCGGCATACTCGAGGTTGTTCTTAGCACCCTTCTTGAAGGGGTTCACGCCAGAGCAAACATCCAGGACACCCATAGTGGCGTAAGGAACGAAGTTCCAGAAGCGGGTCTCTTTGTAACCGGCGATGGAGTTGGAGATGTTCCACAGGAAGTCTGCGTGAGCATAGTGGAAACCGAAACGGGTGTTTGCGGCCAGAGCAGGATTCTGGAAAGCGATCTTGGCGTTGTCCCACAGACCGTGGTAACCCAGACGCATACCGATGGCGGGAGTCCACCATTTACCGAAGTTTACATCAACGGCCAGGCCGATGTTGCCCCAGTTCTTGGGAGCACGTACAGAAGGAACGACAGAGTTCACACCACCGGCGATACCGATGAAGGTGTTGTCGAAAGCCTTGTTGGTCTCATAAGCGCCGCGAACGATCTTGCCGTTCTCGTCACGATTGTTGTTCTCCTGAGCGGTAGCGTTCACAGAGAAGAGGAGGCTTGCTGCAGCAAGGGCTCCGAGGATAGTTTTGATACCTTTCATGATTAAAGTATTAACATAAATAAATAGTTCCACATTCCGATAAAAGCCGATTCCACGGTATTTATCAGTGCAAAATTACGCTTTTTCTCCGACAAAACAAAATTTCCTGCAAAATTTTTAAAAAATCTTCAAAGTAGCGTATCTTTGCAGAAAACCCCGTTATACTATGGAATTCCGGCTCCACTCTGATTATCAGCCTTCTGGCGACCAGCCCGAAGCCATCGACGGATTGTGCAAAGCAATCGGCCAAGGCGTTAATAATGTGACACTTCTGGGGGTTACCGGGTCCGGAAAAACCTTTACAATGGCCAACGTTATCCAGCGTCTGCAGCGTCCAGCGCTTATCCTCAGCCACAACAAAACCCTGGCCGCGCAGCTGTATGGGGAATTCAAGGCTTTTTTTCCGGACAACGCCGTAGAATACTTCGTTTCCTACTACGATTACTACCAGCCGGAGGCCTACATCCCCTCTACGGATACCTATATAGAAAAGGACCTCAGCATCAACGACAAGATAGACGAGCTGCGTGTGAGTGCCGCATCGGCCCTGATGAGCGGCCGGCGGGACGTCATCGTCGTCTCCTCCGTGAGCTGCCTGTACGGCATCGGCAACCCGGATGACTTTCACGACCAGACAGTTACAGTTCGAAAGGGAGAACAGATGTCCATGACCCGCCTGCTGTACAAAATCGTGGATGCACTATACTACAGGACGGAAACAGATTTTAAGCGAGGCAGTTTCCGCGTGCGGGGAGACACCGTGGACATCTTCCTGGGAGGGGCCGATTATGCCGCCCGCATCGAGTTTTTCGGAGATGAAGTAGACCGCATCGCCCTCATAGACCCCGTGAGCGGGGCCATCTTCGAGGAAATGGACAAGATAGACCTGTATCCCGCCAAGAACTTCGTCACCTCCAAGGAAAAAGGCGCCAAGGCGGTGAGCCAGATCCAGGACGACCTGGTGAAGCAGGTGGAGTATTTCGAGTCCATCGGCAAATTCCTGGAAGCCAAACGCCTCAAACAGAGGGTGGAATACGACATCGAGATGATCAAGGAGATGGGCTACTGCCCCGGCGTGGAAAACTATTCCCGCTATTTTGACGGCCGAAAGCCGGGCCAGCGCCCTTTTACCTTAATAGATTATTTTCCCGATGATTTCCTGGTGTTCATAGACGAAAGCCACGTCACCCTCCCCCAGATCCGCGCCATGTACGGCGGAGACCACTCCCGCAAGGAGACGCTGGTGGAGTACGGCTTCCGCCTGCCCGCCGCCAGCGACAACCGTCCCCTCACCTTCGACGAATTCGAGGCCGTCACGGGCCAGACGGTCTATGTAAGCGCCACCCCGGCCGATTACGAGCTGGAGAAATCCGAGGGCCTGGTGGTAGAGCAGATCGTACGCCCCACGGGTCTTCTGGACCCTCCCATCGAGGTCCGGCCCACCCAGAACCAGGTGGACGACCTGATGGAAGAAATCCGGCAGCGGGCCGAAAAGGACGAGCGCGTGCTGGTGACCACCCTCACCAAGCGGATGGCCGAAGAACTGGACAGCTACTTCACCCGCAACGGCGTCCGCTGCCGCTACATCCACTCGGACGTGGATACGGCCGAAAGGGTGGAAATCATCGAAGATTTCAAGAACGGCCTTTTCGACGTCCTGATCGGCGTCAACCTCCTAAGGGAAGGCCTGGATATCCCCACGGTATCCCTTGTGGCCATCCTGGATGCCGACAAGGAAGGGTTCCTCCGCAGCGGCCGCGCCCTCACCCAGACCGCCGGCCGCGCCGCCCGCAACGTCCACGGCCTGGTGATCATGTATGCCGACACGGTGACGCAGTCGATGGACGAAACCATCCGCGAGACGGCCCGCCGCCGCGCCAAGCAGCAGGAATACAACAAACTGCACGGCATCACGCCCACCCAGGTGCAGGTGCGTTCCAACATCCTGATGAGCGAACTGGTCCGCTCCGGAGAAGACACCACCCACGTTTCCGGCTTCCTGAACCCCAACCTGAAGAATTCCGTCACCGGCCACGTCAGCGCCAGGGATTCCGTCTCAGACCCGGAATACGTCCCTTCGGCCTCCGAACTGGGCAAGGGAGACGTGTCCGTGGGCCTGGGCCACGACGCCCGCCGGGAGGGCACATCGGCCTATGTGGACGGCTACATCCAGGCCGATCTGGCTGCCGTCCTGCAAGACCCCGTCATCCGCTCGATGTCCCGCGAACAGGTAGAAAAGGCCGCCGGGGAAGCCCGCCGCAAAATGCAGAAAGCGGCAGCCGATCTGGATTTCACGGCCGCCGCCCGGTATCGCGACGAAATGTGGGCGCTTGAGCAGTATCTTAAAGTCTGGAAACCTTGATCACGTGCCGGGTGGCCCGGATCTGGGAAAGGACCTTGTCCAGCTCTAGGTTGGAAGGCACAGACAGCTTCATGGAAACTTCGCTGGTGCCGTGACGGGGATTGTCCGTTACCGTAAAGGAACGGATGCTGGCCTTGAACTGGCCCACCACCTCCAGCAGCTTGTTCACCACGGCGCCTTCCGTATCGATAACAATCTTCAGTTCCACCTGGAAAGACCCTGACGAAGGGGAATCTGCCCAGCGCACCTTCTGGATGCGGTAAGGGTACTGCTCCAGCAGACGGGCGGCATTGGGGCAGGTGATGCGGTGGATCTTGATGCCGTCCGTGCGGGTGACAAAGCCAAACACATCGTCCCCGAACACCGGATTGCAGCACTTGGACATCTTGTAGTCTATGCCCTTGACATTTTTGGCGTTCAGCACCAGGATATCGTCCTTCCCTTCGAAGTGGCGGGAGGCTTTGGCCGATGCCTGCACGGCTTCGGCGGCTTCCACGGAGGCGGCGTGCCTTTCGGCCTCCCCCAGGATATAGTCCTTGATGGCATTGACATCCAGGGTTCCGTCCCCTATGGCGGCGTAGAAGCCCGTGAGGGAAGGATAGTTGTTCTTCTTCCGGAACTCCGTGCACATATCGTCCGGGAATTCCAGTTTCCAGTTCTTCAGGCGGCGCTCCAGCAGCTCCTTGCCGTCCACGGCGCGGTTCTGCTCCTGCACCTGCAGGGCCTGCTTCACCTTGGAGCGGGCCTTGGGACTCACCACCCAGCCCATCCAGTCCTGCGTAGGGCGCTGGTTCTTGGAGGTGAGAATCTCCACCACGTCTCCGGTGCTCAGTTTTTCCCGGATGCTGACGGCCTTTCCGTTCACCCGGGCGCCCACGCAATGGGCTCCTATATTGGTGTGGATGCCGAAGGCAAAGTCCAGCACCGTGGAACCGGCCTGCAGGATGCGCAGTTCTCCGGTGGGCGTGAAGACAAAGATTTCCTTGGAAGGAGGCTGCGGGAGATCCTCCGTGTTTTCGTCCGGATGCTCCAGGGCATAGCGCACAGAGGTGAGCCACTTGTCCAGGGTTTCCTGGCGCTTGACCCCCTTGTACGCCCAGTGGCTGGCAAAGCCGTTTTCGGCCACGTCGTCCATCCTCTTGGTTCGGATCTGCACTTCTACATATGCTCCCTCCTTATTCTTGACCGTAATGTGAAGGCTTTCGTAGCCGTTGGGTTTGGGGTTGGTGACCCAGTCCCTCAGGCGTTTGGTATCGGCCTCATACTCTTCCGTCACGAAGGAATACACCTGCCAGCAAAGATCTTTTTCCAGCTTGTGGTCTTCCCCGTCGCAGTCTATGATAAAGCGGATGGCAAACACGTCGTAGACACCCTCGAAGGGCACTTTCTGCTTCACCATCTTCTGCCAGATGGAATATGCCGCCTTGGTGCGCATCTTCAGTTTATACTGGATGCCGGCGTCCGAAAGCTTGCGCTTGAGAGGCTCTATGAACTCTGCCATCAGTTTTTCCCGGTCCTTCTCCCCTGCCTTCAACTTATTGGTAATGAGACGATACTGCTCCGGCTCGGAGTATTTGAGATAGATATCCTCCATCTCCCGCTTCATATTGTAAAGCCCCAGCTGGTGGGCCAGCGGGATGTACAGCAGCAGCGTTTCCAGGATCTTCTGGTCCCGGCCGGTCTTGGGAAACATCTTCAGGCTTCTCATCACCTCCAGCCGGTCTGCCAGTTTGAGCACCGTCACACGGGGGTCCCGGGAGTACTGGATAATGAGTTTCTTGTAGTTCTCCGCTTCCAGACGGGTGTCCTTGGGCTTGATGGTGGAAATCTTGTTCAGGCCCTCCACCAGGGTGCAGATGGCCTCTCCCCATTCCGCCTGCGGCACTTCCATCCCGGTCATCCGGCTGGCTTCGTGAAGGTACACGGCGGCGATGCACTCCTCGGGAAGGCCGATTTCTTCGGCCACAATCTTCGCCACGGCATCCGGATGGCCGATGAAAGGCGTTCCGTCGTGCCGGGTGTAGTCCTTCAGGGCTTCGCAGGCTGCTGCGCGGGCTTTGTCTACTAGGGGTGTACTGGTCATATTATCGGGCATTGGCACGCTGCCTTTCCGTGAGGGCCTTCTGGAAGGCGCGAGCGTTCACAAGATGTTCCGAATAACTTTCTGCAAAGCGATGGCTTCCGTTGAAGGAAGGATCTGCGCAGAAATAGAGGTAACTGTGGCTGTCCGGGTTCAGGACGGCTTCCAGGCAGTTCTTGGGAGGACAGCTGATGGGGCCCGGAGGCAGCCCATAGTTCCTATAAGTATTATACGGGGAATCCACCTCCAGCATCCAGCGCAGGATGCGGCGGGGCTCATAATTGAAGCAGTAGGCTACGGTAGGGTCTGCCTGAAGCTTCATTCCCGTACGCAGGCGGTTCAGGTACACGCAGGCGATGGCAGGCTGCTCCGGCTCGTACTTGGTTTCCCCGTCCACGATGGAGGCCAGGGTGGAAACTTCTTCGGGCGTGAGGCCCTGGGCCCTGGCGGCCGCTTTTCTTTCGGCCGACCACCAGGCATCCCTCTCCTTGAAAAGGCGGGCGAAGATGTCCTTCACCGGCGTAGTCCAGTGCAGCTGGTAGGAATCCGGGATGATGCGGGTGAAAAGGAGGGCGGGATCCGTGCCGATGGAATCTCCGCAGGTGGCAAAGGCGGCCACGGAGGCCGAATCTGCCAGCATCTGGGCGGCAATCTTGCGGGCCAGGACGCCGGGGGTGCGGATAGATCCGGACAGGGTGAGGTTCACGGGCGTCTGCCAGCCCAGGTGCACCATACGGGAAACGTACATACTGCTGCAGGTGGCATCGACGCGGTAATGGCCCGGTTTGATGCTTTCCACTTTCCGGAATACGCGTCTCAGGCTGGAAGGCTGCTTCACGATGCCCCTGGCAAGGATGCTGTCACAGACGTGAGCGGCTTCCATACCGGGATATACGTAAAGGTCCATCTCTCCGGTAAAATTGGGAACCTTGCGGTCGTAATAATAGGCATAGGCGTAGAGGCCCCCGCACAGGAGCGCCACGGCCAATACCCCTATTCCCAGAACCTTCCAAAACTTTTTCATAGCATTAGCGCAGTTTAATCTCGTCCCCTTCTGCCAGGAAAGGAGCCTTCTTCCAGCCATTCAGCTTGAGGATGGCCTTCTCCTTCACGGCAAAACGCTGGCAGATGGCGTGGAAGTCTTCCCCGTCCTGCTCTATAATATACTTATCCAGACCGGGCTGGGTATGGTTTTCCTTGAAAGAAAGGTATACCACCGTGCCGGGAAGCAGTTCCTCGTCCTTCCTGAGGTCGTTGAAACGGAGGATCTCCTGGTGGAAAAGGTGATAATACTTGGCAATGGACCGGTACGTTTCCCCTTCCAGGGAGTACACGAACGGAACTCCATTCTTGGAGAAAAGTTCCCGGGTAAGCGGGAAGTGGAATTCTTCCCGGGCCATCTTGGGAGCCTCGATCACAAGAGGCGAAAGCGGAACCTCCTTCTCCTCCACCTTGCTGAGGACATCGTATTTATACAGTTTGTACTCTTCTATGTATTTGATCAGTTTGGCCGGATAGCCGGGGTCTGTAGCGTAGCCGGCCTTCTTGAGGCCGTAGGCCCATCCCTTGTAATCTGTTCTTTCCAGGTCGAAGAGGAATTTGTAGCGGTCCCGGTAACGGAGAAAATCCGAGTGGTCCTTATAGCTGTCCGCTACAGAAGAATAGACGCGGAAGCACTCATTCGGGGCATCGTCGTCCACCTTCATCGACTTCCCCTCCCAGCCCTTGTGGCACTTGATGCCAAAGTGGTTGTTGCCTTGGGTGGCCAGCTTGGACATGCCGCTGCCGCTTTCCAGCATTCCCTGCGCCAGGGTGATGCTGGCCGGAACGCCGCTTCGGACCATCTCCTTCACGGCCATATCGGCATATTTCTTTACATAGCGCTCCTGGGGCGTATTGTCCTTGGCCGACAGGCCCAGCAGTCCCAGCAGCAAGACAATGGCTATGAACATTTTCTTCATAGCGCTAAGTTACGAAAAACTTTTAAATATCGAAGGAATCCCCGTCGGAAGTGGCGTAAGTTTCGGGGAAAAGGGTGCGGCATTCGGCCTGATAGGCAGCTGTTTCCGCACAACGGGAAGAATAATGGCCGATCAGCAGCTTCTGCACCCCGGCTTCCCGGGCCAGGGCAGCGGCCTGAAGGGTGGTGGAATGGTGCCGGAGGGCACCCTGATCCTGCAGCTCCTGCAGATAGGTGGTCTCGTGATAGAGGACCGTGGTCCCCTTGAGCCAGAGGGCTTCCTCGGGGAAAGGCGCGGTATCGGAGCAGTAGGCATAGCTCCGGGGCACGAAGGGCTTGTAAGCAGCTTCAGAGGCGGGAATCACGCTGCCATCGGCCCTCACGACATCCTCTCCGCGCTTGAGGGTGCCGATTTCCGTAAGCGTAAGGCCGTATTTCCCGATGGCTTCCTTGTGCACGTTGAAGGCGGGCTCCTTCTCTTCGAAGCGGAAGCCGAAGGTTTCTATTCCGTGGTTCAGGGGAAAGGCCTGCACCCGGATGCTCTTGGTTTCCAGAATGGTCTCCGGCTCCTTCATCTTCAGGGGCGTGAAGCGGATTTCGAAGCCCACGCCGTCCCCATAATAGCTGAGGAAGAACTTGAGCATGGGGCCGAAAGCCGGGGGCGCGAAGATATTCAGCGGCGTCTGGCGTCCTTTCATGCCCAGGGTGCTCAGCAGGCCGAAGAAACCGAATACGTGGTCTCCATGGATGTGGGAGATAAAGAGGGAGTCCAGCTTCATCATGGGGATGCGGTGCTCCACCATACTGTACTGGACTCCTTCGCCACAGTCTATAAGGAACAAGCGCCCGTGCACTTGCAGTGCCTGGGCGCTTTGGTTCCGGCCCCTTACGGGCATGGCCGATGCCGTGCCCAGTAAGGTAACCTTAAAAGTATTGGGAGTATTACTCACCCTTTTCCATCTTGTCCTTCAGGGCAGCCAGGGCGGAGATGTCACCGAGGGTGGTCTTCTCCACATTGCTCTGAACCTTCTTGATGGCCTTCTTGGCGGTCTCAGCCTCGGCGGTCTCGCGGGCTACCTTGGCCTCGGAATAGGTGCGGACGTGGGAAACGCGGATGGTGCGGGTGCTGCGACGGAGGTCGATCACCTTCACGGGGAGGGTCTCGCCTACGAGGGCATTCTTACCATCTTCCTTCACCAGCTCGCGGTTGAAGGCGCTCACCTCGGTACCGTCGGCAAGGGTGAGGGTGGTGTTCTTGTCACCGATGTTGGCAACGGTAGCGTCCACCACGGTACCCACAGGGTACTTGGCCTCCAGCTCGTCCCAAGGGTTGGGGGTGAGCTGCTTGTGACCCAGGGACAGCTTGTGGCTGTTCTCGTCGAAGTCCAGGATGACTACGTCGATGACGTCTCCGCTCTGAACCATCTCGGCGGGGTGCTTGATCTTGTTCCAGGAGAGGTCGGAGATGTGGATCAGACCCTCTACGCCGTCCTCCAGCTCTGCGAACACACCGAAGTTGGTGATGTTACGGACAGTAGCCTTGTGCTGGGAGCCCACGGGATATTTTTCGCGGATGCTCTCCCAAGGGTTGGCGGTGAGCTGCTTGATGCCGAGGGACATCTTGCGGGCCTCGCGGTCCAGGGTGAGGATCACAGCCTCTACCTCGTCACCCATCTTCAGGAATTCCTGAGCGCTGTGCAGACGGGGGCTCCAGCTCATTTCGCTCACGTGTACCAGGCCTTCCACGCCGGGTTCTACCTCTACGAAGGGAGTAAGCTGCTTCAGACCCAGGGCGATGCGCTTCTGCTGCTCGTTGAAGTCCAGAACAACCACGTTGATCTTCTGGTCAAGGGCGACAACCTCCTCGGGATGGGAGATGCGGCCCCAGCTGAGGTCCGTGATGTGGATGAGACCGTCCACACCGCCGAGGTCTACGAACACGCCGTAGTTGGTGATGTTCTTCACCACGCCCTCGAGTACCTGGCCCTTCTCCAGCTTGGAGATGAGCTCGGAACGCTTCTGCTCCTGCTCGGCCTCCAGGAGAGCCTTGTGGGAAACGACCACATTGCGGAATTCCTGGTTGATCTTGACAATCTTGAAGTCCATGGTGGTGTCCACGAACACATCGTAATCCTTGATGGGACGGATGTCGATCTGGGAGCCGGGGAGGAAAGCCTCGATACCGAACACATCCACGATCATACCGCCCTTGGTGCGGGTCTTCACATAACCCTTCACCACCTCACCGCTCTCGTAAGCGGCGTTAACCATATCCCAGGATTTGAGCTGGCGTGCTTTCTTGTGGGAAATCACGAGCTGACCCTTGCGGTCCTCGGCGCTTTCCACGAGCACTTCCACCTTGTCACCCACCTTGAGGTCCGGGTTGTAACGGAACTCGGGGGCAGAGATAACACCTTCGCTCTTGGCGCCGATGTTCACAACCACCTCACGCTTGTTGATGGAGGTAACGACACCTTCCACCACCTCGTTTTCGGTGACCTTGGAGAGGGTTTGTTCGTACTTGGCAAGGGTTTCTTCCTTGGAACCCTTGTCCACACCCTCGTTCTCAAAGGCATCCCAGTCAAATTCTTCGGGTGCCACAGAGGCATTGAGTTTCTTAATTTCTTCAGACATAATTTTGAATTGAAAAAACTAGTAGTTTAACATTATTTCTTGAGCCTTTGCCGGGACGTGACAAAACGCGCCCGGAAAAAAGCGCGCAAATATAGGTATAATTATTTGATTTTCCAAACTTAGCCGAAGCCTGGTGCCAGGGCAATTACTTCAGTCTCTGCAGGAATGCGGTGAAAAGAGGCAGCCAGGAGGCTTCGTCTTCCTGAACCAGGGTTTCCGGATGGAACTGGACAGCCCAGATCTGGCTATTTTCATAGGCCTCCACCAAGCCGTCGTCCGAAAAGCTGGCGGCTTTCAGGCCGGGAGCCAGTGCCTTCACGGCCTGGTGATGCCGGGAATTCACCCGGAGCGAATCCGTGCCGAAAATAGCGGCGAGGAAACTGCCTTTCTCTACGCTGGTCATGTGCCGGACGCCCCTGTGGGTATGCGCCTTCTCCACCTGCGTGGGAATATCCTGGTACAGGCTTCCTCCCAGGAGCACATTCAGCAGCTGCTCTCCCCGGCAGATGCCCAGGACGGGCATCCCCTGGCGGATGGCTTCCCGGGCCAGAAGGCTGTCGCTATGGTCCCGGACCGGGTCTATCTCCACGGTCTCGTTCCAAACGGATTCCCCGTACCAGGCAGGATCTATATCGGGTCCTCCGGAGAAGATAACACCATCCAGCCGGGACAGGACCCGGCGGGCTTCCTCCAGGGTGGACACCGTGGGAATAATCACGGGAACTCCCCCGGCACGGGAAACGGCCTGGGTATATTGGGAAGACAGCTGGTCTACTCCCTCGGTAGTGCGGGCACAAGATATACCCACCAGCGGGGCCGGCATCTTCTCACGGTTGCATGCGCCTGAAGCCAAAAAGGCCAGCAGGACCAAAAGGAAAGCAAAGCTTTTTTTCATATCCTGAAATTACATCAGTTTCTTGCGGCGGAACAGGAGCCAGACCACCAGGCAGCTTAGGATCATAATGCCCAGGATGATGACCCAGTTCCAGAAATTGGCGTTGGGGTCATCGGCATTGATCATGGGCAGGCGCACATTCATCCCGTAGAAGCCGGCGATAAGGGTGGGCGGCATCAGGAACACGCTCACCACGGTGAACACCTTCATAATCTTGTTCTGCTCCAGGTTGATAAGACCCAGCACCGTATCCTGCAGGTATTCCAGACGCTCGAAGCAGAAATTGGTATGGCTCAGCAGAGACGTGATATCCTGCAGGAGCACGTTCAGGCGGTTCTCCAGGGTGCGCGGCACCTTGGTGGAACGCATCAGGTTGGAGATGAGACGCTGCTTATCCACCACGTTCTCACGGACAATCATGGTGTTTTCCTGCATCTGGGAGATGTCTATCAGGAGTTCCTGATCTATGTCTTCCTGGTCGTTGATCTGCTTGGCGTACTGGGAGATTTCCTTGGAGAGGAGCTCGATCATATCGGCATCCAGGTCTACACGTTGATCCAGGATGCTGGCGAAGACGCTGAAACCGGAATGGTACTGCCGCGGATTCACCTGCAGACGGCGCTGCAGTTCCGTGAAGGAGCGCAGCGGCACCTCGCGAAGCGTCGCCAGGGTGTCGTCCACAATGGTGAAGGACACGGCCTGCATCATATACTCTTCCGGACCGGGCGTCAGGAAGTTCGTATTGGCAAAGATGGCTTCGTCCGTTTCGAAGTAACGGGATGATGACTCAATTTCCTCGGCCTGGGCACGGCTCTGAATTTCGGTACCCATAAAGCCCTCCACGGCACGTTTCTCATCCCCCGTGGGCTGCACGAGGTCTATCCATACCGTGTCTTCGAGCTTAAGTTTCAGGAAGTCTTTCTCCGACTGGGAGAGGAGAATTTTTCCGTTTTCCTTATAGAAGATACTCAGCATATCTCTTTCTGTTTTAGCTCCGGGCCAGTCGCACCGGATGGAGTTTTACCTATCTCTCGGAGGGCCAACGCACAAAATAAGGTCCACGTTACCCCATCCCGAAACCCCTTCCCTCGGGGAAGGGACTTAAATAACCAGCCGACATTACGGAAAAGTCAGCCTGCAAAAGTACGCATATTTCCCGAAAGTGCAAGCACTTTTCTGCCTTTTTGTGTTTCAAATTATTATTAACTTTTTTAAATTTTCCTTTTCTAATTGAGAAAAACGCACTACATTTGCGCCCAGATACAAATAGAGTTTGTTTAAAAACGTTAGTTAATTATGAAAAAGGTATTCATGTTCGCTGCTGTTGCAGCTATGATGGTTGCCGCCGTCGCTTGCGGTAACAACAATTCCAAGAAAGAGAAGGCTGAAGAGGCTACCGAAAACTGCTGCGAGGAGACCAAATCCGTAGAGGAAGCCACCAAGGACCTGGGCAAGGCCGTTGAGAACGCCACCAACGAGGCTGTTGAGAACGCCAAGGAAGCTACCACCGAGGCCATCGACAAGGCTGCCGAGGCCGCTAAGGAAGCTGTGAAGAACAACTAATTATTTCTGAAGACAGATTTAATCTTCATACACCGTAGAATCGAAGCCCGCAAGGGCTTCTTTTCGTTCTACGCAGGTGCCGCACTTGCCGCAGTGCTTTTCCCCGCCCTTGTAGCAGGAATAAGTGAGGGAATAGTCTACGCCGATGGCTTTGCCCCGCAAGGCGATATCCCGTTTGGAGATGTTGCAGTAAGGGGAAACCACCTGCACCCCGTTGTAAGTGCCGGCCTTCACGGCGGCGGCAAAAGCGTCGATGAATTCCGGGCGGCAGTCCGGATAGATGGCGTGGTCTCCGCTGTGATTGGCCAGCATAATGGCATCCAGCTCATAGCTTTCCGCCAGGCCGGCCGCCACGGCCAGCATAATGCCATTGCGGAAGGGCACCACGGTGCTTTTCATATTCTCATCGGCATAGGAGCCCTCGGGAATGTCTCCTCCACTGAGGAGAAGATCGCTTTTGAAATACTGGCCGATGAACCCCAGAGGAATCACCAGATGCTTGATCCCCAGCCTCTTGCAGTTTTCCACCGCACAGGCAATCTCTTTGGCATTGTGCTTGGAGCCGTAGTCGAAGGTGACGGCGAGGGCAATGCTTTCCTTGTATTCGTAGAGCAGCGTGGTACTGTCCAGGCCGCCGGAGTAAATCAAAAGGGCTTTCATAGACTGTTTTTCATAGATTCAAGGGCCGCCTTGGCACTGGCCACGGCTTCCACCACGGTGGCGGGACCGGTGAGGAAATCTCCGGCCATGAATACATTCTTATAGTTCCGGGCTTCCTCCTGCAGTTTTGCATCCGGTTTTTCGCTGATGGCCAGAAGAAGCGTGTCGCACTCTACAAAATGATCCGTTCCATCAATGATGCGGGTTACCACGCGGCCGCCATCCTCCGGCACCACGTTCTCGCAGTCCCGGAACACCACGCCGCCCTCCTTCACCTCCACCGGCGCCTGGAAGACCTTGAACTGGACGCCATCGGCCTTGGCCTCCTCCACTTCCAGCGGATTAGCCGGCATGTTTTCAAAGGTCTTGCGGTAATACACCCAGGTTTCGGCCCCTTCCCTTACGGCCGTCCGGCAGGCATCCATAGCCACATTGCCGCCGCCAATCACAATCACTTTTTTGCCCAGCTTACAGGCCGAAGGATCCTTCAGGAAAGGCAGCGCCTGTACGGCACGTTCTTCTCCGGGGATGCCCAGCGTGGCGGGCTCTTCGGCACCGACAGCCACCAATACAGCATCGTAGGAGGCCGATAATTCCATCAGACTCAGATCCTTTCCCAGTTCTGCGCCGCCGTGGAATTCCACGCCGGCTTCGGAGAGCATCCTTTCAAAAGCATCGCAGTATTTCTTGTCCAGGCGGAAGGCGGGGATGCCGTAGCGGAGCACGCCGCCCATCCGGGGATTGGCATCGTAAAGGGTCACCTGCGCCCCGGCCTCATACAGCCAGACGGTGGCCGAAAGGCCGGCCGGGCCGGCACCCACCACAGCTATGTGGCGGCCGGCGAAATCCTCGCTCCGGCGCTGCAGGCGGGCGGTCTCCAGGTATCGGCCCGAAATTTCCTGCTCTATCTCGTACCAGCGGATGGGCATCTGCTTCACATTGAGCACGCAGTGGCCGAAGCAGAATTTCTTCCAGTCGCACACCTGGGAGGTGACGGCTGTCATCGGGTTGTTGCGGAAAAGCAGTTCTCCCGCCTCGTCCAGGCGGCCCTGACGGTACAGGGACACACACTCCGGGACGGGCGTATGCACCGGGCAGCCGTCCAGGGAGCATTTGGGCTTTTTACAAAGTAGGCAACGGGAAGCTTCAGGGTTCATGGTTTAAAGATCTGTCTGTTGGTGATGGAGCGGCCGAGGGTTAGGGAATCGGCGTATTCGAGGTCGTCTCCGAAGCCCAGTCCCCGGGCCAGGGAGGTGACCTTCACTCCATAGTTTTCTACTTGCCGATAGATATAGAAGGCAGTGGTTTCACCTTCCACGTCTCCGCTCAGGGCCAGGACAAGTTCTGCCGAAGCGGGATTCTCGATGGCCTGGATACGCTGTGTCAGTTCCTTGATGGTAAGGTCTGACGGGCCCACACCGGCGATGGGCGAAATGATGCCGCCCAGCACATGGTATACACCGTGGTACTGGCCGGTGGCCTCGATACTCATGACATCCTGCACGCTGGCAACGACACAGATGAGATTCTGGTCCCGGGTGTGGTCTGCGCAGATGGAACAGATTTCCTCGTCCGAAATCATCCGGCAGCGGCGGCAGTAGCACACGTTGTCCCGCAGGTTGTCGATGGCCGATGTAAAATGATGGACATTCTCCGAGGGCTGCCTGAGAAGGTGCAGGGCCAGCCGCAGCGCACTTCTCCGACCCACGCCGGGAAGCGAGCTGATGGCCTCCACCGCTTCGGAAAGGAGGGCCGACGGATAAGTCTCCCTATAGGGCATGGTATTCTACAAGGCCTTCCAGGGGAGATTCCAGGAAACGGGAGAATTTGACGCTGTATGCGTGTCCCAGACGGGTGATGATATCCTTGCAGGAATAGCCGAAACCGCCCACTACGCCGATGGGAAGGCTGTGGTCGTACTTGCGGAGGGTTCTCTCGAACAGGCCGCGGAAGTTGGAATCTACCAGGCGACGCACATACTCGCTGTCCTTGTAATGGGACAGGATGTACGGGGCGAAACCACCCAGGAAACGGGCCGGAGCCGGACCGCCGTACACATTCTTCACTATGCTCACATAGTCCAGCTGGTACTTGGCGGCGAACTCCTTGCGGAGGTCTTCCGGCATATATTCCTTGAGGTAGTCTGCGATAAAGTTTTTGCCCAGGACGGCGCCGGAACCTTCATCTCCCAGGATGAAGCCGCCGCACTCCACCTTCCACAAAATCTTCTCTCCGTCGTACTCGCAGGTATTGGCTCCGGTTCCCAGAATGGCTGCCACGCCACTCTTGCGGCCGCACACGGCACGGGCTGCACCCAGCATATCGGACGCATATTCTATCCGGGCACCCGGGAACCATTCTCCCAGGTTGACGGGGCATTCCCCTACCAGACCGGCAGCATAGAAATGGACATCTTCCACACCGGGGCCGATTTCCTCTACAGCGTGGTTCAGAATGGATTTCAGCATGGCCTCTTCCGTCTGGAGGACATTGAAACCGGGGGTGCGGACCGTGCGGGTTTCTTTTCCCTCTACCACGCACCAGTCGGTCTTGGTGGCTCCGCAGTCTACAATCAGTTGTTTCATGGTTGGTTTGTTGGCTAGTTCGTTGGATGATTTATTCAACCTGTAAAGATAAGTATTTCCCTTTTCTTTTCCAATGGAAATACCCATAGACTGCACTGGCGATGTATGCCGTATACAGCACGGCCATCCAATACTGCCCCGTGGAAAGACAGAGGGTGGTGGTGAGAATATCGGCCACGATCCACAGCAGCCACTGCTGCAAATAGCTCTGGGCCAGCCACCAGGTGGCGATGACACTGAGGGTGACAGCCACGGCATCCAGCCGGGGGGCCGGGTCTCCCGCGGCCCGGAGCACCTGCATCAGCGCCAGGGAACCCAGCACAAAGAGCACGGCGCTCCAGATGGCCACCGCCCGGGGAAGACGGGCAAGATGGATCTCTCCCTCCCCCACGGCTTCGCTGGCCTTTCTCCACTGGATGAAGCCTATCACCGACACCACCACGTAATACAGGTTCAGGCCCATGGAAGCCCAGACGTGGGTGATGGCAAACTCAAAAGCACAGGCTGTGCTTGTGAGGATTCCCACCACCCACATACTGTTTTTCTGCAGAATCTCCAGCACCAGGTATACCACTCCGGTTACCAGGGCGAAGATCTCTATGGCCTGAATGACAGTGTCCAATTAGCGAACTTCAATCAGTTCCACCACGAACTTGAGGGCGCTGCACGGAGGAATGCCATGGGTGCCGCTCTCACCGTAAGCGAGATGATAGGGCAGGTACAGTTCGTACTTGGCCCCTTCGCTCATCAGCTGCAGGCCTTCGGTCCAGCCCTTGATCACCTGATTGAGGCCGAACTCGATGGGCTCTCCTCTCTTGTAGGAGCTGTCAAACACCTGACCGTTGGGGAACGTTCCCTCGTAGTGGCAGTACACCTTGTCCGTAGCCTTGGGCTTGCGGCCGGTGCCTTCCTTGATTACCTTATACATAAGACCGCTGCCGGTGGCTTTCACCTCAGGGTCTTTGGCCATCTGGGCCAGGAATTTCTCTCCTTCTTCCTTGGCGGCGGCGCCGGCTGCGGCGGCCCGCTCGGAAGTCTCCTGCTCCAGTTCCTTGTAGAATGCCTCCAGGGCGGTACCGGCCTCGTCCATCGAGAGAGCCAGCTTGCCACCGGTGAGCATATCCTTCAGGCCCTGAAGGAAGTCATCAACATTTGCCACGTGGATTCCCTGCTGATAGAAGCTGGAAGCCACGCTCATACCAAAAGCGTAAGATTTTTTATCCATATTCATATTATTGTATTGCGGTCAAAAAAAGCTCCAGCAAAATGCTGAAGCTTTTTGAGCCACTCATCAGGCTCGAACTGACGACCTGCGCGTTACGAATGCGCTGCTCTACCGACTGAGCTAAAGTGGCTTATCCGATTGTGATGGATCGGGACTGCAAATATACAAACAATTTTTTGTATTTTTGCAACAAATTTGAATCTATGCGTTCTGATATTATTGTCATTGGCGGAGGAGCCGCCGGGCTGATGGCCGCTGTAGGCGCTGCCAGAGTACTAGCCGGAAGTGAAAACGGCGGCACGGTGACCGTGCTGGAAAAAATGCCCAAGGCGGGCCGCAAAGTAATGATTACCGGCAAGGGCCGATGCAATTTCACCAATGTCAAGGACTGGGGAGATTTCAGCTCCCACATCCGTACGGACGCCAATTTCGTGAGTCCCTCCTGGCACAACCTCACCCCGGAAGGGATGATGGATTTCCTGAAGGAATTCGGTCTCAGAAGCGTTGTGGAACGTGGAGACCGCGCCTATCCCGCCACCCATATGGCCGGAGATGTGGTGGATACCCTCCTGCGGGCCTGCACCCTGAGCGGCGTGAAGGTTGTGACGGACTGTGAGGTCAAAACCATTGACGTAACGCCCCGCGGCTTCAGCCTGGACTGCGTGCAAACCAGCCGGAAGCAGATCCGCATCCCCGTGGAAGATCCCCGGAAGCTCCGTCCCGGAAAGCCCGCCCCCACCCGGGAAGAGATTACCATAGAACCCATAGAATACACCTGCAAGAAACTTATCGTGGCCACCGGCGGCCTGTCCTACCCCGGCACCGGCAGCACCGGAGACGGCTATATGTGGGCCGAGGAACTGGGCCACAGCGTAGACGACTGCTTCCCTTCCCTCACCGCGCTGGTGCCCGTGGGCTACAAGCAGGACCCTTCCCTGGCCGGAGAAATCAAACAGGCTTTCCGCAGCCGCACGGTATATGGAAAGACCAAGGAACGCAAGATTGCCCCGCTGCCCAAATGGTATCCCACCTTTGAGAAACACATTGAAAGGGTAACGCCTATGAGTGAACTGGGAGAACTGTTCAACGGCAACAACCTGGAAAACGTGCAGCTGAGCCTCTATGTGAACGGAGACCTGGTACAACAGGAGTTCGGAGACATCGAGTTCACGGACGGCGGCCTGGAAGGCCCGCTGGGCTTTATGGTAAGCCGCCGCGCCGTCAAAGCACTGAATGACGGGCAGAAAGTGAGCGTCTCCATTGATATGAAACCCGCCGTGGAGCTGGAGAAACTGGATGCCGATGTGCACGCCAAGTGGGAGGAAGTGATTCACGACGAGCGTTCCAAGGGCCAGAGCTTCCAGCGCCTGTTCCGCATTATGCTGGGTAAACTCATTCCCTGGAACCTCACCCTGGCTTTTCTCAAGACCAACTCCAAGGTAAGTGTAGACACCCTGGCCCAGGCTCTGAAGGACTGGAAGATGGATATCGCCGGTTTTGTGGGCTTCGAACGTTGTGTGGTCACGGCCGGCGGCATCTCCACCGCGGAGCTTACCGCCAAAACCCTGGAATCCAAGAAGCAGCCCGGCCTCTACTTTGCCGGCGAGGTATTGGATATGGATGCCGATACCGGCGGTTACAACCTCCAGCTGGCTTTTAGCACCGGTTATTTAGCCGGAGAATCTGCAGCAAAGGCCCTGTAACCATATCGGATTACCCAATACCCATAAAAGGACTAAAGGGAATGGATCCTTATGTGTGACTTGATCAAAGAACGCACCGGTTCCTCAATTCCTGTTTCAGATGCGAGAGCTTCAAAAGAGCCTATGGCATCCTTGATCTCTTCCAGAATGGACGAGGCATTTCGGATATCTCCATAATCGGCAAAACGAAGAAGATCTTCCCTTGTCACCTTCCGGTTTTGCCCGGAAAGGGACATCACGTGACGGTCTCCGATGAACTTATTCATCAGATTGGCGGTGAAAGTGACATCATAGGCCGGTGCCAGATGCCAGTTTCCATCCGGTGCCATCACAAAGGAAAAATTCTTGTCGTGGTCATCGCAAACACCAGACAGAAAATTAAAAACCGCACGGCGGAAAACCTGCTCCATATCCGAATAAGGGAGCTGCATCTTCCGACAAACGCCCATTAGTTGTTCGTAGGAAACCGTTTCCCCGTTAAGGGCCTGTAGCGTTGCCACGTGTAACTTTTCGCCTCCTTTCCGGTCGAACCTTTCCGTCAGAAAATGATTCTGTCCTTCAATTGGAAGCAGCCGGCAGTTTTCCATCTGAATACCACATTTAACTGCCATTTTATGATAAATCAGTTCTACCTCGGCAGTGGGCCAGATATCCGAATCCCGAAACTTCAGGATATACTGTGTAAAACTATCCGGCAAAAGAAACTGTCCGGATCTCACCTCCCCAGTCTCCCAATTGATGGCAATTATGGCCTTGGGATGCATTCCGCCTGCACTCATTCCAACAGCCATCAAGTCCCCTATTCCAGGACTGGAGCCCAGATCTACAGAAGCCCCCTCCCGGATCTTCTGAATCTGCCTGGACAACTCATACAGCTCTTCTAGTGCCAGAACGTTCTCCGGATCCATTCCTTCATATAGAGCAGGGATAAACTCCAACGCACCCATACCCCGCTTCCCTATGAAGGCCAGTTTGTCCACAGCGGTAATATCCGCGTGACGCATTTTCCTATTTTCGGCCCAAGCTGAAAAAACGGCATTGCCCCAATCATCCGGAAGAGAACCGGACAAAAAACGGGGAAGACCCTCATATTCTTTTGCCCGGCACCAGTCCGACAAACCCTTCTGAACCATATACACAGAATGGTTATAGGGGCCCAAAGGATCCAGGTCCCACCCGTATGATACATAATCCGGATGAAAGGACACTATGGCGCCCAACTTTCCAAATTGCGGTTTATAACCGCCACGCCATTCCAACTTGGCTATTTCCCGACCCCATAATAGGACACTGACCGTATTACCTTTCATCTTTTCCTCCTTTTACCATATAGGCTTTGCGGCATTTCAGGAACCACGCCCTCTATATCTTCCAACCTCTGGATAGCCCTAAGGAGAGCAATCAAATTATCCAATCGGATAGAGCATCCCTCTCCCCTTTCAAATCGGACAATGGTCATAATGGATACACCGCTCTGGTTGGAAACGTCTTTCTGAGTGAACCCGAGCGCACTCCGTAACTCCTTGAAACGTACTCCCAGACGGGCGGCCAGTTCCCCGTTGGAGAGCTCATAAATATCTTCTATATATTCGCCTTCTTTCATACGGCAAATATACATATTTGATGATTATTGTGCAAATTTTAGCTAAAAATCATCAAATATGATAAGTAGCTCGCCTAACGAATCCCCAGCAGTTTGTGAGTTTGGAGGGAGAGGCGCCAGAGGGGATGTGTCTGAATGTAAGAAATGGTTTCCGCCGTGTTCATATGGCCGCCGGCATCGCAGGGCTGGAGAAAATGCCAGGTGGCCGGAAAATGCTCCCAGGCCGAGGGATCCACGCCAGGGGCCAGTACCAGTTTCACTTCATCGGCCCTCTTCAGAATCACGGCACCGTTGCCCATCAGACCGAAAACCTGGTTTTTGGGACTGAGTGTAATCCAGTCTATCCCTTCCGGCACCGAAAGCGTGCCGTTGGTTTCCATATGCACCGAATAGCCCGCTTCGTGGAAAGCCTTCAGCAGGTCCTCATCGGCCTGCAGAGAGGGCTCTCCGCCCGTGAGGCAGATGCGGCGGCAGGCATTACCGGCCGATGAAGCGGCCTTCACTATCTCCCCGGCCGTCATTTCCTGAAAAGCAGAATGGTCCGTGTCGCAGAACGGGCACTTCAGATTGCACCCGCTGAGGCGGACAAACACCATAGGAGTACCTGTCCAGAAGCCTTCTCCCTGTAAGGAGTAGAATATTTCGTTAACCCGGTAAGTCTTAGCGTTCATACGCCGCCATATTCATTTCACTCTCCCACACCTCCACCTTGTAGGCATTTTCCACGTGGTCGCAGATCCAGCGGGCTATGTTTTCCGCCGTGGGATTGAAATCGAACACCTCGTTCAGGTTCTTGTGGTCCAGGGCCGAAGTGATGTCCTTCTTGATATGGGTGAAGTCCGTCACCATGCCGTCCTGGTTCAGGGTTTCGCTTTTGCAGTAAATCTGCACAATCCAGTTGTGTCCGTGCAGGGCCTCGCACTTGCTCTCATAGGAAAGGGACAGCGCGTGGGCCGATGATATTTCCAGTCTTTTCTTAACGTAATACATAGTGCAAAGGTACGCAATTATTCTTTATCCTTAAGTGCCTGTTTGAGGGCGCTGGAGGCGCGGGGCCGACGGAAAGTGCCCTGGGACACCGTAAAGCCGCTCATAATCTCCCACTTCTCATCCTCACTGACGGGAAGTTTGGCCACCTCATCGGCAAAGAGTTTCAGCTGGTCTCCCACGGTGAGCGGATAGTCGTCGTCTCCGAAAAACTCCTCCGTCCAGCGGAACAGGTCCAGTCTTTCGCGTACAGCCTCCTCCGTCCTCGGCACCTCCGGTCCCCTCCACTCCAGCTGTCCCAGCCAGATATTCCTCACCGGGCGCTCCTTGCAGCAGCTGAAGACGGTGGGCAGCAGGTTCAGCGTGCCATCGGCCCGGAAAATGGCGTTTTTCCGCAGCGCATCGGCCCGGAAGATGAAGGAAGAAAGCGGCGCCTTCACGCCCTGCCATACGGCCAGCTGGAAGACTTTCCGGGCCGATGCCTTCCGGGGGAAAGCCTTCTCTCCCTGGACGTTGACGTGATAGACGTCAAATTTGGGATGCATCGCCAGGGTCCAGTTGATGCGGCACACGAAGTGGGGATCCGGCACGGCGCCGGGCTCCAGGATGCACACATACCTCTCGGTCACCTGCGACCAACTGCCGTGCTGGACCTTCAGCGAAGGGTATTCATCGGCCTCTCCGGTAACCAGGTATACCTTGAACTTCTTGTTCTTTTGAAATGTGAGGGCTCCCAGAATCCGGTCATCGGCCTTGGGAAGAACGATTGCTATCATATATCTTCAACATTTTTAAGCCAGGTTCCGCGGGCCAGGCGCACCAGGAAGATGCTGCCGCGGAAGGTCAGTTCCACTGCCATACACACCCAGAAGCCCACGAGGCCGAATTTGGGCGTGACAAAGATAGCCGGAAGGATGCGGACTATCCACATAGAGCCGAAGTTCATTACGCTGGGCCACTTGGTGTCTCCGGCACCCACGCAGGCACCGTACACCACCATCGCGGCGGCATACCCCAGTTCCGCAAAGGCCTCTATCCGAAGCACTCTTGCGCCCAGGGCGATGACATCCTTATCCGGTGAGAGCAGCCCCATCATCTGAGGCGCAAAAATATACATCAGAATGGCCAGAAAGCCCATAATGGCCATGGCCAGGAGGGTGGTGATCCAGGCAAAGCGGGTGGCCAGTTCCTTGCGGCGGGCGCCCAGGGACTGGCCCACCAGCGCCGTGGAGGCATCGGCAATACCGGCTCCGGGCATATAGCAGAGGCTCTCGGCCGTGATGGCGAAGGTATTGGCGGCAATGGCGATGGTTCCCAGCGGCGCCACAATCACGGTGGCGGCAATGTATCCACCCCGCAGAAGGAGGTTCTGGAAGGCCATCGGCCCACTGATAGCCCAGGCTTTTTTCACCGTCTTTTCCGTGGGGCGGAAGCTGCCGGCTTCGTGCGTGAGCTTCAGCTCCGGGCTCTTCAGCGAGAGGAAGGAAAGCATAGCGATGCCGGTAATCACCTCTGCCAGACCGCTGCCCAGGGCGGCGCCCACCACGCCCATATCCAATATATAGATGAAGATGTAATTGAAAACCACATCCAGCACGCACATCCCGATGCTCAGGAGGCTGGGCACTTTCATATTGCCGCTGGCCTGCAGCATCGCCGCGCACATCCAGTCTATCTGCATCGCCGGCAGGAACAACGCCATAATGAGGAAATAGTTGCCGGCATCCTCCACGATGTCCGGCCCGCCACCCAGCCAGTAGGGAAGCTGATGGGAAAGGGCCGCGCCCACAAGGGCCAGCACAGAGCTGAAGCCTACCGCCACCGTAAGGCCCTGGCGGAGGACGCTGCGGGCGCTCTTGAAATCGTTGGCGCCGATAAGGTGCGAAACCTGCACGGAAAAGCCCGAGGACAGGGCAAAGCAGAAGCCGCCCAGAAGCCACAGGCAGGTGGAAACCAAGCCGATGGAAGCCCCCGCCTCCGGGCCCAGGTGCCCCACCATCGAGGCGTCTATGTACTGCATCAGCACCGAGGAAAGCTGCGCCAGGATGGCCGGATAACTGAGCATCAGGCACAGCCGCACCTGCGCCCCCGTGGAGAGGGAGCCGCCATTACGGATACGCTGCAGCAATATGTCCTTGGTCTGAGCCATTTATTCTGTATAAGGTGGAACTTCGCCGCGGTCTATCAGCTCCCGCAGCACCTCCAGGTATGCGTTGTCCGCCGTCCCGAAGGCCGACCGGATCTGTTTCAAAGTATAGGTTTCCCGGGCCGATATCCAGGCCTTCAGCTTCGCAGGGAGGTCCTTCGGGCGGGGCGCTGCGCCCCGGCACACGTCGCACTGCCCGCAGGGAGCGCTTTCCTCCTGGCCGAAGTAGCGGAGCAGGTACTGCGATCGGCACTCCTCCCCTTCCACGTACTCCACCATTGCCTTCACACGCTCGGAGAAGGTGGCACGCAGTCTCTGGTAGCGCTGCGGGCTCAGCTGCACATTGCCCGGCCGCAGCCGGTTATGCTGCAGGAACAGCACCGTGGCGTGATCGGCCGGAATATAGCGCACAACGTGGTTCACGCTCAGCTGGTACAGCAGTTGCCGCAGCACCGGAACGCCTACCCCGCAGCGGCTGGCCACCGCCTCCTCATCAATGGGGACGGGATAGGAGAAGATACCCGTGTACAGGCGCATCAGGGTTTCCAGCACCTGGGGCATAGCCGGGTCCGGAAGGTCCACATTGTACAGGGCCTGGCGGTCTACGTCTATCTTGATGCGGGTGGGGATGTCCATATCTTCGGACAGCACCCAGTGGCCTTCCCGTTCCATATATTTGACGGCATAATAGGTGGGGGCCTGCTGCAGGTGATAGTGCCGGCAGAACTCCTTGATGTCCCATTTGAGCATCCGTCCCTCCCCCTCGTCATAGGGAATCTGGAAAAAGATGTGCAGTTTCTGGTACAGTTCTTCCATACTTTCCAGGCTGGGGAAAGAAACCTCTTCCAGCTGCTTCAGGCGGGCCGTATCCGTTCCGTTCCACAGCAGCACGGCATAGGAAGGCTTTCCGTCACGCCCGGCGCGGCCGGCTTCCTGGAAATACGCTTCCGGACTGTCGGGGACATCGGCATGCACCACAAAGCGCACGTCCGGCTTGTCGATGCCCATACCGAAGGCGTTGGTACAAACCATCACGCGGGTGCGGTTCTCCTTCCAGTCCTTCTGGCGGTCTGCCCGGGTCTGGGCGCCCAGTCCGGCGTGGTAGTAGGAGGCCGATATGCCGGCGGCCTTCAGGCTTTCCGCCATCTCCTGTGTACGGGCCCGGCTTCTCACATACACGATACCGCTGCCCGGCACACCTTCGCAGATGCTCCGGATCTGGCCCACCTTGTCCTGCGTTTTGCGCACGATATAACTGAGGTTGGGGCGCTCGAAACCGGAGCGCAGGAGGTTCTTTTCCGGGAACTTCAACCGGTCCATGATATCGTCTGCCACCAGGGGCGTGGCCGTAGCGGTGAGGGCTATCACGGGGGCATCCACCCGCTCCCGCAGCTTGCCTATCTCCAGATAGGACGGCCGGAAATCGTACCCCCACTGGGAGATACAGTGAGCCTCGTCCACCACAATGTAGGACACGTTGAGAACCTCCAGATAAGACTGGAACAGCCGGGTTTGCAGGCGCTCCGGGCTCAGGTACAGGAACTTGTAGTCTCCGTAGGCCGCATTGTTCAGGGCCAGGTCCACCTCGTGGCGGTTCATTCCCGCGTGCACGGCTATGGCTCTTATTCCCCGGTCCATCAGGTTCTGTACCTGGTCCTTCATCAGGGCAATCAGGGGGGTGACCACCAGGGCGATTCCCTCCCGCATCAGGCACGGCACCTGGAAGCAGATGCTCTTGCCACCGCCCGTGGGCAGGATGGCCAGCACGTCCCTGCCGTCCAGCGCCTGCCGGATGATTTCCTCCTGCATAGGCCGGAAGGCATCGTAGCCCCAGTAAGTATGTAGTACCTCCAATGCGGTCATAGTTTGCTAAGTTACGGATAATTTCTTACATTTGGCTATGCAAGTTCAGAAAACAAATGCCGCCCGGCTGCTGGACGCCGCCGGAATCCCCTACACCCTGGTCCCCTATGAGGTGGACGAGGAGCATCTGGAGGCCTCCCACGTGGCGGAGCAGTTGGGAGAAGATTTGGACCGTGTGTTCAAGACCCTGGTCCTGAGGGGAGACAAAAACGGTCTGTTCGTATGCGTAGTGCCCGGTTCCACGGAAGTGGACCTGAAGGTGGCGGCCCGCATCAGCGGCAATAAGAACTGCGCCATGATCCACGTGAAGGAGCTTCTGCCCCTCACCGGCTACATCCGCGGGGGCTGCTCCCCCATCGGCATGAAAAAGCCCTTTCCCACCTTCATCCACGAGAGTGCCCTCCTGTGGGACACCATCTACATCAGCGCCGGTGTCCGCGGCCTGCAAATCTGCATAGCCCCCCAGGCACTCATCGATTTTGTCGGTGCCGGCCTCTACCCCCTCTAACGCCCGCTCTTAACCCGGTTTTGCCCCGTATTGTGGCGAAGATCCGGCCGGAGCCCGCTCTTAACCCGGTTTTGAGCCATATTGTGGCGAAGATCCGGCCGGAGCCCGCTCTTAACCCGGTTTTGCCCCATATTGTGGCGAAGATCCCGCCGGAGCCCGCTCTTAACCCGGTTTTACCCCATATCGTGGCGAAGAGCCGGCACTTGCCCGCTCTTAACCCGGTTTTGAGCCATATTGTGGCGAAGAGCCCGCCGGAGCCCGCTCTTAACCCGGTTTTGCCCCGTATTGTGGCGAAGATCCGGCCGGAGGAGGGGGGGAAGGCTAAAGTACTTTGTCCAGATAGCGGAAGATAAGGCGGACACGGTCCCGCAGGATTCCGTAGTCCAGGGAGGCAGGGGTGTCTGTGGGCTTGTTGTTCAGGAGGGTGATGCCGGAGGTGAACATCACGGCCGGGATGCCGTGGTCCAGGAACACGCGCTGGTCAGAGATGCGGCGGAAGAAAAGACGGGTAAAGTCCTTGCTGCCGTAGTAGTCGTAGCCCAGTTCAAAGCCGAAGCCCGGTTCGCGGTTGGCGCTTTCCAGGGAACTGCGCCGGCCGGTGGATTCATCCGAGAGCATCATCAGATAGCGGCCGTTTCCCTCCGTGATGGGCGCCTGCGTGGAACCCAGCTGGTCCAGGTTGATGACCAGATCAATCTGGGAAGGGCTCACCGGTTGTCCGGAAACGGGGTCCAGCAGTTTGCCGGCCGACAGTTCCCGCCAGAGTTCTTCGGCCCCGGCCTGGTTCTTTTCCTTGGCGTCCAGGGCCACCACGATGAGGCCGTGCCGATAGATTTTGCGGCAGGTGTTCATCTGGTTTATCATCTCTGTCACCTGCAGCAGGGCGGCCACGCCGGAGGCGTTGGCATCGGCCCCGGGATAGAACCGGCCGTTGAGGGTGCCCAGGTTGTCAAAATGCGCCATCAGAACCATATAGCGGGCGGGCGTGGCGCTGCCGGGGATGAGGCCCACCACATTGCGGGCCAGCCCGTCGTTGGTGCTGAAACCGTGCAGCCAGGCGCCTCCGAGGGGCTTGAGACCCAGGATGCGGAATTCTCCTTCCAGCCAGGCGGCCGTGTTTCTGCCGCCTTCCGTTCCGGTGGCGCGGCCGCCCAGCTCCTCAGAACACAGGTACTCCACGTTGGCCTGAATCTTCTCCTGGTTCAGGACCAGATCTGCGTTGATGGGGCTGATGGTGTAACGCTGGGCAGCGGCCGGAATACAAGCCGCCAGAAAAAATATAATGAAATAATTTCGTATCTTTGTCATTTGGCGCGAAATTAGATATTTCGTGGCTGAAATGAAAATTTTTTGATGAAAATTCGCTTCATAACCATACTTTTCGCTTTGCTGCTGCCCCTGGCGGCCCACGCCCAGTACGACAAGGACGTCTTCTCCTTCCGCGGCCGGTCGGCCCTGCAGGAAGGACGCCTGAACGAGGCCGTAGCCAACTTCAACGTCCTGGCCCAGCTGGACTCCACCGACTACTGGACCTTCTTCTACCGGGGAATCGCCAAATATAACCTGGGAGATATCCGTGGCGCCAAGGCGGATTTCTCCACCGCCGTCCGCCTGAACCCGGTGTTCACCTCCGGATACCATTACCGTGCCATCACGGAGAGCCGTACCGGCAACTTCGACGGAGCGCTGCAGGACCTGGAGCAGGCCATCAAACTAAGGCCCGGCTCTTCCGGCCTGTACTTTACCCGCGGCGTCACTTATTTCCTGAGCCGCCAGTTCGAACGCGCCATCTCGGACTTTGACAAATACATCCGCCAGGAGCCCAAGGACCCTGCCTCGTACCTCAACCGAGGCGCCTCGTACCTTTTCATGGGAGATACCCTGAAGGCCCTGGCCGATTACAACCAGGCCATCAAGATAGACCGCTTTGAACCGGAGGGATACCTCCGTCGCGGCGGCCTGGAGGCCTCCCGAAAGCAGTACGACGATGCCCTGAAGGACCTGGACAAGGCCATAGGGCTGGACTCCACCCTCACGTTGGCATATTTCCAGCGTGCGCTGGTGCAGGCCGACAAGGGAGAGCTCAAGGACGCCATGAAGGACCTCAACACCGTGCTCAAATATGAGCCCGGCAACGCCCTCACGCTGTATAACCGGAGCCTCCTGAGCGCCCAGGTAGGAGACTACGAAGGCGCCCTGGCCGATATGGACCGCGTGATTGCCATCAATCCCGGCAACGTGCTGGCGTATTTCAACCGCGCCGGCTACTTCATAGAAATGAACCGCTGGGACGATGCCCTGGCAGACTACAACAAAGCCATCGAACTGTATCCGGACTTCGCCAAGGCATACCAGAACAGGGCCTATGTAGAGCTGCAGCTGGGTATGACCCGCGCTTCCCGGGAAGACTACCGCATAGCCCGGAGAAAAGTGGCCGAATATGAGAAAGCCACCTCCGGAGGAGCCGATTTCTCGGATACCACCAAGAAATACAGCAACCTTTTGGCCTTCGACGCCGAATTTGCCCGTAGCGGCGGCTTCGAGGACGAAATGCTCCGCCACCGGGATGTGGACATCAACCTGAAGCCTCTCTACCGCTTCGTCGTGGTTGAAAAGGCCGACAACGCCAACTATGCGCTGGAGCACCGCTACGAGAACCGCCTGCTGGACGGCTTTATCCAGAAGGCTCCGCTACCGGTGGCCGTCGTGTCGGGAAACGACAACCTGCCCGTCACTTCGCCCGTGCTTTCGCAGCCGGTTCAGGGAGAGTTCTACAAGGCCCTGCAGAATGTGGGTCTGAAACAGTATTCATCGGCCCTGTCCCATTATACCCGGGCCGTGGAAGGGGAAGAATCAGATCCTTACGGCAATTACTACAAGGCATTCTACCTGATGAACCGCGGTGCCCTGAGGGCCGAGATGATTGAGTTCATCGCCTCCTTCGAGTCCAATGTGCAAACCCTAACGATGGATGATCGGGGCAATACCCGTGCCCGCGTAAGGGAGCAGGTGAGTCGGGAATACGACTACTCCGAGGCGCTGGCCGATATGGAAGCCGCCGCGGCCCTGCTGCCGGCCTTCCCGTATATCCAGTTCAATCTGGGCAACCTCTACTGCCTCAGTTCCCGCTTTGTGGAAGCCATCGACAGCTACGACAAGGCCATCCGCCTGTATCCCTGGTTGGGAAGTGCGTATTTCAACCGCGGTCTGGTGCTCATCTATCTGAAAGACAAGGAGAAAGGCTGCATAGACCTGTCCCGGGCCGGTGAGCTGGGCGTGGAAGATGCCTACAGCGTGATTGGCAAGTACTGTGAGGAGGAGCAGCGTCCATGATGCGCTTCGTGAGTTTCTCCAGCGGCAGCTGCGGCAACTGTTCCCTCCTGCTGGGTCCCCATTCCGGCATTCTGATAGACGCCGGCGTAGGCATTCGCCGCATCAAGAAAGAGCTGGAAGCCCTGCATCTGGGCTTCGACCATATATCGGCCATCCTCATCACCCACGAGCACGGAGACCACATCCGCTCCCTGGGCTCTTTCTGCAAAAGGGTCTGCGCCCCTGTATGGACCACTCCCACCCTGCACGAAGCCCTGCTGCGGCACCCCTTCACCCGGGACTGGGTGGGCTCCTGCCGGCAGGATCTGCAGGCCGGCGTATGGAATCCCATTACGGAAGATTTTGATGTCCAGTACTTTGTGGTCCCTCACGATTCCACCCAATGTATCGGCTTTGCCATCCGCTGCGGGGAAGAACTCTTTGTGCTGATGACGGATATGGGTCACACCACGGACGAAGCCCTGCAGTGGGCCTCCCAGGCCAGTACGGTGGTTATCGAGTCCAATTACGACCTGGATATGCTGATGGGGGGCAGCTATCCCCAGTACCTGAAAGACCGCATTTCGCACGGCATCGGCCATCTATCCAACGAAGCCTGCGCCGCCGCCATCCCCGCCTTCCTGCACCCGGGCCTCCGCAACCTCTTCCTCTGCCACCTCAGCGGCAACAACAACACCCCCGACCTGGCCTACGCCAGCGCCCGTGCCGCATTGGAAGCCGCCGGCGTGGAGCCCGGCACCATCGCCCTTCGTGTCCTTCACCGCGGCATAGCTTCTCCGCTGCTCACCCTTTAGTCCTCTTTTCCCCGGCTCTTCGCCACAATACGGGCAAAACCGAGTTAAGAGCGGGCTCCCGTAGACCCTTGCGAAGCTACTTAAAAAGTAGTATCTTTGTCAGTTATGAGAGATTTCCTGAAACTGATGAGGCAATACGCCTCTCCCTATAAGGGGCACCTGGCCGGGGCGGTGGTGCTGAACATCCTCAGTGCGGTGTTCAACATCTTCTCCTTTGCCGTGCTGGTGCCGCTGCTGAACATCCTTTTCAAAGTGGATGAAACGGTGTACGAGTTCATCCCCTGGGACAGCCAGATGTCCCTGAAAGACAAGATCATCGGCAACTTCTACTTCTATGTGTCAGACTTTGCCGGCACCTACGGAGCCGTGAACACCCTGATGATGCTGGCCGGGGTCATGATCCTTTTCACCGCCCTCAAGACCAGCTGCTACTTCGGATCCAACGCGGTTATGATTCCCATCTCCACGGGCATCGTGAAGGAAATCCGCTGCCGCATCTACGACAAAATCCTCAACCTCCCCATCGGCTTTTTCACCGAGGAGCGCAAGGGAGACATCATAGCCCGCATCACCGGAGACGTGTCGGAGGTAGAGAATTCCATCATCGCATCGCTCTCGATGCTCATCAAAGACCCTATCCTCATCGTCATTTACTTCGGCTTCCTCATCTGGGTGAGCCCGGAAATGATGATTTTCACCATCCTCTTCGCCCCGGCTTTCATCTGGGTGATGGGCGTTATCGGCAAACAGCTCAAACGCTCTTCCCTGGAAGCCCAGGCCCTCTGGAGTGACACCATGAGCCAGGTGGACGAAACCCTGGGCGGCCTGCGCGTAATCAAGGCCTTCAATGCCGAAAAGACCATGCACCGCCGCTTCCAGGACATCACGGACCGGATGCGCCGGAAGATTGCCCGCGTGAGCATCCGCCAGGCCCTGGCCCATCCCGTAAGCGAATTCCTGGGCACCAGTATGCTGATGATCGTTCTGTGCGTGGGCGGTGCCATGATCATCAGCGGCAAGAGCCTTCTGGGAGAAGGCAAGTTCATAGACGCCTCCACCTTCATTTTCTTCCTGGTCATCCTCTACTCTGTCATCGAGCCCATCAAGGAACTGTCCAAAGCCACCTACAGCGTGCGCAAGGGCCTGGCGTCGATGGAAAGGATCAACAAAATCCTGGAGGCCGACAACCCCATCAAGGACCCGGAGAACCCGCAGAAACTGGAAGGCTTTACCCGGAGCATCCGCCTGGAGAACGTGAGTTTCAGCTACGAAGACGGGAAGCAGGTACTTAAAGGCATAGACCTGGAGATTCCCCGCGGCAAGATGATTGCCATCGTGGGAGAATCCGGCGCCGGAAAATCCACCCTGGTAGACCTCATCCCCCGTTTCTGGGATGTCACCGGCGGCCGCATCACCCTGGACGGAAAGGACATCCGGGAGGTAGCGGTGAAAGACCTTCGCGCCCTGATGGGCAACGTAAACCAGGAGCCCATCCTCTTCAACGACACCATCTACAACAACATAGCCTTCGGCGTAGAAGGCGCCTCGCAGGCCGATGTCGAAGCCGCCGCCAAGATAGCCAACGCCCATGAGTTCATTATGGAAAAGGAAGACGGCTACCAGACCAACATCGGAGACCGTGGTTCCAAGCTCTCCGGCGGCCAGCGCCAGCGGCTGTCCATTGCCCGCGCCATCCTCAAGAACCCGCCCATCCTCATCCTGGACGAGGCCACGGCCTCCCTGGATACGGAAAGCGAGCGGGCCGTGCAGGAAGCCCTGGACCACCTGATGACTTCCCGGACCACCATCGCCATCGCCCACCGCCTGTCCACCATCCGCCACGCCGATGAAATCATCGTGCTGCACGAAGGCAAGATTGTAGAACGGGGCCGGCACGAAGAGCTCATCGCCCTGGGTGGTTATTACAAGAAACTTAACGATATGCAAGCCCTATGACAAGTCTTTGCGTTCCTTTTATCAATACTGAAAAACAAGATCTGGAAACTGCCCTGGAGCTGGGCGGCGCCCGTTTTGACGTACAATGCGCCAACTGGCCGGAAACCTTCCCCTACACCCCGTTCTGCAGCGGCCGCGTAGCCCGCACAGAAGACGCCCTGGTGGTGGATTTCCGGGTAAGCGGCCTGGACCTCAGGGCCCAGAATACGGAGGATAACGGCCGCCAGTGGGAAGACAGCTGCGTGGAAGTGTTCATTAAGGACCCGGAAAAGGCCGATTATTACAACTTCGAGATCAACGCCCTGGGAAAGGTTCTCGCTTGCTACGGCCCCGTCCGCGAAGGCCGCACCCGGAGACCTCAGGAGCAGATGGAGCAGATTCTTCGCTTCGGCCACCTGGAAGGCGGTCCTCTGGACAAGGACGGCATCCAGACCTGGCGCGTGGGCGTGGTCATCCCCTTTGAACTCATAGGCCTCCACCCAGATAACCTGCCCCACAGCATCCGGGCCAATTTCTACAAGTGCGGAGACAAGACCGCCCACCCGCACTATGTAAGCTGGAGCCCCATCGACACCCCCAAACCGGACTTCCACAGGCCGGATTTCTTTGGAGAACTTATCCTGAAGTAATGAAGACATCCCTCAAGAGAATCTTCCAGCTGGGCTTCATCGTCTACCTGCTGGCGGTGTTGTACCTGTGCTTCGGCAAGTTTGAGAACACGCCGGATATCCCCTGGAGTTTCCTGGGCATTCCTTCCGACAAGCTGGTGCACTTCTGCATGTTCTTCCCCTACCCCATCCTGGCTTTCCTGGCCTTTGACCGCTTTACGGATACGCCCAAATCCACCTTCCTCTTTTCCGGCATCACCTGGGTGCTGGGCCTGCTGCTGGCCGTAGCCACCGAATGGGGACAGGCACACCTCACGGATTATCGCAGCGGAGACCCCTGGGACTTGCTGGCCGACGTCCTGGCCATTACCCTCAGCACCATCCTGGTCATTTTCTGGGACTTGAGTAAACAAAAACAATGAAAAAACTTCTTCTTTCCCTCGCCCTGGCGCTGGCCTTCCTCCCCAGCCTGGCACAAACCCCCAAGGCTCGGGATTTCAGTACGGTTACAGATTCTTTGCAGGTGCGCCTGAAGCGCCGCACCGGTGTCACTTCCAACTTCAAGCTGGAAAAGGTTCTCGTGCGCGGCAACGCACTGGACTTCTACTTTTCCCAGAACCTCCTGGGCCAGCCCTACCGCAAGGGGGACATCACCTGGCTCACGGAGCAGATCCAGGAACTGGGGAAGGGCAAACTGGGCAAGTACAAGGTGGGAAACCTGTATGCCCGCGGGCAAAGGCTGGCCGGCCTTCCGCAGCCGCAGCTCACCCGGGACGGCAATGCCCTTGATACGCCTTTCCGCATCAAAGAGCCCAAAGGGACCCCGCTCGTACAGGGGGCCGATGAATGGCCGCTGGGCCTGAGCGGCCGCCACATAGCCCTCTGGCAAAGCCACGGCCGCTACTATGATGACGAGACGGGCCTCTGGGACTGGCAGCGCTCTCCCAACCATCGCACGCTGGAAGACGTCTTCACCCAAAGCTATGTCCTCCCCTTCCTCATCCCTATGCTGGAAAACGCCGGCGCCGTGGTGCTCACCCCGCGCGAGAGGGACACCCAGACCCGGGAAGCAGTCTGTGACAACGACCCCGCCTTCACCGAGGGCCGGGGCCCGGCCGTCAGGACCCGGGGCAAATACCAGGAAGAAGGCAAGTGGGAGGATGCCGGAGAAGGCTTTGCCGATTTCAGCGCCACCTACAAGGGCTACGATATGCCTTTCAAAAAGGGATCGGCCCGAAAGATCCATACCGCCCGCGAGGGCGAAGAGATAGCCCGCATCCTCTGGCGGCCCACCATTGAAGAGAAAGGATTCTATGCCGTCTATGTGAGCTACAAAACCCTGCCGGAAAGCACCTCCGACGCCCGCTACACCATCCATCATCTGGGTGGCGAAACCCTCAAGCACGTGAACCAGCAGATGGGCGGCGGTATGTGGATTTACCTGGGAACCTACCTCTTCGACAAAGGCAGCAAGGGCTATGTAGAGCTCACTAACCTCTCTTCCAGCCTGGGCGTAGTAACGGCCGATGCCGTACGCTTTGGAGGCGGCATGGGCAAGGTGGAAAGAGGCGGCACCCTTTCCGGGATGCCGGCCTATATCGAAGGAGCCCTCTATAACCTGCAGTACAGCGGAATAGACCTGGCCATTGCCGATGAATGGGACAAAGAATACACCAAGGAATACGCCTGCAGGGGCGCCTGGGTGCAGGAAATCAGCGGCGGTTCGCGCGTGAATCCGGAAGCGCAGGGACGGCGCATTCCCATAGACCTGTCGCTGGCTTTCCACACAGATGCCGGTATTACTCCTAACGATTCCATCATCGGCACGCTTTCCATCTATACCCTCAAGAACAAGGGCTCCGAGATGCTTCCCAGCGGGGAAAAGCGCCTGAGTTCGCGCCTTCTCTGCGACCTGGTGCAGACCCAGGTGGTAGAGGACATCCGCGCCACCTATGAGCCGGACTGGACCCGAAGGGAAACCTGGGACCGCAGCTACAGCGAAAGCCGCACCACCGGAGTGCCGGCCATCCTGCTGGAACTGCTTTCCCACCAGAATTTTGCCGATATGCGCTACGGCCTGGACCCGGGCTTCCGCTTCACGGCCTGCCGAAGCGTCTACAAAGGCATCCTGAAGTTCCTCAGCGCCCGTTACGGCGTGCCTTATGTGGTGCAGCCGCTGCCGGTGCACGCCTTCAGCGCCCGGCTGGACAGCACCGGACAGGTTACCCTCAACTGGGCCGAAACCCGCGACGCCCTGGAGCCCACGGCCCAGGCGGATTACTACAAAGTCTACATGCGCAGGGACGACGGCGGCTTTGACAACGGAAGGCAGGTGAAGGAAAGCACCTGCACGCTGCCGCTGGAGAAAGGACACGTATACAGCTTCAAAATAACGGCCTGCAATGCCGGAGGAGAGAGTTTCCCCTCGGAGATCCTGGCGGCGGGTTTCCCTTCGGCCGATGCCAGGAAGGTGCTGGTGGTGAACAACTTCACCCGCGTATCGGCCCCCACCTGGTTTGACACGCCGCAGTATGCCGGTTTCACGGACAACCTGGAAAGCGGCGTTCCGTGGGGCAAGGATATCCTGATGGCCGGAACGGTTTTCGACTTTGACCGGAGCTCGGAATTCACGTCCAACGACAATCCGGGCTTTGGCGGTTCCTTCACGGATATGTGCGGAAGCCAGATTGCCGGCAATACTTTCGACTTCGTAGCCGCCCACGGAAGGGCCATCCTGCAGGCCGGGTACGCGTTTGAGTCCTCATCGGCCGAAGCCTTCACCGGCGGCACCGACGCCTGGGCCGTAGATCTCATCTGCGGCAAGCAGCTCACCACCCAGGTGGGCCGCGGGGCTGTTCCCAACAAGTTCACGGTCTTTACGCACGATCTTCAGAATGCCCTGAAGACCTATACCAGCCGTGGAGGAAACGTGCTCATTTCCGGCTCCTACATTGCCACCGACGCCTGGGACCACCTGTATCCCGGCGTTCTCAAGGCTCCGGAAAGCACGAGAAGTTTCATCAAGCAGGTGCTGGGCTATGAGTGGGTCACCAACTTTGGAGACGTCTCCGGCTTTGCCCGGCCCGAGCCCAAGACCGGAATGCCTACGGTATCCTACGCAGGCAAAGACACCCAGATCCTGATGCGTTATCAGGGGTCGGACATTCCCGCCGCCACCCTTTACAAAGGAAAAGGCTACCACGTGGCAGCCTTCGGATTTCCTCTGGAAACCTCCTCCCAGATGGGGGACGTGATCAAACGGGTTCTTAAAGTGTTTGAATGACATCAGAAGTGAACAGAAAGGAGTCTCCTCGCTTTTGACACTATATCGGATTTTTCTTATCTTCGCAGCATATGGAACGCTTGGTACATATTCTCGTTGTCAGCCTGACGCTTGTAGCTTGCTCCCAATCAGCGGATTCTCGCTGGCCATGGGTTCGCGCCCGCTATGGCTTACAGCGGAGCATAGAGTTAGACCGGGCGTATGTGGACGTGGCCGATGATTCTCTGATTCGGCCAGCCTATGAATACTACAATCGATGGGGCTCACGCAGAAACAAAATGCTTGCCTCCTATTACATGGGCACCGTTCAGGCGAATGCGGGGAACGATGTAGAGGCATCCCTCTATTTCATGGAGGCCGAGCGCCGGGCCGACCGATTAAAAGAATACCATACCCGGGGATTTGCGCAGCAAAAGCTGGCAGAGTTATACGCAAGAAATTACGATACGGATGAGGCGCAGGTCTATAATTTAAAAGCTATTGAATCTTATACTCTTTCAGGGGACAGTCTTTCGGCAGATATATGCCGTATCTACGTGGCGCAGCACTATTATAAACGAAAACAACTGGATCAATCCGAGGCTATCATAGATTCTCTTCTTCAGCCGAAAAACAAACCTGGAGCCTTAATCAAATCTTATTCTTTTTCCCTTAAGGGTGACATTTCCTTTAAAAGAGGAGAATGGGAAAAGGCGGCCGACTACTATAACAAAAGCATGGGGGAAGGCATCGGTTACAATCTTACCATCGGTAAGGTTGGCAACTACGCATATATTCAGGAGAAAATGGGATTCCCCCATCGGGCCGATTCTTTGATGGAAGTGGCAAGGGGGAGAATTGCCACCGCGATAGATAGCTGCATCTATTACTCCTGTGCCAAAGATTTGTTTATCCTACGCCAGGACTATCACAATGCATACGAGGCCTTGTCTGCAGAGTCATCTTATCAAAATAAGTCGGTCTCTTACCTCTTGGCCCGCTCTACCACTCATGCCCAGAAGTCTTTTTTTAAAGAGCACTATCATTTGGAACAGCAGCGAAACACGAGTATGGCCTTTGGTATTATTATGGCCTTTTTGTCTCTTGCGATTGTCTCCATGCTGCTAATTTGGGCTCTTCGCAAGAGGAAGAGGGAAATTGAGTTGCAGCGGGATATGCTCTTTTCTTTGAAAAAGGACTTACGCCTGCTACAGGAAGAACAAAAGTCGGCCGGCGTTGTAGTGGATTCTTTATTGCAAGACCGGATTAACAAGATTCAGCAGTTGTCTGGCAAGTATTTCTACTGGACTGACGAAGCAATGTCCCTCAGGCAAGTACAACAGGTTTCGGCCATGACCAAAGAAGTCATTGATGAGTTCAGAAAGGAGCTTCGCGATCTTCACGATGACCCTTATTTTTTCTCTACTGTAGAAACCGCTTTGGATGTGTCCCAAAATCATTTGATGAAGCGCTTGCGGAGTACTATTCGCGGGAGATCCAACATTCAATTCAATGAAGATGATTTTCGTATGCTCTCGCTGTTTTTTGCCAGCTTCTCGTCTAAAAGCATCAGTTTCATTCTGGATATGAAGGATGATGCCGTGCGAAAACGGAAAAGCCGATATAAAAAACTGTTTATGGACCAGGGCGAGGCTTTTCGGGAGTTCCTGGAGCACCTTTCATAACCTCGTCACATTTTCGTCACGGAAATTATTTATAACCGCCTGATTATCGGGCGGTTATTCTTGCGATTGTCACACTGTGTCACAGCCGTATTCTGAGGGCTGTATGTACTTTTGCAAAAAACCATAAACACGTAAAAGTATGAAAACAAAATCCATTTTTCTGCCTGCCGCTCTTCTTCTTGGTGCCGTTTGTTCTTGCAGTGTTACCGATGATCCCATCCGTACAGAGAATCCCGAACTGATCATATCCCCCCGCCACATCCAGCCGGCCCCGGAAGTGCCTATTCCCGACGCTGCTGACATTAACAGCGACACTCAAGTAGATGCTATACCCAGAATGTAAATAATAAGCCCTATGGAGTCACTGTAGCTAACAATCGTGGGCAAAATGATCAAAATATTGGGCAAAGTGATCAATCTCGCCGTTAAAGCTTGGTAGTAGATTCAACAAAAGATATTTTTGCGACAAAACCTGAAAATGGATTAATCGCAACCCATAATTGTTTTGACACAAACGAAGATGTTACTTGGGGTTATCTAACAAACTAATTAATAATGAAACATTTATTTATTATTTCGGCAGTATTGATGCTTGCTGCAACTACCCTGACCGCCCAGGAATCACCCAAGAGATATGGTATTAAATCCGGAGAATTGACAATTATGGGGCATTGTCCCGCTCGGACGAGAGTTCGATGGGGATTAGCATCACGACCCTCCTTAAAGACGGTAAGACATATTTTGTATGGTGAACAAAAATTAGGACCTAATGTTATGAGAGAGACCATTCTAGGTATTGTTTTTCTCTTAGGGGTAATTTGGAGTATAATCGACTGGATATCCTTTGAAAAAAAGAAAAACACATACAGCGAGGATTATTCTCGTTTATTTAGGAGACACGCGCTTTTAAGGACCATAGTATTTGCAGTCGTGTGTCTAGATCTCCTTCTTAATTGAAGAACTTGGTGTCATGGCAATTATTTGTTTCACTTGCTTTGATGTAGTGTTCGCGTAGTATTTGTGGGGGTGATTAATGTGATATAATAGAATACAGACATCACCCCTACTACTTTTACTTCAAATCAACAAACTATGGCGCCCTCTGTGTTTGAGATTCCTGAGTTTTAAACGTGTCAGTAAAGGATAATTGACTATCTCTCCTTAAGTTCTCTCAAAACGAGAAAGAATTAAGGTTCAGTGACCACCAGCTGTGGAAATCAATACTATAAGTGTTAATAAACGCAGATGTTACTTTAGCTCATCCATACAAGGTGAACAAAAGTAAACTCCTACATCTTTTTATAATCTTAAAGGCCTCAAAAGGAGTGAGAGGCGAATAATATTCAGTATGATAGGCGTATCCATAAAAACAGTTTTAAAAACGAGCCTTTATTCTTTTGCGCTGATCTTGTATTCATGCAGTTCTCGTATTGACCCTGATAAGCAGAATTATACAGGCAATCAGCAATTCCTTAGAGAGTTCAAACAACTTAAGGAGTCAGCTTTCTCTCAAGATGTCGCTATTACCGGTGAAACTAAAGCCGTATTTAACCATGAGGATGAAGTTGCCATACGGGTTGTTTTGCCAGTAGATGAGCCTTATTCCTCTGAATTTACGCCCCAAATAGGTTCGTTACACACTTTGGGCGATTTAGAGCAAATAGCCAGTGATTACGCAGCGTCTTTGGTAATTGACGATAGAAAATCTGCGGGCTCTCTAATGGTATCCAAATCCAGAGTTAAAAATTCTCTTATGACAATGATTTCGCAGAGCAAGTACTATCTTATTAATCAGTTTGGGTTTGACGAGTCTGAGATTGTCGAGATGCTTGATGTAGAAAATGCAGACGAATCGGTTTTGGTGCCTTTTGTCCTAGCTATTATCGAACATGACAATAGTTTTTATTTAACAAGCATTCAGCCAGGATTTTCTCTCTTTACCCCAGCAATGGCTGTTGAATGGCAGCAGGTTGGTCATTGTGCTCTTCGTGCCATTGGCGCAGATATATTCTTTGGTTTAGGGACCTCTATGTGTAAGACGTGGGGGAAAAAAGCAATAAAGACTGCCTTCAAAACCGCTGCAAAGAGAATTGTAGGCCCCGTTGGAGTCGCTATCGCTGTCATCGAATTCAGTTTGTGTATGGGAGGTGTTGAGTTATGAGTATTCCTGATTGGTTAAAGGTAATTGGCCTCGTTTTGCTTTTGTGTATTTATCTTTATGTCTTCTTCATCATTGTAAAAAACATAGTTACTTCTATCAGAACGAAGAACACTTCTCGACTTGTTTATTCGATAATTGTCGCAGTCCTTTGCACGCTTATATGCGTATTCATACTAAAACCATGGAAAATAATTCCCGCCATAATGTCATTACTTTAGTAATGTGTAAAAAAATATATTGCCTCAGTTGGGTGGTTTGACGAGATAATTCCATTTGCTGAGTGTAAGAGCGAAAACGACCTGTCTGGCAAGTCTCTTTTGGTAAGAATCATCAACCTGCCGCTTGATATTATAAGTATTGGCATTAATGTGAACATGTTCAGTCAGCCCAGTCTTTGTCGTGGTAAGCGCAGCCCTGTTTGCCGCATCTTTCAGAGACAACAGCGGTGCGCCGCTCCAACTGCGAGTAATTTGCGAGAAGAGCCTGTGCTCAATAGGGTTGAACTTGGAACAATACGGAGGATAATGAACAAGAAGAATCCTGATACCCAGTTCGTTGGCAAGATCCATAAGGCTCTGCTTGACGATTCTGTCTGCGCTGGAGTTTGAACCGCCTCCGTCGCACAGGATGACGAGAGTATGGGCATCCGGGTATTGTCGCCTCAAGTGCTCCCTCCATACTCTTGCGATGTTGTCGCAGACAAACCGGGAGGTGTCATGGCTGATTCCCATTGTCATATACCCCGCATTTTGGGTGATTCGTTAGCGATGGGCCAGGCAGAGGATGATTATTACGAGTGTTTGGATAATTGTAACTAAAACGCTGAAAAGATGGAAAATAAGTGGAAACGTCGCTCATCGATTTCCGGAACTGTGAGACACAGTTTCTTTCGGGAGTTTTTAGCCATTGCACTGAGCATATTCGCCTTCATTCCTGCAGCATGCGGAGGAGGGAGGAACGAACTAATGCCTATATGTGCAGCTTTATTCTTTTTTGCCGCAACAGTTCCTATACTTATTGATATGCAAATTGATCACAAACAAGGGAAACCCGTTAATGTGTATTCTATTATGATTGCTACTTTTTTATTGGCGCTTTCGGTGTTCTCGGCATTTTTCCTTTATGATTTTGTCCAATAATAAAGGCCCTGGCTTCGAGAGCACTTTCCGGAGCAGCTGCGTCATGTTGACAAAAACGAAGATGTTACTTAGGCTCATTTATACAAGGTGAACAAAAGTAAACTCCTACATCTTTTTATAATCTTAAAGGCCTCACAAGGAGTGAGAGGCGCGACCTATCATTTTTATGAAAAATATTTACTGTTTCTTTGTTTCGCCTCTTTGCTAAGTATTTCCTGCACAAAAGAGCTAGCGTCTAAGAAGAATTTGAATCTGAATACTGCTTCAGCACTAGCATTCATTGAGTCGCTGAATGCACAAAATAACAGTCTCGTCACAACAAAATCTGGTTATATTTCATCGCAAGATGAATTCGAAATTATGGAATCCACGAAGCCATTGCTCGTCTCCTCGAAAGATTTCTTGATTGAATGCGGATATGATACATTTCACGATGAATTTTCAGACGATGATTATAATATTATTATCTTTGCGGAAGCTTTGGCTGACTATATAATGAGGGTAGATGCTGTTACTGGCGGTGGATTTGCAGAAGGTGCGGAAACTGTAGCTTCATGCTTTATGAAAGCTATTGGAGTAGGAGGAGTTCCTTTTGCCATTGATGGATATTTTAAAAGAGGGATGTCAAAAGCCGCGTTAAAATATGCCGCAAAACAACTAGCCAGCAAGGCAATCCCATATGTCGGAGCTGCTTTGTTCGCTGCACAAATGGCACTGTGCCTATATAATAATTGGAATTGATACATCATTTATGAATATCTTATCTTTAATTGAACTAATTGTATATTTGCTTGGAACTATTTTTGTTTGCTTCGCTTTTGTAAAATCCGGCAAATCAAAGAAAGAACCAACCCGCGAAGATTACAATAGGCTAAGAATGCTCTCTTTTGTTTATATTATGCTGTTCTTAGTCTCAGGTATCCTCAACATAATTAAGGAGTATTGCTAACTAACAATAGTTCGTTAATTTGTTCCCAGGCCTAAGCGGCTCTGGATTTTAAAAATGAGAGCAATAAATAAATCGTTGTTTATGAAAAAGAGTTGCTTAATCATTATAGGTGTTTTCCTCTCATATTACGCCTTTGCGCAGAATATACAGGGAATTCAAACGGGCACGAGTTTTTCTACCGCCACAAATGAAAAAACTATTGACAAATCCAAAGTAATCCAAATATTTGGTGTGCCTGATGAAACAAGACATGATATCGGAGACGAAAACGAAGATTGCTGGGATTTTTATTATAATGCTCCTGACGGGAAAACGGATTGTCTCGCTTTTTGCGATGGCCAGTTTGTTTTTTACGGTCTCCGTTCTCCTCGTTTCCTAGTTGCAACAGATATGTTTGATGGAGGAATTCGGGTTGGTGATTCTCTGAGCAAAGCCCTCAACGCTGCTGTGTACTGGGAGAACTACAATAAATCTTCAGATCCCTCTCAAGTAAAGCTCATTTATAGTTACGGCACGTTTGAATCCAGAGGGCAAACGCACACTTTCATTCGTGTCTTAAGACCTAATGACGATTCATTCTTAATGCTTGAATACTCCGGAAACACCATTACCTACATAGAATTCGACTACAACAGGTAAAATTTAAAATAGCCGCCGCCTCGTCGTCGGAAACCAGACGGCGGCTTCTAAGTGATTACTTTGATAAACAAA
>ONWU01000004.1 GCA_900321655.1 uncultured Bacteroidales bacterium
CCCGCTGCCGCACTACCGCCTGTTCAACTGCTACGGCCCCACGGAAACCATCTGCTACGTGCTCTGCGAAGAAGTGAAAAAACAGGAAGAGAACATCCCCATCGGCCGGCCGATGAAAGACATCAAGGTATATATCGTCAAGGACGGCAAGCAGGTGCCCAGGGGAGAACAGGGAGAACTCTGGATCACCGGCACCCAGGTGGGCCTGGGATATCTCAACAGACCGGACAAAACGGCCGAAGTGTTTGTGGACAACCCCTTTGACAAAGACCCCAAGTACGCCCGGGCCTACCGCACCGGAGACATTGTCCGCGAGAGGGAAGACGGCAAGATAGAATTCGTGGGCCGAAAAGACGGTCAGGTGAAGATCCGCGGCTTCCGCATCGAGCTCAAGGAAGTGGAAGCCATCATCCGCGAATTCCCTGATATCAAGGACGTTACCGTGCAGGCCTTTGACGAGCCCGGCGCAGGTGCCGGCAAGTTCCTGGCGGCCTACATCGTAAGCCCCAAGGAAATCAACATCCAGGAGCTGGATGAGTTCATAGCCAGCAAAAAGCCCCCGTATATGGTGCCGGCCGTTACCATGCAGATAGAAGCCATTCCGCTGAATGTGAACCAGAAAGTGGACGTGAAGGCCCTTCCCAAGCCGGAACCGCAGGAACACAAGCAGGAGGCCCATGTGGCCCCGCTCAACGTGCTGGAGGAAGAAATCAGTAACATCATCAAGGAAAGCGTCGGGATTGGCGGCTTCGGCCTTACAGACCCTCTGTACTACAGCGGCCTGTCTTCCCTGGGCGCCCTTCGCCTGGCCACCGAGCTGTACAAACGCTACGGCCTGGAGCCGGACATGAACAGCTTTGCCAAGACGGCAAGCCTGCAAAGCATTGAGAATGACATCCTTAATATCCTACTGTCTCAGGACAAGAAACAAGAATCCCAGGAGGAAAGCACGGAGGACCAGCCCCAGGAACTCACCTTCCAGCAGACGGGTCTGTACCTGGACTGCGTCCGCAATCCTTCGTCCACGGCCTACAACCTGCCGTTCATCCTCACCTTCCCGGAAGGCACAGAGGTATCGGCCCTTAAAAAGGCCCTGCTGGCCCTTCTGGAAGCTCATCCCGGAGTGACCGGACGGTTGGAGCAGAAAGACGGGAAAGTGTATCTGGTGCCCGGAAAGCCGGATCCGGAAATCCCTTCCGTCAAACTCCGCAGCGAAGAGGACTATGAGGCCCTGAAAGAGGCCTTTATGCAGCCTTTCGACCTCTCCGGCCCGCTGTACCGGCTCAATATCGTCCAAACGCCCGGCAAACTGCGTCTGATGGCCGATTTCCATCACCTTATCTTCGACGGCCACTCCTACGACGTCTTCCTGGCCCAGCTCACGGGCGCCCTGGAAGGCAAGGAGCCGGAAAAGGAAGACTACACCTACTTCCACTACGCCAAGGACCAGAAAGCCTACCAGGAAAGCGAAGAATTCGGGCAGGCCGAAGAAGCCTTCTTTGCCGAGCAGATGGCCGGCAAGGAAGAAGAAACCGGGGTTATCCCGGACAAGAAGCCGCAGGAAGATGAGGTGGGCCACGAGGTGTGGCTGCGCAAGAAGATAGGGGCCGACGTGATGGCACGCTGCCACGCGCTGGGCATCTCCACGGCCAGTTACTTCCTGGGCGCCGCATTCGTAACCGTAAGTGCCTTCTGCGGCAAGCAGAAAGTGTTTATGAGCACCGTTGCCAATGGCCGGAGCGATATGCGCTGTGCCAACACGTTTGGAATGTTTGTCAACACGATGCCGCTCTCCGGAGAAGTAGGGGAGCAGACGGTGGCGGATTTCCTCCGGGAGACGGACCGCAACTTTGCCACCACCCTCTCTTTCCAGAATTATCCCTTCGCCCGGGTGGCATCGGCCTTTGACTTCCATCCGGCCGTAATGCTGGCCTACCAGGTGGGCCTGGTGGAAAAGCACACCATCAACGGACAACCGCTTGAAGACGAGCTTCTTACGCAGGACACCCCCAAATTCCCGCTGAGCATCTTCATTGAAGGAACGGAAGAAGCCCCCGAACTGGCCCTGGCCTACGACGACAGCCAGTATACCCAGCCCCTGATCCAGGCCTTTGCCGACGCTATGGAATGCGTGGTGAGAGGAATGCTCAAGGACGTGAAGCTCACGGAACTGGCCTTTGTAGACGGCGAACGCCTCCAGCAGCTGGACGGCTTCAACAACTACACCCAGAAAGTGGACCTGAGCCAAACGGTGGTGGATCTGTTCCGCAAACAGGCCCAGGCCACGCCGGACGCCCCGGCCGTCCTCTTTGACGGCAAGACCATCAGCTATAAGGAGCTGGACCGCTACACAGACGCCCTGGCCGCCAAGATCCTTACCTTCGGCCTCCGGGAAGAGGAGGTGGTGGCCGTGCTCATTAACCGCAATGCCTGGATGACCAAGGCCTCCCTGGCCGCCATGAAGGCCGGTTGCGCCTACCAGCCGCTGGATCCTTCCTACCCGCCGGAGCGCCTCAATTTCATGATCCAGGACTCCCACGCCAAACTTCTCATTGCCGACAAGGAGCTTGTGCCGCTGGTAGGGGATTACAAGGGTCCCGTTCTCACCACAGACCAGCTGGACAACCTGCCGGAAGGCAAGCCCACAGCCGGCCCCAAGCCCGAAAACTTGTATATCCTGCTGTATACTTCCGGCTCCACGGGCACGCCCAAGGGCTGTATGCTGGAGCAGCGCAACCTGGTCAATTTCTGCGCCTGGTACCGGGATTATTATGAGCTCAAGCCCGGAGACAAGGTGGCCGCCTTTGCCAGCTATGGCTTCGATGCCAATATGATGGACCAGTACCCCGCCCTCACCAGCGGCGCCTGCGTCTGCATCATCCCCGAAGACGTAAGGCACGACCTCGGAGCCTTGAACCGCTTTCTGATAGAGAACGGTGTCACCCACAGCTTCATGACCACCCAGGTGGGCGTGATGTATGCCCGTAACTTCCCGGACAATCCCGTCCTCAAGCACCTGTCCGTAGGCGGAGAAAAGCTCATTTCCATGCCGCCGCCCTCCTACGCTTTCTACAACGGCTACGGTCCCACGGAATGCACCATTTTCTCCTCCATCTTCCGCGTCCTGGAACGCGAGGAGAACATCCCTATCGGCCATCCCCTGACCAACGTTCAGCTGTATGTGGCAGACCGCAATCTGCGCCGCCTGCCCGTGGGGGCCGCCGGAGAACTGCTCATTGGCGGTGCAGGCGTAGGCCGTGGATACCTGGGCAACCCCGAGAAAACGGCCGAAAGCTTCATTGAGAACCCTTACCAGCCCGGTGTACGGCTGTACCGTTCCGGAGATATCGTACGCTTCAGGGCCGACGGAAACATCGAATTCGTGGGCCGGAAAGACCGTCAGGTCAAGATCCGCGGCTTCCGCATCGAACTCAAGGAAGTGGAGGGCGTGCTGCAGGAGTTCCCGGGCGTGAAGGATGTGACCGTACAGGCCTTCGACGCCCCGTCCGGCGGCAAGTTCCTGGCCGCTTATGTGGTGGCCGACGGCACCTTTGACACCAAGGCCGCCGCCGACTTCATCCGCGAGCGCAAGCCACCTTACATGGTACCCGCCGCCTGGATGCAGCTGGACGCCATCCCGCTCAACGTGAACCAGAAGGTGGACCGCAAGGCCCTGCCGGAGGCCACGCCTTCCTCCATGGACGAGTACATTGCCCCCGTGGGAGAAACAGAGAAGACCCTCTGCGCCATTTTCGGAGAGGTCCTGGGCGTAGAAAAGGTGGGTGCAACGGACTCCTTCTTCGACCTGGGAGGCTCTTCCCTGATGGTTACCAACGTGATGGTGAATGCCGAGAAACAGGGCCTGCATTTTGCCTATTCGGATGTCTTCTCCCATCCTTCGGCCCGTTCGCTGGCCGCCTTCCTGGGAGGAGACCAGGGTCCTGCAGACCAGGACGCCAACATCACGGATTACGACTATTCGGCCATAGACACGCTGCTTTCGCAGAACAACCTGGAGTCCTTCCAGAAGGGAGAGCGTATCCGCCTGGGCCGGAATATCCTCCTCACCGGCACCACCGGCTTCCTGGGCATCCACGTGCTGAAGGAGCTGCTGGAAACCACCGGCCCGGACACCACCATCTGGTGCCTGCTCCGGGAAAAGGGCACCCTCACCCCGGAGCGACGCCTCAAGGAAATGATGGTGTACTACTTTGACAAAGACTATCGCAGCCTCTTTGGAACGCGCATCAGGCCCGTGGCCGGAGACATCACCCAGCCCGAGACCCTGGCCCCGCTGGAGAACATCGACATGGTGTTCAACTGCGCCGCCAACGTGAAGCACTTCTCCAAGGGAACGGACATCGAGGACATCAACTACGGCGGAGTCAAGAACCTCGTGGAACTCTGCGAAAGGAACGATGCGTACCTGGTACACGTGTCCACCGAAAGCGTGGGCGGCCTCACCCCGGGCAACGTTCCGGACACTCTGACCGAGCAAATGCTCTTCTTCGGCCAGCTCACGGACAACCAATACGTCCATTCCAAGTTCCTGGCCGAAAGGCACATCCTGGAACATATGGTCCACGGAAAGCTCAAGGCCAAGATCCTACGCGCCGGTAACCTGTCACCCCGTGCACAGGACGGTGAATTCCAGGTGAACCTCAACGCCAACGCCTCTATGGGACGTCTCAAGGCCCTCAAGATGCTGGGCGCCTGCCCTTACCAGATGCTGGAAGGACAGATGGAGTTCTCGCCCATTGACCAGTCGGCCCAGGCTATGGTGCTGCTGGCCACCACTCCGCTGGAGAACTGCGTATTCAACGTTTCCAACAACCATATCATCCCGATGGACGATATTTTCACCCGCCTGGAGAAGATTGACGGGCAGCCGCTGGAATACGTAGAAATGGAGGACTTCGCCCGCCGCGTGGAAGAAGCCAACGCCAACCCGGCCAAGACCCGCATTATGGCTCCTCTGGTGGCCTACCAGCAGTCCAACGCGGAAATGGAAGGTGTGGAAACCCTGGCCTCCACCGTGTACACGATGCAGATCCTGCACCGCCTGGGCTTCCGCTGGGACCACACTTCCAACGAATACCTCGACTTGACCTTTGAAATGCTGCGAACTCTGAGGTATTTTGACTAACTTTGCGGCCTTATGAGTGAATTCAAGACCAATAAAGCCGTATTTGTTGGCGTCATCCTGGAGAAAGGCGGGGAACGCAAGGTGCAGGAATACCTGGACGAGCTTGCGTTCCTGGCCGAAACCGCCGGCGCCCTTCCCGATAAAATGTTTACCCAGCGCCTGGACAGGCCGGACAAGGCCACCTATATCGGCCCCGGTAAACTGGAGGAGATCAAGGAATACTGCCAGGAGAACGAGATAGAGTATGTCATCTTTGACGACGAGCTCACCGGAATGCAGCAGCGCAATATCGAGAAGGTGATTGCGTGCAGCGACGTCATAGACAGAACCTCCCTCATTCTGGAGATTTTTGCCCAGCGGGCCAAGACCTCCTATGCCAAGATGCAGGTGGAGCTGGCGCATTACAACTATATGCTTCCGCGCCTGGCCGGTATGTGGACGCACCTGGAGCGGCAGAGGGGCGGTATGGGTACCCGAGGCGGTATGGGTGAGACCCAGATAGAGATTGACCGCCGTATCGTGAAGCAGCGAATTTCCAAGCTCAAGGAAGACCTGAAGAAAGTGGACAAGCAAATGGCCACGCAAAGGGGCAATAGAGGCTCTCTGGTGCGTTTGGCCCTCGTGGGGTATACCAATGTAGGGAAAAGCACTTTGATGAATTTATTGGCCAAATCTGACGTGTTTGCGGAGAACAAGCTGTTCGCTACGCTGGACACCACGGTAAGAAAGGTGGTCATCGAGAATGTTCCCTTCCTCCTGAGCGACACCGTAGGATTCATCCGCAAGCTGCCCACGCAGCTGGTGGAGGCCTTCAAGAGCACCCTGGACGAGGTGAGGGAGGCCGATGTGCTGGTGCATGTGGTGGACATCTCCCATCCGGGCTTCGAAGAACAGATGGAGGTGGTGGAAAGGACCCTTCAGGAGATTGGTGCGGCCAATAAGCCCGTGTACGTGGTCTTCAACAAAGTGGATGCCTATACCTACGAGCCCTATGACGAGTTCTCTCTCACGCCCAAACAGCCCGTGAACCGCACGCTGGAAGAGCTCAAGAACAGCTGGATCGCAGAGGAGAAGACGCCCTGCATCTTCATATCGGCCCGCGAGAAAATCGGCATAGAAAAACTCCGCAACGACCTGTACAAGATTGTTGCGGAGATTCACGCGGGAAGATATCCCTTCAATAATTTCCTTTGGTAGGCTAGAAGGCGTAACCGACGCCCACGCAGAGGGTGTTGCCCACGACGGCGTTACCCAGCAGGTAGCTCACGTCCAGGTGCACGCCGAAGAACTTTCCGCCCAGGCCCACGGAGGCATAGGTGGGAAGCGGGGATTTGCCGGTTCCCAGGTGGAAACCGCCGCGCACGAACACGATGTCGTTCCAATCGTACTGCACGCCCAGGGCGGCACCGAGACCTCCGGTGAAGAAGACATCGGCATCGGCCGCTACAAGAAGGCCGCTGGTGCCGAATTTGGCGTTGTAACCCAGGCCCAGTTTGCCGGAGGTAGGGAGGCCGTAAGAGGTTTCTCCGGACTTGACGGGCATACCCAGCGAAGCTACGCCGGCCGTGGCGTAGAAGCCCTTCATCGTAAAGAGAACGAAGGCGTCTCCGGCCACAGTGCTATAGCTGGCGCCGGCGGCAATGGTAGACTGGGCATATTTCACATTAACACCGATGGACAGGAAGTCCGTGATGGCAAAACCGAATCCGGCGCCCACCAGAAGGTCTGACGGGGCAAAACTGCCGGATTTCTTGCCGTTAACATCCGTGAGGGTATATTCCTGGCCGTTCTGATAGGCTCCGATGACATTGAGGCCGATGCGTTTGCCGATACGGATTCCTCCCATCAGGTTGAGGTTGGTGCTCTTGATTCCTCCCGGAGCCCAGCCCTGATAGGAAAAGGCCACATCCGAACCGCGGAAAGGAACCGCTGCGGGGTTATACAGGGGAGAGAGGGCTTCTGCACCACCCATAGCCGATGTAATGGCGCTGCGGTCTATCCGCAGGAAAGGCAGGGCTGCAGACTCCTGTGCCAGGAGCGAAACCGGCAGCAAAGCCGCCACCAAAGAGGCAAGTATAATCTTTTTCATAGTCTTTTACTTTTTGACGACGGTTTGTTTGTAAGAGGTTCCCTTGTACGTTACAATGACGGAGTAGAGGCCGGGAGCGGCTTTGGAAAGATCCACAACGGCAGGCTCGAAGGCGCTGGCGTTGGCGGTTGTTTCAAACACCACTCCGCCGGTAGCGGAAACCACCTTGATTTCCATACTTACAGAATTCGCCTCATTATTGGTAATGTGTATGGTATTGTCAGAGGTATTCATACTCACCGTCACCGGGGTGTCGCCAGTACGAACAGCCACCTTGAATTCGGCGCTGACAGCCTTTCCAAGCGGGTCTTTGGCCGTTATGGAAACCATAGCCAGACCGGCCGAGATGGCCGTTCCTGTGAGTTTTCCGTTGTTGGCCGTAACGTGGACGGAAGACTCGGAGGAGTTGCTCACCGAATAAGTGATGACATCTTCGTCCTCATCGGCAAAATAGTCGGAAAGCACAAAGGTGAAGGACTCTCCTGCGTTGCGGAGAATCTGGTTGTCAAACGACTTCTTCAGAACAGGTGCATGGTTTTCCAGGATGGCATATTTTACCTGAGCCTGGGCCGTGGCACCATAGGCATCCTTTACCACGATAAGAGACGTATAAGATCCCGCCTGAGCCTTCTTGGCATCAATCTGGAGGGTATAGCTCCCGTCCGGATTGGCACGCCAGGATTCTGCGGCTGACCCCGGAGTATGCTCTACCTTCACGTCATGACCATCCGGATCTACGATGTTGAAGAAGATGGTACAGGTTTCGGAAGCTTTGATACGTACATTGTTGATATCTACGTCCGTAGTAATCTGAGGAGGATTATTCTTTTCCGTCTTTGCAGAAACCGCGGAAGAAGCATCGGAATACACAAGATTGCTGTTAAAAGCGTAAACCTTTGCGTAGTAAGTGGTTTCAAAATCCAGGTCTTTCAGCTCCATAGACACGGAAGAACCAACCTTCTCCGAAGAGACCCGATAAGTTTCATAGGAAACATTCTCGCTCATCTCCGTAGGGGTTGCAGCATCCAGATCCTGCTGGGAGGTGCTGTAAAGCACGGTAAAACCTGCGGCAGGAATGCCTTCGTGACCGGTTACCTTCCAGGACGCTGTGATAGTGTTGGACTTGGCCGAAAGGGCTAGGGTGGTCACTTTATCCGGAGGTGTCATATCTCCATAATTGATGGCGTTCCAAGCATCTACCAGCCCCCCTATCCTCTGACCGGAAAGACTGATGGTGCTGCTGGTCCCGTTGACCAATTTTTCCACGAGAGTTTCGCGGGTGAAGCCCTGACCACCGCAAGCGGCTACCACCAAGGCAGCAACTCCGGATACGTGAGGGCAGGCCATAGAGGTTCCCTGCAAATAACCGTAAGCATTATTGGGAATCGTGCTCAGAACCTCTCCCTTGGCGCCGAAGCTATCGGCATTTCCTCCAGGAGCGGCAATATCTACCCAATCTCCATAGTTGGAATAACCTGTAATTCTTCCGTTGGGGCCGATAGCTCCCACGGAAATGGCTCCCGGATAGCAGGCGGGGACACCATATTCCGTACCGTCATTACCGGAAGAGAACAGGCAAAGGCCACCGGCCATAGGCCCCACCTGCTTGCCGTTCTTGTCCATACCGGCATAGGTGTTAAAGTAGTCTATGGCATCCTTCATTTCATCTTTGTACGCACCTTCGTTGGGCATTAGGTAGAACTCAAAGTCTCTTTTGGCTTCTTCATACTTGTAATTGCCATCATCGTCCGTGTACTTGTAACCCCAGCTATTGTTGGCAATCACGGCACCGTGGTCTGCCGCCCATACAAGGGCCTGCTCGTGACCACCGGCACCTTTTCCACTTGCAGCGAACACCTGACAGGAAATAAGGGTGGTTCCCTTTATTCCGGCGGCATAGTCTCCACCGGCAATGCCCGAAACACCAATACCATTGTTGTTAATGGCGGAAATAGTTCCGCCTACGTGCGTACCGTGATCTCCCGGTTCAATATTCGGAGACCCTTTGACAAAATTGTAGCTGTCGGCAAGATTTACGTGGCTTCCCAGGTCTTCGTGAGCGAAATCTACTCCGGTATCGACAACGGCCACCACCACGCTGGAACTACCCGTGGTAATATTGTTCCATACAGGAAGAACATTCACATCTGCCCCTTTCACAAAACCGCTGGTCGTTCCGTCATTCAGGTAGTGCCACTGGTTGGTATAATACGGGTCGTTAAAAAAGGGCGTAGCCTTGATTTCTATCTCGCGACGAGGCCTGACCACCTCTACACCAGGAATATCGGCCAGAGAGGAAACTGCTTTGGTAGCAGGCATTTCTGCCTGATAGCTAACCACATACCACTTATGGAGACCGGCGGCACGGTGACGAGCCTCAAACTCTCCGGCATCGGGGAACAGGCGCTCAATGGATACCACCTGCATCTGCTCCATCACGGAATCGAATCCTTCCGCCTTGGTGGTCATTTCACCAGCCTGGAGGGAAGCATCCAACTCGTTGGCCAGAGATTCCTCCAAGTACATATTCACCTGCTGAATCTGGGACTGGACAGCCTCTGGAGCGGCAACCGGCTCCTGTGGAGCAGCAGAGTCTTCCGTCACGCGCTGACAGGAAACGGCCAGAATGGCTGTAAAAGCCAGCAATTCATAAAATCTTTTCATAGCTTCTCTAACTATCTGTTTTGTGGGCCTAAAGATAGTATTTTTTTTTGATACTTGTAATAGAAAAGACGGCCGACCTCTAGGCCGACCGTCTTTCAATAGAGAATTACGCTTCTTTTATTTGAGGCGAATGTGATTGGTGAGTTCGCCACCCACCTTGGAGTGATCTGCAGCCTGATTGTGGAAGAAGAACGTTCCGTTGAACTTCTTGCTTTCGAACGAGCTGGGATTCGGCTCCGGCTTTACGGGAATCAGGGTATCGGGCAGCGGGGTCATTCCCTTGGAATAAGAACCCGCACCGGCTTCTACTACCCAGTAATACTTGAGGCCGACGATTCCGTAAAGTGTTCCTTCAGAGTCCATCCAGGAACCAGGGGTCAGGACAGCGGTTCCGTCGGAACCAATCACACCGTAAGCAACGGGATTCTCACCGGAATCAACAAAATACGTCTTTCCTCCCTCTACAATCAGTCCGGCCAGGACATCCGTTGCGGGACCATAAGTGGAATGAGTCCAGGTGCCCAGGGTTTGAGGATAAATGCTGATGGTACCGTCCTCGAAATAGGCAGTAGCGGATAAGCCAAGCTGCTTGGTATCAAGCCCCTCAAGGCCATCGATATAGTAGGACTGGTTCACATCTTTGGCACTGATGGTAACCACAATCGGATTTTCTTCCTCGGCCGTAGAGCCAAGTATCCAATCTCCGATCCAGGCGGTATATGCCTCCGTGGGTTCAGGCTCCTCTTCAACGGTAAATTCAAGGAAGGAATAATAACCCGTGCAGACGCCAGTCTCATCGACAGAGAGAATCCACAGCTTGTAATTACCAGGAGCACGCTTTATGGCAACAACGCCTACGGGATCATCATCGGCACTGCTGTAATAGCAGAGGTCTTCCAACTTCTTTCCGGCTTTAATTCCGCTGGCCAGATAAGCATTCTCTTCGCAAATCAGGTTCGGGAAAATAAAGGAATTAAGCGCTTCTGTTTCAGCCGAAGTAATAAAGTAGTCAAAGTAACCATTAACTCCGGAAACCAGAAAAGCTTCTCTGGTATCTCCATCTATAGCAACGTGGCCATAATATTCCATTTCCCAAGTTCTATTCCGAATGGGAACAGTGAAGTCAAAGCCCGCGGCAGTATAGAACTTCTGACCAATTTCGAATTTTCCTTCGCTGACGTCTGCAATCTGAAGGGCGCCTACAAAGAAGCCGCTATCGTACAGACAATCCAGGTCGATGTAAGCCTTACCGGTGGCCTCCGTTTCACCAGCCGGGATGACAACGGTCTTGTCGAAGTTGAAAGCCATCACGGGAACATTTTCGTATCCGGGGAAATCCAACTGGCTGATGGTAACCTCACAGTCTTCCTCGCTGTACATATCCAGACTCACGGTAAAAGTAGTCTCTCCTTCATCACTATAGCCACTGTCAAAGGCTATCGATACAGTAGAAACACCCTGAAGGAGGATGATATTCACATTGTCGTCTGAAGACATATTGGCGCCCTTGCAGCTGGTTACCACAAGCTGGGTTTCATACTTACCTTTCGGCAGTTCAGAATTATCCACAGAGACGGTGGTAGATCCCTCCGTTGCGCCGGCAGGAATAGTAATTGTTCCAGCTGAAACAAGATCTACATCGATAGGCTCGGTATAGGCCTGGGCTATCTGTGTAGCCGGTGCTAAAGTCACAACCACGTCGTGGTCCTGGGCCTCAGTAAGGGTTGCTGTTACGTTTGCCTTTGCTTCAGTAAAGAAGTCGTCAGCACTGAGGGTAACCATTACGGGCTTCTGGATAGCACTGTCGTTATCCTTCTCCTTATTACAGGAGAGGAAAAGGGCAGTAGCAGCCATAGCTACAAAAGCTAATTTGAAGATATTATTTTTCATAATGATTCTCATTTAAGATGGAAACTATTTCTTCGTAAGCGTAGTTACTCCACCATAACCGCCACCGGAACCGGAGAAGTTGTATCCGGCATACTCACCGGTAAGGATGATGACGTACCAGGGGCCTATGGTAATTCCGCTTCCTGTAACCGTTGCCGGGCAATCAATAAGCGAATTGCCGGAAATACCGAAAATACCGCAAGGACCGTATTTTTCATGATCCAACACAACCTGTCCGCCCGCAAAGACGATGCTGGCAGTGTTGGCAGTCCTGTCAAAGGTTACGGTACCAGAAACGGTATAACCCGTGTCCCAGATATTCTTGAGCTTGAGAGTGGTCTCGCTTTCCTTGCTGATTAATACATCGTACTTGGCAGAACCATCATCGGTGGCACTCCATTCGCCAGCGAGGAAATCCCAGTCTACCACAACATCGTTGTCCTGGATTTCCACCGTGGTGGAAGTAATGCCGCCCAGATCCGTGATGTCTCCACTCACGCTGGTAAGCTCGATGGAGAACTTCAAAGCTCCGGTCAGTTCACCAGGGTGTTCGATAACCGTTACCTGAATAAATTCCGTACTGCTTCCATTGAAGGAAAGTACACCACTGGCCGGTTCTACAGTAAAGTCCGTTCCCTGAACAGCGGTTCCGTCGTTAACTTTGAAATAAACGGAGCCGTTAAGATTGTCACTGTTGAATGCCGATACGGGAATACGAACCAGACCAGCATCTTCCTTCACGGTAAAGTTAGTTTGTTCCACGATGACGTAAGACGTCGTCTTGAAAACATGATTGTGTGTGCAGGAGAACAACGCAGCTGCACAGGCCGTCGTCAAAAGAATATTAATAAATCTTTTCATGGTCTTTCATTTTAATGATGCTAAGACTTCGCTTCCAATCAATAACCAGCGTTCTGAACAAGGTTCGGGTTGGTCTGGATATCATTGGTAGGAATGGGCCAGTTGAGGTGGTAATCCGAGGAATTCACGCTCTTGTGCTGATAATTGTCACCATCCATGATGAGGTTGGCAGCAGCCGGCTGGGCCGTGCGGGTAGAGTAACCGTTGCCAAAACGCTTGATGGTTGCCAGACGATGGCCTTCGCCAATGGTCTCTTTGAACCATTCGTTGTAAAGGACCGTCTCGGACACTGCCTGGGAAAGAGTAGCGCCGCGTTTGGCCTGAAGGGCGTTCAAAGTAGTCAGGGCGGCTTCATTGTCGCCTCCACGATAACTGGCCTCGGCAGCAATCAGGTACATTTCACCAATCATAATGGGTTTAACCTTCTGACGGGCATTCAGAACAGCACTGCTGGTGAGTTCCGGGTTACCCAGATATTTGGTGAAAATAGTTACATCATAGTGGAAACTATTGATGATATAGGTAGGATATATCTCTCCGGTAAGGTTGTTCTTACCATCTACTGTGAACCAGCAGGCGAGACGGAGATCATCCTTGTCATACAGATCCAGCAGCTTCTGAGAAGGGAAGAAATAAGGCTTGTTGAAGTAACGGCCGTTTTCATTATCCTTCACATCGCTCTTGGAAGAACCCATGAAAGTATAAACATCGTTGGTTCCGGAACCATTCTCCGTCTTGCTGGCATAAAGCTGCATAATAGCCTCGGTACCGGCATCATTCAGGTACTCGTTCTGGAATTCCTTAACGGAGGAAGAAAGGGCATAACCGGCCTTGGAATTAATCACCTCGGTGGCCTTAGCAGCAGCGTTGTTGAAATCCCTTATATCCAGATAATAGCGGGCATACAGGGCGTTCACAGCGTCGATGGTAACCTTCTGGGAAGCCTTGGCACCGGCAACACCGGCCAGGTTCACAGCAGCGGAATCCAGGTCTTTCTTAATCTGGTCATACACTTCCTGCACGGTAGCACGGGACGGCTTTTCGTTCTGGTCATAAACCAGCACCAGCGGAACACCGGAATTCTCTGCAGTGGCAGAATTGGAACCGTATGCGGGAGCAAAGTGACGGATCAGATCCAGATAGGCCGAAGCGCGGAAGAAATAGGCGGCACCTTTCACCTTCTGGGCCTGAGGGCCAAGACCCTTGTACTCTTCGGGGAGTTTCTCGACACCCTTGATGAACACATTGTAGTTCTTGATGGCGCTGTAACGGTTGGCCCAGAAATCGCGGATATTGTATTCACCGGGATTCATATCGGAGTCTACACGGTGTACGCCACCATAGTTGTTACCGAAGTCTGCAGAGGCGTTGAAACCATCGGCCATCACTTCTTCGGTAATAGCATTACTTCCGTAGAAACCGCTACGGTAAGAGGTATATAGACCATTCTCAAAGTAACCCAGTTCGGTTGCATTGTGGAACAGGGCGCCTTCCTCATCATAAGAAACGCTACCGTTGGGGAACAAGTCCAGGTTGCAGGAACTTACGAGAGCAACAGCGGAGAAAGCAGCAATGATATAGTTGATTGTCTTTTTCATAATCTCAATTATTTAATAATCAACCGTAATTAGAACTGGAGCTGGATACCGCCCAGGAACTGCTTGGAGTTACCGGGAAGACCGAGCGTCAGGTTGGAGTTAACCTCAGGATCGATACCTTCGTACTTGGTGAAGGTGAGGAGGTTACGACCCGTGAAGGAAAGGGTGATACCCTTGACGACTTTCTGCCAGTTGAGGATGGAGGCAGGGAGGGTATAGGAGACAACCAGGGACTTCAGACGCAGGAAAGAAGCATCCTGAAGGAGGTGGGAGTCAAACTGCATGGTGTAACCATCGGCCCAGTTCGGATACTTGGCGTTGGTGTGGGTAGGAGTCCAGAAGTCCGTGACATCCTTGGACTGGTTGTAACCGAAGAAGCTGTTCGGGTTGCCCACGAAGTAACCATCGTTGTTGATCAGGTACTTACCCAGCATATAGGTGAAGTCTGCACGGATGGAGAGGCCCTTCCAGCCACCGGCAATACCGAAACCACCATTGATGGGGTTGTAACGGGCGATACCGGAGTTCTGCATCAGGAGATCTTCGTTGAAGCTCTTGGTGGTGGCGTTGGGATCCTTGCGGGTGCGGGTGATGTCAATCAGGTCCGTATTGGGAGCACCGGCAGCAACGGATTCCATATATTCCTCATAACCGTAAGGCATATACCAGGTAGGAGCACCGTCTTCGGGATCCACACCGGCCCACAGAGGATAGTAGAAGGAAACAGGCTGGCCCACCACATAGGTGATACCGGTAGAAGCCACCGTCCACTTGTCCAGACCGTTGAACAGTTCGGTAACCGTCTGCTTGTTGTAGTTGAACGTAGCGTTCACGTTGAGGAAGGCATCACGGGTCTTGATGATATCCAGGCCCAGGGTGATATCCACACCGGTATTGCTCAGGGTGCCCACGTTGGACGTCTGCTCGGAGAAGCCGGCGGTGTAAGGATAAGGCACATCCATAAGCATATTGGAAGTATTTCTCTTATAGTATTCTACTTCCAGGTTGAGACGGTCGAAGAAGCGGCCGCGGATACCCACGGTGAACAGACCCTGCTTCTCCCAGGACAGGGAGTTGTTGGAAGGCTGGGCAAGGGCCCAGGCCTGACCGGTAGCATAGTCCGTGGTCTTGCCGATGAGGCCCAGGTGACCGTAGTTACCGATGGCAGCATTACCCTGGGTACCATAGCTCACCTTGAGGTCCAGATCGTTGATCCAGGACACATTCTTCATAAATTTCTCATTACCGATCTTCCACATGGCACCCACAGACCAGAAGATGGCGTTGCGGTTGTCCTTACCAAAGCGGGAAGAAGCATCGTTACGGACGGTAACGTCGAAGAGGTACTTTTTGTCAAAGGAATAGTCGGCGTGGCCGAAGAAGGACAGGAAGCGATACTGGCTCCAACTTTCACTCATATCGTAGTTAGCCTGGAGACCATCCTGCAGACGCTGCTGCTGGTCGTTGGACTGACCGGTAGACTGGGCAGCAAAGCTGTCGTACTTGTAGTCTACACCTTCGTGACCGGCAAGCAGGGAAACCTCGTGCTTGTTGGCGATGTTGAAGGAATACTCAATGGTATTGGTAATGGTGTTGGTGTAGGAACCGGACCAGTTGCGGTAGCGGATACCGGAACCGTTACGCTGGTAGTAGCTGGGATTCACGTGATACTTGTTGATGGAGAAACCGGCATCCGTACCTACGCGGGAGGTGAACTTGAGGTTGGCCACGGGCTCGATGGTGACATAAGCGCTACCATTGAGGTTGTAAGTCTTGTAGACATCCTCGGTGTTCTTGTACTTCACAACGGCATCCTGATAGTTGGAAGCCTCATAGCGGCCGTCTTCTTTCAGTTTGTCGGGATACAGGGGGTTCAGGAGCACGGACAGACCACCGTTGAGGTAGTTGTTACCACCGGCGTTGGCGCTGTTACCGAAAGCAGAGTTACTCTGGGACTCGTCGATGGTCATATTGGAGTTGACACCGAACTTGAGCCAGCTGGTAGGGTGACCCTGGATGTTGGAACGGAGCGTATATCTGTCATAGTAGTTACCAAAGGTGGTACCGTCCTGGTGATACTGGGAAACGGACACGAGATAGGCAACCGTCTTACCACCACCCTCGATCGTTACATCGTTCTGGGACTGGAGGTTGTTGGTGCGGATGAACTTACGCCACCACTGGGTGTTGTTGGTATAACCCTTGGAGATGTAGTTCTTGTAAAGATACTCGGCAGAAGCAATGCCGGAACGCTGCCAGAAGTCCAGCAGTTCGGGTCCGGACATCATGTTGTCATAGTACGTCTGGTCTGCGATGGTGGAAACACCCCAGGTGGAACGCAGGGTAATGTGAGCGTTCTCGCTGTAGGCACCCTGACGGGTGGACACGTACACAACACCGTTAGCAGCACGGGAACCGTAGATAGAGGTGGCGGAAGCATCCTTCAGAACGCTCACGCTCTCAATATCATTGGGGTTCATGTTCATCACGGCGCTGGAGGAAGACGGAATACCGTCAATCACAAACAGCGGGCTGGAACTGGCACCCAGAGAACCCACACCGTGAACGGTCATGGATACGTTGTTATCACCGGAAACACCACCGGTGGTGAGAACGGACATACCGGCAACCTGACCTTGGAGAGCATCCAGAGCAGTGGCAGCAGGCGTGTTCTTCACCGTCTCGGAATTAACGGTGGCAACCGATCCTACCAGGGTACTCACCTTCTTGGCGGAACCGTAACCCAGTACGACGGCGCTTTCCAGAAATTCATTGTCAGAGCGGAGGGTAACATTGATGATGTTCTTTCCGTTGACAGTTACTTCCTTGGTCTCATAACCAATGGAAGAGATCACTAAGGTAGCATTGGAAGGAACGGAGATGGTGAAGTTTCCGTCCACATCGGCTGCGATACCCGTGGTTGTCCCCTTCACTTGAACGGAGGCTCCCACGATGCCTACGCCCGTCTCATCAACTACGGAACCCTTCACAGTGATATTCTGTGCAAGAGCGGTAGCCGACAGAGCAAGCATAGCCATGGCTGCGAAAAAAATGCGAATTTTTTTCATAAGCATTAGAACTAGTTAAACATAAATATTGATACAAAAAGTAATTTTCTGCATCGAATACACTACACGCGTACCCATATAAAAAGGAACGTGGGTGCAAATATTGAAAAACAATTTCAATTTTGCAAGTGCCCTTTTTTATGCAAAAAATGCAATATAGTAATGTCTTATGGCTTAATTTATTTTTTTTAAAAGTTTTTCGGGTATAAGGTGCTTACAATTTTTTACTAAAGTTTATAAAAATTCGATAATCTCTAATTTTTATAAAATAATACCATATTTGTTTCAATATCCGTATTATTTACATAAATATCGGATAACCACCTGTTAATAAAATATCGGCGACCTCATTGGAAGGCCGCCGATACTTTTAAAAGATAAGTAAAACTTACTCGCTGAAACGGGCCTTCAGATATTCTCTGTTCAGTCGGGCGATGTGATCGATGGTTACGTGTTTGGGGCATTCCATCTCACAGGCGCGGGTGTTGGTACAGTTACCAAAGCCCAACTCGTCCATCTTGGCCACCATAGCGCGGGCGCGGCGGGCAGCTTCCGGCCTGCCCTGAGGCAGAAGGGCCAGAGAGCTGACGCGGGCAGCCACAAACAGCATGGCCGATCCGTTCTTGCAAGTAGCAACACAGGCACCGCAGCCTACGCAGGCAGCAGCATCCATAGACAGCTCGGCATCATCGTGGGAGATGAGGATGTTGTTACCATCCTGGGCACTGCCGGTGCGAACGGTGATGAAACCGCCGGCCTGCATAATCTTATCGAAAGCAGTACGGTCTACCACCAGGTCTTTGATCACCGGGAAAGCGCCGCTGCGCCAGGGCTCTACCGTGATGGTGGCACCCGGCTTAAAATGACGCATGAACAGCTGGCAAGTGGTTACAGCATCGTCCGGACCATGGGCACGGCCGTCCACATACAGGGAACAGGCACCGCAGATACCCTCACGGCAATCGTGATCGAAAGCAATGGGTTCAATGCCCTTGCGGATGAGCTGGTCGTTCAGGATATCAAGCATTTCGAGGAACGATGCATCTTCCTCCACATCCGTAACGTGGTAGGTCTCGAAATGGCCTTTTGCTTTGGCGTTCTTCTGACGCCATACTTTCACATTATATTCCATAATCGGGATTAGTCTTTATAGTTACGGGTTGCAATCTTGATGTTTTCGTACTTGAGTTCTTCCTTATGCAGTTCCGGCTCCTTGCCTTCGCCCTTGTATTCCCAGGCGGCTACATACATGAAGTTCTCGTCGTCACGCTTGGTTTCGCCTTCCTCGGTTTGCATTTCCTCGCGGAAATGTCCACCGCAAGATTCCCGACGGTTGAGGGCATCATAGGCCATCAGTTCACCAATATCGAAGAAGTCCACAAGACGCAGGGCTTTCTCCAGTTCCTGGTTGAATTCCTCATTGATACCGGGCACGCGAACGGTCTTCCAGAACTCTTCGCGGAGTTTCTTGATTTCCTCGATACCCTTCTTCAGGCCGGCCTCGTTACGGGCCATACCTACATATTCCCACATAATGTGACCCAGTTTCTTGTGCAGGGAATCCACCGTCTCCGTACCCTTGACGGCAAAGAGTTTGGCAATTCTATCCTTGACAGCCTTTTCCGCCTCTGCAAATTCGGGGGCATTGGTGTCTGTCTTGGGCTCTGCAAATTTATGGGACAGGTAATCTCCGATGGTGTAAGGCAACACGAAGTAGCCGTCTGCCAGGCCCTGCATAAGGGCCGATGCACCCAGACGGTTTCCGCCGTGATCGGAGAAGTTGGCTTCTCCGATGGCGTACAGGCCGGGAATGGTGGTCTGAAGATCGTAGTCTACCCACAGGCCGCCCATCGTGTAGTGGATGGCGGGATAGATCATCATCGGCTCTTTCCAAGGGGAAGTGGACGTGATCTTCTCATACATATCAAAGAGGTTGCCATAGCGCTCCTGCACTCTCTGGTGACCCAGACGCTTGATAGCATCTGCAAAATCCAGGAACACGGCCAGGCCGGTCTCGTTCACACCGAAGCCGGCATCGCAACGCTCCTTGGCGGCGCGGGAAGCCACGTCACGGGGAACCAGGTTGCCGAAGGCCGGATAACGGCGCTCAAGATAGTAATCCCTGTCTTCCTCCTTAATCTGGGAAGGCTTGATTTCGTGCTTGCGCAGTTTCATCACGTCTTCCTTCTTCTTGGGAACCCAGATACGGCCGTCGTTACGCAGGGACTCGGACATCAGGGTGAGCTTGCACTGCTGGTCTCCGTGTACGGGAATACAGGTGGGATGGATCTGGGCGAAGCAGGGATTGGCGAAGAAAGCACCCTTGCGGTATGCCTGCATAGCGGCCGATCCGTTGGAGTTCATAGCATTGGTGGAGAGGAAATAAGTATTTCCGTAACCGCCGGTTGCCAGAACAACGGCGTGGGCACCGAAGCGCTCAATCTCACCGGTTACCAGGTTACGGGCAATGATACCCTTGGCCTCACCGTTGATAATGACAAGGTCCAGCATCTCGTGACGGGGATAGCTCTTAACGCTACCGTTGGCAATTTCCTTGTTCAGGGAAGCATAGGCACCCAGCAGCAGCTGCTGACCGGTTTGTCCCCTGGCATAGAAAGTACGGCTCACCTGCACACCGCCAAAAGAACGGTTGGCCAGGTATCCGCCATATTCACGGGCAAAGGGAACACCCTGTGCCACGCACTGGTCTATGATGGAGGCACTCACCTCTGCCAGACGGTATACGTTGGCCTCACGGCTGCGGTAGTCACCGCCCTTGATGGTGTCATAGAACAGACGGTAGATGGAGTCGTTGTCGTTCTGGTAGTTCTTGGCAGCATTGATACCACCCTGTGCAGCGATGGAGTGTGCACGACGGGGGGAGTCGCTGATGCAGAAAATCTTGACGTTGTAGCCCATCTCACCCAGAGACGCAGCTGCAGAAGCACCGCCAAGACCGGTACCTACCACAATCACTTCCAGTTTCCGCTTGTTGTTGGGAGAAACAATCCGGATTTCGGCTTTACGCTTGGACCATTTTTCTTTGAGCGGTCCGTCCGGAATCTTGGAAATAAGTTTAGAATCCGCCATAAATATTGTTGTTGATATTTGATCAATTGGGTTAATCCCTGCAAATATAAGTATTTTTCGGGACTTTTTTAGGACATTTTATAACTTATAAGGTAAACAGGGTACTAAATTGGGTTTTCCAAGGGCTGCCCACATCGTTTTTCCTTCAAAGACGATGGCACAGGAAGTGATATCCCGAAGGATGGGTTTTCCGGAACAGGAGATGTTTTTGATAAAGAAAGTATGGTCCCACTCTTCCATAGGTACATACGTGGAAGCCAGAATCTTATGGGCTTTGATATAGCGGTCTACCCCCTTTCTGTCCTCTACCCGGCCGGTCATCGTGAAATTGGTAACCACCCTGTATCCCAGGGGTTCCCGGTTCACATCGAACTTGGTCCAGCTGTGGTTATTCACTTCATAGTAGGCAGCACCGCCCTTTTCGTCAATCACTCCGAAATTGGCTTCCACCCGCATCGGCCTGGAAAGGGTATCCAGAAAATGCTCAAAGTCTTCCAGGGTTTCACAGACAGAAAGGGCCCGATACATCAGGATTCCTTCTCCGTCCATCAGATTATCCGGAACGTCGTCATCCTTCAAATCGTAGGTGGCCGTATTCATAATGGCAAAACCCGTTTCATTCATACCGCCCCAGATCTCCGGAGTTTCCAAGGCAAACCGCGCCAGGGGATTCGTCCTCCAGTCGGCATTGACGATTCCCATCATCCTGTATTTTTCTCCCTGGAAGTATTCCACCGCCACATCCTGACAGCTGGAATCCCGGTGCTTGAACATCACCGCCTTTCCGTCTTTGGTATACTTCCCGCTCACGATACAGGAAGTGCAGGCATAGGACTCAGCCCCTGTCAAAAACAGCAGGAGGCCAATGAGGCTAAAAAAGTGAACCGCTTTCATCCGGATTGTATTTACGTTGGTTTAAATAAGCTTCCATTCCCAGATGGCTGTATGCCAGTTCCGTAGCCACCCTTCCCCGCTGGGTACGGATAATGAATCCTTCCTTGATTAGGAAAGGCTCGTATACTTCTTCCAGGGTGCCTGCATCCTCACTTACGGAAGTGGCCAGGGTACCTATTCCCACCGGGCCTCCCTTGAATGTAAGGATAAGCGTTCGGAGAATCTTGTTGTCTATGGCATCCAGGCCCCTCTTGTCTATCTTCAGTTTGTTAAGGGCAAAACGGGTAATCTCCAAATTGATACGTCCGTCTCCCAGCACCTGGGCAAAATCCCGGACCCGCTTTAATAGCGCATTGGCGATACGGGCGGTTCCGCGGCTCCGGAGGGCAATCTCAAAAGCGGCGTCCTCGTCAATTTCCAAAGAGAGGATACGGGCCGACCGAAGGACTATCTTCCTCAGATCCTCCGTATCGTAATACTCCAGGGCACAGTTGATGCCGAAGCGGTCCCGAAGGGGAGCCGTTAGAAGGCCGCTTCGCGTAGTAGCCCCCACCAGCGTAAAGGGATTCAGGGAGATGCGGACAGAACGGGCACCGGGTCCCTTGTCTATCATTATATCGATGACATAGTCCTCCATAGCGGAATAAAGATATTCTTCCACTTCCGGTGAAAGCCTGTGAATTTCATCGATAAAAAGGACGTCTCCCGTTTCCAGGGAAGTGAGAAGCCCCGCCAGGTCTCCGGGCTTGTCCAGCACCGGGCCCGAGGTCACTTTCATATTGACGCCCATCTCGTTGGCGATGATATGGGCCAGCGTTGTCTTTCCCAGGCCGGGAGGGCCGTGGAACAGCACATGGTCCAACGCCTCCCCACGGAGTTTAGCCGCCTTTATATAAATACCCAGATTGGATACAATCTCCTTTTGACCGGTAAAGTCATCCAGCCCCTGCGGGCGGATAATTCCGTCAAATTCATTATCTTTGCGCTCTGTTGTATCGTGAGGATCGAATTCGTTCATATCGGATCAGATTCTATTCAGATACAAATATAGTTTTTTTATTTTTATGAAAGTTGTTTTTGATACAGTTGTTAAAATGTTAATATCTTTTACAAGTGATTAAAAACTAACTTTTTAAGAGTAAATTGAGTTGTTGAAAAAAGCTGCAAAACCTGTAGGAAAACTGTGAATGGCCGTGGCGTCCTTTTCTTTCCACTCTGAAAATTGAGTTATCAACAGAGTTATAAACAGCTTTTCAACAGGAAAATAAAGGGAATGTTGATAAGTCAAAAATCCTCTGCCCTGCTGCAAAAAAAGCTTCAAAATGGTTCTGAAGTATTTTGCAGTGGGCTTTTCTTGTCTGCCCGCTGGGCGGTTCTCTCCCAGATAGCTACGGATAATCTTCACCTGATTGTTCTTCCCACCAGGGAATCGGCCGAATATTGCAGCGCAGATCTTTACAACCTCACGGAGGGAGACTGCATTTTTTTTCTCCCCGAATCGGGAAAGAGCGTGGAAAGGAGCAATTACAAGTCTTCGCTGGGGGTTCAGCGCACGGCAGCTATCGGAAAGATTCTCCAGAAGGCCGATGAAAGAATCTTCATAGTCACCTATCCTGAGGCCCTGGAAGAAAAAGTACCTTCCCAGAAAAAACTGGAAGGCGCCCTTTTCACCATCAGCGTCGGTGAAAACCTTTCCTACGAAAGTCTCCGTACCCGTCTTCAGGAAGAAGGCTTCGAGAAGGCAGACTTTGTATCGGCCCCCGGACAATATGCAGTAAGAGGTGCCGTCATCGATATTTTCTCCTATTCCCTGGATAAGCCCTACCGCATTACCTTCTTTGGAAACGAGGTGGACAAGATCAACACCTTTGACTGCAATACCCAGCTTTCCATCGAAAAACTGGAAAAGGCCGATATCTATCCGGATATCGCCGCCCGGGAAGCGGAGGGGGAAGAAGGGGAATCGCTGATCGGCCTCTTTCCCCAGGATACCACCGTCTGGCTGGATTCTTCCGATATGTATAAGGAAAAGCCTTTCTTTGACCAACTGTCTTCTTTCAAGAGGGTATATCTGGATATTCCGCTCAAAAGACAGGACGAGGAAAGCGTCACCTTCCATATTTCTCCCCAGCCGGTTTTTAACAAGAACTTCGAACTCCTTATATCGGATATCCGCTCGCGCATAGAGAATAATTATAAGGTATATATATTCGGAGAAAAGGAGAGCCAGCTGGAACGCCTCCGGTCCATTATGCTGCAGGACGAACACGCCGCCCTGCCGGAATTTGTAAAAGAAAAGAACATCCATTCCGGATTCATAGACCACGAGGACAAGGTTTGCTGGTATACGGACCACGAGATTTTCGACCGTTTCCACCGCGTCAGGCTTCGCCGTACGGTGGAAAAATCCGAGCAGCTCACCCTGAACGACCTCAACTCCTTCAATCTGGGAGATTATGTGGTACACATAGACCATGGCGTGGGCGTGTTCGGCGGCCTGGTCAAGATGAAAGACGATTACGGCCGGGTAAAAGAGGTTGTCAAACTCATCTACAGCGGGGGAGACGTGGTTTTTGTTTCTGTCCATTCCCTGCACAAGATATCCCGTTTCCGGTCCAAAGACGGGGAAGCTCCGCGCGTGAACAAACTGGGATCCAAAACCTGGAGCAACCTCAAGAGTGCCGCCAAGTCCCGCGTCAAGGACATAGCCAAGGAACTGATTCAGCTGTATGCCAAGCGCCGCGCTTCCACGGGCTTCGCCTTTTCGGCCGACACCTATCTTCAGGAAGAGCTGGAATCCTCCTTTATGTATGAGGATACACCGGATCAGGAACGGGCCACCAAGGCGGTGAAAGAGGATATGGAGGATACTTGCCCGATGGATCGCCTGGTGTGCGGAGATGTGGGTTTCGGCAAGACGGAAATTGCTATCCGGGCCGCTTTCAAGGCGGTAACGGATTCCAAGCAGGTGGCCGTACTGGTACCCACCACCATCCTTTCCCTGCAACATTATGAGACCTTCAAGTCCCGCCTTTCCAATTTGCCCTGTACCGTAGAATATGTGAGCCGGCTTCGCACCGCCAAGCAGCTGACAGACATCAAAAAACGCCTCAAGGAGGGAAGCATAGATATTCTTATCGGCACGCATAAAATCCTGGGAGGAGGCTTTGAATTCAAGGATCTGGGGCTTCTTATCATCGATGAAGAGCAGAAGTTCGGCGTATCGGCCAAGGAAAAACTGCGCCAGTTCAAAAACTCCGTAGACACCCTTACCCTTACGGCCACCCCTATTCCCCGTACCCTTCAGTTTTCCCTTCTGGGTGCGAGGGACCTTTCCATCATCCAAACTCCTCCGCCCAACCGCATTCCCGTCCAGACGGAAATTGTCCTTTTCAACGAGGATGAAATCAAGAGCATCATCAATTACGAGCTCAACCGCGGAGGACAGGTTTTCTTCCTGCATAATAAGGTAGAAGAACTGCCGGCCATCGAAGACATCCTGCACCGCCTGGTTCCGGATATGAAAATCTGCGTGGCCCACGGGCAGATGGAGGCCCGGGAACTGGAAGACAGGATGCTGGCCTTTATGAGGGGAGACTACGACCTTCTTCTTTGTACCACCATCATAGAAAACGGCCTGGATATTCCCAACGCCAATACCATCATTGTGAACCAGGCCCAGAACATAGGCCTTAGCGACCTCCATCAGCTGCGGGGCCGGGTGGGAAGATCCAATAAGAAGGCCTTCTGCTACCTCATTGTACCGCCACTCATTTCCATTACGGACGATGCCAGAAGGCGCCTTCGGGCCATCGAGGAATTCTCAGACCTGGGAAGCGGCTTCAACATAGCCATGCAGGATCTGGATATCCGTGGTGCCGGAAACCTGTTGGGGGCCGAACAGAGCGGTTTCATCTCCGATATGGGCTATGAAACCTACCAGAAAATCCTGTCCGAGGCTATGGAAGAACTGGGGATGGAAACCCAGGTGAACCAGCATTCCGATACCCAGAAGTTTGTGGACGACTGCACCATCGAAACGGATCAGCCGGCCCTCATTCCGGACGATTACATAGACATTACGGCCGAGAAGATCCGTCTTTACAAAATGCTGGACGCCCTGACGGACGAGCGGGAAATAGACCGGCTGGGACAGCAGGTAGAGGACCGTTTCGGCCCGCTTCCGCTGGAGGTCAAAAACCTTCTTTTCGTGGTGAAAATCAGAAACCTGGGAACCCAGATGGGCTTCGAGAAAATCATCATCAAGAACGGGATGCAGATCATGTTTTTCATCAGCAATCCTATGTCGCCCTATTACAAGTCCAAGCGCTTCGAAACCATCCTTTCCCGTGTTAACGAGTATCCGGCCGAATTCAAGTTCAACCAGGACGGCGGCAAGCTGCGCACGGTTTCCCGCGGGATTACCACCCTGTCATCGGCCCTCCATATTTTGAAAAAACTGCAATAATTGGTAAATTTGCAGGCTATGTCCAATCTGCTCATAGAAATAGGAAACACCGCCCTCAAGGCTGCCTGGGCCGAAGGATTAACCCTTGGGAAAACCTTCCGCTATCAGGGGGATAAGTTTATGGAATTTATTCTCTCCCTTACCCAGCGGGACAAGCCCGCCGTGATGGTGGTTTCTTCCGTGTCTTCCCTGGGCGAAGGAGATATCCGGCTGCTGGAAAATGAGTGCGAAAAGTTGCTCCTGCTGGACCCGGATCACCGGGAAATGCTGCTTTCGCACGGTCTTCCGTCTTACCTTTCCTACGACCGCGCCGCTTCCCTGGTGGCCGCCCGGCACCTGTTCCGGGGTAAAGGCTGCACCATCGTGGATTTCGGCACCACCCTTTCGGTAGATTTCATTTCTCCGGAGGGTCTGTATACCGGAGGAAACGTAACCCTGGGTTTCCGTACCCGTTTCAAAGCCCTCAGCCGCTATTCCCGTTCCCTTCCACTGGTGAATACGCCCGAAAACCCGGAGCCCGTGGGCCTTTCCGAGAAGGCTTCCATAGAAGGAGGAGTGGTTTCAGGCATTATATTTGAAATGGAGGGCTACCTGAACCTTTATCCGCAAAACGTGATTGTCTTCACCGGAGGCGACGCGAATTATTTTGCAAAACGGATGAAAAGTTCCATATTTGTAATTTGTAACCTCGTTTTGATGGGGTTGGCTTTAATAGCTGAAGAGTATGTTCGAAAGAATGAGAAATAGTTTGCTGGCACTGGCTGTGCTGGTGTTTTCTGCCGGCTCCCTGGGGGCTCAGACGGACGGAACCTATGGCGGGTTCTCCCCCTATTCCGTATTCGGTCTGGGGCAGATGCATCAGAGCGGAACATCCTGGAACAGAGGAATGGGAGGAGTAGGAATAGCAGCCCGCAACCACCGTTTCATCAACATTCTCAACCCCGCTTCCATGACGGCCAGAGATTCCCTTTCCTTTATGGCCGATATGGGTCTTGGAGGAAGGATTTCCGTCTTCAGCGAAGGAGACAAGAGAGCGCTCAACACCACCTTCAATATTGACGATGTGGCCATTTCCTTCCCCATGTGGCGCCACACCGCCTTTATGGTGGGCGTAACGCCCGTCAGCGACGTAGGATACAATATCTCTTACCGGGATATAGACGTATACACCCAGCAGCGCCAGTTCACCTCCACGGGTAACGGCGGCACCTATCAGCTCTTTGCCGCTGCGGCCGCCACCTTCTGGAACCGCCTTTCCATAGGCGCCCAGTTCAACTACACCTTCGGCAACATCAGCAAGAAATCTACCATCGTCAACGGAGACGAATCCTACCGTACGATGGTGTCGGGAGACTCCCTCCAGGTGAACAACCTGAGCGGAAAATTCGGCATCCAGTACGAACAGCCCATTTCCGGGCAGTCCGTCATCACCGTGGGTGCCACCTATAAACTCTCCACTCCCATCATCGGCCACAGCGTACACTACAGGGAACTGGGCAGCTATGACCGCAAGCGCACCCCTTCCGAACTCAAGGACAAAGGCCTCAGGATGGGAGACGAACTGGGCATCGGCATCAGCTTCCGCCGGGGAGATGATTTCCTGGTAGAATTTGACTACACCCGTTCAGACTGGAGCAAATCCCGAATGGATCAAGTGAGCGGTTTCTCCAATGTGGGAGACGTTGTTTTTGCCCCGTCCGTGGGCCAGTCTTTCCGCCTGGGAGGTGAGTTCACCCCCAACCGGAACGACGTCCGCTCCGGTATCCTGCACTTTTTCCGCCGCTGCACTTTCCGTGGTGGTGTATACTATGACCAGTCTTACTATACCGTGGACGGCGCCCACGTCAATTCCGTGGGAGCAACCCTGGGTACCACCCTGCCGGTATTCCGCTGGTACAACGGCCTCAGCGTAGGATTGGAATTCGGCAGCAGGGGCCTTTCTTCCTCGCAGGTGAGGGAAAGATATTTTGGTTTTAGCGTAGGATTCAATATCTTTGACATCTGGTTCCAGAAGCACGCGTACCAGTAGTCTGGCACAATGCTTGTAAAATGAAATAATTCAAAAAACTACCGATATGAAAAAACTTGCCTTAATTGTCTTCGCCGCCCTGGCCTTTATGGGCCAGAACGCCTTTGCCCAGAGCTCCCGTTTCGGCCATGGCAAAGACAGTGCGGACTGCGTACTGTATCTCTCCTATTATCAGGAGTACTACAAGCAGAAAAATTATGACTCTGCCCTGCCTAACTGGCGCAAAGCTTATTCCGTTTGCCCCGCTACGGCATCCCAGAATATGTTCATTCACGGTACCACCCTTATGACCCGTCTGTACAACCAGACCAAGGATGCCGCTGCCCGCAACGCCATCGTGGACACCATCCTCACCCTTCAGGATCAGCGTATGGCCGCCTATCCCAAGAACCGTGTTTCCATCCTGAACAACAAGGGTCAGCACATCATCAACTACCGCAGTTCGGATGCCGCCTACACCTACAAGAACCTGGGCGCCATCGTGGACGAACTGGGTTCCCAGGCCAACGGTCCCCTGCAGGTGAACCTGCTGCAGGCCGCCATCGCCCTGTATCGTGAGAACCAGCTCACCGCCGACGATGTGATTGCCACTTATGACAAGGTGACCGAGAATGTGGAGAACGCATCGGCCAAGAACGATGCCGAGAAGGAAGACAACCTGAAGGTGAAAGCTACCATCGAGTCCATCTTCGCAGACAGCAAGGTGGCTTCCTGCGAGAACCTGATCGCCATCTTTGGTCCCCGTTTCGAGGCCGATCCCGACAACCTGGCCCTGGTTTCCAACATCGTGAAGCTGATGAACTCCGCCGAGGACTGCGCCTCCAACGACCTCTATCTCAAGGCCGTTACCGCCATGTACAAGCTGGATCCTTCCTATCGCAGCGCCTATGGCCTGTACCGTCTGAACGCCGCCCGCGATAATGTGGCCGATGCCTGCCGCTATCTGGAAGAGGCCATCGCCTCCGACGAGTCCGACGCTGCAACGGATGCCCAGTACTACTATGAGCTGTCCGCTTTCGCCTACAAGAACGGAATGCGTTCCAAGGCCAACGAGGCCGCCAAGAAGGCCATCGAGATGGATTACGGTTATGCCGGAAAGGCTTATATGATCCTGGGTAACCTCTGGGCATCGGCCTCCTGCTCCGGAGATGTGGACAAGTACGCCCGCTACTGGGCCGCCACGGACTTCTATCAGAAGGCCCGCAGCGTAGATGCTTCCCTTGCCGAAGATGCCAGCGCCGCCATTTCTTCCGTGAGCCGTTACTATCCGGAAGCTTCCGAGATTTTCATGTACGACCTCAGCGCAGGTCAGTCCTACACCGTTTCCTGCGGCGGTCTGTCCGCCTTCACCACGGTGCGTGTAAGCCGATAGTGAAATATCAACACATATTGACGATGACAGCAAGCGCTCTGGCGCTTGCTTTCGTCGTTTATTCCTGCAAGAGCAATCTCTCGGAGGCGGAGAAGCTGGACCTGGATAAAATCCCCATCCAGACGGTGGAGGATATGTTCTTCGTCAATTCGGAGAACGGAATCCTGAAAAACCGTGTAGAGGCTCCCAGAATGGAAGTTTTTGAGCACGATACCGTAAAATACGATCTCTTCCCCAAGGGGATCCGTGTGTTTGGATATGCAGAGGACGGGCGGCTGGAGACTACCATTGTGTCCCAGAAAGCCCGTCACGACAAAGCCCAGGGAAAGGAACTTTGGTCCGTCTTTGGGAACGTTGTGGTGAAAAACCACTTCAAGCAGGAAACGATGGAAACCGATACCCTCTACTGGGACGGCAAGGCCAAGGAAATCTGGACAGACTGTTATGTGAAGATGTATTCCCCGTCCGGCCTTTTGCAGGGATACGGGATGCGGTCGGATGAAATGGCCCGAAACGCCATTCTTCTCCATCCTTTCGACAACGAGTTCCTGGTGGAGAACGACAGCACCCGCGTGGTGGTGGACAGTGTTAATTTTATCGGCCCGCCCCTAAAAAAATAGTGGTATTTAGAAGAAAATTAGTAACTTTGCAGCCCTTAAGCACATTTTTTCGAAAAATATTAAAAAGTACATACAAAAATGGCAGCTCTTGAGACCATCAGAACTAAGTTTGGCATTGGTGCATCCCTCATCATTGCCTTCGGTCTTTTACTCTTCCTTGTAAACCCGTCCGACATCATCCAGACCATCCAGTCCACTTCTTCGAAGAACGATGTCGGCAAGATCAATGGGAAATCTATCTCCTATCTTCAGTTTGACAGCGAGGTCCGCCAGATGGACGAGGTGCGCAAGATGATTTCCGGTACCTCCGCCAACACGGACGAAGGTCAGGTTCAGCTTCGCAACATGACCTGGCAAACCCTCGTGGACCGTTACCTGGTCGTTCCCACCATTGAGAGCGCCGGTATCCGCGTAGGTCAGCAGGAGCAGGAGAACATGTTCGTGGGAGACAACCTCTCCCCGGTTGCTTCCAACTTCTACGGTTTCTATGACGAGGACGGCAACTACTCCGTAGACCGCGTCCGCGAACTGGTAGAAGCCGCCGAGACCAGCGAGTCCTATCGCATGATCCGTGACTATCTGTTTGACAACGCCCGCAGCAACCGTTTCAACGAGAAGTACCTGGGCCTGTTCAACGCCGGTACTTACGTGAACGCCCTGGAGCGCAAGCGCGCCATCGAGGAGAACAACGCTACCGCCAATGTGGATTTCGTGCTGGCTCCCGGCACCTATTTCCCGGAGGATTCCACCGTTGTGGTGAATAAGTCCGAGGTTGAGAAGTACTACAAGGCCCACGAGGACGCTTTCCGTCAGGTGGCCAACCGTGACATCCGCTACGCCGTGTTTGAGCTGAACGCTTCCCAGGAAGATATCGCCAACTCCAACGCCAAGTTCGTCGGCCTGTACGACGAATTCGCCTCCACGGACAATATGCGCGCCTTCCTCCAGAAGAATTCGGACCGCAAGTGGGATGATTCCTGGTACAAGGCCGGTGAACTTCGCACCGTCAATGCCGATGTAGAGAACTTCGTATCGGCCAACAATTCCGGTGTTTCCCCTGTTTTCCAGTCCGGTACCACCTTCTATGCCGCCCGCATTATGGATAACGCCAACCTGCCGGATTCCGTGTACGTGCGCCACATCATGCTGGTGGGCAATGACGCCAAGCACCTGGCAGACAGCCTTCTGGGTGTTGTGAACAAGAACAACTTCTCCACCCTGGCCAACCTCTATTCCGCCGACAAGGGCAATGCCCAGGACGGTGAGATGGGCAACTTGGGATGGATGACCAAGAATATTATGATCAAGGGCTTTGAGCCGGTTCTGGAAGCCAAAGTGGGCGTTCCCTTCGTGCTCAATACCCAGTATGGTTCCCACGTGGTTGAGGTGACCAAGACCACCAAGCCCGTTGCCAAGAAGAAAGTGGCTATCTTCGAGAAGGAAACCACCATCTCCAAGGAAACCGAGCGCGCCATTTCCGAGCAGGCCCGCCTGCTGGCCGTCCGTTCCCAGGGCAAGCTGGATAACTTCAAGACCGTCTGCGACACCACCGGTATCTATGCCCGCAGCCTGAACATCACCGAGGCCACGGACAGCTATGGTGCCATCTCCCACGCCAAGGAAGTCACCCGTTGGGCCTTCAACAACAAGCCGGGCAAGGTTTCCGACGTTATTCCCGTGGACAATAAGTACTTCTTCGTGGTGGCCGTTGAAAAGGCCCACAAGGAAGGCATCGCTCCCCTCAATGAGGTTTACGAGAGCATCCGCTCCCAGGTATATCGTGAAAAGTATGTTCAGAAGCACGCCCAGGATGTGGCTGCCCAGATTGAGGGTCTTACCTCCCTGGAGGCCGTGGCCGAAAAGCTGAACACCACCGTTTCCAACCTCACGGACGTCACCTTCTCCACCTCTTCGGCCCCTACCACCGAGCCCGCTTTCATCGGCGCCGTGGCTGCTGCCAAGGAAGGTGTTCTGACGGGCCCTGTGGCCGGTATGATGGGTGCCTATGTATTTAAGGTGAATGGTCGCGAGATGGGTTCCTACTTCACTGAGGACGACGCCAAGGCTGCCCAGGCCCGTTTCGTGAACTACTACGACCAGATGATCCTGCCCATTATGATGGACAAGACCGTCAAGGACAACCGTGCCCGTTTCTATTAATAGAAGAAAAGGACTATGTCTTTAAAATGTGGAATAGTAGGCTTGCCCAATGTGGGCAAGTCTACTTTGTTTAACTGCGTAAGCTCTGGTAAAGCCCAGAGCGCCAACTTCCCCTTCTGCACCATAGACCCCAACGTGGGTTCTACCAACGTGCCCGATAAGCGCCTGGAGGTGCTTACAGACATCTGCCAGCCCAAACGGACCATTCCGGCCACGGTGGAAATCGTGGATATTGCCGGTCTGGTGAAGGGTGCATCCAAGGGCGAGGGCCTGGGCAACCAGTTCCTGGCCAATATCCGTGAATGTGACGCCATCCTGCACGTGCTCCGCTGCTTTGACGACGGCAATATCGTGCACGTAGACGGCTCCGTAGACCCTGTCAGGGACAAGGAGGTAGTAGATACCGAGCTCCAGATCAAAGACCTGGAAACGGTGGAAAACCGCATCAAGAAGGTGGAAAAGATGGCCACCACCGGAGGAGACAAGGAAGCCAAGAAGCTTCTCTCCCTGCTGTTGCGCTATCGCGAGGCTCTGCTGAAGGGCCTCTCCTGCCGCACCGTGGTGCCGGAGAATGCCGAGGAGGAGCAGATGGCAAAAGACCTCTATCTCCTTACGAACAAGCCCGTGATGTACGTCTGCAATGTGGATGAGGCATCGGCCGCCAGCGGGAACGCCTATGTAGAGGCCGTCCGCGCTGCTGTATCGGCCGAAAATGCAGAAATCCTGGTGATTGCAGCCAAGACCGAGGCCGAGATTGCCGAAATCGAAGACTACGAAGACCGTCAGATGTTCCTGGAGGAAATGGGTCTGGAGGAATCCGGCGTGGTACGCCTCATCCAGAGCGCCTACAAGCTCCTGGGCCTGAGGACCTTCTTCACCGCCGGGGCCGACGAATGCCGCGCCTGGACCATCGTGGCCGGGGACAAAGCCCCCCGCGCCGCCGGTGTCATCCACACGGACTTCGAACGTGGTTTCATCCGGGCCGAGGTGATCAAGTACGAGGACTTCGTCCAGTACAAGACCGAGGCCGCAGTCCGCGCCGCCGGCAAGATGGGCATCGAAGGCAAAGACTACGTGGTCCAGGACGGCGATATCATGCACTTCCTGTTTAATGTTTAAGGGGTAAAATAAAGGAAAAGTAAGTAAAATATAATCCATTGAATTAGCGGCTTTTAGGCCGCTTTTTCTTTTTCCTTTGTTTGACTTTCTTAAACGCACTTTTTGTTACTTTTCGCAAATTTTGTTACTCGTTTGTTACTCGTTTCGGATTTTTTGCCTATCTTTGTACCCGTAACAAGTTAAGTATTTCTATTATGGCAAGACCGAAAAAGCAGCAGCGGGCAAAGGAACCCGTAACAATCCGTTTTAAAGAGCTGGCGAAAGGCAGCAAATCTATTTACCTGGATATTTACCGGGACGGGGTACGCAGCTATGAATTTCTAAAGTTATACCTAATCCCAGAGCGCCCCAACCACCCGGAGGATAAAACCGCCAACCAGGTAACCAGGGACGCGGCCAACGCGATAAAGGCCCAGCGGATTAAGGAAATAGTAAACGGGGAGGCCGGGATAAAAAACCAGGCCGGGAAAGCCTTGCTACTTTTGGACTGGATGCAGCAGCGGCAAGACCGGGCCGATAAGGCCGCCCAGGATGCCGGGCGCAAGGCCAGCAACACAGCGGAGGGGATAAAGACCGCCCGCACCCACTTACAGCACTATTTAGACGCAGCCTACAAGGGCCGGGCCGTTACCCTGGCCCAGGTGGATAAGGATTTTTGCACGGGCTTTGCTGCCTATCTAAAGGACGCCCCGCAGCGCTGGGGAGCTGGCACCCTTTCCCCAAACACCGCCGCGCTTTATTACTCCAACTTTGAGGCGGCTATGAATGAGGCGTACAAAAAGGGCCTTATTTCCGTAAACCCTTGCGCGCTGGTGGATATTAGCGAAAAGCCGCAAGGCCAGCCCAGCGAAAGGGACTATCTAACCGCGGAGGAATTAAAGACCCTGGCGGCGGCCCCGGCACCAAACGAACAAGTAAAAGCCGCTTTCCTTTTCTCTTGCTTTTGCGGGTTGAGGCTTTCCGATATTGAGGGCCTAACCTGGGGGGATATACGCCAAAACGGGGACACCTGGCAAGTAGAAACCAGGATGCAGAAAACCCGGCAAATTTTGTATTTACCCCTTTCCGATGCCGCCCGCCGCTTTTTGCCGGAACGCGGCACCAAAGGGCCGGAGGATTTAGTATTTACCTTGCCGAAACGGGTAACAACCCAATGGGGCGTATCTACCTGGGTAAAGCGCGCCGGGATCGCTAAAAACATTTCCTTTCATTGCGCGCGCCACACTTTCGCCACCCTGGCGCTTACCCAGGGCGCAGACCTTTACAGCATTTCCAAGCTATTAGGCCACACAAACGTAGCCACAACGCAGATTTACGCCACGATCATAGACCAGCGCAAGCAAGCAGCGGCCAACCTCTTAAACGGAATTTTGGACTAATGAAACGCAGTATTACAGCCCAGGCCGCCGCCTTTGTTGAGGGCGCCCGCTTTGAATACGGCACCAAAGCCGAAACCCGCGCCGCAATCCTGGCGAAACTTGCCGCGATCCTGGCGGAACGTAACGCCCTGGCCGCGGAACTGGAAACGATAACCAGCCCGGCCCAGGATTTCGCAGGGATCGGCCCGGCGCCCAGCCCGGAGGCCCTGGCGGAACTGGAGGCAAACACCCAGCAGCGCCGCGCCTCCCTGGCCGCCCGTATTGCCGCCCTGGATGCCCTATTTTTAGCGATCTGCCAGGAAACCGCAGCAGCGGGCCTTACTTTTTCCGGGGGCGAAATTTCGGCCTTAAAACGCCAGGGGATGCCGGGCCAGCTGGCGGCAGAGCTGGACGCGCTGAAAGCGGGCAAGATTGCAGCACTACCAGCAGCGGAACGCCTGGAGGAAAAGACCGCGCGGCGGCTTTACACAGCGCTAACCAGTGCGGGCCTAATTTCCGGCCCCTGGGACACTTTCGCGTATTACCTGGCCCAGCAGTCCACCCCGGCGGCGAAACGCCCGGAAAAGGCCCTTTCCTGGGACGGGACGCCCGCCCAGCTGGCCCGCCTTATAGACCTATTACCCAGGAAACGCAAACAGCCTTATACGCGGGCGCTTTGCCTGGCCTTTGGCGTAGATGATCGCACCCGGCTAAACGTGGTACAATCCGCAAAAACGCACCCCCTGGAGGCCAAATTTGACACCCAAATAGACCTTATTTTTAACACCCTATAAACGTAACAAGTTATGCAAGACAAAGAATTTTACCAGGATGCGCAGAACGTTTGCGCAAATGCTATTGACCTACTTTTAAAGAGCTGGACGGACACCACGCCAGCGGCCACGATGCGCGAAACCCTGCAAGGGCTTAACAGCATAAAGGACTATTTCGCAGCCCAGCAGTAACCGCCAGCGGCCACCCGCTGACCCCTTACGCCCCTACATTTGTGGAAAGCCCACTTTTGTAGGGGCTAACTATTTGATATTCTTTACTTTATTTTGGTTTTTGCCTTTAAATTTGCCCTTGCATTACTGAAAAGCTTTGCAGCCCGCGCCGCTTGCGCTTTTCTTCTTTTCCTGGGGTGCGGGCTTTTTATTGAAAGTACAAATGTAAAACCAAAATAGTAGCAGTATGCAGCACGAAAACCCACACGGCGGCGAAACCTTGCGCCAGGCCGTTATTACCCAGCCGGGCCAGCTGGCGGCAAATGATCTTATAGACCTGGAGGCGGCGGCCCGTTTCCTGGGCTTTAAGAAAAGCTACCTTTACAAACTTACCAGCTCCAGGCAGATACCCTTTTACAAGTACGGCGGGCGGCTTATTATGTTTGACCGCGCAGCCCTGGAAACCTGGCGCGCCGCCAGGCTGCAAGCCGTACCCACCCAGGCGGAGGCAGCGGCCAGCGCCGCCGCGTATTGCGCCGCTAAACCTTTGCGATAATGAGCCAGGAACGGAAAATAGATTTTAGCCGCTGGCCCAGGCAAGACGCAGCCCAGGAAACCGGGCGCGCCGTGCCGTATCTTGACGTTACCGGGGAGGATGCGCCGATAGACTTTTTATTTACCCTGGGCGGCGAATACGGCCTAATAGCGCGGGCCAACCTCCACACCCTGCAAGGCACCAAGAAAGCCGGAAAAAGCGCGGCGGGCCTGGCGCTGATCGTAGCAGCACTAAAGGGCCAGTTTATAGGCATAACCGCCAGCCGCCAGGATTTGGCCGTTTTGTGGATAGACACGGAACAAGATAAAAACACCTTGCGCAAAAAGGCGCGGGCCGTGCTGTCTATGGCCGGACTTGACACCCAGCCGGAGCGCCTTAAAATAGTAACCTTGCGCGGCTTTGGAGGCCCGGCGGATGCCCTGGCCGCCACCCTGCAAGCGATAGAGGAAAACGCGGCGGATTTCGTTTTTCTTGACGGGGTAGTAGATTTGTGCCAGGCGTTTAACGATGAGGAAAAAAGCCGGGACGTGGTGCGGCAGCTGGAGGCCCACGCGGAAAAGTACGGCGCCGCGATCCTGGGACTAATCCACGTAAACAAAAAAGACAATGAGGCCCGCGGCCACCTGGGCGCTATTATGGTGCAAAAGAGCGCCGAAATTTACCAGGTGGATAAGGTGGAGGGAACGGACACCGCCAAAGTAACGCAGCCCTTTAGCCGCTTTGCCCCCGTGCCGCCTTTCTCTTTCTCGTTTGCGGATGATTTCAAGATAGCGCCAGCGGCGGAGGCAGAGGGCCGCGCCCTGGAGGAAACGCGCAGCCGCTTTGCCCCGCTTTTCCAGGATGCAGACCGCAAGACAAAGGGCGAACTTATAGAGGCATATTGCCAGGCCCAGGGATGCGAAGAAAGCAAGGCGGAAAAGGATATAAGGGCCGCCGCCCTGGCGGGCGTACTCTTTAAATCCAAAGAGGGCCGCAAGGTTTTTTATAGTTACCTTTTCCCGCGTACGGATATGCCCGAAGATGATATATAAATACCCGTAAAAACCCGTATACCCCTAAAGGGGTATATATACGGGGATTTACGGATATTAAAAGGGCGTACGTACGGATATTTTACGGATATTTTACGGATATACGGATATTATGAAAGCAAGCCTATTTAAAGCCAAAATTTCGTTACTCCCTTGCGTGAACGCAGACGATAGCGAAATAGAAAATATAAGCCTGGGCCGGGCGCTGATTGCGGACACCTGGCGCGCCCAGGTTGAGGCCGTAAGGGCAGAGAAAGACCCGGCCAAACGCAAGGCCCTAAAAGCCGCCTTGCCGTGCTTTACTCCCAGCGGGACTTTTACGCACGTTTCCCGCGCTGGCCTTGCGCGGCATAGTGGTTTTATTTCCCTGGATATAGACTACAAGCCGGAAAAGGGGATAAATACGGCGCTGGCCGGGTATGATCTAAAGGCAGCTATTAGCGCCGTGCCAAACGTAGCCTATTGCGGCCACTCTTGCGGCGGCTCCGGGTACGTGGTTATTGTGCCGATAGCAGACCCGGCCAAACACCGCGAATATTTCCGCGCCCTGGCGTATCACTTTGAGCGCGCCGGGCTGGAGCTTGACCCGGCCTGCAAGGACGTAACCCGCAAACGTTTTGTTTCCTGGGATGCCGACCCGTATATTAACACAGCGGCCCAGCCCTGGGCGCTGACCTTGCCGGAACGTGAACACGCAACCCGCGAAACCCTGGGCCGCGATCTGGACGCCAGCGAAACCGCCGCAAAGGTGGAGGCCGTTATAAAATCTTGTGAGGCTAACCGCTGGGATATTACGGCGGCGGAGGGGGACTGGTGGAGGATACTTTGCAGCCTTGCAAATACGTTTGGGGAGGCTGGCCGGGATTATGCCCACCGAATTAGCGCGCTATATCCTGGCTACACGCCGGAAGAAACGGACGCGAAATATAGCCGCGCCGTTAAACACCCGGAATATAAAGACCAAATAGGGACTTTCTTTTACATAGCCCGCCAGGAAATAGGAAAGCACGATTTCGACAATTTGGGCCTATGAGAAAGGAACGCCACCGCATAAATATAACCCTGGCCGCGGAGGATTACGCCAGGGCGGAACAGCTGGCCCAGGCTGGCGGATTTAAGAACGTTTGCGCCTTTGCCCGTGCCTTGCTTACCCAAGTAGCCCAGTACGCAGCAGCGCGCCAAATGAACGCCCAGCAGCTGGCCCGCCAGCCCACCACGATAGCGGCGGAAATAGCCGAAATGTTTAACGATCTAATAGACTGGGACGCGGCCAACCCAGCACAGCAAAGGGCCGCTATAAGAGCCAACGAAAAACGTAACGAACTATGACACACAAACGCAGCGAAAAGGAAACCCGCTATTTGCGGGAAATTGTAGGCGCGGACGGCACCAAAGTACACTACTTTAACCCGGCCAGCCCGGAGGATGCCCGCGCGTACCGGGAACGCCGCCGCGCTAACCAGCTGGCGGAAATGCGCCAGGCCACCGGGACAAAGCCCAGGCGGCAGCGCAGCGCCCAGGAACGGGCCGCGGCCCAGGTTAGGGAAATGCGCAAGGCGGCGGGAGGCGCTGGGAAATGAGAAAGCCAGCCTACAAAGCGGCCAACCAGTCCCGCCAGGATTACAAGTATAAAGCAGAGCGCAGACACCGGGAGGCAGAGCGAAAGCAGAAAGCCGCGGCCAAACGTGCCAGGCGCCAGGGGATAAGTAAGTAACGATGCCGGGGGGTATTTTTTTAAAGGGGGTACCCCCTCGCTAAACCTCGCCCCCAGTCTTGAACGACTGAAAGCAAATTTTCGGATTTGCGGAACTTTGGCCTTTTTTGGCCCAAAATGAACGAAAAAACAACTAAAAAACGCGAAAATATGAAAGAAAAAGTATTTGTTTTGGAGGCAAAGCGCCAGGCCCTGGCCGCTGGCCTTTCCGATGCCGCCGCCCGTGTTACGGCCCTGGGCAAGATCGTAAAAGCAGCCGCGCCGCAAATTACCTTTGGGGTGCCTTTCCTTTGGGCGCTTATGGATTGCAACGCGCGCCCCTGGTATTCTTTGCGCCAGCTGTTAGCGGATACGATGCTAAACGCAGCAGCCGAAAAAGCCGGGCTGGATTGCGGCCCAGGCTGGAACGAAGAAACGCGGGGGTACGTGGAAACCCAGGTTTTGGATAATAGGCACCCCCTGGCGCGCCTTTCCGATGACGTCAAGCTAAACCGCAAGTTTGTAGAACTCCAATGCCGCAAAGAGGTAAACGCCGTTTTAACCTTTGCGATTGATAGGGACTATTTGCGCGCCGGGCTTATCGAAATAGGCAAAGACGGGGAGGCAGCGCCCGCCAGGGATGCAGCGGCCCGCCTGGAGGACTTTTGCACCCTTTACGCGGAAACCAAAGAGCAAGCCGCCTTTATTGCTAACCTGGAACGGATGCAGCGCGCCGCCCTGGAACTGCAAGCCGCCTTTAAGGCCACTTGCGCCAGCTTGCCCGCAAAGCAGCACCGCGCAGCCCTGGAGGATTGCAGCGCGGCTTATGATCCCGCGGGCTTTGGGCTGGTACCCAGCGGCTATATTTCGCTAACCGCCCAGGATGCCACCGCCCGCGCGCTGATTTCCTATTTTGACCGCACCCAGGACGCAGCGCCCAAGTTTTACAACCTGGCCGGGCGGCGCCCTATTAGCTCCGCGGAACTCTTTGCAATTACGGGCGGCCTGGCCGGGGATCGTAACGCCCAGGGCGGCGGCAAAGTAGTAAACGGGCGGCAAAGCGGCTTTAACGTTTACCCGGCTATCATTGTGGAGGGCTAAAGCTATGACACGGGAGCAGTTTTTAGCAAATCTTAAATACGCCAGCGACTGGTACGATATGCTCGAAAACGGCCTTGTTATTAAGGCGGGCGCTGGCGTAGTAGCCCACTTGCAGCGGCAGCAGTTTAACCACTTTTTTCCCGGCCAGTCCTTTTTCCAGGTATTTATAGAAACCCGGCAAATACGCCAGGGGGAATGGCAAGTAGGTACCCACACCTGGACGGAATGGCTGGAAATAAAAAGGTATGACGTTACGCAGCCCTCCGTAAGCGATTACGCCCAATACGCAGCAGATAACGGCAGCCGTTACGAAGCTGGCGAAAACGGGGTAACAATTATACGGCCTGGCGCTGGGAGCGTTTATATTGAATACTCCGAAATTACCGCTATTTACTCCCTGCCGACGGACAGGCAGGACGCGCCGGGCCAGGATAACCCGCATATAGCCCACTACTGCAGGCGCGAAACAAACGAAAAAACACCCGTATAGTATGACAAGTTTTTCCTTTGGTATTACCTTTGAAACCCTGGCGGACAAACTAAAAGAGCGCCTGGCGGCCCAGCCGCAAAAAAGGGGAGTTATTGAGATTGAGGCCCGCGGCCACCGCCATATTATCATAGCCCAGGCAGACCCCGGCGGCCAGCTGGTGCCCAGCTATGAGGAAACCACCGCCGGGCTTATAGTAACGCGGGGGGATTATAGCGAACTAATACCCTACTGGGATATTTTCGGAGTGAGCAGCCACGCATTTACACCACAAACGGGCAAATAGCGCTTGCCGGATTGAAAATTTTTCCTACCTTTGCAGAAAGCCGCCAGGAATTGGAGTTTTGGGCCTTGCCTAACTTGTTACACCCTCCAAAATTTCCAGGCGGTTTTTTGGTGCTTTTGTTACCCGTTTGTTACTCGTTTAATTTTGTTACGCGCTATATGTTTGATAATCAAGGGCAAAAAGGGGTAAATATACATTTCCTGTTTAACGTGTAGGCCTTTTGCAAAAGTTCCAGAGAGAGAGGTACATACCCGGTATGTGCCTCTTTATTGTTTTGTCGGGTGATGCAGGACCGCCTGGCACACCCGTGGCGCTGGGGTACCTGTCGCATCCCGCTGCGCTGCTGTACATATCAGGTGTGTACCTGCCAGGCTGTGACCTTTTGCTTCGTTCTCTGGGGGTGGGGTGCACATACCGGACATGTACACGGAAAGTGCCCTGCAGTGCGGTACGCGTGTACATACCCTTCGAAAATCAGCCAAAATCGACTTTTTAGGAGAGGTATGTACATCTGCAGGCCCTTCTACGGCAGATTTCTGGTACATACCCGGTATGTACAACAAGACGCCGGAACTGGCGCCGCCTCTGGTTCTCAATCTCAGGGCGTCACATCCCCGCTATGTACCACCCTATAGGACCAGACACCGCTTGATTTGGTCAGAGTTGTAGCAATAATACTTGTAGAGCGCATTGGCTATTTCCATTTTCTCCTTCTGGGAAAGCAGGTATACGGAAGGCTTACGATACTTTGGAACAAACTGATTATCAATAATGGAGCACAGTTCCAAATCCGTTATGGACGCCGTACGAACTCGGCTTTTTTCGTTCCGGAGCAGATCGGCCAAAGAGACTCCGCCTGTCTTGATAAGCGGAGCCTCAACACTTTCCAGCGTGAATGGAGACGACACGTTTTCATCGGCCTGTTCCTTGATCCAGTCTTCGGTGCTCTTTCTTCCCAGATAGTAGTTGAACGCCGCAGCTGTACCGTATGCCGCCTCCACGGCTCCGATATCCAGCACCGAGGCCGATAGGAACACGCCATTACGCCCCATTTTCCACGAGGGATCGAACTCCGCCCTTCTGGGCAAGACCGCTTTGATTTCTTCATATGTGAGCAAGGGCACCTCCAGAAGCTGCTTTTTGCCCAGTTCCCCCTGGAAGTAATCATTAGCCGATGAATAGGGATATTCAAAGGGCGTGGAGGAGACTCCGTGATGCGGCGCGTTGGTTACGACATAGGTGACGGCCGCTATAAAATGCTTTGTACCAGAGATTTCTTGAACATATGCGTCCGGTTCACCGAAGCTTCCCTTGCGATGGTACTTATGGTTGAAATACTTAGTGTGTGACTCCCTGAACGTACGAATCAGCTCCGTTGGTACTTTGGTCCTGTAGCAGCCGTGATGATGGTCGCTCATATTTGCGTACGCATAGCAGGCGCTGTCTGTTTTGTATAAACTGGAACACAGGCTGTTAAAGGCGTGATGCATATCCTCTTCATCCCGAAAGAGGACTTCTTTGTGGGAGGTAAAGCAAAGATGATAATTAGGCATATGGAGAAGTGTTTAAGGCCGATATACAACGCCCCAGATGGGGCAGTGGTCCGAGACGCCTCCCAGATAGCGGGGACCGGAATAGGTTCTGAGGGGTTTGAAGCCGGCGTGCCCGGTGTCCCGCGTCATCAGGAAAGGGACTTGCAGGATCTTCATCTGCCCCTTTAGCTGTTCCGAAGCAAAAAACATATCTATCAGTTCCCACGCTCCGTCATACTTGATGGTGCCGAGCCCTTTTTGAAACAGGGGCCCGGCCCAGTTTTGCAGGGTGGGCTCCAATAGCTTGTAAACCGGATTGGCGGGCGTATCATTGAAATCCCCCATCGCTACAACGGACTGTACACCAAGCGATTGCAGAGAATCGGCCAGAAAACGCAGCCTTTCTACCGCTGCCTTTCGCCGGGGTTCCGACTGCTCCAGGCCCCCGTACTTGGAGGGATGGTGGTTCACCAATAGGGCGATTTCCTGCCCGGTGGCGCTTTCGAATCGGGCCGCCAGGATGTCCCTCGTGGCCAGGACAGTGGAATCCGGCGCATACAGGTGGCAGGGTTTTGCCTGGAGAAGGCGCAGTCGGGAAGGCCGATACAACAGCGCCACATCAATCCCGCGGGGGTCCGGCGAATCGAAGTGTACCACCTTGTAGTCCAGTTTCCGGAGGGCGGTTGTTTGCAGCAGGCGCCTGAGTACAAAGCTGTTCTCCACTTCACACACGCCGATGGCATCCGGAAGGCCGCCCTCCCGGGAGGCCGCCCAAAGGACGCCCTTGGCAATGGCATTGCACTTGGTCTGAAAGCGCTTTCTGGTCCAGTGCCTTTCACCTCGGGAGGAGAATTCGGCATCGGAGGTTCCTGTTCCGGAATCGATCCAGTCGAAACTGTTTTCCAGATTCCAAAACATGAGCCGAAGGGTGTCTGGCGGGGGTGCCAGCAGGAGCAGAAGCGTGCTCAAGAGGGTTACCAATACGTTCATATCCAAAGGTAAAAGAACGTTTTGGATTTGATGATCAGAAACAGAAATACTTTTTCAACCGATTTTTCGGTGGAAAAATATATTTTTTTGGATGTTTGGGCAAACAGCGATTTTTAACGGGTTACTGACAGGACGGATCAGTAAATTCTTGTTTGACGTCGTGTTGCACATACCGGGTATGTACCAAGAAAAAGCCGCAGAGGGGCCTGTAGATGTACATACCTCCCACAAAAAGCCGATTTTAGCCATTTTTCGATGGGTATGTACACGCGTACCGCACTGCAGGGCACTTTCCGTGTACATGTCCGGTATGTACAAGCAGCACAGCGTACGTGTATCCCCACGCACCGAAGCAGAAGCCCCCTCCTCGGCAGGTACATACCGGGTATGTACAAGCAGCGCAGCGAAGCAAAAGGCACGGGCGCCAGCAAAAGCAAAAAAAATTGTTATCTTTGTAAGACGCACATAAAACAACACAAGATATGAAAGCCAAAATCCAAGAGAAATTCGAAGCCCTGTTCGGGGAAGAAGGAATCCTTTACGCATCGGCCGGCCGCATCAACCTCATCGGCGAGCACACGGACTACAACGGTGGTTACGTGTTCCCGGGTGCCATCAACTTCGGCATTATGGCCGCTATCAAGCCCAACGGAACAGACACAGTCAAGCTTTTCGCCATCAACCGGGACGAATATGTAGAGTTTGACCTGACGGAGGAAGGCCTTCCGGAGCAGCACTGGCCCCGCTACATTTTCGGCGTGTGCCGGGAAATCATCAAGCGCGGCGGCACGGTGAAAGGCTTCAACGCCGTCTTCGCCGGGGACGTTCCCATCGGCGCCGGGCTCAGCTCTTCGGCCGCCCTGGAGAGCACCTTCGCTTACGCACTCAACGACCTTTTCAACAACAACCAGATAGACAAGTTCGAACTGGCCAAGATTGGCCAGAGCACGGAACACAACTACTGCGGTGTGAAGTGTGGCATTATGGACCAGTTTGCCTCCATCTTCGGAAAGGAGGGCTCCCTGATCCGCCTCAACTGCAAAACCGGCGAGTACAAGTACTTCCCCTTCCATCCCCAGGGTTACAAGCTGGTGCTCATAGACACCTGCGTGAAGCACTCCCTGGCAGACAGCGCCTACAACAAGCGCCGCGAAAGCTGCGAAAAGGCCGCTGCCGCCATCCGCAAGAACCACCCCGAGGTGGAATTCCTCTCGGATGCCAATCGCCTCTGGCTGGATGAGGTAAGGGCCGAGATCAGCGAGGAAGACTTCCTGAGGGCCGAATACGTGATTGGAGAGGTGCAGCGCGTGCTGGATGTCTGCGACGCCCTCGAAAGAGACGACTACGAGACCGTGGGTGAAATGATGTATCAGACCCATTTCGGCCTCAGCCGCCTGTACGAGGTTTCCTGCGAGGAGCTGGATTTCCTCAACAAGCTGGCCCGCAAGATGGACGTAACCGGCTCCCGCGTGATGGGCGGCGGCTTCGGCGGCTGCACCATCAACCTGGTGAAGGAAGAGCTGCACGACCACTTCGTGGAAACCGCCGTGGAAAAATTCACGGAGAAGTTCGGTCACGCTCCCAAGATTTACGAAGTAGTTATCAGCGATGGCGCTCGCAAGCTGTAGTCACTGTGGAAAACAGACGGAGGTAGAACTTCGTCAGAGCATCAACGTCGCCCTTGATCCGGAACTGAAAGCCCGGGTCAAGGACGGCTCTTTGTTTGTGTGGGAATGCCCCTACTGCGGGCACCGCAACCTGGCCAGATACCAGACCCTCTATCACGATCCCGATGCCAAACTGATGGTGTGGCTCCTCCCCGGGGCAGAAACGCCGCCCAAGGCCGTGGAAGAGGCCGTTAAAGACCTGGAAGGCTATACGCTCAGGCGGGTCAGGGAAGTGGGAGACCTTATAGAAAAGGTTAACATCCACGATGCGGCCCTGGAAGACACCGTCCTGGAAATGTGCAAGTGGGTAACCCGCCGTGAACTGGAAGCCAAGAACCCCGAAGCCAAGGATGCCCCGCTGCGTTTCCTTCGCCTGGAAGGGGCTGATAATGACCTGGTGATGGCCCTTCCTCTGGGGGGTCAGATGCAGGTTCTCAATGTGGGCTTCAATGTTTATGAAGACGCCCGCGGTATCCTTTCGCGCAACCCGGCCGTAAAGCCCGCCGAAGGATTCGCCCAGGTGGACCTGGACTGGATAGAGCAGTTTTTCCGCTAAAGGTCGAAAGACAGGATCATCGAAACCGAGTAGGGCTTTCTCTGCTCGGTTTGACTGTATATATTGCCTCCCAGCCAGGAGAAGGATACGCCCAGCTTGATGTCTGTGGAAAGGAAGAGAATCTGGCCCATATCGGCCACCAGATCGGCTCCGGCGCTCCAGAGGAAATCCTTCCCCAGGCCCAGGAAGTCTGCGTGGGGGGTTAGCAGGAACTGGCGGATGTAGCCGAGGGCCGGGACGCTGATGTCTCCGAGGTAAATGGGGATGGCGTAATCCAGCGTTGTTCTCCAATGCGTGCGGTACCGGGAGGCCAGGAAATAATTATTGGACGAATCATAGCCGCGGGGCAGCACATTCACGCTCATATCTCCGAAGGTGGCGCCTCCCAGCTGATGCTGGAGGGTGGAGGTAAGCTTAACGCCCTGCGTGCGCCAGAAGCCCGGCAGATAGGCATAGGCATAACCGAAAACCACCGGCCGGAAATGGGTGAGGTTGAAGGGCCGGAAGAGGACGCCGCCTTCCAGACCCACGCCGCAGCGGGGATAGACCATCGATTTGGCCGTGGGCAGCATAGCATAGCCACGGGCCGATACAGACAGCGTCTGGGCAAAGACATCCTGCGCCTTCTCTACGCCCGAAACGGAAAGCAGATAGGGAATACCGGCCTTTATCTGGGTTGAGGTGAAGCGGATGGGCGTTAGGCCGTAGATATTGTTGGAGAAGGAATAGCGAAGCTGCGGAATGAAACCGTAGAGGATTCCGCCTTTGCGGGACGCCAGGGGCACATAGGCCCGGATGCTGGCGTTCAGAAGGGGATCGCTGCGGAGAGTACCCGCATAGCTTTTCGTGGTGCCCAGGGAAGAAGTCACCTCCGTCAGGTTGTATTGGCGCGCCCGCCGGTCTCCCAGGTCCAGAGTGGCCTCTATGGCCGGATACTGCCCCTTATAAGTGACCTTGGCGTGGAAGGCCGCCCGCCAGAGCTTGCTCTGGTCCGGGTCCGGATGTGCGGCCAGGCCCACCTGCCCGGAGAAGGTTCCCAGGGTATTCTGGAAGAATCCGGTAAGGCCCGGAGACAGGTTCTCATAGGTGAAGTCAAAGGAGCTGTTCATAATGGCGTCCGCGTTCACGTAAGCGGGCAGCCAGGTGTGGAACTGCAGGGGATGTGTGAGCTTATAATAGCGTTTGGGGGCCGACAGGGGAACCTCTTCGGAAAAGTCCGGCCCGGGGCCCAGGGCCCGCTCCTGCGCCTCGATGGCGTCTTCAATCACATAGGTGTGAAGGTCTGTAAAATCCACCTGACGGGGCTGGAGGGAAGAGGACGGAATGGTGAAGACCAGCTTACCGTCCCGGGTTTGGGAAATGCAGTAGAGGGAATCCTCTCCCTGGCAGAAGTCCGTGGCGCCGTAGCGCGTATTGGTAACCTGCCAAAGTGTTTTTTCGGAAAGCGAATAGCGGTACAGTTCGTTTACGCCCGTCCGGTCCGAAACCCATTCCAGGAAGCCGTCGCGGCATTCCAGGTTCAGCACTTTCTGGTGGGAAGGGGCCAGCACCTCCACCCACCGTCCGGAAGGAAGGGCCTGGTAAAGGCCATATCCGTCGGCCGATATGCCGGCGCAATAAATCTCATCTCCCTGCCAGGCGCTTTCCGTGAGTTGAACGCCCTCAGGTGCCTTTTGGCGCCGGTGCAAGGATCCATCCAGGGCCGATAAGACCACCAGGTAAGTTTCTCCGGTAGTGGCGTATTCGCTTACCGAAAGGAGTCTTCCGTTATCCGAAGGCCTGGGGTTGAAATAGCGCTTTCCTTTGGCCAGGTCCTTTACCTTGCCGCTTTTCATATCCCGGTAGCGGACGGGCGAAGTGCCGGAAAGGGTCCAGCGGAGGTTTGGGACGGCTTCGCTCCAGTAGAGGCGCTCCTGCACAGGGTCGTAGGCCAGGCGGGAAGACTGTGAAGAGAAGGTTTGCACAGGGGTAACCTTCCCGTCTTCGCCGATGGTTACCAGTTCCCGGGTGCGGAGATACCCTTCCCGCAGGGCGTACAGGGTTCCGTTAATTTCGCAGAGGGAGGAAAAAATGAGCGGAAAACCTTCGGCCGCCGTGAGGGGCTGCAGCTCCAGGAAGGGGGCGCGGGCCTTGTAATCCTGCTGCCAGACCTCGTTGAAGGCTTCCATCACGGCCTGGAAGCTTTGCTGGGAGTTTCTGCCGGAGCGCTCCTTGATGAGGATGTTAAAATCGTAGGGCGCTATCAGCCAGGGCTTTTTTACCTGGATTTCCATGCCGTCTTCGGTAAAGGAGGGCCAGTTGTACAGGTAACGGGTTCCGGCCATCAGCATATAGCCGGATTTGTAATAGTCCGGGGCGTAGTACTTGTAAGAGCCCTTGCTCCAGCGGGTAAAGTTTCTCCAGTCTCCCTGGTCGAAGGCAACCCTCATATAGTTCAGGAAATCGGCCGTACGGGCACGCGTGCCTTTGGCCAGGCCCGTTTCCGCCGCCACGGCGTCTCCTTCACCCCGTACGGAGGCCAGATAGATGACCCAGGCCAGCGGGGCGGAGCCCTGTCCTATCACGTAGGAAAGGCCTTTGAACAGGCCTGCGCTTTCCAGCTTTTCCAACTGGGCCTGGTGTCGGGGCTCGTGAGCGGCCAGCTGGATGTTCCAGGACACGGGGTCTGATCCGTAGGGCTCCGGCGTGGTGAAAAGATCCATTCTCACCGGGGCATAGCCTACAGAACCGTTGGAAACCACGTGATGGGTGTGCAGCACGATGGGCATTTTCTTGCCCCATTTTCCGCCGTGCGGAACGTGGTCTACGGTGCGGCTGATGGGAACGCGGAACTGCTCCATCAGGCGGGCGTAGCTGCGGGCCAGGGAATCGGCCCCTTCCGGGTAGATAAGTCTGTAGTACGGGCTTTCTATGGAGTACCAGCGAAGGTTCCCCGGATCCGTTCCTGGGGTGTAGAATTGTCCCCGTGCGCTGATGGACAAGGCCACCAGTGCCAATGCGGTTAACAGGAACTTTCTACACATAGACTGCAAAAATAACGAAAAAACTGTAAATTTGTGCGTTATGAAAAGGTTATTAGGAATAGGAATGATGCTGGCCCTGGCGCTTTCTTGCGGCGGGCCCCAAAAACCGGCGGCCAAGGCGCCGGCTACGCGGGAGTTCCCGATGGTAGAAATTCCCGCTATGATTACGGAACCGCAGGAGCGGGCCCAATGGCTTTCACTCCATTTCTGGGAACCTTTCACCAAGACCGACAAGCTCTATTTCTGCGACTCCACCACGGTCAATGGCGTTCCGTCCGAAAAACTGGAACAGCAGGTGGGCCTTTTCGCCACCCTTTTGCAGCAGCTTCCCCTTCCGGTGGGCCAGGAAGCGATGAAGGCCGCTTTCGGGCGCCTGGAAGCCTTCCAGGAAGCCCGGCCGGAGGGAAATGTGTTTCCCGAGACATCGGCCCTGATTTCCCGCTATTTCTACGATCCCAACTCTCCGGTAAGAAGCGAAGACCTTTACCTTCCCTTCGTGTCCCGCCTGGCCTCTTCCGGTCTTGTGGATGAACAGGACCGCGGCCGGTATGCCTGGGAGGCACAGGTCTGCTCCCTCAACCAGACCGGCACCCCTGCGGCGGATTTCACCTTTGTGGATATCGCCGGGAAGCGCCGTACGCTCTACGGCATCAAGGCCGACTACACCCTCCTTATCTTCGGCAATCCGGATTGCAACGCCTGCCGGGAGATTATGGAGCAAATGGCCGCCTCGCCGGAAATATCGGCCCTCATCCGGAGCGGACGCCTCAAAGTGGCGGATATCTATATTGATGAGGAAATAGACCTCTGGAAGGAAAAGGCCGATACTTATCCCCGGGAGTGGATCAACGGTTACGACCCTGCTTTCACCATCCGTACAGACCGCATCTATGCCGTCCGTGCCGTGCCGTCCCTGTATCTGCTGGACGAAAAAAAGAACGTCCTTCTGAAGGACGCTCTTCCGGAAACTGTTTTGCAGGTTCTTCCTGCCCTTTAATCAAACACCCAGATAATGGCTTCTTCCAGAACCTCACCCGGCCGAAGGACGGTGGTGGGGTATTCCGGATTGTTGGGGGCATCCGGAGCGTGCTGGCACTCGATGGCCACGGCATCGTAGTCCTCGTAGGGGCGGGTTTTGCCTTCCGGGCAGCCCTTGAGCCAGTTGCCGGTATACACCTGCACGGCGGGCTGGGTGGTGAGAACCGTCATGTGGCGGCCGCTTTTGGCCCCCCAGAGCTGCGCCGCTTCGGAAAGCTGGCCGGGGGTGGCTCCGTCAATGAGGTAGCAGTTGTCATATCCCTTGCCATATTTGAGGGCGGGGAAATCCGCTTCAATATCCTGGCCGATGGGCTTGGCTTCCACGAAATCCATGGGCGTTCCAGCCACATCCTGGGGTTCTCCCAGCGGGATGAGGGTTTCGTCCGTGGGTAGCCACTGGGAAGCGTTGAGTTCCAGTTTGTGGCCCAGCACGCTGCCGGAAGCTTCTCCGTCCAGGTTGACGTACACGTGGTTGGTGAGGTTCACCACCGTGGGCTTGTCCGTTTCTGCGGTGAGGATGAGTTTGAGGGAATTGTCTTCTCCCCAGGTGTAGTGCGCCACGGCCTTCAGGTTGCCGGGATAGCCGGCCTCTCCGTCCTCGGAGAAGTACATGAACTCTACGGAGTCTCCGTCCACACGGCTCTCCCAAACCTTGTTCTGGAAGCCGTCGGGGCCGCCGTGCAGGTGGTTGGGACCGTTGTTGACAGGCAGGGTGTATTCCACTCCGTCCAGGGTGAACTTGCCTTTGGCGATGCGGTTGGCGTATCGGCCGGGCACCTTGCCGCAGCAGGGGCCGTCTCCGAAGTAATCCTCGGGTTTTTTGTAGCCGATGACCACATCGGCCAGCTTGCCTTCCTTGTCCGGCACAACGATGGAAACAATGGCGGCTCCTACGCTGCAAAGCTGCACGTAGGCGCCGGAAGCGTTGGTCAGGGTGTAGAGGAAGATTTCCTTCCCGTCAGGAGCAGTGCCCCAGAGCTTTTTGGTTATAGCCATAGCGTTATCTTTTCTTGTATACGACAAATTCGAAGGAGAACCCGGTTTCCGGGTCTGTATGGGTTTCGGAGGTGCTTTCCCGTTCCCAGACGGAAGGGTCAATCTCCGGGAAGAAGACATCGGCATCCGGGAGCACCGTGTGCACGTGGGTGATGTACAGCTTGTCCATTTCCGGCATCGCGGCCCGGTACACGGAGGCTCCGCCCATAACGAAGCACTTGTCCTTTCCGGCCAGTTCGGCCTCTTTGTAAGCCTCCTCGAAGGAGTAGACGCAGGTGACCTCCGGGATAGGGTCTCCCCCCAGGTTGAGGACGATGTTCTTGCGGCCCGGCAGCGGGCGGAAGGGCAGCGAAAAATACGTGGTGCGGCCCATAATCACAGGATAGCCTTTGGTTTGGGCCTTGAAATACTTGAGGTCTTCCGCGATGTGCCAGGGAAGTTGGTTTTTGATGCCGATGCCCCAGTTATCGGCCACGGCAACTATTAAACATTTTTCCATATTAAACAGCGACGGGTGCTTTGATGGCAGGCCAGGGATCGTAGCCTTCCAGGGTGAAATCTTCGTATTTGAAATCGAAGAGGGATTTGACGTCGGGATTCAGGTGCATCGTGGGCAGCGGGCGGGGTTCGCGGGAGAGCTGCAGGGCCACCTGTTCAAAATGGTTGCGATAAATGTGCGCATCCCCGAAGGTGTGGATGAATTCTCCGGGCTGCAGGCCGCAGACCTGTGCCATCATCATCGTGAGAAGGGCGTAGGAAGCGATATTGAACGGAACCCCGAGGAACGTGTCTGCGCTGCGCTGGTACAGCTGGCATGAGAGTTTTCCGTCTGCCACATAGAACTGGAACAGGCAGTGGCAGGGAGGAAGTGCCATCTTGTCCAACTCTCCGGGGTTCCAGGCACTGATCACCATCCGGCGGGAACTGGGGTTGGTGCGGAGGGTTTCCAGCACCTGTTTCAACTGATCTATGCTGCGGCCGTCGGGGGCGGGCCAGGAGCGCCACTGGTGGCCGTAGACCGGTCCCAGATCTCCGTTTTCATCGGCCCACTCGTCCCAGATGGTGACGCCGTGATCCTGCAGGTATCTGATGTTGGTATCTCCCGCAATAAACCACAGGAGCTCGTAAATGATGGATTTCAGGTGCATCTTCTTGGTGGTGAGAAGGGGAAAGCCATCGGAGAGATTGAAACGCATCTGGTAGCCGAAAATGCTTTGCGTGCCGGTACCGGTGCGGTCTTCCTTCTTTGCACCGTTGGCGCGGATATGTCTGAGGAGGTCTAAATACTGTTGCATGTATGCAAAAATACATAGAAATCATTATCTTTGCAAGAGGTGGTAGTGTATCAAACCGTCCCATCAAAAGAACGAGATGAAGATAAAAAGAGAGAAATTCGGCGGCCGGATGGCCGTTATAGCCGCTTTTGCCGGAAGCGCCATCGGGCTTGGCAATATCTGGCGTTTCCCCTATCTGGTAGGAGAGAACGGAGGCGCCGCTTTTATCCTGCTCTATATAGGTTTCACCCTGTTTTTGTCCCTTCCCATCTTTCTGGCCGAATCGGCCATAGGAAGAAGCCAGCAGGTCAACTGCCGCGCGGCGGTGAGTTTCCTGGTGCCGGGACGCGCGGGAAAATGGTTCGGTTTTCTTCTGGTGCTCACCCCGCTCTGGGTGGTTTCCTACTATTCCGTGGTGGGAGGCTGGTCCCTGGATTATCTGATCCGGGCCGTGAGCCTGGACTTTGTCCGCTCCACGCCTGAGCAGCTCTCCGGAAGTTTTGAGCGCTTCATCTCGCATCCCTGGGTTCCGGTGCTGTTTCACCTGGGTTTCCTGGGGGCAACGGCTGCCGTGGTGGCCTTCGGTGTCAAGAGCGGAATTGAGAAATTCTGCAAATGGAGCATTCCCACGCTGTTTATCCTCATTGTTCTCATCGCGGTCTATTCCCTCACCCTGCCGGGTGCCGGAAAGGGCGTGGAATACCTCCTCAAACCCGATTTTTCCAAGGTTACGGCCCATACCTTCATAGATGCCCTGGGGCAGTCTTTCTTCTCCCTCTCGCTGGGATCGGGCATTGTCATCACCTATTCCTCCTACGTCAAAAAGAGTGAAAACCTGATGGTTGCCGGAGTGGGAACCGCCCTCAGCGACCTCTCCTTTGCCCTTCTGGCCGGTTTCTCCATCATTCCCGCCGTCTTCTCGGCCGGAATTGAACCCGGAGCGGGTCCTACGCTCATTTTCGACACGCTGCCCTTTATCTTTTCCAACCTGGCGCAGCACGCGCCCATTCTCAGCGCCCTGGCATCCATCCTGTTCTTTGTGGCCATTTTCATCGCGGCCCTCACCTCCTCCATCTCCCTTCTCGAGGTGGGCATTGCCTATCTGACGGAAGACAAGGGGTTCCGAAGAGGCTGGGCCTGTGTGCTGTTGTTTGTGCTGTGCGGGGCCTTCGGAACCCTCTGCAGCCTTTCCTTCGGCCCGCTCTCGCAGGCCCGGCTGATGGGACTGAGCCTCTTCGACTTTGCCGACAGCGCCGCTTCCAATGTGTTTATGGTGCTGGGCAGCCTTATTTCGGTGATTCTGGCCGGATGGGTTATCCCTCGCAGCGAATTGTTCCGGGAACTCACCAATGGCGGCACCCAGCACGCCAATGCCCGGCTGTTTCCGGCCGTCCGTTTCCTGATCCGGTACGTGGCGCCCCTGGGCATCCTGGCCCTGATTCTGTCTTCGCTGATTTAGATTCCCAGCTCTTAAAAATTTAGTATCTTTGTATTCCTATGGCAAAAGTTGCAGAAGATACTCCTATGCTCAAGCATTACTTCGAGGTGAAAGCCCAACACCCTGAAGCTTTGCTGTTATACAGAGTGGGAGACTTCTATGAGTGCTATTCCGATGATGCCATTACGGCCGTAAGGGTGCTGGGCCTGGTGCAGACCAAGAAATCCAACGGAGACAAGGGTCCTGTGGCGATGGCCGGATTCCCACACCACGCCCTGGAAAATTACCTTACCAAGCTGGTAAGGGCCGGCTTCAAGGTAGCTGTCTGCGACCAGCTGGAAGACCCTAAGTTTGCCAAAAAGCTGGTCAAGCGAGGCGTGACGGAGATCGTTACTCCCGGCATCTCCTTCGGGGAGAATATGCTGGAAACCAAGGAGAACAATTTCCTCTGCGGCCTTACGGTAGAAAAGAATCTCTGCGGGGCCGCCTTCCTGGATGTGTCCACCGGACAGTTCCAGGTGGCCCAGGGTTCGCTGGACTATATCACCACCCTGGTGGGCTCTCTCAAGCCCCGGGAACTGGTGGTGCAGCGGGGCTATGAAAAAGGCCTCCGGGAGCGTCTCGGAGACATTTACACCACGTCCATTGACGAATGGGCCTTTGTGTTCGATGCCGCCGTGGAGCGCCTGAAGCGCCAGCTGGGGGTAGACAGCCTCAAGGGCTTCGCCATAGACCCCTTCCCGCTGGGTATCTGCAGCGCCGGCGCCCTGCTGGTATATCTGGAACAGACCCAGCACACCGGGCTGAAGAACATATGCACCATCGGCCGCATAGACGAGGCCAAGTTTGTGTGGATGGACAAGTTCACCCTCCGCAACCTGGAGGTGTTCCAGAGCGCATCGGGGGCCGACGGCGTTTCCCTGGTACAAACCCTGGACAAATGTTCCAGCCCTATGGGTGCCCGTTTGCTGCGCCAGTGGCTGGCTATGCCCATCCTGGACCTGAAGGAGCTGAACGCCCGGTATGATATAGTGGAGTATTTCACCCGGAACCCGGAAATCCTGCAGGAAACCCAGATGGACCTGGGCAAACTGGGAGACATAGAACGCATCCTGGGCCGGATGGCCACCGGCAAGGCCAACCCCCGCGAAGTGATGCAGCTGGGCCGCGGGCTTGCCCTCACGGGGCCGATAAAAACCCGCCTCACCGGCTGCGAAGCCCTGGAAAAACTGATGAGGGGCCTTCGCAACTGCGAAAAACTGCTGAAGGAAATCCAGCGCGTGATGGACCCGGAACCCGCCATCCAGATTGGTAAGGGCCCGGTCATCGGCACCGGCGTGGACGCCCAGCTGGACGAACTCCGCGCCCTCTCGTCCGGCGGCAAGGATTACCTTTTGCAAATGCAGCAGCGGGAGGCCGAAAGAACCGGCATTTCCTCGCTCAAGATAGCCTACAACAACGTTTTCGGTTACTATATTGAAGTTCGCAACACCTTCCGGGACAAGGTGCCGCCGGAGTGGATCCGCAAACAGACGCTGGTGAACGCAGAGCGTTACATCACCGAAGAGCTCAAGGAGTACGAAGAGAAGATCCTCACGGCCGAAGACCGCATCTACGCCATCGAGTCCCGCCTGTACGGGGAGCTCATCGGCCGCATCCAGCAGCAGATTCCGGACATCCAGACCAACAGCCGCATCCTGGCGAAACTGGACGTCCTCTCCGGTTTTGCCGAGCAGGCCCTCGAACGCCACTATTGCCGCCCGGAGATGAACGAGGGGAAGGCCCTGGACATCAAGGACGGCCGCCATCCCGTGATAGAAACCCTGATGCCGGCGGGAGAGGAATACGTTCCCAACGACATCTACCTGGATACCGAAAAACAACAGATCATCATTCTCACCGGTCCCAATATGGCCGGTAAGAGCGCCCTTCTGCGCCAGACGGCCCTCATCGTCCTGATGGCCCAGGCCGGCTCCTTCGTGCCTGCCCGCGAGGCGCATATCGGCTGGTTTGACAAGCTCTTCACCCGCGTGGGCGCCACGGACAATATCTCCCGCGGAGAATCCACCTTTATGGTGGAGATGCTGGAGACAGCGATGATTCTCAATAACTTATCGGCCCGCTCCCTGGTGCTGCTGGACGAAATCGGCCGCGGCACGTCCACCTACGACGGAATGTCCATCGCCCGCGGCATCGTGGAATTCATCCACGAGTACGGGAAGGGGGCCAAGACGCTCTTTGCCACCCATTACCACGAGCTCAACGACTTGGAGGGCCTGTTCCCGCGTGTGAAAAACTACCACGTAACCGTGAAGGAGGTGGGCAAGGAGGTGCTGTTCCTCAGAAAGATCAAGGAAGGCGGCACGGCCCACAGTTTTGGTATCCACGTGGCCCGGATGGCCGGGATGCCCATGCCCGTGCTGGAGAGTGCCGAAAGGACGCTCCGGGCCCTGGAAAACAGCGAAAAACTGGAAGCTATCGGCGCTCTCACGCCTGTCAAGCCCCATCAGACCAAAGAGGGAAAAGTTGAAAAGGACGGTTCCCTGCAACTGTCTATGTTCCAGCTGGACGACCCTCTTCTGGAGAGCCTCCGGGATCGTCTCAAAGGGGCGGATCTCAACAATATGACGCCCCTGCAGGCCTTCGACCTGTTGCGGGCAATGAAGGAAGAACTGGGAATCTGAACAGAGGCCTAGCGCCACCAGTCCGGCTTTTCGTAGGAGAAGCCCTTCCGCTCCTCCGCCCAATTTTCATTTACCATCACCGTGTCGGCCCTGTCTGTATACAGGATGCCGTCCAGGTGGTCACATTCGTGCTGGAAGATGATGGCCGAATAGCCCTCCACCTTTTCGGTGACGGGGGTGCCGTCGGGCTTTACATAACTGATCTGCACACGCGGATAGCGGCGTACGATGCCGCGGTAGGGAGGCAGGGAAAGGCAGCCCTCGGGGCCGGGCACCTTTTCTCCCAACAAACTGTCTATCTGGATGTTGAGGTAAGGTTCAATGGGCTCTCCCGGCTTGTCGTAGCGCATCACCAGAATCAGCCGGCGGTTGATGCCGATCTGCGGAGCCGCAATTCCCACGCCGTCCTGGGAAGGGTCCGTGAGGGTGCGGTACATTTTGTCCAACAGGGTTTTCAGCGGGGCCGATTGCAATAGCTCCGGTTCCAGATTCTGGCTGGGGGCGCGGAGAATGGCGCTGTCCTGGGGCATCACGCATACGTACATCACGGAGTCTGAGCGCTCGATGATGGTTTTTTCCCACGCCGTCCAGCCGCGGGGGGCAGTGCAGCCAACGGCCAGAAGCAGAAATAAGACGATTTTCTTCATAGGGTCAAAGATAGTAATTTTTCGTATCTTTGTAGGTTATGAAGAGAGTTTTAGTCATTGCATATTATTGGCCTCCGTCCGGAGGCTCCGGAGTACAGCGCTGGGTTAAATTTGTCAAATACCTGCCTTCCGAGGGCTGGGAACCAGTAGTCTTTGCCCCGAGAGGAGCGGATTACCCCATCCGTGATACCTCCCTGAATGCGGAAGTCCCTGCTTCTGTGGAGGTGCTGAGGGGCCGTATTTGGGAGCCCTATGCGGCATACCGCCAGCTCCTGGGTGGCAAGGATGCCAGTACCCAGGTGACGGAGATTTCTTCCGGAAAAAAGACGGCCAAGCAGAAACTGGCCCTGTGGATCCGGGCCAATCTCTTTGTGCCGGATCCCCGCGTGAGCTGGGTGAAGCCTTCCGTAAAAACGCTGCAGAAATACCTGAAGGAACATCCCGTTGACGCCATCGTCACCACCGGTCCTCCGCATTCGGTGCACCTGATCGGCCTTCGCCTGCACCAGCTCACGGGAACGCCCTGGATTTCGGATTTCCGGGATCCGTGGACCCGGATGTATTACCTGAAATACCTGCCGATGCTGTCTTCCACCCGCCGGTCCCTTCAAAAGATGGAACAGGAAGTGCTGGACCAAAGCACCGCCGTATTAACCTGCACCCCTATGGTACAGGAAGACTTCCGAACCCGGACAAAAACGCCGGTTGAGTGCATTACCAACGGCTTCGACGAAAAGGATTTTGCCGGAGAAGCCCCCAAGGGAGACGGTCTTTTCAACATCACCCACACGGGCCTGTTGGCGGCCGACGGCAACCCGCAGGAGCTGTGGAAAGTGCTGGGAAGGCTGGCGGTTTCCGTGCCCGGCTTCCGGGAAGAGTTGCGCATCCGCCTGGTGGGAAAAGTAGATCAGGAGGTGCTGGATTCCCTGGCGGCAGCCGGTCTTTCGGAGAACGTGGTTGTGCTGGGGCCCCAGAAGCACGCCCAGGCCGTTTGCGAGCAGCGCAGCGCATCCCTTCTGCTGCTGCCTCTCCGCAATGACGAGCAGTA
>ONWU01000023.1 GCA_900321655.1 uncultured Bacteroidales bacterium
GTACTTATCAACACGAATCTGAGTGTCCAGTTCCTCGCGAATCTCCCGGTGCAGCGCCTGCACGGGCATCTCCCCCGCCTCTACCTTGCCGCCCGGAAAATAGACGCATTTCCTACTACCTTGTAAATCAAGCAGATAGCAGTTATACTCTTTCATTTTTGTCCCCGTAGTGTCCCCATAATGGGTTCGGGGACAATTTTTTGACGAGTGCATCAGTGAGCGAAAAAGGGTGTTTTCAAGCGAGGTTTTTTATCAGACCTCGCTATGCAAATATACGAATTTATTTGTAATGGGGTGAAACGATTCGGGCCTGCTTACAATTATGAAGGAGTGAAAATGGATGAAAGGGATGGCCATATTTGATGGCGAATCCCTTTCCCGTCCCCGCGATTATTGCTATCTTTATAGTGCCGACCTGCAACCTAAACACCATGTCCTATGAAGATCTTAATCGACAACGGGCACGGCCGCGAAACTGCAGGAAAGCGAAGCCCTGACGGCCGTCTCCTTGAATGGTCTTACACACGTGAAATCGCCCGGCGTGTGGTGGCCGAACTCCAAGCTCAGCATTACTATGCTTCCCTACTGGTTCCGGAAGAGGAAGACATCCCGCTCGACGAACGCTGCAGGAGGGTGAACCGCGTTTGCTCCGAGCTGGGCCGCCGGAATGTCTGCCTGGTGAGCATCCACGTGAACGCTGCGGGACGCGGCGACAAATGGATGAATGCCAGCGGCTGGTGCTGCTGCCGTCCACCTTTGTCACGCCGCCCTTGAAAATCTGCCCGGCCACAAGATGCGCTTCGACTACACCGACGGAGACGCAGATCTGGAGGCCGCCTTTTACATCCTCCGACACACTGCCTGCGCAGCCTGTCTCACGGAAAACGGATTCATGGACTGCCAGGAATCGCTGGAGTTCCTTCTGAGCGACGAAGGCAAAGCCGCCATTGTCCAACTGCACGTTGAAGGCATCAAGGCCTATGTGGACAGCTGCAGCGAAGATGAAGGTTGAATCCTGACTGATTCCTGACCCGCAGAACGGTATGCGCTGGCGCGTTCCGGCCGCGTTCGCGGGACGTTCCCCCTACACAGTAAGACCCCTGAAACCCATAAGGTCTGCAGGGGCCTATTTCGTTCGATAAACAGGGAATTTATGCGTCAGCCCCGTTTATTCCTTGCAATAGTTCTTGCGATCGATATTGACGACCATAGGCTCCTCCTTGAACAATTCGACCAGATCGTCATTTCCAGCTTGAACTCCAACTCTTCCGGGTATAATGGGAACAATTGGTAGAAAGCCACTTTCTTTCCGAATAGACTTAATTTGAGCGGTTCTACCACCTGTCCTTCCTTACCGATGGAGGGCATAAGCACGAAGGAATTGAACTGGGTGTTCTCCGCAACGGGGCTTCCATCTTCATTTACCTGAACGGAATGTGAAAAACAAAGATAATCATCAGTATCCACGGTGAGCCGGGCTGCACTTTTCAACAGTCTCATGGGCCACCAGTCTTCTTCATTGTCTGAGTCGACATTCCAGTCCTACGCCCCTGCTCCCATCGTGACTAACTTGTAATAGGGCGACGAATCTGTCGGCGGTACGAGCACAATGTCACAGTGGATGTCAGGTGACACAATCTCGTGAATCACGTCCTCATACTCCCCATATTGACGTTCAATATATGAGGAGACTTTTTCCAGTTCCTTTTCCGAATAAGAATAAAGCGGAATCTTCTCTTTATTATCTTTATTCATAGATTTAGTTGTTTGGGCGGAGGCCAACACAGCCACCGCAATGAGGAAAACTATAGTTGATAGTCTTTTGCCTATCATAAATTCAAATGCCTATCATAAATTCAAATTTAGCGTCTAATCAAAATCAGCCACAGTTCTCTCCTTGTCCCAAACTATCTCCTGACCTAAAGTTACATAAAAGCCGTGGAATCATCCACGGCTTTTATTATTTGTTCCAGGTGGGCTTGTTGAAATCGGATTCCCTGGCATTAGTCAGAGTTATTGTTCCATCATCATTGATACGAATGGAGTAGTATCTTCCTGGACTTTCACCATTCTCATCAATCACATCCACTGCATGGGAAGACATCACAAAAGTGTTCCGGGAAATCCGGTTGGATTTTATAGAATCTCCCAGGCCATAACCTTCACAAGCCAGTTGGACAGACCCTACTGCCTTGCCATTTTTGACCAACAGAGCAATGGCATCACAGTAACCCAACTCTTTCTTATTCTCTACTGTGTATAAGTAACAATCCAGTGAATCAGAAACATCAAGAGTCCCACAATACACATATTCTCCTTCTGAATTCAAAAGCATTTCCACCCATTCACTTCTAGTCTTTTGCCAAATTGAATTGTAACTGTTGACTTCGTCAAGGCTTAGAAACTCCTTTAATACATCCCCGCTGATTTTTATTCCTTCTGGCATTGGAATCTTGGACAATTGTTTGCCGGTGATTCTGTACCCCCATTCCTTGAATTGCCATTTCATTAAGGGCTTTGCATTTTGGGACAGGAAGGCTTGAAGATTCTCTCCAATTAGGTTGCAGTTTTCCTCTGTTATCTGCTCCACTGATACTGCAACATTACTTGTCTCCTGATGCTTCTTACTTCCACAAGAACAAGCACAAGTAAACACAATGGCTAATAATATGAGGATGAGTCTTCTAAACATAACTTTACAAACCTACAAATAATAATTGATTTGGGGAAGTAACTTATGATTTATTATTGTCATTTCAAGGCATCTCACCCAGCCTCAGACTATCCCTGTGACTATCCCAGGTCTTTGAGCATAGATATAAGTGACTGATAATAAAAGCTTTAGCTACAACCACTCCATTCTTGGAACGAGGAAGAGTATTGATTTGATAATCAAGCAGTTACAGAAAAAGCCAAGGTTTTTGCCTTGGCTTTTTCTGTCTATTTATTCCCCTCAGACTTCCCATATTGTTTCTCATTCTGCGAAATGAAACAATCTCTTTTAACCTCTTTGCAGAAAACGCTAAGGCCATGTCTGATATAGAGAAAATACAGTTGTTTGAGGACCAGAAAATCCGGACAATATGGGTTGAGAGCGACGAGAAATGGTATTTCTCTATCAAAGATGTAATCTTGATACTCGCCGATGCAAAGGATCCCAAAGATTACCTTTCCAAAATGCGGCGCCGCGAACCGGAACTTGCCGAAGGGTGGGGACAAATTGTCCACCCCGTTGCAAACTGCACTAAATTCCGAAATATGGCCACGTAAAGTGCGATAAATGTGCACTGCTCAGGTCACGACAAGTTCTTTCCGTGACAGTTCTTGTATTTGAGTCCACTGCCACAGGGGCAGGGGTCGTTGCGGCCAACCTTTGGGAAGGATGAAGCCTGGCGGCTTATATTTGCCATCTGATGAACGACCGCTTGGGCATTTGCGAGTTTCTTAGGGCCCCGCTTGTCTTTCTTGAACATTTCATCAGAGCTTCTCCCCTTGAATACCCAGCAAGGAATCGCATTGGAATAGTGTAGAATGGTATCCACAAGCCTTTGGAAATGATTAATTCCTTCAATACGCTGTCCGCCCAAGATCTCTTGCACAAGAGCATTGAATGAACTTGCTGTACCACCCATACTCTGTTTGTTGTCCCAAATACGGTGAAGGGCATAGACAAGTCTGCCTTCCGTATAGCCGACACTTTCCAACGCCGAGATTAGGGACTGTTCCTCTTCGTGAAAACGCCAGACACTACTGTAGGGCATGGTTGACCCGGCATCAAGAATGTCCTTCTTGCTGAATTTCCTGTACGCGTTTGCCCATCTTCTTTTCTTCCCTCTCTTGCACAACATCATGGATGTCCGCGCAGGGATGAACAAGATAATGCATGTATTCACATTGTTCACGTACCGGATACAATCGCAGAAAACGGTTAAAATCCAAGTTTTCCTTCAGGTCTTTATAATGTTCATCGATGACATTGAACAATTCGAAATAATCTATCGCGCCATAAAGCGCGAGACATCCCCAGAAAAACTGCTCATACTCATTCCTGGGACCGTTTTCTATCTCAGCGACAACCGCATCTATATATGGCGCAAAGATGCTCCGGACACCAGTTTCGAACCACATAGGGAAGGTGGCAGAGTACTCATCAGCCGAGTCAATCCTTATGAGCACCAGTGAATAGGACAATAGTGGCATAGCTGTCCTGTTAAGCTCCATATATCGGTTGTCGCCGGCCTTGCAGAGATGCTGCAAAAAGCGGAGTTCATAAAGCGGGAATGCCTTGAGTGTTCGAGCAGGATCTTCAACGATCCAGTTGGCAATGCAACGCGCCATTTCTGCCTTTCTCGCATTGGACTTGACAGTCCATACACCAAGCATCTTTCTGTGAAGGCCCAATACGACCACGGTCTGGTTCATAAAAAGGTCGTAAAGGATTTGCGTATTCTGGTCCAATAAATAAAAACTAAAAGGCAGTAGCGCTGTCAATCTCCTCGCGCACGTATGCTTCCAGACATTTCTGCTTGTAGGCAAACCACTCCTGTCGATAGGGACAGTTGTCAATGACCGCTTTGAAGTGGGCAAAGGGATGACTGTGGGAAAGGGCCGATACGAGTTTGTTTCTGAGGGAGTATCCGCTCTCAGGCAGTTCATCAATGAAACCTTCCATAAATTTGAACGACTCGAAGGATTCCGGCGGTTTTAGCGTGATGCGCCGATCCCACGAATCCACTTTCTCCAGGATATCCACATCCGATTCTTCATAGTACTCACAGGAACTGGGATTCAAGACATAAACCGTCTCATTTGTATGCGGATTTAAATAGCAGATGTGACCACAGTCCAGCATTTCAGCTATCTCACGAACCATTTCTTCCGGGATAACGGGTACGCTTTCCTCAAGATAGCGTATTCCTTTTCCATTCTTCCTGGCGTACTCGATTTCCGAGCGGGTGCTCTCTCCGATGTGTCCGCCGACGTTGATTACGTAGATGCTGTCGGCCATGTCAATCTTCCGTTTATGCATATCGTCCAGCATCTCCTTGGTGCCTTCCGTCCATACTTCATCATCGCCAGAATGCCCGAAGAGTCCGACGCTGATGACGATGTTTCCTTCGAGAGTCAAGCGCTTCTGCGCCTCAAGGAATTGCTCTTTGAAGCGCGTACTGCCGCAAAGGGTTATTACAGGGTATTCTCCTATCATGATGTAAAGGTACATTTTTTTACCGAGACTTCACAATTGAATTATTTAAGCGCATCGGGTGTGATTCTTTGAGTCACGCCCGATGGCCTTTTAAGGACACTGAGGGCCAGGTACGGAAACAAAAGTGAACGCATTTTTGCAATGCTGGTATTGTAAGACAGTATTTTGCAAAAATAGACGTAGTTTTGAGAAATTTTCTCATATTTTTGCAGAAATCGATTGGATTCGTTATATTTGCAGAAACAAACTGGTTAAAGTATGCTTGCCAATTTCACAGTCGGTAACTTCCTGTCGTTCCGGGGAAAGAAAACACTTACTCTGGCGGCTGCACCAATTAAAGATAGTGGGAGCCAGATTATTGAGGTCGGAAAACATCTGCTTCTGCCGTCGGCCGCGTTGTATGGCGCCAATTCCAGCGGCAAGAGTAATTTTCTTCATGCTTTTGGCGCTTTCTCTGCAATGGTGAATAAATCATCGTCCAGTAGCTCCATTTCCCGTTTACCTGTGATTCCGTTTCTTCTGGATAAAACCAGCGAAAAGGAACCATCTTTCTTTGAGATTGAGGTGTTAACGCCGTCGCTTAACTATTATCGCTACGGATTTGAATGTACGCAAGACTTTATTGTTAGGGAATGGCTGTATAGGATTGGTAGCCGTTCTGAGAAAAACCTTTTCATCCGTGAAGGAGAGAATATCGGCGTAGCATCCTCATTTAGTGAAGGAAAAGGCTTGGAAGAAAGAACTCGCAGCAACGCACTGTTTCTTTCAGTGTGCGATGCTTTTAATGGTCCGATTGCAAAAGAACTGGTCCACAGCATTGTTATTCCGCCTCTTCCGGATAATCCTCAGGAGCTCTTTGATGCACAACTCGCTTTCATTCAAGCCGCCAAGGATGTTTATTCCGAGGATGTCATAAGGGTTTTCAAGAATCTTGACTTCGGCTTCACTTCCTTTGAGATCCCATCTTCCGTTGAAGAGGCCAAGGCCGTGAAGGCTTGGACGACGCATAATGTCTATGATGAAAACGGAAAAGTCATTGGAAACAAGCGTTTTCCGATGAAGACATCTGAATCGGCAGGTACAAACCGTCTATTCGATATTATATATCTGATTATGAGTGCACTTGCGGAAGGTTCTCCTTTGGTTGTGGACGAGATTGACCGGGCGATGCATCCCCTGATAACGAAATATGTAATCGGACTTTTCAATAATGCCAAGACAAACCCTAAAGGTGCCCAGCTGATATTCACAACGCATGATACCAACCTCCTCAGCTCTAAAATTTTCCGTAGGGATCAGATATGGTTTGTTGAGAAAGACAAGACGGAGTCTTCTGATCTTTATTGCCTCGCTGAATTCAAGGATGCAGAGGGCGTGAAGGTGCGTAACGACCGCAGTTTTGAAAAAGATTACATCCAGGGAAAATACGGCGCTATTCCTTATTTGAATTACGACTGGAAGGATTAGTATGGGGAAAGCTATATCAGGAAAGGCTATCCGTGAAATGCGGGAGCGTGAGCGAAAGGCTCACCATCTGGAAAAGAAAATCAAGGTGGCAAGCAAGCTCACGCATCTGAACTATTTGATAGTTTGCGAGGGTGAAAAGACGGAGCCCAATTATTTCAAGGCGCTTGTGAAGGGCCGTAACTCACAGGTCCTTACAGCCACAATTGAGGGCGAAGGAGCTAATACAAAGTCTTTGATAGATATCGCTATAAGGAAACGCTCTCTTTCCCCTATCCACTTTGATGTTACTTGGGCGGTATTTGACAAGGATGACTTTGTGGACTTTAATGAATCCATTGAATATGCCAAGGAAAATGAAATCAATCCGGCATGGTCAAACGAGTCCTTTGAACTCTGGTATTACCTGCATTTTCAGTTTTTGGATACGCAGGTTAGCCGTCATCAATACATAGAAATGCTTACACGTGAAATAAGAAAAGTATACCCGAAGTTTGAGTATAAAAAGAACGATGAGGGCATGTACCAACTCCTATCCGAAATTGGAAATCAAGAGCAGGCCATTAAGAGTGCCAAGGCCTTGGAAAGCAGATATAATGATACTGACTACGCTTCACATCAACCTTGTACTTCAGTTTACAAACTCGTTGAGGAGTTGAATCATCCCGAAAACATAATAGAGCGGATTAATTCTCTGTCTAAATGACTTACGAAGAATTTCAGGCTGAAAACCTTCGCTTGCGAGCACGCATTCGTGAATTGGAGCAGGAGAATGCCCGCTTAAAAGGCTTTGGTTCTTCGTTTTTGTGTGAACCGGAGCCACCACAATACGGCAACGGACCGATGCAGCCAGAACGGAATCGAGATGCTGAAATCCAACGCCGTTTAGACATATTCAAGGGTTTGTTCCGAGGTCGGGAAGATGTGTTTGCAAAGCGCTTTGTATCCAAGACGGGCAAGGCTGGGCATGACAAAGAAGCGACAGCATGGAGTCTTTCGATTCTATACAATTTTGGTAACTTTGCAGGACGAAACCTCATAACGAAACTATGACAGAGATAACCATAAGCGTTGGATTGAACGATGCTACTACAATGCAGCAGAAGTATCAGACAGAGACGTATGTTGACATCATGAAGTACGTATGTCAAAGCTACCATGTTGCTTTTTCTTATATTGTCTCTGACGGTGGCTACTTCCACGAAAATGGTGACTTCACCAAGGAGAAAACGCTTGTTCTTTGCCTGCTAGATCCGCAGGAAGGAATTGTGGATGCCATAGCGAGAGATTTGTGTGTGTTTTTCCATCAAGAATCTGTACTCATCACCGAGAGCCAGGTCCGGTCTTATTTCATAAAAGAACGACTGTACTAGCCGATAGATTCTTCGCTGCGCTCAGAATGACAAGAGGGAGGGGGTTCATATTGCTTGTTTGAGGATTGTTTTATATATTTACCAAAAATTAGAACACGATATGAAACTTAATGACCCCTTTGTTATTACCATCAGCCGTGAAGTAGGATCCGGTGGCGGTACCGTGGCCCGGAAACTGGCAGAGAAGCTCAATGTCAACTACGTCAACAAGCAGCTTATGCAGGCGCTGGAAGAGAGATTCCACCTCACCCCCGAAGGTATCGAGCATCTGAAGAGCACCAAGAAGAACTGGTTCAAAGACCTGTTCGAGCAGGTGGCATCCAGTCCCAAAGCCACCATCAAGGTAGGCGGATATACCTATTCCCGAGAGTTCGTGGAAGCCGTAACCGTAAAGGACATCTATGACGCCGAGGTAGAAATCCTCAACGCCATCGCCGATGAAGGCTCCTGCGTCATTGCCGGCCGTTCTGCTTTCTTTGTGCTGAAAGACCGTCCCAACAAGGTGGATATCTTCATCACCGCCTCCAAGGAAAGACGCATCAAGCGTATTATGGAAAAGCAGGGCCTGTCCCGCGAAGATGCCATCCACACCATCGAGACCATTGACGAAGGCCGTGACAACTACGTGAAGCGCTTCACCAACCTCAGCCGCTACGATATGCGCAACTACGACCTCCTGCTGGATATGGACTTCCTTACAGAAGACGAGGCCGTGGATAAGATCCTTGAGTTCATCGGCAAATAGCCCCGTCATAAAGCCCTATCCCTCCAACTATGGAAAAACAAAGCAATGTTGAGCGGCTGGCGGGATACATCATCCTGATAGGGTTTACAGCAGCCATCGGATTCACCTGCTGGTACTTCAGGAGTGTACTCATCTATGTCATCCTGGCCTTTGTGGTCTCCCTGATCAGCCTTCCGCTCACGCGGCTGATGCGAAAGGTGAAGATCAAGGGCAAGAGCATGCCGGACTGGCTCCTGGCCATGCTCTCCATCCTGATAGTGATCGGCGGCGCCCTGCTGATTGTAACCCAGGTCATCCCGGTTGTCATCAGCATCATCCGGGAGGCGGCCCTTTTCAGCAATATGAGCTTTCCTCCGCAAGGCGGCATAGTGGACTCCCTCAACAACAAGGTGGAGGACCTCTTCCCAGCCGTCGGGAAAGACTTCGACCTCATCAGCCTCATCCTCAACCATCTGAAGAGCACCACGGCCGATATTTCCATCACCAGCATCCTGGGATCGGTGGCATCGGCCGTAGCGGATGTAGGCATCGGCCTGTTCGCCGTCATCTTCATCTCGTTTTTCCTGGTCAAGGACGAGAAACTCTTTTCCAGGATCGTAGGAACCCTGGTACCGGACCGCTTTGAAGCCTCGGTGACCGACGCCATCGGAGACATCGAGCACCTGCTGTCCCGCTACTTCATCGGCCTGGTCATAGAGATGCTGGTGGTGGCCATCCTCAATTTCCTGGGCCTGTGGACCATCGCCAACATCGGCTTCACCTATGCCCTGGGTATCGGCTTCATCGCCGGCATCCTCAACATCATCCCCTACGTGGGTCCGCTTATCGGGGAAATCCTGGGCGTAGTGCTCTGCACCGTTCTCAAATACGGCACCGGTGTGGGACTGGATGTGAACATCGTGGTTTTTGCCGCCATCGTGCTGGCCATTATGCTGGGTGTGCAGCTCATTGATAATTTTGTCCTGCAGCCCATCATTTACTCTTCCAGCATCCAGGCCACCCCGCTGGAGATTTTCATCGTGATGCTGATGGCCGGCCATATGGGCGGAATGATAGGAATGCTGGCCGCCATCCCCACGTACACGGTTATCCGCGTGATGGCGGGCCGCTTCTTCTACAAGCAGAAGATAGTGAGAAGGCTGATGCCGGATATGGTGAAGGAAGTGGAAAGCTAAAGCCGCTTTCTGGCATTGTAATAAGACTGACGGCTGTTGAAGCCGGATTCCAGGGCCACTTCATCCACATCGGCCCTGGGATTTTTTTGTTTGTAATCCTCTGCGTGGGCCAGGCGACAGCGGTTCACGTAATTGAAGAAACCGCCCAGGCGCTCGTTGAGAATGGCCGATACATAGGTGCGGTTGCAGCCGCAGTCCTGGGAGACTTTCCCCAGGGTGAGATGGCTGTCCAGATAGGCCTGCTGGTCTTCCACGTAGCGGCGGATAAGGCCGAGAATCTCTTCCTTCCGGTCCTGCGAGAGGGCTTCCTCTTCATCCGGAAGAAGCGGCTGCTCATTGGCGCTGAGTTCCGCCTCCAGGCGCTCTACCTCCATCGCGCGATGCGGGGACAGGGAGCCCAGCAGGAGGATGGCGGTAATGACCGAGAGCATGAACAGGCCGAAGGAGAGGGCCACGATATTGCCATTGAAGGTGGTGCTCCAGCTCATTACAAGATGCAGGAAGGGAATGTAAATGAGGGACTTGGCATATTCTGCCGGAAAATCGTCGGGGTCTGAGAAACTCTCTTCCGAGAAGCGGCCCAGCCGCTGGATGATGAGCCGAAGGGCCAGAACAAGTCCCAGCAGATAGACCAGGGCCAGGAAGCCTCCTGCCACAAAATACCCGCGCAGGAAAGCCCCTTGCATCTGCGTTCCGGGCATCAGGGTACACACCAGGGCTATCAGGGACATCAGCGAATAGGTGCCGGAGAGCACATAGATGGGTTTTCTCCACCAGGATACCTTGAGAACCCGCCCGAAATAGCTGAAGATAAGGGCCGAGCACAGGAAGGGGGACGAGAGGATGAGCATCATCCGGATCTGGAGGATGGCATCCGGATCCCCCGGCAGAAAGACCGCCGGCAGCAGCACCAGGTTGGACAGGCTGCCCAGGGCCAGGGTACGCCAGCCGGGATAGTAATAATCTGCGTGTTTGTCGTAGGGGGCGCACTTGTGGCTCCAGCGTACCACACCGGTCATTACGCAGACAGCGACATACACCGCCAGCGATACGCTTAGAAGGAGTTCCAGAAAAGAATACGCCATAACGGACACAAATATCGCAAAATGTGTCCAAAAAACAAATATTTAAAAAACTATTTTCCGGTCACCGCCATGCACTCGGCCAGCAGGTCCTCCAGGGCCTTCCGGTCTGCCGGGTAGAACTTGACCACCGGGGCTATGGTCATCCGGGCACTCTTTCCCAGGAGCTTTTCCAGGATTACAAACTCGTGGTACTGAGACAGATACAAGTTGGCCTGCTCATTTTCCATCGGCATATCCAGCCCGGCTTCCCGCATCATGAAACGGCTTTTGGCCGCTACCGACAGCTCTACATTCAGCTGCACATAGCAGATGATGTCGAAAAAGACTTCCGGCGGGAAATTTTCTTTCACGGACATCAGGAACTCACCGGTCTTGGTCTCTCCCAGATGACCTTCCTGGATGGCCTGCAAAAGGCTCACCTGCTTGTCCAGGCCGCGGTCCAGCCAGCGATGGATCATATCTGCATCGTACTGGTAGGTCCAGACCAGGAGGCCGGCCATGGAGCCGAAGACCACAACGTACTGAAGCAGAGGAATAAAGTGGAAGGAATTGTGGAAAACGTGCAGGGCCGGAGCCGCTACCAGCAGGAAAACAGCCATCAGCACATCCTTCCGCTTCACTTCCAGCCGGGAGCGCCGGCGTTCGGCCATTCTGACGGCAAACATCAGCCCGGCCGCCACGATGGCGCTGCACCCCATGTGGATGAGGGCTACCTCCAGGCCGCGGAAAAGCACCGTACCCATCCCCATCGGCTCTCCCAGCTCCAGGTAGAAGATGTTCTCCAGGATGGAAAAGCCGCCGCCCACCGCCGCGCCGCAGATGACACTGTCTATGAAAAAGACCATCTTCTTGTGGCGCGCCAGGTAAAGAAGCGGAATAGCCTTCATCGCCTCCTCCAGCACAGGATATAAACAATCTGTCTGGCCGGGGGAAAGGACACTGTCCAGGGCGTAGAAAAGGCCGAAGCACAGAAGGGCCGACACCATGCCGCACCCCACCAGCACCAGAAGCCGTTTCACGCTGATAAGGGAGAAGTTATCCAGCTCGTAAACGACCAGGATGTACAGGACAACGGGCAGAATAGAAGCAATGAAAGGCATTACAGCAGCTTTAGGGAAATCATGATCTCGTTGCCGTGACGTCCTCCGGGGAAGCCTTCGGGCGCGAAAAGATGACCGTACCCCAGGGAAAGGGTGGTCTTGAGGTAATTCAGGATCACTATCTCCGTGGTCAGCTGCACGCCGGCGCTGTAGTACATCTGGTGCTTCTCACCGGGATTCCAGGCCGACAGGCCGCCGCCGAACAGGGAGCACTGGATCCAGGTGGGATACAGGAAGAGGGCTCCGAAGTTGTTCATACGGATGGGCCGGAGGTTGAGCTCGGCCAGGGCCTTGGCATAGGAATGGGCCTTGATGGCATCGATTCCTGCGCCCGGCATGGCCAGGGAATTGCGGTACTGGAAGGCATTGCGGTAGTCTACGCGGTTGTTGCGGAAGCCGCCGAAATAGGTGTTGCCAAAGATGGTGGAGGCATCTCCGAAGTTGTGTCCCCCGGCCGTCCTCACCCAGAAAGAAGTGTTGCGGTCTATGGGAACCAGCACGCCGAAATCCGCCGTAGCCTCTACGGAAGGATAGAAGCGGCCGCCGGCCAGGTAACCGTATGCCTGGGCACCCAGTTCATAGCCCTGTTCCCGCATAATGGCGCCCAGCGTAGAACGTACCCGGGCAATCTTTCCGTAGATGGAAGCCGTCTGCATGGACTTGATGTCCGTCTGAATCTCCTGGTACAGGGGCAGGGCGTCCATATCTCCGTAGGCAGCGATGGAAGCGCCCCAGTTGCGGATATAAGGAGATTCCAGGGAGTTGGTATAATTATATGCCAGGGACACCATATAGCCTTTTCGGCTGGAGCGCATCGGCCCGGCCAGGTCGTAGAAGTCCGTGTGGTTCCAGGCGGCTTTCAGCGTCCAGAAATAGTATTTCCACTCAAAGTCTGCGTGGAACTTGTTCTTCCAGTCATTGTGGCTCCAGGGAGACATTCCCACCGCCAGTTTGATGCTGCTCAGGCCTACCGGATCGCTGAAGAAGATGCGGTAGCCCAGCACGGGAGTCACGTTGTTCCAGGCCTTGCGGTCCGTAAAACCGGTGAGGATGGGATAGGCTCCGGCAAAGCGCATCTCTTTCAGGACGTTGTACGGGGTGATGTTGTTGTACACATCCCCGAACTCCACCTTCGGAAGGGGCTCTTTCAGTATGCCCACGGACTCCAGGGCCTCCACGTTGTTCTCGAAGGCCTTCTGGCCGTAGAGCTCCACGGCGTTGGCATCGGCCACCACCTTTCTGTCCAGCATCACGGGACGGAGGCCGTCCCTCTTGAATTCCAGCGCCATCAGCTTGCCGGGCTCTATCTCCAAAGGAGCAAAGAGGCCGATGTCCGTGTTGGAGAGCATCTCGGGCTCGCGGGTCTGAAGGTTGATCTGCCAGAGGTTGGAAACGCCCGTGTAGTAGGAGCTGCCGATGAGGTACTTGTCGTCCAGGGAGAAGCGGAACTGGCCCAGGTTGGAATCTTCCCAGGTAAGAAGTTCCACGGGGTTGAAGAGGGCCTGGGAGAGTTCTACGGTGTTGAACAGCAGGAGCGTATGCTCTCCGTTGTCTCCCTGGCGGGTCATCGACAGCCACTGGCCGTCGTGGCTCACCGCCATATCGAAAACACTGACGCCGAAGGGGAAGGCATAGATGACCTCAGGCTTCTCCAGCTCGGGGTCGTATTTGACGATAGTCTGCGTTCCTCCGTTGGAGAACAGGCCGTACAGGCAGTCGTTGGCATTGTCGTAGACAATATTGTTAATCCGCTGGAAGAGTTTTTTCTTCACCACCTTCTTTTTCTGGAGGTCGTAGACCATCAGGCCTCTCATCTTGGCATTGTTGAAGGTGTAGATGAGCCGGCCCCGCTTGCTGTCCAGGGCTACATAGGCCGGATTGTAAAGCTGGATGCCGTACAGGTCCGTAATCTTTTTCTGCCTGCCGGTTTTCAGGTCCAGTTCCATAATGTGGGGAAAGCCGCCGGGGGCGTTCATCGCGGCGTACGCCTTGCCGGAAGCCTCGTCGTACACCAGCGGGGACACAGAGCCCAGGGGGTCCGGGGTTAGCGGAGTGAGTTCCGTGAGGGGGTACTCCCGCACAGCGGCGAGGTTCTCCTCCTGGTGCTTTTTCTCATCCACTTTCCACTCGTCCCAGGTTTTTCTGAGGGACTGTCCGTACACCTTTTTGAACTGATTCCCGAAGAAGGCGCGGCTGTCGGCCGTCCGGTTGTAGAAGCTGATGAGCTTGTCGTAGCCGTATTCCTTGGTCAGGTAATTGACAAAGCGGGTGCCGTAGAGATACGCGTTGGCGCCCACCTGGAAGTCCATCGTGGAGCCTTCCGTCTCCAGGCCCACCACGGAAAAGAGCTTCTCTCCCCCGTCGATGATGCTGCGGAAGTACATCTCGTCATAGCCGCCCAGGGCGCGGCCCACACCGCCTCCCAGCCAGGTCTCCATAAAACAGGCAATGCCCTCGTGGTACCAGCGGGGAGAGTACCAGCGAGGGACCGTGAAATAGCTCCAAAGGGCCGACAGGGGCTGGGTGTTGTCTGCACTCACCTTGGTGCCGAAGAAGTTGCGCCAGCCCAGGTCCTTCCGGTTGTACTTGTCCGTCATCACCACGTGGGTGTATTCGTGACAGAAAAGCTGGCGGTAGCGCTCGGCGGAAGGATTCACGTAATAGGACATATTGAGAGGAGCCATCCCTATCTGGATAAGCGTACGCGGCAGCGGCGTCACGCCGCCGTTGCCGTCGTCCTCCCAGTCTGTCAGAAGAAGCAGGGGCGGCTCCGGGACATACACCGAGTCCGTTGTCCAAATCTGTCCGTGGAGCGCCTTGCCATTCTGGTACATCCGTACCATATGAGGGATATACCGCGAAAGGTTCTTATCGAAAAAAACCAGACGGGCATCGTTCGTCTTATACTGATAATAAGTACGATTCTGTCCCCAGCCCAGGGCCGGGAACAGAACCATAAGGATCAAAACTATATGCTTGCGCATCTTAGTATGAGGGGAATAAATACTATTTTCTACTCAACAATCTTAGGTCTTCCGCCAATGGTAGTAGCTTCAATCATTGCGTTCAACTGGGCGCAGGGATTAGCCTGAAGAGCACCGCTTGTCTCGAAAGCCTTGATAGATGCGGCAGCATCGGTGTAAGCACCCATCAGATCCGACAAACCAGCTACGACAGTTGTATTGAAGAAAGCAAGGTTACCGGCACTCACAGCGTCGTGAAGTTCGAACTCGTGGGAGTTGTGAAGTTCAAACTCGTGGGAGTTGTGAAGTTCAAACTCGTGGTTGTTGTGGAGCTCGAACTCGTGGGAGTTCTGCAGGTTGCCGCTCTGCAGGGCATTGAGGAAGGAAGTGCCTTCGGCCGTGGACTGGAGAGCATCTGTCATTCCCTCCATAGCCTTCAGGGCGTCTTCCTGGGTGAAACCAGACTGGAGCTGATCCACATGGGTGCCGTTGCTCAGCTGCGAAGCGACATTGCTGTTTGCAATGACGAACATAACCTGAGAAAGGACATCGGCCGGGAAAGCATGGCTCAGGGAGGTTTCCACACCTACGCTCCTGCATACATCGGTAGCCTCTACCATAGCAATCACGTGACCCATTTCGAAGGAGCCCAGAGCAGCGGCGGCCTTCTCGGAAGCGAGGAGGGCACCCTTGTCCTGAAGTTCCTGGGTGCTCTTTTCATCTCCCTCCAGGGCGGCGGTCATCAGCTGATAATCTCTCCACTGATCGCGAACGAAGAGGAGACGGTCATCGGCCTCGGCGTTCTTTACATACTTGTCCGTTACGTCAATGAACTCAGTGGCCAATTTGTTCTGCTTCTGCAGGGTGGTATAGGCCAGGGAAGCGTTGATGGTGTTCTGGGCCAGTTCCGGACGCTTTTCTCCGCTGAGGGTGGCATTCAGGTTTTCACCCGCACGCACGAGGGAGGCGCATACATTGTTAACGGTGACATAAACCTTGTTCATCTCGTCCAGAACCTTCTCGAACTCGGGAATTTCACCAGCCACCTCGTTGGACATATCCACCAGGGAGCTGAACTGCTGGGCGCGCGTCTGCATCACCATATAAGCAGTCACAATACCATTTCTGTAAGAGGCGTCGCTCTTGATCAGTTCTTCCATATTGGAGACATTCTCGACAGCCGTCTTGCGGGAGAAACGGGAACTCTTGCCGATGTTGCCACTTGCCTCACTGTAGTCGACGGGCCAGTCGATGAAGTGGGAAAGAATCAGGCCCGCGGCGCACACGGCCACTACGGAACTCAGAATGATAATACCTTTCTTGCTTTTCATGGTAATATGGATTAAAAGTTGTTTTGTTTCGCTGGGACAAAATTAGAATAAAAAAAACGCAATCCCGTCAAACGCAAACAAATCTTTGTAAAAATCCGTAAAATCTGCTTTCAGTCCTTGTCAAACTCCGTCAAAACATAGTCAAAACCGTTTTAAAAGCTTTCAACGGCAAAACGCGTGGCACGGGTCTTGTACGAAATGGCTATGTGATTTAAATACTTGATAGCCATGAAGAAATCAGTAATCATAGCGGCCCTCGTGCTGGCAACGGCCTGTGGTGCCATCAATTCTTCTCCCAGGGAGAAGAAGGATCCGGTGAATGTTGGATATACTACGGTGGAGAGAAACCAGCTTTCCACTTCCGTTTCCGTCCTGGAAGCCAAGGACGACCCTACGCCTTACCGCACCATCTATGAAATGATAGAAGGCAAGTGCGCCGGGGTTCTGGTAGAAGGCAATCACGTGCTCATCCGCGGCTTGGGAACACCCAGTGCTTCTACGGATCCCCTCTATGTAGTGGACGGTGTTCCGGTGAGCGGAGGCGTAGATTACATCTCTCCCACAGACGTACAAACCATTACGGTCCTGAAGGATGCAGCCTCCTGTGCCATCTACGGAAGCCAGGGTGCCAACGGCGTTATTTTGATTGATCTGAAAAAGTGAAAAAAACCGCCATTATTATTTGGTAGTTTATAAAAAATGACGTACATTTGCAGTCCAAAATTCTGGATGTAGCGCAGTTGGTAGCGCACCTGGTTAGGGACCAGGAGGTCGCTGGTTCAAGTCCAGTCATCCAGACACAAAGAAGCAGAGCATTTCGCCCTGCTTCTTTTGTTTTATCCTCCCGGTCCAGGCTCTTCGCGGTATAGGTGCAAAAAGTAGTTGGTGATACGCCATTAAACTTTTTGATATATAGATATTTATGAGTAGTTTGATGAAACGCATTTCATCTTCGCCACAATATGGGCAAAAACCAGGTTAAGAGCCGGGGAGACTGGGGTCTTTTGGGGCAAGGCGAGGCACATTCCGGGGAAAAATGCTATCTTTGCAGCGTTATGGGCGTATACAGAAGCTTAAGTCCGGAAGAGTTCCGGGACATCCAGCAGCGGATCCTGCTGGAAGACAACCATCTGCTCATTTTCAACAAGCGGACGGGAGAGATTGTACAGGGAGACAAGACCGGGGATGAACCCCTGAGCGAAACCCTGAAGGCCTTCATCGCGCAGCGGGACGGCAAGCCCGGCCAGGTGTTTATGGGTGTCCCCCACCGGCTGGACCGGCCGGTGAGTGGCGTGGTGCTGTTTGCCAAAACGTCCAAAGCGCTGGAGCGTCTTAACGAAATGCTCCGGAAAGGAGAGATTCACAAGACGTACTGGGCCCTCACGGCGAACCGGCCTCCCAAAGACACAGACATCCTTACGGACAACCTGGTTAGGAACGAAGCCCAGAACAAATCCTACGTGGCCATTAGCGGCAAGGAAGCCCGGCTCAAATACACCCTTATCCAAACCACGGAACGGTATTTCCTGCTGGAAGTGGAGCTGTACACCGGCCGGCACCACCAGATCCGCTGCCAACTCTCGCATATGGGCTGCCCCATCAAGGGAGACCTCAAGTACGGGGCCAAACGCTCCAACCCGGACGGCGGCATCAGCCTGCTGGCCCGCCATATACAATTTATCCACCCCGTCAAAAAGACCGAGGTGGATGTAACTGCCCCTGTTCCAGTTTCCTGGAAAGGGATAGAAGGATAGCGCACCTGCAGACAAATCTATTTTCTTAGTTTGTCCATTTGTTTTTTACGTATTTTTGAGCACCAGAAACTGGGGGTCTCACCCATCACCATCCTGAAACTCTGGTTAAAGGAAGTGGTGGAATGAAATCCGCAGAGTTGGGCCATTTCCGCTATCCTCAGACTCATGTTTTCCCGGAACAGGTCCATGGCATACATTACCCGGTAATAGTTGACATATTGCCGGAAATTTCTGCCGGAAAAACGGTTTATGGTTTTGCTCAAATAGTACTTGTTGGTATAGACGGCATTGGCCAGATCCTGTAAACTGAAATCATTTACCAGGAAGGGGCGGAATTCCGTCATATACCGGCAGCACCTGTCGTACAGGTATTGGTCGATTGCCGCCAGCTCGTAAGGAGCGGACACTGTGTCCGCTGTCACTTCAGGCTGCTCCATGGCAGCCTGGATCCGGGCTTCGGTCCTGCGCAGGCGCGTGTGCAGTGACACACAGGCCACCAGCGCCAACGCAAGGAACAGGCCCAGGAAAAGCAGAGCCATTTTCATTTTGTCATGGGGAGGCCTGCAGGCGCGTGTATCCTATATGTCAGAGAGCTCTATTTCTTGATGGTATCAAATCCCTTTCCGTATACTCCGTTCACGGAGCTGACGGAGAGGAAAGCGTTAGGGTCCAGCTGTTTGATATAGCGGAGCATCAGGTTCAGGTCTGTCTTACGGGTTAAAACCATCAGCACCTTGGTTTCCTGTTTGGTGTACCAGCCCTTTCCGTCCAGGACGGTTACTCCGCGGTGCATCTCCTTGGAGATGGCGTCCGCAATCTTTTCGTACTCCTTGGAAAGGATAAACAGCTGCACACTCTGCTGGGAACCGGAAATATACATATCCAGCACATAGCTGTTCACCGTTACCAGGATAAGGCCGTAGAGCACCGTGGTTACCTTTTCTGCCAGCGGCATCTTGAACATCACGGGATTTCCGGCGGCATCCAGCACGGGCTGTCCGGCGGCATCCAGTTCATTCACATAGGAAGGGATGAAAAGGGAAGAGCCGATAATGATAAAATCCAGCAGCAAGATCACCTTTCCGGGGGAAACATTGTGATACTTGGTCCAGATAAGGGCGATGATATCCGTTCCTCCCGTGGATCCGCCGTTGGAAATACTCATACCAATGCCGATACCCGCCAGCAGACCGCCCATCAGCACGCTGAGGAGTTTACCGTTGTCTATGGCCAGCGTTTTGATGATGGTAGGGGGCACCATCCCCGGCAGAAAACGCAGGGCAATGGAAGCCAGGATGATGGCATAGATGGTTTTGGCGCCAAATCCCATTCCCAGGATGACAATAGCAGCAATCACCAGGATGGCATTGAGCACGAAGTAGCTGTAACCCATCTGGATGGTACCGCCCGTAGCGTACTGGATCATGGAGCTGATACCGGACACGCCACCGCCGATGAGGTTGTTGGGGATGAGGAACACAGACCAGGCCGTGACATAGATAAGAATGCCCAGGGTGACCAGCAGCCACTCTTTGATTTGGATGAAGGCAGATTTCTGAAGGGTTGGCATAACTTACAGCTTATTTCTTCTTTTTGCGGTTCAGACCGGTTTTGATCTCATCGAAGCCCTCACCGTATACATTGTTGGCGGGGACCACGGTCACAAAAGCCCTGGCGTCCACTTCCTTCACGGCCTTCACCAGGTCTGGAAGTTCGTTCTTGCGGAGCATCACCATCAGCACCTGACGGTCTTCCTGGGTGTACCAGCCCACGGCCTTGAGGGCCGTCACGCCACGTCCCAGATCCCGGGTGATGAAATCTCCTATCTGGTGGATCTTGTCCGAGAAGATGAGCACCTGCACCGTAGAATCCTTACCCAACATGATGAGGTCCAGCACGTACGCACAGACACCCATCGTGACATAACCGTACACCACATTGGTGAAGTTATGCCCGGGGACGAACATCAGCAGGGTAATGACCACGAAGTCTGCCATCAGGTAGAAACGGCCGATGGTAATGGGCCAGAACTTGTTCACGATAAGGGCCAGGATGTCCGTTCCTCCGGTGGAACCGCCGCGGATGATGATCATCGACAGGCCGATGGCTTCCAGCAGGCCGCCGATGATGGGCACCAGAAGGCCGTCTCCCACATAGAAGATCTCCCCTTCCACCGACCACAGGCAGCGCATACTCTCGTCCCCGAGGAAGCGGAACAGCAGGGTGGACAGTACGATGGCATAGATGGTCTTGATGCCGAAACCCTGCCCCAGGATGAACCAGGCCAGGATCAGGAGCAGCACATTGATGCCGAAATACCAGATGTCCACCGGAATGTGCGTAACCATGGCCAGCAGGGCCGATGCACCCGTGAGGCCGCCGTCAATCATATTGTTGGGCAGCAGGAACGACGTCCAGGCCATCACAAACAGCACGGTACCGATGGTGATGACCACGTAGTCGAAAATACTGATCAAGACTTTCTTCCTGTCCATGGCCCGCTTATTTCTTCAAAACGACATTCACGATGCGCCCGGGCACTACGATAACCTTGGCAATGGCCATATCTCCCACATACTGAGGCGTTTTCTCGTGGGAGCGCACCAGGGCTTCCACCTCTGCGGGAGCGGCCGATGCCGGGGCTTCCAGGAAGAAACGCGTCTTTCCGTTGAAAGATACCGGATAGTTGACAGTATTATCGGCCGCCAGCTCCTCCCTGTACTCCGGGAAGTGGGCATAAACCACGGAATCCTCGTGGCCCAGCTGGTGCCACAGTTCCTCCGCTATGTGCGGGGCGAAGGGGCTCAGCAGCACGGTGAGCGGCTCCAGGATGGCCCGCTTGGAGCAGTTACCCAACTCGTTGAGGGCAATCATGAAGGCCGATATGGTAGTATTGTAGGAGAAGGCCTCGATATCCTCCTGCTCCTTGCCGATGAGCTTGTGAAGGGCCTTCAGCTCTTCCTTCGAGGGCTCTTCATCCGTAACCAGCCATTTCTCGCGGTCCCAGAACAGACGCCAGAACTTCCTGAGGAAGCGGTTCACACCGTCGATACCCTTGGTATCCCAGGGCTTGGCCTGCTCGATGGGGCCCAGGAACATCTCGTACAGGCGGAGCGTATCGGCCCCGTAGGTATCGCAAATCTTGTCCGGGTTCACCACGTTGTACATGCTCTTGGACATCTTCTCGATGGCCCAGCCGCAGATGTATTCTCCGTCCTCCAGGATGAACTCGGCATCCTTGTAGTCCGGTCTCCAGGCACGGAAGGCCTCCATATCCAGCTTGTCGTTGTACACGATATTCACGTCCACGTGCACGGGGATGGTCTCGTACTGGTCTTTGAGGCCGGCCGATACGAACTTGTTGGTGCCGGGAATCATATACACGAAATTGGAACGGCCCTGGATCATGCCCTGATTGATGAGCTTGCAGAAGGGTTCGTCCTCGCAGACATAGCCCAGATCGTACAGGAACTTGTTCCAGAAACGGCTGTAGATGAGGTGGCCGGTGGCGTGCTCCGTACCGCCTACATAAAGGTCTACATTGCGCCAGTATTCATCGGCCTGGCGGGAAACCAGGGCCTCCCCGTTGTGAGGGTCCATATAGCGGAGGTAGTAGGCGCTGGAGCCGGCGAAACCGGGCATGGTGCTCTTTTCCAGCGGATACCCCTTGTACGTCCAGTCCTTGGCGCGGGCCAGCGGCGGCTGACCGTCCTCGGTGGGCTTGTACTGGTCAATTTCCGGCAGGGTGAGCGGCAGGTCCTCAAAAGCTACGGGCGTAGCGATGCCGTCTTTGTAATAGATGGGGAAAGGCTCTCCCCAGTACCGCTGGCGGGAGAAAATGGCATCCCGGATGCGGTAGTTGATCTTTCTGTGGCCGATGCCCTTTTCCTGCACATAGGCTATGGCGGCGGGAATGGCCTTTTTCACAGGCATTCCATTGAGGAAGCCGCTGTTGCACATGATGCCTTCCTTGGCATCCACGCTCTGCTCGGAAACATCCGCTCCTTCGATGACGGGGACGATGGGAAGATCGAATTTTCTGGCGAAGGCGTAGTCGCGGCTGTCGTGGGCGGGAACGGCCATGATGGCGCCGGTACCGTAGCCGGCCAGCACGTATTCCGAAATCCAGACCGGTACCTTCTCTCCGGTGACGGGATTGGTGCCGTAAGAGCCGGAGAAAACGCCCGTAACGGCCTTCCCGGCCATCCTTTCGCGTTCCGTCTTCTTCTTCACCTGCTCCAGATAGGCCTCAACGGCTTCTTTCTGGGAGGCCGATGTGAGTTTCTCCACCCACTCGCTCTCCGGGGCCAGCACCATGAAAGTGACGCCGAAGATGGTGTCTGCCCGGGTGGTGAAGATGGTGACGTCGAACTTCTTTCCGTCGCACTCCACCGGGAAGACCATCTCCGCTCCTTCGCTCCGGCCTATCCAGTTTTTCTGCATTTCCTTGAGGGAATCCGTCCAGTCCAGGCGGTCCAGGCCATCCAGCAGCCGGGCGGCATAGGCGCTCACGCGAAGCTGCCACTGGGTCATCTTCTTCTGGAACACGGGGAAACCGCCGCGCTCGGAATAACCGTCCTTCACCTCGTCGTTGGCCAGCACAGTTCCCAGGGCAGGGCACCAGTTCACGGTGCTTTCTCCCTGATAGGCAATGCGGTAGCGCATCAGGACATCGGCCTTCTGCTTTTCATCGAAAGCCTTCCACTCATCGGCCGAGAAGGCAGGTCCCTCACTGCAGGCGGCTTCCACGGCGGCGGAGCCACCCTTCTCGAAAGCGGCCACCAGCTCTTCTATGGGGCGGGCTTTCTGGAGGGAAGCATCGTACCAGGAGCCAAACATCTTCAGGAAGGCCCACTGGGTCCACTTGTAATAGTCCGGGTCGGAGGTTCTGAACTCCCGGTCCCAGTCAAAGGAGAAGCCGATGCGGTCCAACTGGCTGCGGTAACGGGCCACGTTGTCGTGGGTGGTCTTCTCCGGATGCTGACCCGTCTGGATGGCGTACTGCTCTGCGGGGAGGCCGAAGGCGTCGTACCCCATCGGATGCAGCACATTGAAGCCCTTCAGGCGCTTGTAACGGGCGAAGATATCGCTGGCGATGTATCCCAGCGGGTGTCCTACGTGCAGGCCCGCGCCGCTGGGGTACGGGAACATATCCAGCACATAGTATTTGGGTTTGGCAGAATTCACTTCGGCCTTATAGGTTTTCCTCTTAGCCCACTCGGCCTGCCACTTTCTTTCAATTTCTGCGAAGTTATAATCCATATAATTATTTGATTGTTATTCCGTTAATTCCAAATTTACCCTTGTTCTTGTCCAGCTTGAAATCCACGGCCACCGTCATGGCCGTCTTCACTTTCTTGCCATTGAGGCGCCCCGGGCGCCATTTGGGAGAGGCCGATACCACACGGATGGCTTCATCGTCCAGTATCGTGTGCACCCCGCGGGAGATCTTCACATCCTGCACCTCGCCCTTCTCGTTGACCACGAAACTCACCAGTACCCGGCCCTGGATGCCGTTGTCCACGGCATACTTGGGGTATTTCACATATTGGTATACCCAGCGTTCCAGGAAGGTGGCAGGGTCCGGAGAATTGAGGAACATCGGCTTTACGTCCACATCGCTATAGGCAAAGATGCCCACGGGTGCGGAGGTCTTGGGCGCAACCGCATCGTTCCTGAACAGGGGCCTGGGGCCGTTGCAGAGGCGCTGCACATAGCTGTAGATATACTCCAGCTCCCCTTCCATTCCCTCGAAATCCAGGATATCGAAGGTATCCGATCCGGTGTCGTGTTCCTGATAGCGGCCCGTAGTGAAGAGGACGGAAGGAATTTCCGCGTCATAGAAAACGATATGGTCTCCGGGATACGGCTGCTGCACGGTGAGCTGGGCCTGGATGGGCAGCAGTTCTCCCTGCAGGGCCGACACCACGGTATTGAGGTCTTCGTTGGAGGAGGTGAAAGCATAGAAACCGCCGGAAGACATTCCCAGCATATCCAGGTTCACCATGGCGTCTATCTTGTCGGCATCTTTCTCGAAGGAGCGGTGGAGGAAGTACCAGGAACCGGCAAACGTTTCCCGGGAGGCGCCGAAGCCCACAAAGAGGATGCTGCGGCGAAGAAGGGAGCGCGCGTAAGAGAGTTTCTGGGCCAGTTCCAGCAGCATGGCCATTCCGGAGGCATTGCCGTTGGCCCCGTAGTAGATGCGGGGGGTGGGCACGCCGTTCACCATGAGGGTATCCATCCCCAGGTTGTCCATCCTGGCGCCGATCACGATGTAGTGGCCGTTCAGGTTCTTATCCCATCCCTGGAGAAAGCCGGTCACATTGCGGGAGTGAAGGGTATCCTCCCCCGCCGCCACGCCAAACTCGGAACCCGAGGACAGGATGTCAATTCCATACTCCCGGAACTTCTCTTCCAGGTATTCGGCCGCCATCCTCTCCCCTTCGCTGCCGGCCTTGCGGCCTTCCAGCTGGGCGGCGCTGAGGGCGGCCACGTGCCCTTTCAGGGCCCGGACGGTTTCGGAATCGTCCAGATCCTGCAGGGTATTTCTGTACTGGGCGCCCACGGCCGGCCCCAGTAGCAACAGGGCGGCGAGGGCGGTTACAAGACGCCTTCTCATTCGTTGATCAGAATCCAGCTGTCCGGCGGGCAGATGCCCTTTCCACGAAGCTGTTTAAGGGTTTGAAGGGTTTGGGACAGGCTGTTGGACGGGCACACGGCCACGGCCAGAAGCCCGTTGCGGAAGCTGATGATGGTGGCCGTGTAGCCGGCCTCGTTGCATTCCTTGAGCTTTCTTTCTGCGTAGTAGCGGTTGCGGAAGGCACCCACCACGATACAGTACTTGGTTTCCAGCTTGGTGGTGTACAGGCCGCCCAGTTTGGACGGATTCAGCACCGTTCCCTTGGCCTGGGTAAGGGAATCCAAAAGATACTTCTCCAGGGCTTCCAGGGAATCGGCCATGTGCTTCTGGGCCCTTTCCATGGAGTCCAGGGTGGCCTGATGGCGGGCCTCGGCGGCCGCCATGCGCTGCAGGCGCATCTGTTCCAGCTCCTCCGATGTGGGACGGCCGGCCAGCGTACGGATAAAGTCGCAGCTGCTTACTACAGTTACAAGCGCCAGGGCTATGATGAGACTACGTTTCATAATCTATTCCTCCTTAATCTACAAAAATACTTATTTTTCCAAAAATATGCCAATGAAATGTAGTATATTTGTGTCCATATGAAGAAAACTATCACGCTGGAAGCCATCGACCCCATAGAAATCTATGGCGTGGGCAACAAGATCCTCACCGAATTCTGCTCCTATTTCCCCCACCTGAAGGTGGTGGCGAGGGGCAACGAGCTCATCCTGGAAGGCCGTGAAAGCGACATCGCAGAGTTCAACATCCGCTTTGCAGAGCTCATAGACCGCCGGCACCACAAGATGAACCTCACCGCTTACGACGTGGAGGACATTTTCTCCGGAAGCGGAGAGAATACCCGCCCCACGGCCGATATGGTCGTCGTGCACGGAACGGACGGAAAGCCCATCCGCGCCCGCAACAAAACCCAGCAGGACCTGGTGAAAGCGTACTTCGAAAACGACCTCATCTTTGCCATCGGCCCGGCCGGTACCGGCAAAACCTATATGGCCATTGCGCTGGCCGTGCGCGCCCTCAAGAACCGCGAGATCAAGCGCATCATCCTCACCCGCCCCGCCGTGGAAGCCGGAGAGCGCCTGGGCTTTCTGCCCGGAGACCTCAAGGACAAGCTGGACCCGTATCTCCAGCCCCTGTACGACGCCCTCGCGGACATGATTCCCTCCAGGCGTCTGCAGGAATTCATGGCCGACGGCACCATCCAGATCGCTCCCCTCGCCTATATGCGCGGCCGCACCCTGGACAAGGCCTGTGTCATCCTGGACGAAGCCCAGAACACCAATCTGGGCCAGCTGAAGATGTTCCTGACGCGCATGGGAACCAGCGCCAAATTCATCGTCACCGGAGACGCCACCCAGATAGACCTTCCCCGCCGGGAAGACAGCGGCCTGCTCGCGGGCATCAAGCTCCTGGAAGGCATCAAGGGCATCGCCACCATCCGCTTCACCAACGAGGACATCGTCCGTCATCCCCTGGTGACAAAAATTGTCCGGGCCTTTGACAAGACCCGGACAACGGAAGAATCTGAATAAATAAGGCTTACTCGGCAGCGTCCACAATCTTGGACCACTTGTCGTAACCTTCCTGGTACTTGGGATCCACGTTACGCAGGGTGAAGCACAGGCGCTTGAGGAAGTCTGCGGCGGAAGCCTTGACGGCTTCGTTCTGGCTAACCTCATAGCACTTCTCGAAGGGCACCACGGCACCTTTGTAAACCTCGGTTACCTGCTCGTTGAGTTCGTCGTACTTCTTCCACTCGCGCACATCCAGGGCATCCCGCTCGGCGATGAGGTCTTCGGCCTTCTTCAGGGCCACATTGCCCTTTCCGTAATAGGCGAAGTCGTATGCAGGCTGGATCTCCAGGGCCTTGTCATAAGCGGCGACGGCCTTGTCGTAGTTCTTCACACCTACATAGATGTTGCCTTCCACGTAGTAGAGGGAAGGGTTGTCGGGCATCACCTTCTTGGCCTCGTCCAGCAGCTCCACAATCTTCTCGGGATCTTCGTTGGTCTGGAGATAGAGGTTAATGAGGCTGGTGAGAACGGACTCGTTGTCCGGGAACTGGGTGAGACCGGTGGCCAGGTAGTTCTTGGCGGCCAGGGTATCGGCCTTGGCCAGGGCGCACTGGGACAGGTTGGCGTAGATGTTACCGTCAGAGGTGTAACCGTTCTTCAGGCACAGGTTGAAGTATTCCTCGGCCTGGTCGTAGTTCTGGGCGGCCACGGAGGTGAAGGCGGCGTTGTAAGCGGCGTCGTAGTTGGGAGCGGAGCAGGGAGCCATCATGGAAACATTGGCGGCACCCTTGAACAGATCGCTGGCCTTGGCCATATTGCCCAGCTGATAGGCGCTGTAAGCGTCCTCATAGTACTTGTTGGCAATCTCCTGCAGCTTGGGATCTACCTTTTCGGCCTTTTCACCCAGCTCGTAGGCCTTGGTGTAGGCCTTGGCAGCCTCGCAGAGGGCGTCTCCCTCAACGGAAGGATGGGTGACATTGATGATGGCCAGCAGACCGGCAGGGTTGAAGTATACGTCCACATTGGAGAACTCCATCTTCTCGAAAGGCTGGCCCTCGATGGTGACGTTGGAAACGGAGAGGGGTTTCTCCTTGTTCATCATCTGGAAGGTGGCCTTGTCGATACCCATGGTGATGTTGGTCACAGGGTTGTTGTAGGCAGCCATATAGGCTTCGGCCAGCTTCACCCAGGTGGCGGGCTTGGCACCCTTCTTGGCATCCTTGGCGGCCTCAAGAGCCTTGTCTACATTCTTCTGCATTTCTGCAGCGGGTTTCTGAGCAAATGCAACCTGCAGGGAGCAGGCCATTGCAAGAACGAGAACTAATTTTTTCATAATATTAAAAAGAAATAATTATTCGGTTTCTGCGGCGGGTTCTGCCGACTGGCTTTCCTCCTCCTCGCTGTGGGCGACTACGGAGATGGCGGCGATGGCGTCTCCCTCCCGGATGTTGATGAGCTTCACGCCCTGAGTGGCACGTCCGGCAACACGGATGGTGTTGACAGGCATACGGATGGTCATTCCGGAACGGCAGATGATCATCAGGTCATCTTCATCGGTGACGTTCTTGATGGCCACCAGATTGCCGGTCTTTTCCGTGATGTTGAGGGTTCTGACACCCTTGGCGCCACGTGAGGTCTGACGGTAGTCCTGCGGGTCTGAGCGTTTGCCGTAGCCATTCTCAGACACGGCCAGCACCTGGTGCTTCGCTACGTCTTCTGCCTCGGGATCCTGGCAGACAACACCCACTACGAAGTCTCCTTCATCAAGATTGATGCCACGAACGCCGGTGGAGGTGCGGCCGAGGGGCCTGGCCTCTGATTCATCGAACCTTACGCAGCGGCCTCCGTGTGCGGCGATCATTATGTTGCAGCGGCCGTTGGTGAGGATGGCCTCCAGCAGTTCGTCGTCTTCACGGATGTTGATGGCGTTCACACCGTTGGTGCGGGGACGGGAATAGGCTTCCAGGGAAGTCTTCTTCACCACGCCCTGACGGGTGACCATCATAATATAATTGTTGTTGATGAAGTCTTCGTCCTTGAGGGTCTTCACATTGAGGTATGCCCTTACGGCGTCGTCCGGCTCTATCATCAGGATGTTCTGGATGGCGCGGCCCTTGGAGGTGCGGTTGCCTTCCGGAATCTCGTACACCTTGAGCCAGTAGCAGCGGCCCTTCTGGGTAAACAGAAGCATGGTGCTGTGCGTATTGGCAATATAGATATGCTCTATGAAGTCTTCGTCACGGGTGGCGCTTCCCTTCATTCCCACGCCGCCGCGATTCTGCGTGCGGAATTCCGTGAGCGGGGTGCGTTTGATGTAACCCAGGTGGGAAATGGTGATCACCTGGTCTTCATCGGCATAGAAGTCCTCGGGATTGAACTCGTCGTCCGCGAGGGTGATTTCCGTGCGACGGGGGTCTCCGTAGCGGGCCTTGAGGTCCTGGGTTTCTTCCTTGACCACCTTGAACTGTTCTTCCACGGAGCCCAGGATCTCGTTGCAGCGGGCAATGAACTTCATCAGGTCGTCGTACTCGTTCTGCAGCTTTTCGCGCTCCAAGCCTACCAGCTGGCGCAGACGCATTTCCACGATGGCAGAGGCCTGCGGCTCGGAGAACTGGTAGCGCTCCATAAGCATAGCCTTGGCTTCTTCAATGCTCTTGGTCTCATAACGGATGATGTGGACAATCTCGTCGATGATGTCCATCGCTTTCAGCAGGCCTTCCAGGATGTGGGCGCGCTTCTGGGCCTTCTCCAGTTCGAACCGGGTGCGGCGGACCACCACCTCGTGGCGGAATTCCACAAAGTTGCCGATGATTTCCTTCAGGCTGAGGGTGCGGGGACGTCCCTTCACCAGGGCCACGTTGTTGAAGGAGAAGCTGCTCTGCAGGGGGCTGTACTTGAACAGGAGGTTCAGGACCACACCGGAGTTGGTGCCCTGCTTGAGGCGGATGATCACGCGGGTTTCTCCGCGGGAGCTTTCGTCGTTGATGTAGGAGATACCCTCCACCTTCTTCTCGTCGGCCAGCTGGGCGATCTTCTCGATCATCTCCCGCTTGTTCACCATATAGGGGATTTCCGTGACCACGATGGTTTCACGGCCCTTGTCGTCTACTTCAATTTCTGTCTTGGAACGGATGACCACGCGGCCGCGGCCGGTTTCGTAGGCTTCCTTGATGCCGGCCTTGCCCATGACGATGCCGCCGGTGGGGAAATCCGGTCCCTTGATGTACTGCATCAGCTCATCCGTGGTAATCTCCGGGTTGTCGATGTAGGCGCAGATGGCGTCGCAGCACTCTCCCAGGTTGTGGGGAGCCATGTTGGTGGCCATACCTACGGCAATGCCGGAGGCGCCGTTGAGCAGCAGCAGCGGGGCCTTGGTGGGCAGGACGGTGGGTTCTTCGAGGGTGTCGTCGAAGTTGAGGGTCATATCTACCGTGTTCTTGTCCATATCGGCCAGGACATCCTCTGCCATCTTCTGGAGTTTGGCCTCCGTGTAACGCATGGCTGCCGGGGAGTCTCCGTCCACGGAGCCGAAGTTACCCTGGCCCTTGACCATCGGGTATCTCTGGTTCCATTCCTGGCCCAGACGCACCATGGCGTCGTACACGCTGGAGTCTCCGTGCGGGTGGAACTTACCCATCACTTCACCTACGATACGGGCGCTCTTCTTGGTTTGGCTGGAATAGCTCAGGCCCATGTTGTCCATACCGAACAGGACACGGCGCTGGACGGGTTTGAGGCCGTCTCTCACATCCGGAAGGGCGCGGGACACAATCACGGACATAGAATAGTCTATGTACGCGGTGCGCATCTCGTGGTCTATTTCTACCGGCTCGATATACCCAGTTTCCTTGGGGTCTTCGAGCACGTTCTTTTCTTCGTTGTTATCCATTCTTTTTCACTGTTCCTTTAAACATACAAAGGTAATGATTTTTCACGGAATAAAAAAATCAAAAAATCTCGCTTGCTTGTGCAGCAGTTTGGCACAAGCAAGCGATAACTTTGCAGCAGAAATTAAAAACGAAGCCGTTATGACAATAGTTCGTTAACTTTTTCCCAAGCCTAAGCGGCTCTGGATGTAAATAAAACCAGTTCTTTGAAAAGTTTGTCAATAACTTGTGGGTTCGGTCGCA
>ONWU01000031.1 GCA_900321655.1 uncultured Bacteroidales bacterium
ATGCCGGTGCTGTCCGAAAGCGGAGAACTGCGCCTTCGCAAGGCCCGCCACCCGCTGCTGGAAAAGAGTCTTCGCAAGGAGAAAAAGACCATCGTGCCCCTCACCGTCACCCTCACCCCGCAAAAGCGCATCCTCCTCATCTCCGGCCCCAATGCCGGCGGCAAGAGTGTGTGCCTGAAGACGGTGGGCCTCCTTCAGTATATGTTCCAGTGGGGAATGCTCATCCCCACCTCGGAAACCTCGGAACTTCCTGTTTTTGACAGAATTATGGTGTCCATCGGAGACGACCAGTCCCTGGAGAACGACCTCTCCACCTACAGCTCCTTCCTTTCGGATATGAAGGCGATGCTCTCCGTGGCCAATTCCCGCACGCTCATCCTCATAGACGAGTTCGGGTCCGGAACGGAGCCCGCGGCCGGCGGCGCCATAGCCGAAGCCATCCTGCACGAGCTGGACAACCGCGGTGCCTACGGCGTCATCACCACGCACTACACCAACCTGAAGTTGTATGCTTCCGGGGCAGAAACCGGAGTGGTGAACGGAGCCATGCAGTTCGATGCTGCTACGGTGGCGCCCCTCTTTGTACTGGAGCAGGGCCTTCCCGGCTCTTCCTTTGCCTTTGAGCTGGCCCGCAAGATGGGAATGCCGGAAAACATCGTCCACGATGCCGAGGAGCGTGCCGGAGAGCAGTTTGTGGGCATTGAGAGAAACCTTCGCAAAATTGCCAAAAGCCGCCGCCAGCTGGACGAAAAACTCACCAAGATCCGCGCGACGGACAAGACGCTGGAAGGCCTCACAGACCGTTACGAGAAGGAACTGGAGGACATCAAGGAGATGCGCCGCCGCATCCTGGAAGAGGCCAAAGAAGAGGCCCGCAAGATTGTCAAGGATGCCAACAAGCAGGTAGAGAACACCATCCGCACCATCAAGGAGAGCCAGGCCGCCAAGGACCAGACCAAGGAGGCCCGGGCAGAATTGCAGGGCTTTCTGGGAGCACTGGCCGAGGGCCGGGGCCGTCGGGACGCCTATATAGACAAGAAACTGCAGACCGTCAAGGAGAGAAAGGAGAGGGAGCAGGTGCGCAAGAAGCGCCGGGCCGACGGAGAAACCCTCCAGCAGATGGAGCAGCGGGAACTGGAAGAGAAGAAACTGGCCGCTTTCCGCAGCGCTCCGCTGAAGGTGGGTGAAAAGGTCCGCATCAAGGACAACGCGATGGTGGGAGAAGTGTCCAAGATAAGCACCAAGGCGGTGAGCGTAATTGTGGGAAGCATTACCACCAAACTTCCGCTGGACCGTGTAGAGCGGATTACGGCCAATGAATACAAGGCCGTGGCTGGTAAGCCGGCCGATAAACCCCGTCAGGTTTACGACACCGGATTAAGTGAGAGAAAGGCCAATTTCAAGCTGGAACTGGATGTGAGGGGAGAGCGGGTGAATGAGGCCATCGAAATTGTGATGCGATATATTGACGATGCTATTATGCTGGGAGTCCCTTCGGTGCGGATTTTGCATGGGAAAGGGACAGGCGCGTTGCGCGAGGAAATCCAAAAGTACGTGCGCACCGTTCCTGGCGTAAGCTCCGCCGCAGACGAGCATATCCAGTTTGGAGGCTCCGGTGTGACGGTAGTAAAATTTGACTAAAACCAAACCAATGAATGTACTGAGAACCAGCAGGATCGGAGAGGCCGGGGAACAGATGGCCTGTGATTTCCTGCAAAGCCAAGGCCACCAGATCCTGGACCGGAACTGGCGCTCCGGCCACTTGGAGCTGGACATCATTTCCGAAGCTCCGGACGGTGTGCACTTTGTGGAGGTAAAGGCCCGTACGGCCCCCGTGACCACCTCCGTTTCAGACCAGGTTAACAAGGTGAAACAGAAGAGGATATCGGCCGCCGCCGGCCAATATCTGAACAAAAAGCAGATGGAGGGAAAAGAGGTTTTCTTCGACATTGTGTCCGTCCTGTTTGACGGAGAAGAAGCCGTTGTCCGTTACTTCCCCCAGGCCTGGATCCCCATGTATGTGTAAGACTTTATGAACAAACACAGATATTGCGTCATTATGGCCGACGGCTCCGGAACGCCCGAGCAGCTCAAAATGACCTATAACAGATTCAACCGTTTCCTTCCGGAAAACAACATTTTGGTCATAACCCTGGATCGTTTTGCCAAGACCGCCCGGGAAGTTCTCCCCACTCTTCCCCAGGAGAATCTGCTGGTGGAACCCGTCGGTCGCAAAACGGCCCCGTGTATGGCTTTTGCTTGCTATACCCTTCTTTCCCGGGACCCTGAGGCCGTGGTGGTAGCCACCCCTTGGGACTTGTACATCCGGGACGAAGCCCTCTTTGCCCAAACCATATCGGACGCTTTCGAGTATGTAGAGAAGAACGATGTCCTGATGACCCTCGGCATCGTCCCTAAAACACCGGATGTAAACTTCGGTTACATCCAGGTGAAGGAGGGGCGCAACGCCCATCTGATGGCCGGTCCCTTGCAGGTGAAAACCTTCACGGAGAAGCCCTCAGCTGAATTGGCAAATGTGTTTGTGAGAACCGGAGAGTTCTTCTGGAACAGCGGTATCTTCATCTGGAAGGCCTCCACCATCTGTGCAGAGATGGAGAAGTATGTTCCGGAAGTGACAGAGCTTTTCCGTGGCTGGGAAACCCAGATTTCAGACCGGGCCTTCATCGAGCAGGCCTACGCCGAATGCCCGAAGGTATCCCTGGATTATGGTGTGATGGAGCATACAGACCGCGCCTGGCTCTATCCTGCCCGCTTCGGCTGGGCCGATATAGAACGCCTCTAAATAACAGGTGCAACATCTCGGAGAAATCATTTCCCTGGTCGTAGCCGCTTCCTGGACGGTTACGGCTCTTTTTGCAGACAAGGCCAGCCACCGGATGGGATCTATGTCGGCCAATGTCCTCCGCCTGTCCATGGCGGTGGTCTTCCTGGCCCTCATCCTCTGGGTTTCGGTGGGGCATCCCTACCCGGTATATGCCAACGGGCAGGCCTGGCTGTGGCTGGCGCTGTCGGCCCTGGTGGGCTATGTGTTCGGGGACTGGTGCCTTTTCAACTGCTACCTTTCCATAGGGGCGCGCTTCGGGCAGCTCCTGATGACCCTGGCTCCGCCCATGGCGGCCATCGCCGGGTGGTTGCTGCTGGGAGAATCCCTTTCCTGGACGGCCCTCATCGCGATGGTGGTCACCCTTACCGGTATCGGCATTTCCATTTTAAGCCGGGGAGAAGGGCACAAGGTGAAATTAACCCTGCCGCTGAAGGGCATCCTCCTGGGGGTAGGGGCCGGCATAGGGCAGGGAGTAGGCCTGGTGCTTAGCAAAATAGGCCTCACTCATTATCTGGAAGCCCTTCCCTCCGATGCGCCCGAGGCAATGGAAACGATGCTTCCCTTCGCTTCCACGATGATCCGTGCCATCGTGGGAAGTCTGGGATTCCTGGCCCTGATGGCCCTGCAGAAAGATCTGGGAAGATTGAAAGCGGCCGTGCACGATGCTACGGGCATGCGCTATGCCCTGGTGATGACGCTCTTCGGCCCGGTAGTGGGCGTATCCCTGTCCCTGATGGCTGTAGAATATACCAACGCAGGCATAGCCTCTACGCTGATGGCCCTCACGCCCGTTCTCATTCTCATTCCCTACGCCTTTATCTATAAACAGAAGATACGGCCACGCGAAATTCTGGGCGTAACCGTATCTATGGTAGGTGTAGCGCTGTTTTTCCTCTTATAGGCCCAGCTCCTGCAGGACGTAGGTCTGCTGTCCCAGGTGACGGATCACCCAAAGGATATAGCGGATATCCACGCACACGCACATATTGTAGCCGGGAACGCTTTCGTAGTTACTGGCCAGGGATTCTTTGTTGCCGTCGAAGGCCAGGCCGATGAGCTCTCCCCGGGCATTGAGGACCGGGGAGCCGGAGTTGCCGCCCGTGATGTCCAGGTCTGTGAGGAAGTTCACGGGAAAATCCGGCGGAGGCAGCACCCGGGCAAAGGCCTCGGGGTATGCAAAATCGTGCCGGGCGGGATCGTATTTCTCCCTGAGGCCGCGGGCGGTGCTTTGCCAGTGGGCACGCACGCCGTCCCAGGGCTCCAGAGGAAGCACTCTTCCGTAGGTAAGGCGCATGGTGGAGTTGGCGTCCGGGTACTGCGGGGTACCCAGGGATTGCCGGTAGAGGTAACTGGCCTGGACATACTGGTGACGGAGCGTGCTCAGGGGTACCTGAAGCACTTCGTCTTCATTGAGCTCCACGATGCTCAGTTCACGGATGTAGCGGTAGAGAGGGTCTTGGGTGATGGGCCCTTTGTACTGGGCCGCCACCTCGGCATCGGGTTTAATGCCCATATCGCGGAGGCAGGACTGTTCCCACAGCCAGCCGGCCATGGCCTGGAAGTCTTCCCCGAAGCGCTCTTTCAGCTCCAGGTGAATGGGCTTCAGATACTTGGGTTCCATATGGGTGAGGAATTCCCGGACGGAGAAAGCCAGCATCTCCTTCTCCAGCCGGGCATCGGCCCCGCGGAGTCCTTCCAGGAGGAACCTTTGCTGGGTCTCCACCTCCTTCACGCTTCCCATCCGCATCAGGGTGCGGGCCATCAGGAAGCTTCGGATGAGAGATTCCCGGTAGTACATCTTCTGTTTTTCGACTTCTGCGATGGAGGTGTATTCGGCCTCCAGCTGGTCCAGGAGGCGGGCATTATCGGGGCTGCAGGCCCTCAGGCCCTCTTCCCATTCCCGGCGGCGTTCCACAACGCCGAAGCGGCGGACGCACTGAAGTTCTCCTTCCTGCAGTTCGGCCACGTTGGTGAGGCCGAAGAAGGTGTTGGAGTATTTCATCCGGATCTCCGGGTCTTCCTCCATCCACTTTCTCATAATCTCCATCTGCCCCCGGTGCAGGCGGTTTTCTTCCGGGCGCTCCACAAAGATATCCTGGGTTATCTGGGCGGCGCTGGCATACCGCTGGGTGCTTCCGGGATAGCCTATCACCATGGCATAGTCTCCCTCCTTGTACCCTTTCCGGCTTATCTTCAGGTGCCGGGTGGGATGCAGGGGCTCTCCATCGTCCGTGTAGATGCGGTACAGGGCAAAATCGGCCTTGTGCTGCGGCCATTCCCAGTTGTCCTCATCTCCTCCGAAAGCGGCTACCGAAACGGGCGGGGCGCCCACCAGGCGCACGTCCGTGTAGGTGTTGTACAGGCACAGGTAGTACTTGGAACCGGCCCACATACTTTGCAGGGCGGCCTCCATTCCGTACAGGTCCCGGTACTTTTTCTCCATCAGGGAGCTGAGGCGGCGGCTGCCGGCGGGTTTGCCCTCGGCCAGAAGGGAAGTGCGAAGGGCTTCCACCTCATCTGTTACGTCCAGCACCTTCCTCAGGAAATAGAAGGTTTCTCCTTTCAGGGGAATCTCCTGGCTCCGGTTCTGGGCCCAGAATCCGTCTTCCAGATAGTTGTGGTCCGGGGTGGAGAGGGCGGCCACCTGGCTGTAGGCACAGTGGTGGTTGGTTATGAGGAGTCCGTCTTCGGAAATCATACTGCCGGTGCAGTAGAAACCCAGCGAGACCACGGCGTCCGACAGGCCACCGGCCTCCTCGTTATAGATTTCCCCGACCCCCAGTTTGAGTCCGCGCGCTTTCATATTCTTTTCCAGCGCGCGGTCCAGGCTCTGGATGAGCCACATCCCCTCATCGGCCCGTGCCCCCGGAAGGGAGCACAGGACCAGAGAGAGGCTTAGCAGAACCTTTTTGAGGGTTTCTTTCATACTTATTCGCTGTCACGGACGCAGCGCAGCGGAGCGGCAATGCGGTAGCTTACCTTGGTTCCGTTGCAGGTATACTCGGCCTCCGTGGCCTTGTTGGTCATGGGTATAAAGCCGTAGAACTGGAGGTTCTTCACGCCGGATTCGGGGTCGTCTTTTTCGTTATAGGAAACACCGGCATAGGTAGAGCCGCAGAACATACCGGAAGAAATCTTGTCCGGGAAGGTCTTCAAATATCCCATAAACGTGCCGGCCGTTTTGGTGTTATCTGCAATGGAAATGGCACCGAAGGCATCCATATTGAAACCGTCTTCGTTCAGCATCACGATGGAACCGTTGGATCCGTCATAATAGGGGGCATCTGTTTTGGTGGCCAAAGGGCTCACGGCCTTGCCCACCAGGGAAATGATGTCATCGGCCGTGGGAACGTGCCAGCCCTTCGGGCAAAGGCCCTTTGCCCCTTCCAGGGCCTGGGCGGCGTCTACACTGGTGAGGTCTCCCACCTGCAGGCCCAGGGCCACTTCGGCCTGATACAGATAGCCGTGGGCCTTGATCACCGTGATGTCGCGGGAGAATTCGGCGCCGCTGTTGTCGGCTTTCACCACCACCGGGTAGAACACACCGGCGGTTACCTGGGTGAGGTCGTTGCTAACCTCAATTCCTTCAGGTACATAGCGCATGTTCTGGGTCATCCACCACTTGCCGTCCTTCATCTTGGCAACGGTGTACTTGTCTTCGTGGTAAAGGATGTAGCCTTCGTCCAGCTTCTCCACAAGGATGCTGCTGGGGACGATCTCACCGCCTTCTTCCCAGTCCTGGACATCTCCGGAGAGAACCACGTGGATGGCTTCGGGCTCCACGATAACCGTCAGGGTGTATTCCTTGCCGCTTTCCAGGGTTATTTCGTCCTGTACCTGGGAAAGTTCCTTGCCGTCTTGCAGGGTGACAACGGCCGTCATCGTGGCCTTCTGGGGAGGGAGGATGAGGTCGTACTTGGAATCATTCACCTTGTGGGCCTTCACGGTGCCTTTGGGGGCCGATTCGTCCTCAGAGGGCTCCCAGCCGGCATCCAGCACGGCTTTCAGCCTCACATCGGCCAGGGAAAAGCCGGTAATGATGCCGTTGGAGTTATTAACCAGATTGGCTACCACGTGGGTGAGCTTGTGCTTGAAGGGAATCACCACGGCCTGTTCGCTGGGCTTCACATCGTTCTTGAAGCCGGTGATGAAGTCGGAAGAGGAGAGGCCGGCTGTCTGGTCGGCCTGGACGGCAAAGGCAGTGGGAGCCGTGCTGGAGTAGGGATGATAGGCCGATATGAAGGCACTGCCCTCCTCGGTGAACCACTTGAGATCACCGGTGAATTCGCTGCCGTTGTAGGTGAGCTTCTGGTTGTCGGCGTAGGCGTATTGGGCATCGCGGACGATGCTTACACCAATGGCGTCACCCGTTTCAAAACTGGTGGACGTGACTTTGGTGAGGACAGGGGAAATGCGGAAGGGAAGGGCTTCCTTCGCCGGTTCCTTTTTGTCGCAGGCGGCCAGGGCCAGGAGGCCGACGACGCAGTAAACAAGTTTTTTCATATCTCTGTTATTTTAAAAATGATATCCTAATGTCAAATGGGTTTCCTGTCGGTTGCTTCCTCCCAGCAGTGTCACCTGGAAAGCGTGTACCAGCTGACAACCAGCTTCCACATAGAAATTTTGCCGGGCCAGGACAAAGTTGTACCGGAGGTTGAAAAAGCCGCCCACGGTGGTAACATCCCGGAACTCCTCTTCCATATCCCACCACTCCTGCAGGCGGGCGGGGCGGGAGACAACACCGTCTTCACTTTCGTCGGTGTCTATCAGCAGATGCTCCTGGGCCACTTTCTTTTTGACGGAGAGGCCGCCGTCCAGGGTGAACGGCCCCAGAGGCACGTGTGCCTGGGCGCCCACCCTCAGGACCGTACCGTCGTCATATTCCAGGAAAGGATACATATGGGTTCCCCGGTCTCTTTCCCACTCCACCGAAGCGGTGGCGGACAGGCTCCAGCCGGCGGAACTTTCGTAGGCGTAAGCATTCTGGATGGCCAGTGACCGTTTTCTGTAAATGTGATTGCTTCCGTAGATCACGGGCGTGGTGACTCCGCCTGCCGTAACCCGGTCTATGACCGATTCGAAGGATTCGTATCCGGTCCAGTTGGCGCTTGCCTGGATGGTGTGGACTCCTTTTTTCCCTGTAATGTTCCAGATGGCCTGGCCCGCGAGGGTCTGGCCGGGGAAGCGGAACCAGGTATATCCTTTTTCTCCCACCAGTCCGCGGGAATGGCGGTATTCCGCTTCGGCAAAGAAACTTTCCCCGCAGGAGGTTTGCAGGGCCAGGCCCCAGATGGTCTGGTTGACGGCAAAACGGTCCACTCCGGGGTCTGAGAGGTGGATGCCGCCGCCGTCCCAGGCTTCGTAAGTGCCGTAGCGCTTGCCTTTATCCAGGAAAACATAGTAGGTGTCTGCCGTGGCGGTGCCTATCTGTTCTGCCTGGACAAATTCGGAGTTCTTGTTGAAGATAATGGTGGCGCCGGCCCTCCAGCGGTCTCCCTTGTAGAAAAGGGAAGGGGTTAACTGGACCACCTGTCGGTAAGTGGTGTGCCGAAGGTCTTTTTGCTTGGCGTAATTCACACCCTCGAACTGAAGGGCGAAGCCCGGGATCCAGCGGGCGTGGCGGGTAACCACCATACCGCCCCCGACGTTATAGGTCTGACGGCTTTTGGGGCCGGGCGTAAATTCCAGCAGGTCTACGGGATAGAAGTCCGGCGTAGTGAACATGGAGCCCATCATCCCCTTTCCGTGCTGCGTGTTGAAGGAGAAGGAGCCGACAAACAGAAGGTCTTTGTAATGGGTTTCTGCCTCCGCCTCGGCCGTGGCCTGCCACAGCTGTTCCGCTTCGGAAGGGAGCCGGTAGCCTCCGGAGGTGAAGGTGCCGCCCAGGCGGGCTTCCACCTGCGTGTCGTCATACAGGGACAGGCCGCAGATATTGTGTCCCTCGCGCCACACCTGCTGGGCGCTGAGGGGCCGGGCGCAAAGTACGGCGCCCGCCAGCAGCAGGACAAGCCTACTGGTGAAGAGACTGTACTTCGCGTTCATAGAAATCGTAAGAAGAGTTGTTGGTGTCCTGGAGCACTTCAAAGCCGGCCTGCTGGCTGGCCTTCTGGTCTTCACGGCGCATAAGGGTGTGCCCCTTGAAGGTTTCCAATAGCGGCACATAGCCGGCATCCACCTTCGTATGCAGGCGTTTGCGGTTGGCCGAGGAGGCGCCGTTGAAGACCTCCATACCGTCGAGAATCCAGTCCAGCGGGATGGTTACCACCCGGTCTATGGAACTGCCGGGAACCTGCACCAGATTCTGCGGCTGAGCCACGAAATCGTAGATGTCTGTTTCGTCTTCCGGACGGAAGAGAATCAGGGTGGGGGAATTGATGGATAAGGTATAGGCGTTGGCCTGGCCGGTCTTGATCACCACTTCCAGATAATGGTCCTGGGCAATCTGGTCTCCCGGGGCCGGATGGTAGGCGGGATTGGGGAAGTAGACGGGGTTGTAGCAGACAAAGTAGCCCGGCCGGTTCAGATTGACCGAGAGGGGATACTGGGCCGCGTGGTTGATGGCGCCCCTCAGGCAGATGACGGCATCGGCCCCGGGCTCCAGCGGGAAGGACGTTCCCGTTCCTCCTATCCTCCAGATGGCCTGGATGACGGGGGCAAAGTCCGGCAGGCTGCCATCCGGCCCTGTCCAGGGGTTGGACGCCGTGCTGTTGTAGGGCGAGAGCGTGCCCAGGCACAGGCCGTCCAGATAGGTGGTATGGTGGTCGTTGTTGTGGACAATGAGGTACTGGTCGCTCTGGTAGGTGCCTTCTTCCGGCAGTTTGGGGCAGCCGCCGCAGTAAAGTTCCTTGATAACCAGGGACCCGGCTATGGAATGGAAAAGGTCTATCTGCAGGCTTAGGTCCTCTCCGTTCACGATGACTTTGTCCAGCGACCCGTTGAACAGGTGGTTGCCGCTGCGGTCCTGGACGGAGATGCTGTACAGGCCGTTGGTCATCCGGGCCGATGCGCGGCCTTCGGCATTGGTGCTGAGCTCGTAAACAATCTCGTTGTTAATGCCTTCGATGACCACTTCGGCCCCGGCCTGCGGGGAAAATCCCTGGGGATAGACGGCCTGGATGGAAACCACGTGCACGTCTCCGGCATAAGGGGATCCCAAATCCATACACCCTGTCACGAGCAGGGAAAAAGTGGCCAGAAGGCTTATAATTTTATTCTGCATGTGATTCCGTAATAGAAGTTGGGGGTAAAGATGGCACTTACACCGGTGGCGCGGCTGGTGACATACTGCCGGGCGTTGGTGAAGTTGTTGGCGAAGAAGGAGAGGGAAACGTGGTTGCCGATCTCCTTTGTTACGCTGAAATTGGCGCTGAAATAGGGGTTGTAGCCATCCTGCGCAAAGGTGTAAATGTTGGAGGAGCGAAGGATCAGGCGGGAGAGTTCCGGATTGCGGGCGCATTCCTCCGTCCACGCGTGCACCTTACCTTCCAGGTCCATATAGGCCGACGGATAGATGGCGGTGTAGGAATTGCCTTCGTAGATGCTGCCGCCGACGGGGTCGTTGGAGGTTTCTCCCACGCGGAAAGCGCGGTCAGAGGTGTACTGCGAGTTGCGGAGCAGGGTGGCCTCCAGGCGTACCGTTACAATAATACGCGCGCGAGGGATGTGGGTGATGGTGGTGAGGTTCATATCCACATCGTCCGTCCTCCGGCCGTTGTACACGTGCGTGCCACCGGTATAGATACCCACATACTGGTAGGAGCGATTGGGCAGCGAAGTATGCGACCAGCCGGCCTGGTAGTAGCTGGTGGGGATGTCTGAGGAGTATTCCGAGTGGTTCCAGGAGGCGTCCAGACGAAGCTGCGTGCCGATGGGACGGATGACCGGAAAGTCAATCGTGAGTTCGGCCCCGTAGCGATGGACATCGGCCCCGTTCTCCTGGCGGCGGGAAGCGGCGAAACTGCGGTCCGTCACCTTTCTTTCGCCGGGGAGGTAGAAGCCGTCGGCCTCCCGGAAATAGACGTCTCCCGTCTGGTGGTCCAGGATCCAGTCCGGATTCTCCGGCATCGCGTAGCCTTCCGGCAGCCCGGCCACGTTGTAGGAGAAGGGCTCATACATCGTTCCCAGCTGGTAAGGACCTTTCGTGAGGTTGTAGTAACCCACCAGGGACAGCTTGAATCCCTTCCAGGAGAAGTCTGCTCCCAGTTCGGAGTTGTAGTTTTTCTGCCAGCGGAGGGAAGGGTTGTATTCCATCCGGTAGGGCTGGGTATAGTACACATAGGAGGCCGATTCCCCGTGCGAAAAGCCGAAGGTCTGGATGTCCCTGTATTCCTGGCGGGGGAACAGGATGTAGAAAGAAGGCAGTTTGCCGGCGATGCCCCAGCCGCCGCGTATGGTCACGTGCTCGTTCAGGCTCCAGCGGGCATTGAGGCGGGGAGAGAGAATGCGCATGTTCTTGTAAGCCGATCCTTTGATGAAAACGTCCTCCAGGCGAAGGCCGGCCATCAGATTCAGCGTGGTGCGCCCCACGGGAATGGTGAGGTTGTCTTCCAGATAGGCGGCCAGCGTATGCATATAAGGGTATTCCGAGTAGGGCCTGGGCCGATATCCGGAGGGGGCGAGCGAAGGGTCTTCGTACCATTCTCCCTTTCCCACGTTGCCGTCGGCCTTCCACTGGATACCCGCCTTCAGAATGCTCTTGACGGGACCCCAATGGTGCAGCCAGTTGTATTTGAGGGAGGCGGAATAGTCCAGTTCCCGAGAGTCTTCAATGCGGTCCGAGTAGAAGGTGAAGGGAAGGGTCTGGGCCAGCCAGTAGCCTTCTTTCTCCGCGTGCACGGCCGGCTGGGCCGATCCGTAGGAGTTGTAGCCGTGGAAGTGGGACCGCCGGTCGTGGTAGTAGATGCTGCCTTCCAGCGACAGGTTGGTGACCCAGCTGCGGTTGAGCAGCCACACCAGCTTGAAGTGCGGGGTGAGCAGGTTGTCCCGCTCCCGGGTGAACTCGTTGGAGAAGGCATCCGGGTCTGAGGAAGAGTTCATGCCGCCGATGTTTCCGTTGATGCCGGCTTCCAGGCGGAGGTTTTGCCCCAGCAGGCAGGAGTAATCGGCCGTGAAGCCCCTTCTTGTATAAGAGGTATAAGGCGAAGTGAGCTTTCGGGTGGCGCGGGCCCACTCGGCCGCTACGTTCAGGGAGCCTTTCCCCAACTCGAAACCCTTGGAGACAGACACCTGGTAGGTGCGGGGATTGGCCGAAAGGACAATGTTCAGGGGAGAGCGGCCGCGTTTGGTCTTTACCTTCACCATTCCGCTGCCCAGGTCTCCGTATTCGGCCGAGGGAACTCCCGTGATAACTTCCACGGATTCAATGTTTTCCACGGAAAGGCTGCGGGTGTCTGTTCCGGAGAGGCCGCCGAAGCTGGCATTGTCTCCCATCCTCACACCGTCTATCTCGATGGCCGTGCTGAAGGCGGCGTTGCCCGCGGTGCTGGTGCCTGAACGGAGGGACAGTACCGGGTTGGTGGTCAGGTCCGGATTCAGGGTTTTGCCACCGGGAAGGAGGGCGGCGATCCCGCCCATGCTGTTCATCTGAAGGTGATCCAGGGCTGTGCGGCCGATGGTCTGGGTGGTGTTGAGGTTGTCCGCGGAGGTTTCGGCGGTGACCACCACCTCCTCCAGGGCCAGCGAATTCAGGGCCAGTTCCACGGTGAGACCTTCTATATTACCGCGGACGTCCAGTTTTTTCTGGCAGGTGACATAGCCCAGGCAGGAAACCTCCAGCTGATAGGTGCCGTGCTGTACGCCGCGCAGGGCAAACGAGCCGTCTTCTCCGGTAATGGCCCAGAGGTAGTTCTGGTCCAGACGGACCACGGCCCCTGCCACGGGGTTTTTGCTACCAGCTTCTACCACTTTGCCCGTCACCCGGGCCGGAGCGGCCAGGGCCGGGAGGGTCAGGGTGACCAGTAGCAGAAGTGAAAGTAGTTTTCTCATAGGTGTTTCAAACTACAAAATTACGGTTTTCACTGTGACGGAACAATCCCCAATTGTTGGTATTTTTCTTTGAGGTACAAAGATAGGAATTCTCTCGGTCTTGTTCATAAATCTGTTGAAAATTTTTTGAAAATCAGGATTTTATCCGTATCTTTGCGGTCCGCAATTGTGCCCAAGTGGCCTCCAATGCGTTGTAAAACATTAAGTAACAATTAATTAACAAACACCAATGCCTGGTTTAATTGGAAAGAAAGTCGGAATGATTTCCGTCTTCGGTGCCGACGGGAAGAATATCCCGTGTTACTCCGCCGTGCAGCTTGCCTATGACGAAAAGAAAGAGAAGCGCACCAGCAAGGCTCTGAAGGGCCATTTCGAAAAGGCTGGAACTACTCCCAAGAAGAAACTCGTGGAATTCGAGGCCAACTTCGCCGGAGAGCTCAAGCTCGGAGACACCATCACCGTGGCCGACGTCTTCACTGAGGATGTCAAATTCGTTGATGTGGTCGGTACTTCTAAAGGTAAGGGTTTCCAGGGCGTCGTGAAGCGTCACGGATTCGCCGGTGTAGGTGGCCAGACCCACGGTCAGCACAACCGTCTCCGCCACCCCGGTTCCATGGGCGCTAGCTCCTGGCCGTCCCGCGTATTCCCCGGCATGCGTATGGCAGGCCATATGGGCAACGAGCGCGTGAAGGTATTCAACCTGGAAGTTCTCAAGGTTATTCCCGAGAACAATCTGCTGGTTATCAAGGGTTCCGTTCCCGGAGCCAAAGGTTCTTATGTAATTCTGGAGGCTTAAGCTATGGAACTTTCTGTATACAAGATAGACGGAACTGAATCCGGAAAGAAGGTAGTCCTCGACGAAAAGGTGTTCGGCGTACAGCCCAACGACCACGTCATTTATCTGGACGTCCTCAATTATCTCGCCGCCCAGCGTCAGGGCACTGCCAAGACCAAGGATCGCAGCGAGGTTGCCTACTCCACCAAGAAACTCGGTCGCCAGAAGGGCGGCGGCGGTGCCCGTCACGGCTCCCTGAAGGCTGGTATCTTCGTGGGTGGTGGTAATGTGTTCGGCCCCAAGCCGCGCGACTATCGCTTCAAACTGAACAAGAAGGTGAAGCAGCTGGCCCGCGTGAGCGCCCTCTCTTACAAGGCTGCCGAAGGCAAGATCGTGCTCGTAGAGCCCTTTGCCATGGACGCCCCCAAGACCAAGGAGTTCAAGAACATCCTCTCCAACATCAAGGCCGGAGACCGCAGGGTCCTCGTTGTCCTCCCGGAGAACTCCAACAATATTTTCCTGTCATCCCGTAACCTGCCCGACGTGCAGGTGATCACCGTTGACGAGATCAACACCTACGCTATCATGAATGCCCATTCCCTGGTGCTTGTGGACGGCGTGCAGGATATCCTCGCAGCAAGAGTAAAGTAAAGGAGAAAGAAAAATGGGTATTTTAATTAAGCCAATCGTAACCGAGAAAATGACGGCTGAGGGCGAGAAGCTCAACCGTTACGGTTTCATCGTGGACCGCAAGGCCAATAAGCTTCAGATCAAGGCTGCCGTAGAGCAGATGTATGGCGTTTCCGTCGCAGACGTGAACACCCTCAACTACCACGGCAAGCGCAAACAGCGCTACACCAAGGCTGGCCTGCTTCGCGGCAGAATGAATCACTTCAAGAAGGCTTATGTCACGCTTGCAGGTGAAGATAAGATTGATTTCTACGCTAACGTCTAAGAAGGAGAATAAGTTATGGCAATCAAGAAGTACAAGCCGGTTACTCCCGGTCAGCGCAACAAAGCTATCAGCTCCTTCGAGGAAATTACTGCGAAGAAGCCCTACAAACCGCTCCTGGCCCCCCTCAAGAGCACGGGTGGCCGTAACAACACCGGTCAGATGACCGTGCGTTACCGTGGTGGCGGACACAAGAGAATGTACCGTATTGTGGACTTCGTCCGCAACCGCGACGAGTTCAAGGCAACCGTGCTCACCATAGAGTACGACCCTAACCGCAGCGCCCGCATTGCCCTCATTCAGTATGAAGACGGCAAGAAGAGCTACATCATCGCCCCCAACGGCCTCCAGGTAGGTCAGGTGGTGGAGAGTGGCGCCAACGCTTCCCCGGATCTGGGTAACTGCCTCCCTCTCGCCAACATCCCTGTTGGTACCCTCGTACACGCTATCGAGCTCCGTCCCGGTCAGGGCGCCGCTATGGCCCGTTCCGCCGGCACTTACGCCCAACTCGCCGCCCGCGAAGGCAACTACGCCATCCTTCGTCTCCCTTCCGGTGAGACCCGTATGGTTCCCGTGGCCTGCCGCGCTACTGTAGGTACCGTATCCAACCCGGATCATAATCTGGAATCCGACGGTAAGGCCGGACGTACCCGTCACCAGGGTAAGCGTCCTCACAACCGTGGTGTTGTGATGAACCCTCACGATCACCCGATGGGTGGTGGTGAAGGCCGCGCCTCCGGTGGACACCCGCGTTCCCGTAAGGGTCTGCCTGCAAAGGGCTACAAGACCCGCAACCCGAAGGCCGTGTCCAACAAGTTCATCATTGAAAGACGTAAGAAATAACGGAATAAACTAACAGATTATGAGTCGTTCACTTAAAAAAGGACCGTACATCCAGGAAGCCCTGGAGAACAGAATTCTTGCTATGAATGACGGTAGCAAGAAGAAAGAGGTTGTCAAGACTTGGTCCCGTGCCAGCATGATTTCCCCTGACTTTGTCGGCCACACCATCGCAGTCCACAACGGCAATAAGTTTATTCCGGTGTACGTAACTGAGAACATGGTCGGTCACAAGCTGGGCGAATTTGCTCCCACCCGCACTTTCCGCGGCCACGCAGGCAACAATAAGAAATAATGTTTAAAGGATTGACATTATGGGAAAGAGAAAAAGACTGATGGCCGAGCGCCTGAAAGAGACCAAGAAGCAAACCGCTATCGCTAAACTTAACGACGTTCCTACCTCCCCGCAGAAGATGCGCCTGGTGGCAGATACCATCCGTGGAGTGGAAGTAAACCACGCCCTGGATCTGTTGCACTATTCCAAGAGGGACGCTTCCGCATATCTGGAGAAACTTCTCAAGAGCGCCATCGCCAACTGGGAAGCCAAGAACCCGGAGCAGACCAAACAGCTGGAAGAAGGCAACGTGATTGTCAAGACCATTATGGTAGACGAAGGCCGTACGCTCAAGCGCATCCGTCCCTGCCCGCAGGGCCGCGCCGGTCGTATCCGCAAGCGTTCCAACCACGTTACCATTATCCTGGACACCAAAAAAGCAGTGGAGGAATAAACTATGGGACAGAAAACTAATCCTATCAGCAACCGTATCGGTATCACCCGTGGTTGGGACTCCAACTGGGTAGGTGGCAACTACGCCGAAAAGATCGCCGAAGACTACGAGATTCGTAAATACCTGGGCAGCCGTCTGGCCAAGGCCAGCCTCTCCCGCATCATCATTGAGCGCACCCTGAAGCTCATCACCGTCACCATCCACGCCGCCCGTCCGGGTGTGATCATCGGAAAGGGTGGTCAGGAAGTGGACAAACTGAAGGAAGAGCTCAAGAAGGTGACCAAGAAGGATGTTCAGATCAACATCTTCGAGGTAAAGCGCCCTGAGGTTGACGCCACCATCGTGGCCGATTCCATCGCCCGCCAGATCGAAGGCCGCGTGAGCTATCGCCGCGCCATCAAGATGGCCATCGCCACCGCCATGCGCGTGGGTGCCGAAGGCATCAAGGTCCAGATCAGCGGCCGTGTAGGCGGCGCCGAAATCGCCCGCAGTGAGATGTTCAAGGAAGGCCGCACCCCGCTGCACACCTTCCGCGCAGACATCGACTACGCTCTGGCCGTAGCCAACACCCAGATGGGTACCATGGGTATCAAGGTTTGGATTTGCAACGGCGAGAAGTACGGCAAACAGGATCTGAGCCCGAACGCTGGTTTCGCAGCCAACGCTGCCGCTCCCGGCGCCGGCCGTCGTGAAGGCGGTCGCGGTGAGCGTGGTGGTCGTGGCGGCCGTGGTGGTCGTCGCGAGGGTGGCCGCGAAGGCGGTCGTGGAGAGCGTCGATAAATCATTATTGATGATATTGTGGAAAAAGCGGTCAATCATTGGCCGCTTTTTCTTATATTTGCACCTTGAAAATCAAGAACTAACAAAATGAAAACAAGAACCTTTATTCTTTTTGTGGCCGCTGCCGCCCTGCTGGTAAGCTGCAAAACCAAGTCTGTGGAAGAGAAGCTGGCCGAATACAACCAGTGGAACGAAACCTTTATGGAGAATTACCGTACCCGCATGACCGCTCTGCAGGACGATGAGGAAGCCGCCGAGGCCTTTACCGACAGCGCCTACACCGCCTTCGTAGACTACAACAAGGCTGCCCTGGAGAAGAACCTGGACAACGCCGTGGGCGTGGAGGCTCTCAAGCAGGTATATTCCGATTATGACGATGCAGAGCTGGAAGCTCTCCTGAACAAGTTCACCGCTCCCGTTACCGGTAAGGATTCCGCTTTCGTAGCCACCCTGAAAGAAAGCGTATCGGCCCGCAAGGGTACCGCCGAAGGCCAGATGTTCACGGACTTTGAGGTGAACGGTGTCAAATTCTCCGATTTCATCGGCAAAGGCAAATATGTGCTGGTAGACTTCTGGGCCTCCTGGTGTGGCCCCTGCCGCCGCGAGATGCCCAACCTCCGCGCCGTGTACGAGGAGTTCGCCGGTGACCAGTTCGATATGCTTTCCGTAGCCGTTTGGGACAAGCTGGAAGACACCATCAAGGCTGCCGAGGAAGAGAACATCCAGTGGAACCAGATCATGGATGCCCAGCAGATCCCTACGGACATCTATGGCATCGAAGGCATTCCCCACATCATTCTCTTCGGCCCGGACGGCACCATCCTCAAGCGCAACCTCCGCGGTGAGAACATCCGCAAGGCCGTTGCCGAGGCCCTCGGTAAATAGTGCGCTGACACGTTAATCGCTGAAAGATAACAACTTACGATAACGGACGGGGGTCAATCTGACCCCCGTCCGTTGCTGTAATCATCTGTGAGTAAGCCGATTAAGCGCCAGGCTTAGAAAGGTTGTACCAGATCCGGAGTCCGTTGATGGAGTTGATGAGGTAGAAACTGTATTTGACAATGTACACGGGCGCAAAGGATTTGTCGGAGTTGATCCACAGGGCGATGGAGAAGACGTTCACCGCCATCCAGAAGATCCACTGCTCCATATAAGCGGTGGACATCAGCAGCTGGCCGATGATGTTGCACACCAGCGGAATCACATCCAGGATCACGGCCACTTTGAGGAAGCCTTCGGCGGCCGAACGGTCGAAGCGGGCAATTACCAGATACAGCACCACGGTAGCTACCAGGGAGATGGCCAGCCAGGTCCAGCGCATCGCGGGGCTCAGGCGGCGGGCCTTCACCTGATGGGACGCCTTGGCGCCGCGGCGCTTCCACTGCACGAAGCCCACCAGCTGCATAGGCACAAAGTAGACAAGATGCAGCAGGGCGTTCCCCAGGCCGGAACCGCCGTCCAGCCAGTTCATCCAGCAGGCGATGCCGTAGATACTCACGTCCAGGAAGCCAAACAGGAAGGTGATGATCCATCCGTTGGCAGAGCAGACTGTAGCCAGTACCCCCATCAGCGAGCCAAAGGCGCTCAGGAGCAACCAGAGGTGCTCTCCGCTTCCTGCGTTCTGCAGCTTGATGCCCGTCACGATGCAGGTTACGACGGCCATCCCGGCCAGGATGAACACGTTAAACCATTTGTTAAAAGTCTTCTCAGTCATTATTCAGATAATCGTGGACTTTAATGGCTAGGTCTGCTCCTACCAGGGCGGAGAGCTCTTCGAGGGGGGCGGCGGCGATGCGGGCCACCGAACCGTAGTGCATCAGCAGGCGCTGCTCCGTCTTCTCTCCCACGCCCTTGATCTCCCGCAAGGCACTCTGGATGGCGGCTTTGGAGCGGAGGTTGCGGTGGAAAGTGATGCCGAAGCGGTGGGCTTCGTCACGGATGCGCTGAAGCACTTTCAAGGCCTGTGAATTGCGGTCTATGAAAAGCGGGTAGGGGTCTCCTACACGGATGACCTCTTCCAGCCGCTTGGCCAGGCCCACCACCGTCACGCGGTCCAGGATGCCCAGTTCCGCCAGGGCCTGGTAGGCAAATTCCAGCTGGCCCTTGCCGCCGTCAATTACGATCAGCTGCGGCAGATCTTCGGGGTTTTCGGCTAGCATCCGGGAATAGCGGCGGTTTACCACTTCTTTCATAGAGGCGTAGTCGTTGGCGCCTACCACCGTCTTGATCTTGAAACGCCGGTAATCGGCCTTGGAGGGCTCTGCATTGCGGAAAACGACGCAACTGGCCACCGGATTGGTGCCCTGGATGTTGGAGTTGTCGAAGCACTCCATATGCCGGGGCAGCTCTTTCATTCCCAGCGCCTTCTGCAGTTCCTGCATCACGCTCATGCGGAAAGCGTCCGGGTCTGTGTGCTCCCGCTGCTTGATGCTGTTGAAATGGAACTCCTTGGCGTTCTTGGCGCTCAGTTCCAGAAGGGCCAGCTTGTCTCCCCGCTGGGGGATCTTGAATTCCACACCGGGAATGTCCACATCCGGGAGGAAGGGAACGATCACTTCCCGGGACAGCTGCCCGAACTTGTCTTCAATTTCGCCGATGAAGGTGGAGAGCATCGCGGCCTGCTCTTCCTCGATCTGGCTGCGGAAGCCCAGGTTCAGGGACTGGACGATGGCGCCGCCGCGGATGCGGAGGAAGTTGCCGAAAGCCTCCGTTCCGTCGAAGACCAGGGAGAAAACATCGGCATCCGTATCGGCCGCCTGGGTGATGATACTCTTGGAATAATGGCGCTCCAGGGTACGCAGCTTGTCCTTGTACACCTGGGCGTCCTCGAAGGCCAGGCGCTCGGCCGCATCGGCCATCAAGGCTTTGTAATGCTTGATCACCTCTCCTCCCCGGCCGCTGAGGATGTGTACAATCTCGTCTATGTTCTGGGCATAGTCTTTCTGGGACACCTTGCCGATGCAGGGAGCCCCGCACTTGCCGATGTGGAACTTCAGGCAGGGACGGAATTTCCCCCGAAGGATGGCGTCCGAGGTGATTTTGAGGGTGCAGGTGCGAAGCTGGTACACCTCGTCGAAAAAGTCCACCAGGTTGCGCGCGTGCATCACGCTGCTGTAAGGGCCGAAGTAGCGGTTGCCCTTTCCCTTCTCGAGGCGGCGGGTGATGAACACGCGGGGGAACTCCTCTCCGGTAACGCAGATCCAGGGGTACGTCTTGGAATCCTTCAGGAGGATGTTGTACTTGGGCTTGTACTGTTTGATGAGGTTGTTCTCCAGCAGGAGGGCATCGGCTTCGCTGTCCACCACGGAAAACTGGGCATCGGCAATCTTGCTCACCAGGATGCGCGTTTTGGTGTTCAGGCGCTCCGGCGGCACAAAATACTGCGCCACCCGCTTGTGGAGGTCCTTGGCCTTTCCCACATAAATCACCTTTCCCTCAGCGTCATAGTACCTGTACACGCCGGGAGAATGGGGGAAGAGGGCTATTTTCTCTTTTACCGTCATAGGAAACTGCTCTACAAAGGTACATATTTCCTTTGAGCTGTGAAAGGCGTATTTCTGGAGTGAATTTTCGTAATTAAGATTTTTTTACTACATTTGTACGCTATTTGCATTGATAGAAAAGTAAAACGTTAACAATAAACTTAAAACCGAACATTATGACTAAGGAAGAAATCGTAAAGCAGGTCAAAGATATCATCGTTGACAAGCTTGGTGTCGAGGAGTCCGCTGTTACTGAAAGTGCAAGCTTCACCAACGACCTCGGTGCCGATTCCCTTGACACCGTAGAACTGCTCATGGAATTTGAGCGCGTTTTCGGTATTAAGATTCCTGATGAGGAAACCAGCGGCATCGCAACGGTGGGAGACGCCATCGCCAAGGTAGCCGAAAAGATTGGTGAGTAATTCTCCCTTTCTTAAAATAAAATTCCCGGACCTCCAGGCCCGGGAATTTTTTTGTCTCTGATCCAGGATTTCCTAGTCCTGGGGAATGGAGAAGGTGACACGGAACAGGGGAGCGCGCTCCTCGTCCTCTCCGTTGAGAATGGCGCAGTAGTAGCGGTCTTTGTCCAGCTCCGTGGTGTAGCTGTAGGTTTGCTGCTGGGAAGCGGCCATCATCTGGGACAGCATCATATAATTATAGTAGTTGCTGTAGCCGTTGCCGTAGCCATAGCTGCCATAGCCGCCATATCCGCCACCGTACAGGGCGTTGTAATAGCTGGCATACATCAGGTTCTGGTAATATGCATTGTCTGCCAGGGAGCCGTTGGCATTGGCCACTTTCTGCGTGTGGATGGTCAGGAGCCAGATGTCGGCATCCGTTTCCGTATCCAAGTCCGTTCTGGTGAGCAGTTCCTGGAGATGGTACGTGATGTCCGGCTTGTATATCAGGTTGGAGCGGTCTATGTTACCCTGGTCTTCCGTGCTCACGGAAGCATCGGTGAGACCGGCGAAAGTGGGACGCTCCACCCCTTCATCGTCTTCAATCGTCGTTTGGATGGTGGGACTCAGGACGGAAGGGAAGTATTTGAGGGTTTCGTAACTCTCCGGCATCTCGAAAGGCAGCACGATGGTTGCCTTCACAATCACGGCCTTGTCCGGGTCTCCTCCTGCTTCCAGGATGGCCCGACGGGTTTTGTCCTGCAGCTCCCGGGCCAGGATGACGGGCTTGAGCCCGCCGCCGCCTTCTACCGGGATGCTCTCGTAGGCAGGGCCGGGAACGGTGGACTGGGTGGTGCGGTTGAAGCAGTACTGGTAGAACTTGGTGTTGCTGAGCAGATACTCCATTTCGTCGTACAGTTCCGTTTCTCCCGGGACAATCGTAAAGGTGGAATCCTTCTGGACATTTCCCCAGGTGCTGTTGATGGTGAGCTTGCCCACATTGGTGTTGCGCACGTAGTAGTTGTTGGAGACCGTCAGGTAGGAGAAATTGAACATATTGATGCGGCCGCCGATTCCTTCCGGAGCATCTGTCCTCAGGTGGATGCCGGGAATCTCGGCAATGATCTTTTTGTAAATCTCTTCCGCCTTGTCTTCATCGTCGTCCGTACGGAAAACAGGGCCCACTTTCTTCATCATTTCCAGGTACTTCTCGGCGAATTCCTTGGTAAAGTTGAAAGTGAGGCTGCCCTCTCCGTTGTAGGGAATGAGGCCTTTGGTGAGGAGCGTGGCTCCGTGCGGTATATCCTGCGTGTTGCGGGTATCTTCCTCGGAGGAAGGCAGGGCCTTGGTGAGTTCCGTCACGTAGATGTTCTGGAAGATACGGGCCTGGGAATCGTCGGCACAGGAGATGGTGTCCTGGGAGAAATTGAGGGTGAAGCTGACTACCTTGGGGTTGGTGCCCAGGTCTATGGTGTCGTTCTCCGGAATAAGGGTGAAGGCCGCTTCACGGGTGGTGAGGCCGAAGACTTCGTCCCGGATGGCGCCGATGGTTATGCGCGTGTCCGAATACCCGGACAGGGCCTCGGAAGCTTTGAGCTGGATTTCTTCCAGCGGGAATTCTGCGGTATAGGTGTTGAACAGGAGGCTTTTGTCCACCAGTCCTTTCCCGAGGCTGTTGTCTACTTTGAGGCACCCGGGCATTACCAGGGCGGCGGCCAGACACAGGGCCAGGAAAACTTTCTTCATGCTAAGAGGTTGTCGTAAAAAGCGTTGTATGTATCCATATAGCTGCCGTCGGCGAGGCTGGCCTCTTCACAGGGAAGGACGGGAACGCCCAGGGTGTTCACGTGCTTGACCAGGGCCGGATCCACATCCGGGGCTCCCAGGATGATGCCGTCGGCATACTGCGCCGCTAATTTTGCAAGTTCCATGCCGTCCGCATTTTCCGTCAGGGGCGCATCCTGCGGGCCGATGGCGCCGTACAGGATGGTCTGGGCGAAGCCGGGGGAGAGTTTCTCCGTGGAGATGTCGTTGAACAGGGACAGCACCACCTTGGAATTGGAGAAGATAGGGTCGTCCTTGTAGGCTTTCTTCAGGTACAGGGGCAGGACATGCGAAATCCAGCCGCTGCAGTGGATGATGTCCGGTGCCCAGCGAAGTTTTTTCACGGTTTCCAGGACGCCGCGGGCAAAGAAAATGGCACGCTCTCCGTTGTCTGCGAAGAACTGGCCCTTTTCGTCGCGGTCCACCTGTTTGCGGCGGAAATAGTCCTCATTGTCGATGAAGTATACCTGGATGCGGGCGGCCGATATGGATGCGACCTTGATGACCAGGGGACGGTCCACGTCCGAGATGATGATGTTCATTCCGGACAGGCGGATGACCTCGTGAAGCTGGTTCTTTCGCTCGTTGATGCAGCCGTAGCGGGGCATAAAGGCACGAATCTCCTTCTTGCGTTCCTGGATGCCCTGAGGGAGCTCACGGCATACCTTGGCAATCCGGCTTTCCGGAAGATAGGGATACATTTCGGAGTTGACGAACAGAATCTTCTTGGCTGAATCTCCCATAATAGTTACTTACAATTAACCCACAAAGTTACTAAAATTTTTTGAGATTTTGGGCAGTTTCCGTAACTTTGGAGCGAAATGAAAAATTCAACCATGCGTCGCAGGCTCGTCAGTGCCTGGATTTCTACGGTCGTGAGCTTGTCCCTGGTCCTGCTCCTGGTGGGGGTGGGTACGTTGCTGGTAGTCAACGCCCGGGAAGTGGGACGGTATTTCAAGGAGAATCTTCAGATCAATGTGCTTCTGAAAGAGCAGGTTACGGAGGAAGAAGCCCTTGCGTACGAATCCAGGGTGGCCTCCATCCCCGGCGTCCGTGCCACGCACTACATCTCCCGCGAACAGGGAGCCGAGGAAATGGCCCGCCTGTTGGGAAAGGACTTCCTCAGCGTGTTTGAATCGGCCCCCATTCCTATTTCCATAGACGTGAACCTGCAGGCGGAATATGTGTCTTCAGACAGTCTGGAGGTGGTGAAGGCCCAGCTGGCCAAATCCCCTCTGGTGGAGGAAGTGGTGTACCAGACCTCCCTGGTGGATGCCCTCAACCAGAATCTTCAGCGCATTTCCCTGGCCCTCACCCTGATGGTGGCGGTGCTTCTTTTCATTTCTTTCGTCCTGATCGGCAACACCGTCCGGCTGGATCTTTTCAACCGGCGCTTCAGCATTTATACGATGCATCTGGTAGGTGCTACGCGCGCATACATCCGTGCTCCGTTCGTGGGCCGGGCGGCCCTGCAGGGCATTTTTGCCGCGCTTATCGCTATCCTGCTTCTGGTGGGCGGCTTGTTCGTCTTAAGGGACGAGTTCGCCCAGATGTTCAAGATTTTCACGCTGGACAGCCTCCTTCTCACCATGGGCGTTATGCTGCTGGTGGGCCTGGGAGTGGCCACCCTCAGTACCTTTGTGGTGGTGAACCGCCTGGTTGGGTACAACCGGGACCAGCTTTACGCATATTAGTTTATGGCAAAACAACCCACAACCAAGCCGGACAACTCCGGCAAGATGGCCCTCACGGCCAAGAGCCTTCGCTTCATGATAGCAGGCCTGGCGGTTTTGGCGGCCGGTTTCCTGCTCCTTTCCGGAGGAGGTTCCAAAGACCCTCAGGTCTTCAACTACGCTATGTTTGATTTCCGCCGCCTGGTGGCTGCCCCTATCGTGATTGTGGCGGGGATTGTGCTGGAGGTGGTGGCCATTATGGGTAATTTTAAAGAGAAATAGTTATGGAGTGGTGGCAGGCTGTGCTGCTGGGCCTCGTACAGGGGCTTACAGAATTTCTTCCCGTGTCCAGCTCGGGACATCTAATGATTTTTAAGGAACTGCTGGGCGTGGATGCTGAAGGCTTCCTGGATTTTACGGTCACGGTGCACTTTGCAACGGTGCTGGCCACGCTGGTGGTGTTCTGGAGTGCCATCGTTCAGCTTCTCAAGGGGCTTTTCAAGTTTAAGTACAACGACGAAACCGACTATATCTGCAAGATCCTGGTTTCCTGCATCCCGGTAGCCCTGGTGGGCTTCCTTTTCAAGGACCAGGTAGAGGCCCTGTTCACCGGAGGCCTGTCTGAGGTGGGCATCGGCCTTTGCATTACCGCCGGCCTTCTTCTTTTCTCGGACAATGCCGGAAAGCGTTTCAAGGTGCCCGTGGCCAAGGATCAGCGGAACGGCGTTTCCTACTGGCAGGCCTTTGTGGTGGGCATTGCCCAGGCTTTTGCCGTGGCTCCGGGCGTTTCTCGCAGCGGCAGCACCATCGCTACCGGTCTGCTTACGGGTGTGAAGCGGGAGAATATGGCCCAGTTTTCCTTCCTGATGGTGCTTATCCCCATCATCGGAGAACAGTCCCTGGATCTTCTCAAGGCGGTGGCCGGAACAGAATCCTTCGGGGCGGGCGTGGCTCCGCTTTCCCTTTGCCTGGGTTTTGTGGCGGCGTTCCTCAGCGGCCTTTTTGCCTGTAAGGTGATGATCGCCGTGGTCAAGAAGGCCAAGCTCACCTGGTTTGCCCTCTACTGTCTGGTGGTGGCGGCCCTCATCTTCATTTTTGCATGAGAAAACTAAGCTATTTTGTCTCGGATGTGCACCTGGGACTCCGTCTGCCGGAGGCCCCGGAGCGGGAAAGGCGTTTTGTGAGCTTTCTCCGCAGCATTCCCGTGGAGGAAACCGAAGCGCTGTATATGCTGGGAGATATCTGGGACTTCTGGTACGAATACCGGGATGTGGTGCCCAAGGGCTTCGCCCAGGTGTTTGCCGCCCTGCTGGATTTGATGGATGCCGGTGTCAAGGTCTATTTCGTGGAAGGAAACCACGACCAGTGGAGCTACGGCTATTTTGAAGAACTGGGGATGATCTGCCCCAAGGAGCAGCCCTTTTATACGGAGATAGCCGGGAAGCGTTTCTGTATGGGTCACGGAGATCTCCTGGGCCCGGTAAAACCCAAGTACAGATGCATCCAGTGGATGTTTCACAACAAACTGTTCCGCATCCTTTTCTCTATGCTGCATCCCCGCATCGGAATGGGGTGGGGAAAGAGCTGGAGCCGCCAGTCCCGTACCGCCAAGCCGGTGCCCCGTTACCAGTACAACGGTGAATCCGAGCCTCTGTGGAAGTGGTGCAAGGCCTGCGGCCGCCCCGTAGATTTCTTTGTCTTCGGGCATTATCACACGCCGTGGGATGTGCCGGTGGGAGATGCCCGCCTGCTGGTGCTTTCGGATTGGAGAAGCCCCAACTGGCTGGTTTTCAATGCCGAAGACGGCTCTATGTCCTTTGTGACTGAGTAAATTATTTCAGGTACTTTTCCGGAATTTCCACTTTCGGAGGGTCTTCCCAGAAAACAGACCAGTACAGGGCGGGAAATTCTCCCGCCTGATAGATGCGTACCAGCTCTTCCAGGTCTTTATCGGCCCCGCCCGGGTCGTATTCCGATTTGAGGCTGTTGTCGAAGAGCCGGGCCACCCCCTGCCAGAAAGCGGCGGTGATGCCTCCCTTGTAGTCTTTGATGATGGCGTATGCCGTGATGCCGGTTTCCCGGCTGATGAGTTTCAGCAGCAGCGCCCCCTGGCTGATGCTCATTTCCCGGAAAGAGCCCTCAAAATCCTTGAACAGCTGTTTCTGGATGGCGTCTATGTATCTTTCTTTCCGCAGCCCGCGGTATTTTTCCACCGAGAGCGTGCTGTCTACCTGCCGTACCAATTTACCGGATGCGACCGCGTAAGGGTACACGCGCGCGAAACGCCAGACCAGTTTGTAGTAGTTTCGCCAGTTCTTGGTATTCTGCCGGGTGCCCCGGCTGAAGATGAACGTAGGGGGGAGGTTGTCCAGATAAGTGGTATCTCCGTTTTCCACGCGCATCCGAAGATAGCTTCTGCCCTCCTGCTGCGCTCCGCCTTCGGCCTGCACCTGCCGGCGGGCCATCTCGTTCTGCTTTTCCCGGGCCCTGTCCATCGCCCGGCGGATATGATTCTGGGCCGATGCCGTCAGGGGAGAGAGCGTCAGCATCAGAATCAGGCCGATATGAAGGATTCGATTCACGGAATACAAAGGTAAGTTTTTGCAAATTTTCTGCCAAATCAAAAAGGGCCGATCGCCCCTGTCGAAAATGGCGAAAAGTTTTTTTCAACCACTTTCATAAGTTGCCTGTTTTTCGGATAGTTAGCTATTCAAATCTGCGGTCGAAAATGTTGAAAAATAATGTAAAAATATTTGGTGAATCGGAAAAATTTCGTAACTTTGCAGTCCCCAAATTGGAGCAAAACGCACCCAACCAGCTGAGTTTCAATGAGTTAGGGACAAATAAGGAAATTAATTAAACATTAAAGCAATGTTACAGCCTAAAAGAACAAAATTCAGAAGGGAACAGAAAAACCGCATGAAGGGCAATTCCGGTCGTGGAAACCAGCTCGCATTCGGTTCTTTCGGCCTCAAGAACCTTGAGAACTGCTGGCTCACTGCCCATCAGATCGAGGCTGCCCGTCAGGCCATTTCCCGTCGTATGAACCGTGAAGGTCAGATCTGGATCCGTGTCTTCCCTGTGAAGCCGTTCACCGCCAAGCCGCTCGATACCCGTATGGGTAAAGGTAAGGGTGATCCTCAGGGCTTCGTAGCTCCCATCACTCCTGGCCGTATCCTCTTCGAGGCAGAGGGTGTTTCCCTCGCCGTTGCCAAAGAGGCCATGCGTCTTGCCGCCAACAAACTTCCCGTCGCCACCAAGTTCGTGGTCCGCAGGGATTATGTAGAAGAATAATAAGGAGGAGAAGAAATGAAAGTATCCGAAGTACGTGAGATGTCCGTCGCAGATCTTCGCGACCGCATCGACATCGAGAAGAACAACCTCGACACCATGAAGCTCAATCATGCGATCTCTCCCCTGGAGGACACCTCCAAGATCCGCAAGACCCGTCAGGATATCGCTCGCATGATCACCATCCTGGCCGAGAAAGAGAAACAGCAGAACTAAACCAGCATCGACCTATGGAAAGAAATCTTCGTAAGGAAAGAGTAGGCATCGTGGTATCCAACAAGATGGACAAGACCATCGTGGTCGCCGTCGAAACCCACGAGAAGCACCCCATTTACGGCAAGTTCGTAAAGAAGACCACCAAGTTCGTTGCCGAGGACGCCAACAATGAGTGCTCCGAGGGCGATACCGTCCGCATCATGGAGACCCGTCCCCTGAGCAAGACCAAGAAGTGGAGATTAGTTGAAATCGTAGAAAAAGTCAAGTAATTATGATACAGCAGGAATCACGTTTAGCGGTTGCTGACAACAGCGGTGCAAAGGAAGTTCTCTGCATCCGCGTTCTGGGTGGTACCCGCCACCGTTATGCAACCATCGGCGAGACCATCGTCGTGACCGTCAAGAGCGCCATCCCCGGTGGCGACATCAAGAAGGGCACCGTTACCAAGGCTGTGGTTGTCCGTACCAAGAAGGAAATCCGTCGTCCGGACGGTTCCTATATCCGTTTCGATGAGAATGCATGCGTTCTGCTGAACGGCGCCGGCGAACTCCGCGGCACCCGTATCTTCGGCCCCGTGGCCCGCGAACTCCGCGAGAACTACATGAAAATCGTTTCCCTGGCCCCGGAAGTCCTTTAAAGAGTAGAGAGTTATGAAAAAGTTCAATATCAAGAAAGGCGATACCGTGTATGTGAATGCCGGTAACGACAAGGGCAAGACCGGAAAGGTCCTCGAGGTGCTGCGCGACAAGGATCGCGTCATCGTAGAGGGTGTCAACATGGTGTCCAAGCACACCAAACCCAACCCCAAGAACCCTCAGGGCGGTATTGTAAAACAGGAAGCCGGAATCCACATCTCCAATGTGAACCTGATGGATGCCAATGGCAAGGCCACCAAGGTTGCTCACAAGGAAGTTGATGGAAAGAAGGTCCGTATTGCTAAAACAACCGGAGAGGAGATCAAGTAATTATGGCAAAGAAAGCAACAAAACCCGCAGAAGCCCAGGCGCTTCCTACCGGATACACCCCGGACCTGAAGAAGGTATACAAAGAGGAGATCATTCCCGCTCTGGTGAAGCAGTTCTCCTATACCACTGTTATGCAGGTTCCCAAGCTGGTGAAAATTACCCTCAACGAAGGTGTCGGTGACGCCACCCAGGACAAGAAGATGGTTGAAGAGGCCGCTGAGGAGCTCTCCATCATCGCCGGTCAGAAGGCTGTCATCACCAACTCCCGCAAGGATATCTCCAACTTCAAGCTCCGTAAGGGCATGCCCATCGGCGCTAAGGTAACCCTCCGTGATGTCCGCATGTACGAATTCCTGGAGCGTCTCATCCGTGTGGCTCTCCCCCGTATCCGCGACTTCAACGGTATCTCCGAGAAGATGGACGGTCAGGGTAACTACACCCTCGGTATCAAGGAGCAGATCATCTTCCCTGAAATCGAGATCGACAAGAACCCCCGCATCCACGGTGTGGAGATCACTTTCGTGACCACCGCCAAGACCGACGAAGAGGCTCACGCCCTTCTGAAGGCTTTCGGCCTCCCGTTCAAGAAACACAATAACTAAGATAGTAGCATGGCAAAGGAATCAATGAAAGCTCGCGAAGTAAAACGCGCGAAATTAGTTGCTAAGTACGCCGAGAAGCGTGCAGCTCTGAAAGAGGCCGGCGACTACGCCGCTCTGGACAAGCTTCCCAAGAACGCTAGCCCCGTACGTCTCCACAACCGCTGCTCCCTCACCGGTCGTCCCAAGGGTTACATGCGTGAATTCGGCCTCAGCCGTATTCAGTTCCGCGAAATGGCCTCCCAGGGCCTCATCCCGGGCGTCAAGAAGGCCAGCTGGTAATCCTTTAATTCATTATTAATTAACAATCGGATATCGGGCGTAACAAATGCGCCGGTCCACAAAAAGACAAAAAAATGACTGATCCTATTGCAGATTTTCTGACCAGAATCCGTAACGCTTACCGCGCTGGTAAGAAAGTGGTGGAAATCCCTTCTTCCAATATGAAGGTGGCCATCACCAAGATTCTGTGCGAAAAAGGTTACATCCTCAGCTACAAGATTGTTGAGGGTACCCCTTACAACACCATCAAGATCGCTCTGAAGTATCACCCCGAGACCAAGGCTGCCGCCATCAAGAGCATTGTGCGCGTGAGCACCCCCGGTCTTCGCAAGTATGCAGACGTAGCCAACATGCCCCGCGTCCTCAATGGCCTGGGTATCGCTGTGCTCTCCACGTCCAAGGGCGTTATCACCGACAAGGAAGCCAAGGAGCTGAACGTTGGCGGTGAGGTTATTTGCTATGTTTACTAATCGAACCCAACATTATGTCAAGAATCGGTAAATTACCTGTAGTCCTTCCGGCCGGTACCAAGGCAGAGCTCCTGGACGGCAATATCGTGAAGGTGAAAGGCCCTCATGGCGAAATGTGCCAGAAGGTGGATCCGGATATCACCGTGACCATCGAGGGAAATGAAATCAAATTCACCCGCCCCAGCGATCTTCCCCGTTTCCGCTCCATGCACGGCCTGTATCGCGCTCTCGTCCACAATATGGTGGTCGGTGTGAGCGAAGGCTTCACCATCAAGCAGGAATTCGTAGGTGTAGGTTATCGCGTGGTTGCCCAGGGCCAGCTTCTGACCATGTCCGTAGGTTATTCCCACGACATCCAGATCATGCTGCCCGCCGAGGTGTCCGCTGAGACCCCTCAGGTGCGTAAGGGTGAGAACCCCATCCTCATTCTCAAGAGCGCCGACAAGCAGCTGGTGGGCCAGGTGGCCGCCAAGATCCGTTCGTTCCGCCGTCCTGAGCCGTATAAGGGCAAGGGTATCAAGTTCGTGGGCGAGCAGCTCCGTCGCAAGGCTGGTAAAACTGCTTCGGCCAAATAATTAGGAGGAAAGAGTTATGGCATTGAATAGAATTGAAAGAAGAAGACGGATCCACTATCGCATCCGCAAGCATGTCAACGGCACCGCCGAGCGTCCCCGCATGGTCGTGTTCCGCTCCAACAAGCAGATCTACGTCCAGGTGGTGAACGACCTCGAGGGAAAGACCCTCGTGGCTGCCGCCTCCAATGACAAGGCCCTGGCCGCACAGACCAAGGGCAAGAATGGCAAGGAAACTGCCGCTATCGTAGGTAAGGCCATCGCCGAGCGCGCTCTCGCCGCCGGTATCACGGCTGTTGCTTTCGACCGCGGAGGTTACCTCTTCCACGGCAGAGTTAAATGTTTGGCAGACGCTGCCCGTGAAGGCGGCCTCACCTTCTAATTATTGAGACTACTATGGCAAATTCAAACGTAAAAAGAGTAAAGACCTCTGACCTTGAACTCAAGGACAGACTGGTAGCCATCAACCGTGTGACCAAGGTCACCAAGGGTGGCCGTCACTTCCGCTTCGCCGCCATCGTGGTGGTGGGAGACGAGAACGGTGTCGTAGGTTACGGTCTCGGTAAGGCTAACGAAGTTACCGCCGCCATCGCCAAGGGCGTGGAGGATGCCAAGAAGAACCTGGTGAAGGTTCCCGTGATCAATACCACCATCCCGCACGAGCAGGTAGCCCGCTTCGGTGGCGCTGAGGTTTTCATGAAACCCGCTGCCCCCGGTACCGGTGTAAAGGCCGGTGGTGCTATGCGTGCCGTGTTCGAGAGCGCCGGTGTACAGAACGTGCTCGCCAAGAGCAAGGGTTCTTCCAACCCTCACAACCTGGTGAAGGCCACCATTCAGGCTCTCACCGAGATGCGCGACGCCTACACCGTGGCCGGTCTCCGTGGCATTCCTATGAGCAAAGTTTTTAACGGTTAATTCGAGAGAGACTATGGCAAAGCTTAAGATTACCCAGGTTCGCTCCAAGAATGGAGAGACCAAGCGTCAGATCGCAAACCTCAAGACTCTCGGTATCCGCCGGATGCACCAGACCGTAGAGGTGGAGGATACTCCTATCACCCGCGGTATGCTTGAAAAAGTTCAGCATCTGGTTTCTTATGAAGTAATTGACTAAGAGGAGGACAAGAGATGAAACTTGATAATCTGAAGCCCGCAAAGGGCGCAACCCATAACAGCAAGCGCGTAGGTCGCGGTCAGGGTTCCGGTAAGGGTGGCACTGCTACCCGTGGTACCAAGGGTGCCCAGGCCCGTGCCGGTTACGAGCACAAGGTCGGTTTCGAAGGTGGTCAGATGCCTATCCAGCGCCGTCTGCCCAAGTTCGGCTTCAAGAACCCTACCCGTGTTGCCTTCAAGGCCGTTAACGTGGCCACTCTCCAGGCTCTCAGCGAGAAGCTCGGCACCAAGGAGTTCGACGTGGACGCCCTGATCGCCGCCGGTATCGCTTCCAAGGGAGAGCTGGTGAAGGTGCTCGGCAACGGTGAACTCACCGCCGCCCTCGAGGTGAAGGCCAACGCCTTCTCCGCTTCTGCAAAGAGCAAGATTGAGGCTGCCGGAGGTAAAGCAATCGTAATCGAATAAGAATAACGATGAAGAAGTTCATTCAGACCCTTCGCAACATCTACAACATCGAAGAACTGCGCAAGCGGATCGGTTACACGATCCTGCTTGTGCTGGTTTACCGTCTGGGTAGCTTTATCCTTCTTCCGGGTATCAACCCTGAGATCCTGAAGAGCGGTATCGCCGGCACCCAGGAAGGTCTCGTCGGCCTGCTGAATATGTTCTCCGGCGGTGCTTTCGGTAATGCCAGTATCTTCGCGTTGGGTGTGATGCCGTACATCTCGGCATCCATCGTGGTCCAGCTTCTGGGCATGTTCGTTCCCTCCTTCCGCAAAATGCAGATGGAAGGCGAGAGCGGCCGCCGGAAGATGAACCAGATCACCCGCTACCTCACGGTGGCTATCCTCGCCGTCCAGGGCCCTGCCTATGTGGTGAGCTTTATCCCCGCCGAGGCTGTCTCCATGCACACCAGCCCCTTCATGTTCCGCCTCCTGTCCACCATCATCCTCATGGCCGGTTCCATGTTCGTGATGTGGCTGGGTGAGCGTATTACGGACCGTGGTATCGGCAATGGTATTTCCCTCATCATCATGATCGGTATCGTCGCCCGTCTGCCTTATGCTCTGGTTGCAGAGTTCATGCAGAAGTTCGACTCTGCCACCGCCAACGGCGGCTTCCCCATGTTCGTGGTGGAAATGATCATCTGGGTACTGGTTATCCTGGCTGCTATCGCCCTGGTGCAGGCTGTCCGCAAAGTTCCGGTGCAGTATGCCAAGCGCGTTATCGGCAATAAGCAGTACGGTGGTGTGCGTCAGTACATTCCCCTTAAGATCAATGCTGCCGGCGTGATGCCCATCATCTTCGCCCAGGCTCTGATGATGTTCCCGATGCTTCTGGGTAACTACGAAAGCACCCGCGGTATCGCCGCCGCTTTCTCCAGCTACACCAGCGTCCCTTACAACATTGTCTTCGGCCTGCTCGTGATCGTCTTCACATACTTCTACACCGCCGTTACCGTGAATCCCACGATGATGGCCGAAGATATGAAGAAGAACGGTGGCTTCATCCCCGGTGTCAAACCCGGTAAGAAGACGGCTGAGTACCTGGACAGCATTATGACCAAGGTAACCCTCCCGGGTTCCATTTTCCTGGCTATGATCGCATGTATGCCGGCACTGGCCAATGTGCTGGGTGTGAACAACCAGTTCGCCAGCTTCTTCGGCGGCACCTCGCTGCTGATCCTTGTGGGCGTTATCCTGGACACCCTCCAGCAGATTGAAAGCTACCTGCTCATGCGCCATTACGACGGTCTGATGAAGACCGGTCGTCTCACTGGCCGCTCTGGAATGTAATTTTTGGATGTATTATCGATAATCGATATGGTAAGGCCCAAGACTGAAGAAGAGATCGAACTGCTCCGCATCAACGGAGATCTGGTGTCCCGTACACTGGCAGAGGTCGGAAAGCTGGTCGCCCCTGGTGTGACAACTGCGAAGTTGAACGAGGTGGCCGAGACCTTTATCCGTGACCACGGTGCAGTGCCTTCCTTCAAAGGTTTCGATGGCTTTCCCGCAGCTCTGTGCATGAGCGTTAACGATGTGGTTGTGCACGGTTTTCCGTCCGACCGCCCTCTGGAAGAGGGAGACATCGTTTCCGTAGATTGCGGTACGCTGTACAAAGGCTATAACGGAGATTCGGCATACACCTTCCCTGTAGGGGAGGTGGACGCCGAAACCCGGAAGCTCCTGGATGTCACCAAGGCATCCCTGTACAAGGGTATTGAAATGGCTGTGGCAGGCAATCGGACGGGCGATATCGGATACGCGGTGCAGTCGTACGCTGAGTCATTCGGCTTTTCTGTCGTTCGCGAACTGGAAGGCCACGGCGTGGGAAAGGAAATGCACGAGGATCCCGGTGTTCCCAATTATGGGAGAAGGGGTCACGGCGCCCGCCTCACGGAAGGAATGACCATCTGTATTGAGCCGATGATCTGTGCAGGCGGCCGAGGTGTGTATCTTGCAAGAAATGGTTGGGCAGTACACACGGCCGATCACAAGAACGCCGCTCACTACGAGCTTACGGTTGTTGTCCGGAAAGGCCGGGCCGAACAGTTATCGACCTTCGATTACATTGAGAAAGATGGTTCCATTAAATTTTAAAGTGATTTTTTAACAATGTCCAAACAAGTAGCTATCGAGCAGGATGGTACGGTGATTGAAACCCTCCCCAATGCGATGTTCCGCGTGGAGCTGGAGAATGGTCACGTCCTCCTCTGCAACATTTCTGGTAAGATGAGGATGAACTTTATCCATATCCTTCTCGGTGACCGGGTCAAAGTTGAGATCTCGCCTTACGATTTAACAAAAGGAAGAATTTCTTTCAGATACAAATAAAAACTAGATAACGATGAAAGTCAAGACCTCCATCAAGAAACGCAGTGAAGACTGCAAGATTGTCCGGCGTAAAAGTACAGATAGAATATGGCAAGAATAGCCGGTGTTGATTTACCGAACAACAAACACGGAGTTATAGGTCTCACCTATATCTACGGAATCGGCCGCAGCAGCGCCCAGACCATCCTGGACAAGTGCGGCATCGACCCTACTATCAAAGTCGGAGACTGGAACGACGAGCAGATCGCCGCTATCCGTGCCCTCATCAACGAAGAGTTCAAGATTGAGGGTGAGCTCCGTTCTTCTGTCCAGATGGACATCAAGCGCCTCATGGACATTGGCTGCTACCGTGGCATCCGTCACCGTGCAGGTCTCCCTGTCCGTGGTCAGAGCACCAAGAACAACGCCCGTACCCGCAAGGGTAAGAAGAAGACCGTTGCCAACAAGAAGAAAGCAACCAAGTAAAGTCTGATCAGTTATGGCAAAGAAAACTACAACTACCAAGAAAAGAGTTGTCAAGGTAGAGGCTTATGGCCAGGCCCATATCTCCTCCACTTTCAACAATGTGATCGTTTCCCTCACCAATGCGCAGGGTCAGGTGATCAGCTGGTCTTCCGCTGGTAAGTGCGGTTTCCGCGGTTCCAAGAAGAACACCCCGTACGCCGCCCAGATGGCCGCAGAAGATGCGTCCAAGACCGCCTTTGATGCCGGTCTCCGTAAGGTGAAATGCTATGTGAAGGGCCCGGGTGCCGGTCGTGAGAGCGCCATCCGTACCATCAATAACGCTGGCATCGTAGTCACCGAGATTATCGACGTCACCCCCATGCCGCACAATGGTTGCCGTCCCAAGGGCCGCCGTAAAGTTTAATTTTAAAAAAGAAGAACTATGGCAAGATATACTGGTCCTACCACTAGAATCGCCCGTAAGTTTGGCGAGCCTATCTATGGCCCCGACAAGACCTTCGAAAAGAGAAACACCCCTCCCGGACAGCACGGTCTCGCTGCCAAGCGCAAGAAGCAGAAGGAGTACGGTACCCAGCTCAAGGAGAAGCAGAAAGTTAAGTACATGTACGGTGTGCTGGAGCGTCAGTTCCGTAACACCTACGGCCGCGCCGCCCGCATGAAGGGTCAGACCGGTGAGAACCTCATCCTCCTGCTGGAGGCCCGTCTGGACAACCTCGTGTACCGTCTGGGCTTCGCTCCCACCCGTGCTGCTGCCCGTCAGCTGGTCCTGCACCGCCACATCACCCTGGATGGTGTTGTCTGCAACATCCCTTCCTGCCAGGTGAAGCCCGGTCAGGTGATCGCCGTCCGCGAGCGCTCCAAGAGCCTCGAGGTTATTACCAACAGCGTTGCCAACGCCACCAAGTATTCCTGGCTGGAGTTTGACGCTGCCAACCTCTGCGGCAAGTTCCTGAATGTCCCCGCCCGCGAGGAGATTCCCGAGAACATCAACGAGCAGCTCATAGTAGACCTCTACTCCAAGTAATAGCATTTAACACCCCAAACTTATGGCAATCTTAGCATTTCAGAAACCGGACAAGGTGATCATGCTCGAAGGCACCGAGACCGTGGGAAGATTCGAGTTCAGACCCCTTGAGCCTGGCTACGGTCAAACCATCGGCAACGCCCTCCGTCGCATCCTCCTCGCCTCCCTGGAAGGTTTCGCCATCTCTCAGATCCAGATCTCTGGTGTTCAGCAGGAATTCCAGACCATCCCTGGCGTCATCGAGGGAATGCAGGATATCATCCTGAACCTCAAGCAGGTCCGCTTCCGCCGTATGGTGGACACCGTGGACTCTGAGGTCGCGAACCTCACAATCAGCGGCAAGAGCGAATTTACCGCTGAGGACATCTCCAAAGGATTGTCTTCTTTCAAGGTGTTGAATCCCGAGCTGCACATCTGCTCGCTGGAGCCTTCCGTAAAGATTAACATCTCCCTGACCATCACCAAGGGTCGTGGCTTCGTTCCCGCAGAGGAAGAGCGCGACGCCTCGACGCCCATCGGCACCATTCCCGTGGACGCCATCTATACGCCTATCAAGAAGGTTAACTGGAGCGTGGAAAACTACCGCGTGGAACAGAAGACCGACTATGAGAAGCTGAATCTGGAGATTGTCACCGATGGTTCCATCTCTCCGGAAGCCGCCCTGCAGGACGCAGCCAACATCCTCATCTATCACTTCAAGCTCTTCACTGACGACAAGAAGATCTCCATCGAGTCTTCCGTGGAGACGGACAGCAAGGAGCTTGACGAGGAATCCCTGAGAATGCGTCACCTTCTGTTGACCAAGCTTTCCGACATGGGCCTTTCCGTACGTGCCTTCAACTGCCTGAAAGCCGCCGACATCGACACTTTCGCAGACCTGGTGTCCTACAGCCGCAGCGAACTGATGAAGTTCCGCAACTTCGGCCGCAAGTCCCTCAGCGAAATTGACCTGCTGGTGGAGAAGATGAAGCTTTCCTTCGGAATGGATGTCACCAAGTACAATATTGAACCTAAGAAAAAGATCGTTTAACAATGAGACACAATAGAGCAGTCAATCATCTTGGTCGTAAGAGCGGTCACCGCAAGGCGATGCTCGCCAACATGGCATCCTCCCTCATCCTGAAGAAGAGGATCACCACTACCGAGGCCAAGGCCAAGGCCCTGAAGCCTTATGTAGAGCCCCTTATCACCAAGTCCAAAGAAGATACTACCCACTCTCGCCGCGTGGTCTTCAGCTATCTGAAAGACAAAGAGGCAACGGCAGAACTCTTCCGCACCATCGCTCCCAAGGTGGCCGATCGTCCCGGTGGATACCTCCGTATCCTCCACACCGGCTTCCGCCAGGGTGACGCCGCCGAAATGGTGCTGGTAGAACTGGTGGACTTCAACGAGGCAGCCCTCGCCGCCGGCAAGAAGGAAGCCAAGAAGACCACTCGTCGCAGCCGTGCCAAGAAGGCCGAGGCTTCCGCCGAAGCCCCTGCTGCTGAGGCCGCTCCCGCCGCCGAGGCTCCTGAAGCACCCGCCGCAGAGTAAACCTGAACCTTTCTAAAAGACGCCTGGCCTTTTCAAAAGGCCGGGCGTTTTTTGTATTCATTCCTAAGAATAATCGAAAATATTTAGTATATTTGAAAACTAATTAGTATGCATTAACTAACAACAAACTTCTAACACAATGTCCAACACCCAAAAAAGCACCAATATGGTAGCCATCATCACGATGTGTTTTATCTTCGCGATGATTTCTTTTGTTACCAATATGGCTGCCCCCTTCGGCGTCATCTGGGGTAACCAGTATGAATGGTCCAAGATGGCCGGTAACCTGATGAATTTTGCCGCATACCTGTTTATGGGTATTCCCGCCGGCAAGATGCTGATGTCCATCGGCTACAAGAAAACAACGCTGATTGCTCTTGCCACCGGTTTCGTGGGCATCTGCATCCAGTATCTTTCCAGCTTTGGCTTCCTGGGTAACGCAGCCATCTACGTATACCTGCTGGGTGCCTTCGTCTGCGGTTTCTGCGTGTGCATGCTCAACACCGTAGTGAACCCTATGCTCAACATCCTGGGCGGCGGCGGCAACCGTGGTAACCAGTTTATCCAGATTGGTGGAACCCTGAACTCCCTCACCGGCACCCTCACTCCGCTGCTGGTGGGCGTTCTGGTAGGAACCGTGACGGCCAACACCTCCATGTCGGATGTGTCCCCGCTGCTGTTCATCGCTATGGGTGTATTCGCCGTGGCATTCATCATCATCTCCTTCCTCACCATCCCGGAGCCGGCTCAGGAGCGCAAGACCACCAAGTACGAACACAGTGCCTGGAATTTCCGTCACTTCGTACTGGGCGCCATCGCCATCTTCTTCTATGTGGGTATCGAGATCGGCATCCCTTCCCAGGTGAACTTCTTCCTGGCCGATGCTTCTGAAAAAGGTGCCGGCATCACGGTTAACGGAGCCGCCATCGGTGGCGCCATCGCCGCTGTGTACTGGCTTCTGATGATGGTGGGCCGCTTCTCCAGCACCCTCATCTCCGGTAAGGTGAGCACCCGCACCCAGATGACCTGCGTAAGCACCGTGGCCATCATCCTGGTTCTTTGCGCCATCTTCATTCCCAAGACGGTCACCGTCAATATGCCTGGCTACAGCGCCGCCGACGGTTTCGCTATGTTCCGCGTTCCGCTGAGCTGCCTGCTGCTGGTTCTTTGCGGCCTTTGCACCTCCGTTATGTGGGGCGCCATCTTCAACCTGGCCGTGGAAGGTCTGGGCAAGTATACGGAAGCCGCTTCCGGTATCTTCATGACCCTGGTGGTGGGCGGTGGCATCATGCCGTTCATCCAGGAGTTCATTGCCAAGGCTGCCGGTTATATGAACAGCTACTGGCTGGTAGTGGCCATGCTGGGCTACCTGCTCTTCTACGCCGTGGCCGGTTCCAAGAATGTTAACAAAGATATTCCCGTAGATTAATACATATGGCACAAGACTTAGTAATCGGCATTGATATTGGTGGTCAGACCACCAAATGCGGCATCGTAGATGCCCGTGGAACCGTTCTTTCCCAGACCGTCATCCGCTCGGACAATTTCACGGACGTGACTCCGTATATTGCAGAGCTGGCAGAGGCCCTCAACCGCATCATTGCGGAGGCCAAGGCCGAAGGCCGCATCCGCGGTATCGGCGTAGGTGCCCCTAACGGCAACTACTACACCGGCACCATCGAGAGCGCCGTGAACCTGGCCTGGGGCGGCACCAAGATCATTCCTTTCGCCAAGCTCCTGAGCGAGCAGATGAACGGAATCCCCGTGTCCCTCACCAACGACGCCAATGCCGCCGCTATGGGTGAAATGACGTATGGCGCAGCCCGTGGTATGAAGAACTTCATCATGATCACCCTGGGTACCGGCGTAGGTTCCGGTATCGTGATCAACGGTGAGGTGGTGTATGGCCACGACGGTTTCGCCGGAGAGCTGGGTCATACCTGCGCCGTGCGCCACAATGGCCGCCAGTGCAACTGCGGTAAGACCGGTTGTCTGGAGACGTACGCCAGTGCCATCGGCGTGGCCCGTACTGCCCGCGAATGGCTGGAAATGAGCGATGAACCTTCCGTCCTCCGTTCCCTGGACAAGATCACGTCCAAGGATGTTTATGAGGCTGCCAAGGAAGGAGACAAGCTGGCCCTCAAGATCTTCGACTTCACCGGCCGTATCCTGGGAGAAAAGTTTGCCGATTTCATCGAGTTCTCCGCCCCCGAGGCCATCGTGCTGTTCGGCGGCCTGGCCCGCGCCAAGGAGTTCCTCGCCGCCCCCATCCAGAAGGCCATGGACGAAAACGTCCTGTCCCTGTGGAGAGGCAAGGTGAAACTCGTCTTCTCTCAGCTGAAGGAATCCGACGCCGCCATCCTGGGCGCATCGGCCCTGGCCTGGGAACTTTAACGGCATCACACAGAGGGCGGCCTTTGGGCCTCAAAAGCCGTCCTCTTTAATATTAGATTTATGAGGAAAGTTGTTCACAGCCTTCTCGTTTTTTCGGCTTTGGTGTTGGCGGGATGTTCTTCCGTCAATTCTGCTGTAGAGAAGGAACTCAAGCAGATGACCCTCCAGGAGAAGGTGGGCTCCATGTTTTTCGTGCGCCCCGAAGCCCTGGATACGGATATTTACTACGATTCTCCGGCTGTCCTGAAGTCTTATAGCCTGCAGGGCGTGAATGATAGAATGCGGGAAACGGCTCGTGTCTATCCTCCGGGAGGCATCATTCTTTTCTCCCACAACATCAAGGATCCGGATCAGCTGTCGCAGTTCATCTCGGATCTTCGCTCGCTGCCCAGCAAGCCTTTGCTGTGCCTGGACGAAGAAGGCGGCTCTGTGGCCCGTCTTGCCAACAATCCCAACTTCCGCGTGCCCAAGTTCTCTCCTATGGGCAATATTGTCGCCTCCGGTCGCACCCGTGATGTGCTGGAAGCCGCAACGGCCATTGGAGACTACGTGAAGCGCTATGGCTTTGACATAGACTTCGCCCCCGTGGCCGATGTGAACACCAATCCCCGCAATGTGGTTATTGGTGCCCGCGCCTTCTCTAACGAGCCCCAGGTGGCCGCAGAGATGGTCAAGGCCTATCTCAAGGGCCTCCAGAAAAGCGGTGTTATCGGCTGCCTCAAGCATTTCCCCGGTCACGGAGACACCCAGGCAGATTCCCATTTCGGTTATGCCATGAGCCGCAAAACCTGGGAGGAGATTGCCGGTTGCGAGATGATTCCTTTCAAGGCGGGTATCGATGCCGGCGCCAAGCTGGTGATGACGGCCCATATTTCCCTTCCCAATGTGACGGGCTCCAACGTTCCGTCCACCCTTTCCCCGATGATCCTGCAGGACAAACTCCGCGGAGAACTGGGCTACCAGGGTGTCATTATTACAGATGCCATGGAGATGGGAGCCATTTTGCGCCAGTATCCGGTGGAAGATGCCGCCGTGATGGCCATCAAGGCCGGTGTAGACGTTCTTCTGTGCGTGCGTGAATACCCCAAGGTGTTCGACGCCGTGATGAGTGCTGTCCGTCGTGGAGAAATTCCGGAGAGCCGTATAGACGAAAGTGTACGTCGCATCCTCAAGCTTCGTCACCAGTCTGTGAGCTACGGAGACAAATAATTTAAAAAATTATTGGGAAATTATTTGCAGGTTCAAAAAAAAGAAGTACCTTTGCAATCCCAACGCGGAAATAGCTCAGTTGGTAGAGCACGACCTTGCCAAGGTCGGGGTCGCGAGTTCGAGTCTCGTTTTCCGCTC
>ONWU01000007.1 GCA_900321655.1 uncultured Bacteroidales bacterium
GAGAAAATAATCCTATATTTGCCAAACCAGGCTTGAAACGTTAACTCAAGTGGGTGGTTATCGCCGAAATGCCTGGGTGGTCATCGCCGAAATCCGCAGAAATGCAAGGAAAACTCGATTTTTATGGCAAAAAATAAAACCCATTCCGAAGAGGCCTACTTGTTTTTAGATGCTTTCCGCAAAAAGAACTCTCTTTTACAACAAGAGGTTGCAGATTTTCTTGGCACATCAAGGGGATATATTTCAATGGTCGAACAGGGGGATAGCAAACTGTCCACCAATAAGATCGAAAAGCTTTACGAAAGTGCCATTGAGAAGAATTGGGATATATCAGATCTTGTTCCTGCTTATAGTCGGCTGGAACAGGTCTTCAACTACATTTCCAACAAGGCCTTCGGAGTACAAGCTAGTTGGGAGGTAAAAGAGGAGTTGGACAAGGTGCTTCCCGCATTATTATCCCCTGCTATCATTCAGAAAATAAGGCATGGAGAAATAGGTCTTACGGGAGCTGTTGCTGATGCCATCATAAAACAATACCCAGAGATAAATAGGCAATGGCTTCTAGATGGAACAGGAGAGATGCTCCTTGCTCCCAGTGATGGTCCCTCAGAGTTGGAAAAGCTCCGTGAGGAAGTCCGTCTTCTTCGGGCTAGTCTGGATGAATACAAAGAGGAGAACAAAAAACTCCTTTCAGCATTACCCGGCATGATTGCAGCCGAAATAGCGAAAGGAGTGAGCAATAAGTGAGCATTTTTTATGACTCGGAGAAACGAACTATAAATCAACGAACTACAGCACACAAAATACTGCTTCTAAGCTGTGGGTCTTGGGTTCGAATCCCAACGGAATCACAAGAAAAGAGACCTTCCGGTCTCTTTTCTTGTAGATGGCCCGTGGCAGGGTCGGGGCCGGGGAACAGGACCGTGGTCATCAGGTAGCCCACGATGGTAGCAACGCCCACACTGATCAAGCCCGGCATCATAAAGCTGTGATTCAGAAGGTATTTGCCGATGACCGTGGTTCCGCTTCGGTCGAAGTTGACGGTGGCGATATCCGAAGGATAGTTGGGGATGAAGAAGTACCCGTAGACACTGGGGAATACGCCCAGCAGCACCGGCCCAGCGATGCCCAGTTCGTATGCCAGGGGCAGCATGGCCACCACCACGGCGCCCTGGGAATTGATGAGCACCGAGACCAGGAAGAACACCAGAGCTATGCTCCAGGGGTATGCCGAAACCAGGTCTGTGAGCATCAGCTTCATCTGGTCCATATAGTTGCCGAAATACGTATCGGCCAGCCAGGCGATGCCGTAGATGGCCACCACAGCCACCATTCCGCTCTGCCAAACAGCTCCGGCCACAGCTTTCTTGGGAGAGGCCTTGCAGAACATAATGTTGGCAGCCGCCGCCGTGAGCATAATAATCTGGATGCAGATGTTCATCTTGGGCAGGTTGATGGCTTTGGCCAGAGTTTCCCCTCCTTCCACATGAATCATCTGGCAGAAGGCAAAGCCCACAATCACCAGCAGGGCACCCAAGAAAATGAATACGGAGGCCTTGGCGGGCTTGGAGATCACCTTGTCCAGGGTGGTGGCGGAGTTGCCATACATATAATTGTACATCTCCGGATCGGCCTTTCTGGCCAGGAATTCGGTATCCTCATCCAACTCTTTACCGCGCTTGTAGGACGCGGCGGCAGCGCACATCAGGCCCATCAGGCATGCCGGAATGGTGACCAGCAGCACCTGAGGGATACTCACCATATACCCGTTGGCATTGGAGATGGTGACAAAGGCCACCACGGCCGCAGCGATGGGAGAGCAGGTAATTCCCACCTGCGAAGCCACGGAAGACACTCCGCAGGGCCTTTCGGGCCGAATATTCTTTTTAAGGGCGATATCACAGATGATGGGCATAATGGTATACACCACGTGGCCGGTTCCCACCAGTACCGTAAGGAAGAAAGTTACCAGCGGGCCCAGGAAGGTGATGTGGTCCGGGTGCTTTCTAAGCATCTTTTCGGCTATCTGGATCATCCAGTCCATACCGCCGGAGGCCTGCAGGGTACCTGCACAGGTTACGGCCGCGATGATGATGTAGATAACGTCCGTGGGGGGTGTGCCCGGTTTGAGGCCGAAGCCGAAAACCAGGATGGCCAGGCCGATTCCGCTGATGGCGCCCAGCGCCAGCGACCCATATCGGGAACCCACATACAAAGCTGCCAGCACGATGAGCAGCTGAATAATCATGGAGAAGGTCATAGTTTTAGTGTTTCTGGACGCTAAAGATACGGTTTTTTCGGGAAACAACACACTCTTCGCTAAAAAAAGGGACAGTACTAATTATTCTAATTAATTAACTACTATGCAACACAAAGCACTATTTGTCGCAATGTTGGTGGGTTCCATTGGACTCGCCTCGTGCGTGAAGAACATTGAGTCGCAGTCTGTGACCGACGTTCGTAATGCTAAGGCAAAGCAGATTGAATCTGTTGCCAAGCTAAATGAAGCCACAGCCCAGGCCGAGGTGATCAAGGCCAACGCTGAGGCCACAATTGCCGCCGCTCAGGCCAAGTTGCTGGAGGCCCAGGCCAAGCAGGCTGAGGCTGAAGCTGCTCTCACCAAAGCCCAGGCAGATCTACAGGCCATTGAGGTAGAAATTGCCAAGGTAAAACTGGAAGAAGAAAAGGTTATTCTGCAGGCAAAGAAGGCAGAACTACAAAAGCTGATCGCCGAGTATGAGGCTGCCATCGCCCTGGCCGAGGCCCAAATGCAGGAATACCTGAACAGACTGGCCAACGCCGAAGCCCAGGCAGAGATTGACGCTCTCAAGAACCAGGCCGAGCTCTTAAAGCAGGAGAAGCGTCTGGCCGCTGCCGCCGCCTCTCTGGAAGACGAACTCCGGGCCCGCGTTACCACTGTGTGGAACAACTACTCCACTGCGGTAAACAACTACAATACCAAGGCTGTGGAACTGGTTAAAAAGGAGGCAGAGCTGGCCAAGCTGCAGGCAAAAGCTGTTGACAACAGAGAAATTACTTACGACGAGATTGTCGCTCAGGAGGCCAAGATTGCTCGCCTGGAGGAAGAACTTGAAGTCATGGAAGAGTATCTCGAAATGACTTCCGATGAGATCAAGGAACTTATCGAGCCCGCTCGCGAAGCTCTGATCGCCGCTAACACCGCTCAGGCTGAAGCCACAGCCATCAAGACTGCCGCCAGTAACGAGTATTATACCCTCAATGGCAAAGCCAAAGAGTACGAGCAGGGTTGGTATAATAATTTTGAGAATTTCGTCTACAATCATAGTTCTTTGTATCCAAAATTCAATGGTGTTTATAACATATATAACCAAGAGACAGAGCGCTATGAATCAGGTCTCTACTTCTATCAAGAAGAAGGGACTAACCTGAGTCAGATCTTTGTACCTCTTTGGACCTCTGATTACGGCTACTTGGAAGAGAAAGAGTTAGCTATTTATCCGGAGCCGGTGGAGGGTGTCCGTGCAACCAACACTGTATCTATCCCGGCCGTCATTAAGTTTAATCCGGCACAGATTTTTACCGAGAACTTCGATCAGTATTTCAAGGTCTTGGTTGACAACCAGAAAAAGAATGCCGAAACCCAAAAGGAACAACTTAAGACCAGTTACGACGCCGACGTTGAATATGTAGAAGGTAAGATTACGGCTCTGAAGGGAGAACTGGCCGCCTACGGCGATTATGTAGCCGCCGCCAGGCCCGAAATTGAGGAAGCCCGTACAGCCCTTATCAAAGCCGACGAAGAGGTAGAAAAGGCCGATGCTGACAGACAGGCAAAGCAGGCCGCCTACAACAACTACGTCACAAGCCAGGCCTCTATCAGTTATCAGGCCCAGAATGAAAGGATGGCATCCAACGCATTAAAGGTCGCCGAAGAGAACCTTCGTAAGGCCCAGATGGATTTCTCTGAGAAGAATTTCACCGTTGAAGAGCTGAAAGCCAAGATTGAACTGGATACCTATAACCTGTATCTTGCAGATTCCACTGCCGCCAAACGCCAGCGTGAGTATAATGTTGCTGCAGAAAAGGTAACCACCGAAATCGTGACCGCCAAGAACGACGCCATCGCTGCTGTAACTACTCAGGAAGGTGTAATCGCTACTGCTCAGGCTAATTTTGATGCTGCCGTTGAAGCTTTCCGGGCTGCCATGGTTGTTTACACCGCCACGCCTAACGCTACTACCTTGGCCGATTTGCAGACCAAGGAACAAGAGATGAATACGGCCAAGCAGACCATGCAGACGGAAGAAGCTAAGATGGAGGGTGAAACTGGCCTCATCGCCAAGATGAACGCTGCCATTGATGCATTCAATACCGTAAACGGCCCCGCAGAGGATGCCCTGAAGGCTTGGGATAGTGCCAAGGAAATTGCTAATGACGCCCGTGCAAAGCTCGGTAATAAGAGCCAGCCCGCTTCTTCTGCTGTTAATGCTACCACTTGGCAGAAATACAACCAGGCTGTAATCGATTTTAATACCGCCAAGACCAATCTGGGCGAAGAAACCGATCCTAAGTCATATACCGGCAGCGCTTGGGCCAAGTACAACCAGGCAAAGGATGACCTCGAAGTCGCTCACAAGGCTAATCCGGACGACAGCGAAGAATACATAAAGCTCTACGATGAATGGCAGGAAGCCGAAAGAGTGTACAACGAAAGAGTTGCCGAAAGAGCAACGAAGGGTCAGGAACTCCGTACTGCGTACTATAAGTATCCAGAATACTGTTGGCAGACCAGTTTTGGTAATGGATACGAAAAGGAAGTCGATACCACTCTTGAGTCCTATATTTATTGGGACGACGTAAATGTGGTAACGTATACCACCTATAAGAATATGGATACCTGGGTAACAAATGAAACCTATTTCAATGTTTATGTTCCTTCTCTCCATAAACCTCGCATCGCTTGGTACGAAGCAAAGCTGAAAGATCTGAAGGCTAAGTACGACGAGGACGTTGCTGCACAGGAAAAGAACGTCACCGACCTTGAAAAAGATATTGCCAAGGTTAAGGAAGCCCTTGCAGAATACAAGGCTATGGAGACTGACTATCTGGCTTATGGCGAAGAGCTGGTGAATGCCAAGAAGGCCTATTATGAGGCTTTGAAGGATGAAACCGACGCCAAGAACGTTCAGTCTGAGGCCCAGGCTGCTTATAACGCCCTTAACGCCTTGCTGACTGCCAAGGTCTATGTGGACGAGAATGGCAACCAGAAGACCACTGAGCAGTTAGAGGCTTTGATCAAGCAGAAGAAGCAGGAAATCATTACTGCTTACGACCAGCTCGAGGAACTGTATAATCAGTACATGATGCTTGGTAGAAAGGATGCTGCCGGCAAATATGAGGTTGAGTACATTGCCCAACTCAGGATTGATATCGAAAAACTCGAGGCAGAACTTGCCGTCCTTGAGGCCCAGATTGAATCCTACGCTGCCGAACTGGAAATTCTCCTTGAGGAGCTGGGTGAAGAACCTGACGTTGAGTAATCAACCCCTGCCTAATATTGTAAGACTACAAGACAAGCCAGTACAATGAATATCAACAGAATATTTACTATTGCTGCAGCAATGCTGATCACGGTGGGCGCATTCGCCCAGGAGCAGCAGGGCCGTATCAAGCCCGTGCGTCTTGGCGTGAGTGTCACCGTAGGAAGCAATGCATACGCAGGCATCAGTGCCCTGCCTGGCACGCTGGCTTCATACGAAAGCGCTGCCTTGTCCACCAACTGGATGGACAAGGCTCCGGCTTTCGGAATTGAAGGCAGTATGATCATTTGCGACCGCTGGAAACTGGACCTGGGCGGAGCCTTTAACTTTGGTTTCAACCCTGGTTATCCCGGCGTGGAGGGAACCGGTTCCGACTATGGAGACATTCCCACCTATGAACCTGTTGCCTTGCAGCAAAACATATCGTATTTGGTCTATCTGGCAGGCAGCTACTACTTCCGGATTCCTGCGATTCCCGCTCTCCGTCCTTCCATCGGCCTTCGGGCCAGTGGCAGCTATGCCAACAACCAGAAGTTGGCCGCCTCCGAGGACTGGTTAGGCGTATCCGTAGGAGAAACCTTCACCCTGGGCGCTTCCGTGATAGCCGGAATTGATTACTACTTCAGCCAGCACTTCTTCGTTGGTATGGGCGTAGATCTATTTCGCTATGTATACGGTGTGACAGCCCAGCGTCCGCAGGAAGGACTGGGTGTCCTGGGAGCTGACAACCACAATTTCGGTTTCCTGGGAGCACCCAAGATCAAGATTGGATTCGTCTTCTAGAACGAGTTTCCTACCCCCTACGAAAGAGCCGGCTACATGGTCGGCTCTTTTTTATTACCTTGCAAACTTAAACTATTTTTTATGGAAAACAAACTCATTTTCAATGAGGTAGCTTTGCTATGGGAGGAAGAGAAAAAAACCTGGGTGAAACGCTCGACATTCTCCGTTTATTCCCTTCATTTGCACAAGCACCTGATTCCTGCTTTCAGCAGGTTCACCGACATCTGCGAGAGAGATGTACAGTCCTTTGTTTCCCGTCTTTTGAGTGAAGGCCTGCAGCAGAAAACCGTCCGGGATATCCTGATGATTCTGCATATGGTCCTGAATTACGCCGTCAAGTACTGTGGCTGGGAACATAGGCCTATGGACATCCACTTTCCCACAAAACAGATGAATTCTGCCCTTCACGTCCTCTCCCTTGCCCAGCAAAGGAAGTTGATGCTTTACCTAAGCCGGAATCTTTCCGGTTACAATCTGGGGATAGCCCTTTGTTTGAATACAGGCCTTCGCATAGGAGAAATCTGTGCCCTAACCTGGGGAGACCTGGATCTGAAGACGGGGGTGGTACACGTAAACAAAACCATCCAGCGGGTCTATCTGGGAGACCATCACTCAGAAATAGTGGTGGATACGCCCAAAACTGTCAGCTCTTACCGGGACATCCCCCTGTCGCCAGATTTGGTAAACCTGCTCAGGCCCCTGAAAAAGGGTATCAAAAGCCATTACTATGTACTTACCAACCAGAGTAAACCCACAGAGCCCGCTCCATACCGGGCTTATTTTAAACGTGTCCTGAGGAAATTGGGACTTCCGCCCATCCATTTCCACGGCCTCCGGCACAGTTTTGCCACCCGCTGCATCGAATGCGGCTGTGACTACAAAACGGTAAGCGTCCTGCTGGGGCACGCCAACATCAGCACGACGCTCAACCTCTATGTCCATCCCGGCCTCTCCCACAAGAAAAAGGTCGTGAACAAGGCCTTCAGAAAGTTACAATAAAAAAGAGCCGACCCTTGCGGCCGGCTCTTTCGTATGTAGGTTGGAAGTGCTTAGAACACGAATCCAATCTTGATCTTGGGAGCACCCAGGAAACCAAAGTTATGGGTGTCTGCGCCCAGCACTCCAAGGCCTTCCTGAGGACGGTGGGCAGTTACGCCGTACACGTAGCGGAACAAATCTACACCCATGCCTACAAAGAAGTTGCGACTGAAGTAGTAGTCCATTCCGACAATGACGGATGCACCCAGACGGTAGGTTTCCGACGCCGAGACACCCATCCAGTCCTCGGAGGGAGCAAGCTGCTGGTTGTTGCCATAACTTGCACCCAGGCGAAGGCCCAGGGAAGGACGAAGGGCCGGAGCCGACTTCACGCGGAAGTAGTAGCTGCCTGCAAGATAGACCAAATACGACGTACTCTGCTGAAGGTTTACACCCTCATACGCGGGGACGTCACCGGGTTGTGTTCCAGTGCCTTCCACGCTAGGATAGGCTGGGTTGAAACCAAAGTTAAAGGCTCCGCCCAAATCCAGTTTCCATTTGTCGCAGATGATCATACTGCCTTCAACTCCGAAAGCCGGAGCCTTGTCCATCCAATTGACAGACGAGGCTTCGGTTCCGTATGAAGCCAGTGTGCCAGGCAGGGCACTGATGCTGGCATAGGCGTTGCTGCCCACGCTCACGCTCAGTCCCAGACGTACAGGCTTGATACGGCCCTGCTGTTCCTGTGAGAAGGCGCTGGCGCTCACTAGCAACGCTGCAGCAAATACAAATATTCTATTGATATTCATTATACTGGCTTGTAAATGTAGTCTTACTTATTAGGCAGCAGGGCTTTCGGAATAGCCGAGGGCTTCTTTCAAAATCTCTTCGTACTCGGTAGCAATCTTGGTGAGAACCTCGATACGGAGTTCAATCTCGGCACACTCTATGGTGAGAGCTTCGACATATGCAGCTGCCTGAACAGGGATTTCATTGATATACTCGTCAATTTCGTCTTCCAACTCAGCCTTTTTCTCTGCGAGATAATCGAGGGCCTCAACGACGCTCTTTTCCAGGAGGTTGCCATCCTCATCCCAGAAATAGAAGGTGGAAGCCATACCGTCGACTTCGGCCATAGCCTCGTCACGGGCCTGAAGGGCATCGAAGGATACTTTTATAGCCTCCTGATAGGCCTTGAAAGCTTCTGCCTTAGCCTCTACGGTCTTGACATAAGCGGCTTCAACACCATCCAGTTTCTCGAGATTGGCTTTCACTTCGTCTATCTCCTTCTGGAGGTCGGTGAGTTCCTTCTCCTTGTTGGCGATATCGGTGGCAGCGACATCCTCGGCATTGGCGAGGGAGTTCTTATACTCGTTCAGCATCCAAGCCAGGGAACCGTCATTCTCTGCATTGAGTTGATAGACATAGCTTTCGTATTTGTCATAGCTGTTTTTCAGGTTTTGAAGCTCCGTCCGTGCTGCATTTTCTTCGCCGATAGCCGAGCGGTAAACACTCCAAGCTTCATTTGCGGCTTGATGAAGTGCCTGAAGTCCTTCGTCAGCAACAGCCAGTTCGGCAATCGCTTTATCATAAACCGCCTTGGCGTCTACTTCAGCCTTTGTAGCAGCCGCTGCGGCCGCCTTAACCTCTTCTAGGGCGCTCTCTGCGTTAGTTACGCGTGCCTTGGCAGCAGTAAGATTCTCCTCACAGGTCTTGGCTGTTTCCTTTGCAATCTCCAGGTTTTGAAGGGCAAGCTGGTAAGGGTTATTCACGGCATCAAAGGCGGCTTGGGCGTCATTTCTTGCCGTCTCGAGGGCCGGAATCTTGCCAAGTTCCTCATTCCACTTGGCCAGAGCTTCGCTTTCTTTGGTTGCAGCAGCAGCCTCTTCAGCTTTGAGTTTCTCGTTAGTCGGATCAGCGGCGAGCTTGATTATTGCGACACGGTGGGCTGAGACAGCCTCTTTATGAGCCGTTTCCGCCTTAGCTACGATCTCTTTCTGCTCGGCAAGTTTCTTCTCGGCGTCGGAGAGTGCTTTCTTAATATCATCGGTAATAGCCTTCTGAGTGACGTTTACATCGTTGGTAAGAGTAGCAACAGAAAGGTCGGCATAATACTTATTATCGGTGAAAATCTGCACATCGGCTTTAGCATAATCAAGTTCGTTCTCCGCGGAAATGACAGCATTATCAGCTGCGTCCTTGGCCATTTGGGCGCTATTGTAATTCGTCTGAGCTATATTCACGTCTCCCTGGGAGAGATCGTATTGACCATCTATATAATTATTGACTGCACGGTTTGCATCCTGGTAGGTTTTCCATGCACTTTGTCTGGCCTCATTCTTGGCTTCTACTTCTGCCTCGGCGGCCGCCATCTTAGGCTCTACGGCATCAACATATTCCTGATAAGAAGCAATCCACTTCTCATATCGCTGAATCTCTCTCTCGTAATACTCCTTATCGTTCTTCAGCTGCTCTTCACGACTCTGCTTGTAGTCGGCTACTTCTTTGGCCTTCCCGTCAATGAGCTCATTGAAAAGGACCTCAAAATTGGCGCTGTTCACCTTGGCCGGAATATACGTACGATTTTCAACCGTAATCCAGGAAGAAGGCATAATGCCTTCCTGGGGCTCAGGATAGACGAGCCACTCTGAATGGAAATCTTCGTGATTCCAAAGAGGGACGAACTCATTGTTCTCATCCCAATAGCCCTCTTCATACACACCTTTCTCTTCGTTGTATTTACCCCAAACAGGTTTGTGGTTATATGCAAAACTCTGGAACTTTATATACCAGTCATTCATATACTCCGTTTGTACAGTTTCTGCAGCATTAAAAGCAATGAGTTTTTCATTCTCTTCCTTTAAGGCAGCCCGATATACATTCTCGGCATCCATGAGAGCAATACGGGCTTCATCCAGGTAAGCCTCAATCTCTTCCGGGGAAACCTTGGCGTACTTTTGGATAGCGGCAATCTTCTTATCAATACGAGCAATTTCGGCTTTCTTTTCAGCGATTCTCTCAGCAAATACTTCTTCGGGAGATTCAATAACCGCTTCAAGCATAGCAATCCTTGTCTGATTATTAGACAACTGAGCCTGGAGATTAATGAGTTCATCGACGACAGCGATGTACTTATCGGTAATCTCCTGCAGAGCTTCACGTTCGGCTTCGTCCTGGGCCTTGATGTATTTCTCAAGTTCCTGCTGGGCTTTGAGAAGGGCCAGTGCGTTCTCGGACTTGGCAATCTCCAACTCTCCGGCGAGGACCTCCAACTGGGCGGCAATCTGCTTCTTGACAAACTCGGCTTCTGCCTCAGCAGCTTCTGCTTCGGCAATGAGCTTGCGGAGTTCAGCCTGTTTCTTCTGTAGCTCAATCTTTTCCTGTTCAACCATTACAGCGCGGAGCTGAGCTTCAACCTTGACGAGCTCAGCCTCGGCCTCAATCTTTTTGGCATTCGCCTCTGCAATTTTGGCATTGGCCTTGGCTAGTTCGGCTTCTGCATTTTTCAAAGTAGCCTCTGCGTTTGCCAGCGTGGTGGCGGCTGCAGCATTGGCATTGTTTAGCGCTGCCTGGGAAAGGATTTCCTGGGCACGGGCATTACGAACGTCGGTCACAGATTGCGACTCAATGTTCTTCACGCATGAGGCGAGCGTCAGGGCGCCAGCCAGCATTGTGACAAATAGTGCTTTGTTTTGCATAACTGATAATTAATTAGAATAATTAACATTCATTTTGAGCACCTGCTTGTCGTCAAAATAAACGCCGCTGAATATGTTTTGAGCTTGATTTTTGCACTGTAAACGGAATCGGAGGTGACTCAATTTTGTCACCTCCGATTATTACTTTTCAATCCCTGTTTTTAGATCAGAAAAAAGGAGTGCCAGACGGCTACTCAGGTAAAGATAGACGCAGTTCCAAGCCCAGTACTTCGGCGATACGCAGAAGCGTCTTCAAAGAGGGGTTCCCTTTCCCACGCTCTATGGCTACCAGGGTATTAATCCCCACCTCAGCCAAGTCTGCCAACTCTTGTTGCCGCAAACCCAGTTCTTGTCTCCTGATTAGAATAGTTGCTCCAATTGTATTCATTGTAACGTAGATAGTCTATATTTATACGTGGATAGATAGGACGCCTTCGCTTCCGGTGACAAGGAACTACCCTCTATGAGTCCCCAGGTCTTAGTTTCCGTCCTTGCAAAAAATGCAAGTTCCTTTTCAAGTAATTTATCTGCAAATCCCAGACGCTTTCCGAAATCCCAAAACAGAGGCCGGCCGATCGGTGTTGTATCCGAAATGGGTGTTCCTTCTTTAAACAATCCCTTCTCCAGAGCAAAAATACTCGTGGGCAAATGAATACCTGTATTAAGCAAATCATAAGCGAGAGAGAGTCGATAATCCCCGGGGTGATATGCAACCAGAGAGAAGTTCTTCAAATGGGCATCGGCGTTGTCAAACAGATAATTGAAAAGGATTTGACGGAAGAATTTCAAGAGTTCAGTTTTGGCAGCCAAGCAATGTTTAACGATTAGACTGGCGCAATCCTCATAACTTAACACCGTGTATTTAAAGTCCTCTCCATAATTCTCTCTGTTGAGGCCTGCCAGAGAAGCGAAATCTTCCATAGGGTATTTCCCCCCTTCTGCCTTAAAATCGAAACGGCGGGTAAGATAGGCGGGTTCTCCATTGAGAAACTGACACAATCCGTGCGCCGCTACAGGTATTCCATAAACACTTTCGGCAATTGTCATAGTCAGATGCTCGTTGGCTGGCATATCCATCCGATATAAAAAACGCCTGTCTGTGGATACTGGTTTGAGAATGAAAGTTCCCACTTCGTTTTCTCGTGTGAAACGAAGCTTCCCTTCATCCTCAACTAGGGCATACTTCTCCTGGGCACCGGAGATGGATAATCTGCCACTACCTTCGCGGATAGCATGCATATTGCTTTCTAAACTCTCATACGGCAACACGGCCGAGACGGATCGACCATCAAAGAGACGTTTCTTTTCTTCTGGCGTAAACGTAATCATATCTCCATCTCCTTTACCGTTACCGCACCGATGGTGTCATAGCCTGCCGTTTTAAGAAGCAAGCCAAAGTCATCATCTGGCCGAAGACCAAGAAGTTGCATTTGAAAGGATCTGTTTACGCCTTCCGACAACATATTGGAAAAGAAAGGGAAAAGAGTAGAGCTCTCGTATGGCTCTTCACGCAAAGGCATAGCCAAACACACAGGCTCTGTGCTTTGTTGCTGAAGATAATCCTTATCATAGGTAAACGTGTAATGAGCCGGGCCCTCCTCAATCAGGATACCGGCGAATCTCCCGTTAACATATACTTGTCCAGCCCTCATACTCACAATATGTTGTGATTTTTCCTCAAATATAGTAAAGATATCTCTTCCGACAAACAAAATTCACAATATTTTGTGAAAAAAGAGCCGACCTTGCGGCCGGCTCTTTCATATGTAGGTTGGAAGTGCTTAGAACACGAATCCAATCTTGATCTTGGGAGCACCCAGGAAACCGAAGTTGTGGGTGTCTGCACCCAGCACTCCAAGACCTTCCTGAGGACGGTGGGCATTGAAGCCATACACGTAGCGGAACAAGTCTACACCCATTCCCACAAAGAAGTGGGGGCTGAAGTAGTAGTCAATGCCCGCAATGGCGGCTGCACCCAGGCGAACGGTCTCAGAGGCCGAGAATCCGCCCAGCATATCATCCTCGGTGGCCAGTCTCTGGTTGTTGCCATAGCTGGCGCCCAGACGGATACCAATGGAAGGGCGAAGAGCCGGTATGCTCTTGATGCGGAAGTAATAACTGCCTGCCAGATAGACCAGGTACGACGCACTTTGCTGGAAAGCCACAGGCTCATAGGTGGGGATTTCTCCCAGTCCCTCTCCCGTGCCTTCATACCGGGGATAAGCCGGATTGAAGCTGTAGGTGAAGGCTCCACCCAGGTCCAGTTTCCATTTGTCGCAGATGATCATGCTGCCTTCAACACCGAAAGCCGGGCCCTTGTCCATCCAATTGATGGACGGGGCCTGGGTTCCGTATGAAGCCAGCGTGCCAGGCAGGGCACTGATGCCTGCGTATGCATTGCTTCCCACGGTGACGCTCACGCCAAGGCGCACGGGCTTGATACGGCCCTGCTGCTCCTGGGCGAATGCGCCCACCGTGATCAGCATTGCTGCGGCAAATACAAATATACGGTTGATATTCATATTACTGGCTTGTAAATTCTTACAATAAAAAGGCAGGATTTACTCAACGTTTGCACCACCCATGGCTTCTTCAATCTGGGCCCAGTAGAACTCTGCAAGGGCAGAGTATACCTCGATCTTGGATTCCAGTTTCTCGATCTTAGCCATAATATTGGCATAGACGGTGATGTTGTATTCATCGCTAACATAGTTCATTGCCATGTCAGCCTGAATCTCGGCCAGTTCTTCCTCTGCTGCAGCAATCTCAGCGTTGATTTCGTTAATGATATCGATAGTCTCTAAGGTATCGTACCAGTCATCACCATCCGTGTAAATGTACTTGGAGATGAGAGTGCGGAGAGCATCCGCCTTGGCCTCAACCTCTGCCTCTACATTCTGTGCATCGATATACTCCTTATAAGCTTCAATGTAAGCAGTACGGGCAGCAGAACGATCCACAAGCCAGCTGTTGTAGACAGGCTCAATGGCTTTGTAATGCTCAATGACGTCCTCTATCTTGGCAATCTCAGCCTCTGCCTCCGCAAACTGCTTAAGAGTTTGCTCGTAGTCTTTATCCAGCTCGACCAGCTGATTCTTCAAGTTGGCGAGATAATTCACATCACTGTATTCATAATCCTCATTGAGAACATATTCAGTATACCAATAGTAGTAACCGTAAGAATTGGTGATGTTTAAGTATTCATTGTACACAAAAGAATATACCTCATTGGCAAAATCACGCTGCGAAACGGCCTGAGCAAGATTATCAATAAGAGCCTTCTCCTCCGGATCTGTTCCCTCTAAATATGCATCGTATGCGGCTTTAGCATCGGCAACCTGGGCTTCAACCATTTTCACAGCCTCGTCTGCTAAAGTCTTTGTCTGTTTCAGCTGTTCTACTTCTGCCTTACACTTCTCCAGTTCTGCCTCGGCCTGAGTCAAAGATTCGGCGCAGCCAGCAGCATTCTCTTCAAGGGCCTTTAGCTCTTCAACAGCAGCTTCATAAGGATCGTTAACGGCGTCATATGCAGCCTTTGCAGTAGCAAGGTCTCCCATCTTGGTGGAAAGGGTAGCCACCTCTGCATTGTATTCAGTCAGAGCCTTCTCCGTTGCCGTCTTGGCAGATTCCCAAGCAGCCTTCTTGGTGGCATCATCCGGATCTGCCAGGTAGATCAGCTCGGCAGCACGCTCTGCCTCAACGGCTTCATTGTACGCATTGAGCTTGCCTTCAACCACGCCTTCCTGCTTGGTCACGGCAGCCTGTGCATCTTCATAGGCCTTCACGATGGCCTCCGTAACGGCAGCCTTTTTGGCTTTCACATCGGCCTGCTTCGAGGCGACAGCCTTGTCGGCTTCATATTTGGCGTCTTTAGCGAAAGGAACTGCGGTCTCTGCAAGGGTTAATAAACTCTCGGCCCCGGCGATTTGCATATCGATGTCGAATGCGTGGGATTTAACGACATCCAGATGCCCAAGTTCCTGTGCATATTTGGCGTAGGTTGTATTAGAAAGTTGATAATTGTTCAAAGCAGAATTTGCGGCCTCAATGGCTTTTTCCGCCTTGGTTACCTCTTCTTGTGCAACGTCCACTGCCTCCTGGGCGGGATTGATCTGCTTATCGGCTTCCGCCACGTATGCCTTGGCTGCGTCAATGAAGCCTGCCAAAGGGGCAATCTGTTCCTCAACAAAGGCTTTATCATTTTCGAGCTTTACTTTAGCCCTCTCCTTAGCCATTTCCAGCAACTCGGTTGCCATATTGACGATCCTTTCATAGTTCTCGTAATAAATGGTAGCCGGAACATAGGCAGCGTCCTCAAACCAATCCCAATTCTTAGGCATAATTCCATCCTTCGGAGCAGGATACATATAATAATCTCCGTAGACATCTGCTTCGTCCTTCCAGAAAGGAATGAACTCTCCCTCGGGAGCAATACCCCAAATGAACGCACCCGTTCCTTCTTCAATCTCAGACACGACCTCAATTCCCATCTGGTCTGCCATCTGCTGAACGAGATTCTGAAGGGGATTGTTGCCCCAATCACTAGTAAATTCGGGTTGGATGTAGCTGTAAGAGGCTTCGTTTTCGTAAACATCAAACCAGGCCTCTCTTGCTGCCATCCATTTATTATAGGCTTCCATCATGGCAGCATCGGCAGCCAAATACTCCTCATTGTATTTTTCGATTTCGGTAATGATCTCCTGATAGGACTTTCCTGCAATTTGCGTCAGGTATTCTGCCTGAGCCTTCATCATCTCGATTTCCTGGGAAAGAAAAGCAGCTTCTTCGGCCATTACCTCCAAGCCAGACTGAATGCCGGCTTTAACCTGGGCAGCCTGAACCTCTTTCTTGATGAGTTTGGCCTGAGCGTCGTAGACCTCCTCCAAAGCCTGCTCGTAGTTGGCCCACAGGGTAACGAGGCGAGCCTGTTTCTCTGCTTCCATCTCGTTAGCAGCAGCCATCAGATTCTTTTCGGCTTCGATCAGGGCTTTCTGAGCATTGATCTGATCAATCTCGGCCTGAGCCTTGGCTTTGTTAAGGCGATTGATGGACTCCTGCTTTGCGGCCTCAGCCCTGGCAATGTCGGCCTCAGCCTGAGCAATGAGTTTTTCCAGCTCCACCTTCTTCTGCTGAAGAACTACCTTTTCTTCCTCCAGCTTAACCTTGGCAATCTCTACGTTAACCTTTTCAAGGTCGGCTTTAGCCTGGATGAGAGCAGCCTCGGCCGTTTCCTTGGCGGCTTGGGCTTTGATGAGTTCTGCCTGTGCAGCAGAAATAGCGGCCTGCGCGTTGGCGAGGGTTGTTGCGGCAGAAGCCTGAGCTTCGTTCAGTTTGGCCACAGAGGCAATCTCCTGGGCCTTGGCCTTGCGAACTTCCGTCACGGACTCTGACTCAATGTTCTTGATGCAGCCCGTAAGGCACAACGCTCCGCAGAATACTGCGGCGAATAGAGCTTTGTGTTGCATAATGTTGTTAATTAAGTAGAATAATTAGTGAAAGTTGATTTAGAATGGTCTAAATGTACAAAGAATGCCAACGCCGTAGTATCTGGCGGTAGCACTTTAGGATTTTTTAGCTCGTCTTGATACCTTTCTTTATTAAAAATAGTTATAATAAACAAACGGATTGCAGGATGCACTTCCGAATACAAAGATAGTTATTTTATCCTTTTGACAAAATTTTTCGACAAAAATTCTATAATAATTTTTATCTTTGTGAGGAGTTTCGCTTTATTAGTAAATATTTTTATAATCTATACCTTTATGAAACGAATTCTGTTTTTTGTCTTTTGTATTCTTTACTCCGTTTCCCTGTCAGCCCAGACGGAGAACGCTTCTCTCGCGCGCGTGGGCGATAAAATGGTAGTAAAGGCAGACGTGCAGCTCACTCCCTGTATGCTCAAAGGCATCAAGACCTTTGTCCTGGAACCCCAGATTACCGATGGTGAGAACGTAGTCAAACTGGCCCCCATCGGCCTGTACTCCAAAGAGAAGTTCTATCCCTATCTCAACTCTTACGGATTCTCCGGAAAGGCGGGAGAGAAGGTCTATTCCAAAGAACAGCTGCCCGTAACCGTCTCTCTGAACGAATCCGTTCCCTACCAGGCCTGGATGGACGGCGCCCAGCTGGAGCTGGTGCACCTTTACGAAGGCTGCTGCGGAGACAGCGGAATTGAAGCGGTGGATACCCTGTCGGCCTATGCCGAGGCCCCCATCGCGTATACGCCCGTCTTCCATACCATCGAACCGGAGCGCCTGCTGAAGATAGAGCGCCTCAGCGGATCGGCCGCCATAGACTTCCCCGTGAACAGCATCGAACTCAAGGAAGACTTTCACAAAAACCTGGCAGAACTGAATAAGATCAAGGAAAGCATCGAGAAAGTGCAGAAGACCGAAGGTGTGAACATCCAGCGCATCATTATCCGCGGCAAGGCCTCCCCGGAAGGTAAGTACGCCTCTAACGAAAAACTGGCCAGGGGACGCGGAGAAGCCGTCCGTGATTATATCGCCGGAAAGATAGAGATTCCAGAAGGCCTTATCGTCTCTGAGTATGAGGCCGAAGACTGGAACGGCCTTCGCAAATGGGTGGACGAGTCCAGTCTGAAGAACAAGGCCAAGATCCTGGAAATCATCGACTCTGACATAGACCTGGACAAGAAGGAAGCCAGCATCCGCAACCGCTTCCCTTCAGACTGGGCCAAAATCAAGAAGGATTGCCTGCCCTGGCTCCGCCGCACGGAGTACGACATTGCATACCAGACCTTTGACTTCGAGTCCATCGAGTCCCAGATCACCTTTGCCAATGAGGCAATGCAGGAAGGAGACTTCGAAAAGGCCGCCGGTTTCCTGGCCAAGGCCGGAAACGGACCCGAAGCAGACTATGCCCGCGGCGTCTTCTTTGCCCTGCAGAAAGACTACGAGAAGGCCGAAGGCTACTTCCTCCGCGCCAAGCGAGGCAACGTCTCCGAGGCGGACGAAGCCCTGGCCGAGATCAGCCGCTTCCGCTACCTGCGCAGCAAATAGGCTGATTCTTAGCGAGTTATACGAAAAGGGGTGCACCGGCCGGTGCACCCCTCGTTTTATAACATGCCGATTATCAGCTACTTAACCATACCACTGAAACCCATAAAGGCCAGGGCCAGGATACCCACGCTGATGATGGCGATGGGAACGCCCTTGAAGGCCTTGGGAACATTGTTCAGGGCCAGGTGTTCGCGGATGCCGGCGAAGATGACCATCGCGAGGCCGTAGCCCAGCGAGGTGGCGAAGGCATACACCAGGGCCTGGCCCAGGTTGAGCATACCGCCGGGAACAAAGGCGAACTCCTTGGTGACCACATTGATGGCTACACCCAGTACGGCGCAGTTGGTGGTGATCAGGGGAAGGAAAATACCCAGGGCCTGATACAGGCTGGGGCTCACCTTCTTGAGCACAATCTCCACCATCTGCACCAGGGCCGCGATGACCAGGATGAAGGCGATGGTCTGGAGGAAAGTGATATTGAAGGGAACCAGCAGGTACTTGTTGATAAGGTAAGTTACCAGCGTGGCCAGCGTAATCACAAAGCACACGGCCATGGACATACCGGAAGCGGTGGACAGTTTGTTGGACACGCCCAGGAAGGGGCAGATACCCAGGAACTGTGCCAGGACGATATTGTTTACAAAAATCGCCGAGATAATAATGAGAAAGTACTCCATAGCCTAGTTCTTTTTAAGGTATTTGTTGAACAGAACCATCAGATAGCCCAGGCACAGGAAGGCGCCGGGAGCCATCACGAAGGCCAGCATACCGTCGTGGCCGCCGATGAAATTGTATCCGAAGGCGGAGCCGGAACCCAGGATTTCCCTCACCAGGCCCAGCACCGTGAGCGAGCAGGTGAAGCCCAGGCCCACGCCGATGCCGTCCAGGGCACTCTCCCCGACTCCGTGCTTATTGGCAAAAGCCTCGGCACGGCCCAGCACGATGCAGTTAACCACGATGAGCGGGATGAACAGGCCCAGGGTTTCGTACATCGCGGGGGTGTATGCCTGCATCAGGAACTGCAGCAGGGTAACGAAGGTGGCGATGACCACAATATAGACCGGGATGTGCACCTTGTCCGGAACCACGGGAGCGATGGCCGATATGGCCATATTGCTCAGGACCAGCACAAAGAGGGTGGCCAGGCCCATCGAGAGGCCGTTGATGGCCGATGTGGTGGTGGCCAGCGTGGGGCACATACCCAGCAGGAGCACAAAAGTGGGGTTGTTCTTGACAAGCCCGTCTGTCAGCAGTTTGAATTTACTCATTGTCCTGTCCTCCTTCCAGCTTGTTAAACACATTCAGGGCATTCTCTACCGCCTGGGTATAGGCACGGGAAGTGATGGTGGAAGCCGTGATGGCATCTACGTCACCGCCGTCCTTCTTGACGGAGAGCTTCTTGATGGAGGGGTTGAAGCCCTTCCACTGGCCCATAAACTTTTCGTCGGTGGTGCACTTGGCGCCCAGACCCGGCGTTTCGGCGTGCGAGAGCACGGAAGTGTTGTACACCACTCCGTCCGGGGTTACACCCACGATGAGACTGAGGGGGCCGCCGAAGCCCACCACGGTGGACTCGATGGCATATCCCACCAACTGGTCTCCGTCGGTGGCCTTGTAGTAATGATCGGCCTCGTTGTACTCCACCTCCGTGAAGTGAGGCAGCACCTGGGAGATGGCCCTGTTGGTCTTCTCCGCAGCCGCTTTGTCGATGGGTTCCTTGGTGAGGACATAGGCACCGCCCAGCACGGCAGAGCACAGCAGGCAGGTGAGGCCCAGCACCAGAACCATATTGGTAAGATTGGATTTAACAGCCATACCTACTTCCTCCCGAATTTTTTCTGTTTGAACCACATATTAAGCAGCGGCACCACAGAGTTCATGATAAGGATGGCGAAGGAAACGCCTTCCGGATAAGAGCCGAAGTAACGGATCATCATGGTGAGGAAGCCGATGCCCACACCAAAGACCACGCCGCCCCAGAGGCTCATAGGGCTGGTGACATAGTCCGTAGCCATAAAACAGGCGCCCAGGATGAGACCGCCGGTGAGGAGGTTGAACAGGGGATCCGTGAAACGGGCCGGGTTGATGCCCCAGAAAATAAGGGACGTCAGGGCCACGGTGGCAAAGATGCTAAGGGTAATCCAGGGCTTGATCACCCTGCGGCAGCAGAGGTATACGAAACCGGCCAGAAGGGCCAGGGCGCAAACTTCACCCGCACTGCCACCCAGATTGGCGAACAGGAGATCCTTGTAATTATAGGCCGATGTAAGCTCCTGGACGGTAGAACCCTGCATAAGGCCTTCCGAAATGGCGCCCAGCGGGGTGGGACCGGAAACGGCATCCACGCCGAACAGGCCGGCGGGCTTGCTCCAGGTGGTCATATACGTAGGGAAGGAAACCAGCAGGAACACGCGGCCCACCAGGGCGGGATTCCAGATATTCTGGCCGATGCCTCCGAACGTCATCTTGGCTACGCCGATGGCCACTACGGAGCCTATCACGATAACCCACCAGGGAGTGGTGTAAGGCACGTTAAGGGCCAGCAGGATACCGGTGATAACGGCCGAAAGGTCTCCGATGGTGGACGGCTTTTTGAGCATATACTTGGTGATGGCCCATTCCAGCAGCACGCAGGAGGCCACGCTCACGCCCAGCACCAACAGCTCTTGCCAGCCGTAGAAGACCACAGAGCAGATAACCGCCGGTACCAGCGCAATCACCACATCCAGCATCAGGGACCGGGTGGAGTCCTTGGAATGGATGTGAGGTGAAGGAGATACTAATAACTTATTCATAGTAATTATTTTTTCGCACGAGCGCGGATAGCGCTTAACACTTGGCCCTTTCCTACGCGGATGTTGTCCAGCAGCGGAATGTGGGCGGGGCAGGAATACAGGCAGCAGCCGCACTCGATGCAGTCCTGGGCGGCATTGGCCTCCAGGGCTTCCACATCGGCCGCCTTGGAGAGCTTGTTCAGCAGGAACGGCTCCAGACCCATCGGGCAGGCATCGGCACACTTGCCGCAGCGGATGCAGTTGGTTTCCGGGGCGCGGCGGGTCTGCTTCTCGGTAAGGAAGAGCAGGGCTCCGGTACCCTTGACGGTGGCGGCATCCAGATTGGCCACGGCTCGGCCCATCATGGGACCGCCGCTGATGATCTTGGCTGCCTCTTCGGGAACGCCTCCCAGATAATCTATGATGTAACGAAGGGGCGTGCCCACGCGAACCAGCAGGTTGGCCTGCTTGGGGAAGCACTCACCCGTAACGGTTACGGAATTGTCTACGATGGGCTTGTTCTTCTGTACGGCATCGTACACGGCCAGGGCCGTAGCCACGTTCTGCACAACAGCACCCACGCTGATGGGCAGGGCGCCGGAACCCACCTGACGGTGCATCACAGCGTCTATGAGCTGCTTTTCACCGCCCTGCGGATACATCATCTTCATCACCATCACCTCGATGTCCTTATAGCCCAGTCGGGCAATGACCTCGCGGATGTGAGCGATGGCCTCGGGTTTGTTTTCCTCGATGGCGATGGTGCAGGGCACCCCGCCCATAGCTTTCTGCAGCAGGGCGGCACCCACCACCACCTGCTCTCCCTTCTCCAGGAGGGTGCGGAAGTCTGAGGTGAGGTAAGGCTCGCATTCGCAGCCGTTGATGATAACCCGCTCGCACTTGGAGCCCGGAGGCGGGCTCAGCTTCACGTGCGTGGGGAAGGTAGCACCACCCAGGCCCACGACGCCGCCCAGCTTCACCTTCTCGATGATGGCCTTGGGGTCTTCGGGGATGGCGGTGATGAGGGTGTCCGTGGTGTCGATACCATCGGCCCACTCATCTCCTTCCACCGCAATCTCAATGTGGGTGCTGGCGCGACCGGCCAAATCTGCCCGGGGGGCGATGGACTTGACGGTACCGCTCACGGAGGAGTGGATGTATGCACCCACAAAGCCGCCGGGTTCGGCAATTACCTGGCCCACCTTCACCTTGTCTCCCACAGCCACGCAGGGCACGGAGGGAGCACCGATGTGCTGGGATACGCCGATATATACGGTAGGAGCGATGGGAAGCGGGGTAATGGCGCATTCCCGGGAAATCTTGTTGTCGTGCGGATGAACACCGCCGATAGAGAATGTATGCTTACTCATTTGCAGCCTCCTTTTTAGCAGCCTCCGCTGCCTCTTTGGCTTTTTGCTGGCGCAGTTTGATGCGCTCCTTGATGGCATCCTTGTCCAGGGGCTTGGGGAAGTTGACGCCATGGATGGCGCCGGTGGGGCACATAGCCTCGCACTCACGGCAGAGCTTGCACTTGGCGGGATCTATGTAGGCCACATTGCCTTCCACCGTAATGGCCTCGTGCGTGCACGTCTTGGCGCAGATGCCGCAGCCGATGCAGGCGCTGGCACAGGCTTTCTTGGCCACGGGGCCCTTGTCCTTGTTCACGCAGCTGACGAACATGCGCATCCCGCGGGGGCCCTTGGGACGAAGCTCGATGATGTGCTTGGGGCAGGCCTTCACGCAGGCGCCGCAGGCGGTGCACTTCTCCTGATCCACCACCGGCAGGCCGGTGACGGGATCCATCGAAAGGGCGCCGAACTGGCAGGCGTTCACGCAGTCTCCGCAGCCCAGGCAGCCGAAGGCACAGCCGGTGTCTCCGGTGTACAGGAGCGATTTCACATAGCAGGAAGCATACCCGTCGTACTCGTTCACCTTGGGACGGGCCTCGCAGGTGCCGTTGCAACGGACCACAGCCACCATGGGAGCTTTCTCCGTTACCTCGTAACCCAGAATGGCCGCCACCTTGGCCATGGTTTCGTTACCGCCCACCGGACAGAAATTGTTGTCCAGGTTGGGGGCCTTCACCGCAGCCTCGGCAAACGCACGGCAGCCGGCGAAGCCGCAGCCGCCGCAGTTGGCGCCGGGCATCACCTTCTCCACCTCGTCAATGCGGGGGTCTTCCTCCACCTTGAACTTCTGAGCCACCAGGTAGAGAACCAGGGCCAGAACCAGGCCCAGGACAGTCACTACCGCAATGGTCCAAATGATGATGTTTACCATAGATATAGATTATATTGTTGTTGATTCTTCCCTATTGGATGGTAAAGATGTATTCGTTTTTCAGCTTGTTCCTGAAAAGGTACAGCAGCAGGTAATACAGGCCGATGGCCGCAAGGCCGACAAGGCCGGCAGCGGCTTCTTCCACGCCGGCGGACAGAAGGCCCACCACTGTTCCCAGCAAGACGACAAGGGGAATGGCGTAGCAGAGCCACACGGCCTTCAGGCCCATGGAAGCCTTCAGGAGCACCTCCACCTCGTCTCCGACAGAATAGTTGCCGTACGGGTCTGTGGGTACTTCCACCAGCTTTTCGGCCATATCTCCCATACCACAGATGCCGGCGGCGTGGCATTCCCCGCACGCAGCGTGCTGGAGGATGCTCACCGTAGTGACCTGCGGCGTCATGTTCACTATCTTTCCCTTATGGCTTATGGATTCTTTCTTCATTATTTCTTGTTCTTGTCCTTGACCCAGGCCCAGACGGCGCCCACCCTCAGGGGGGCCATCAGTCCCAGGAGCGTGTGGCTGCTGTCATCGGCCAGCCAGAACTGCAGTTCCTGGTTTCCTTCAAACATGGCGCCTTGCACCACCGAGCAGGAAAAATGACGGGCGCTTCTCTTGCCCAACTTGCGCACTTTCACCATCTCCTGGCCCCTGTAGGTGAGCTTGACATCGAAAACCTTGTCATCGATGGCAAAGGCCACGGGGTACACCGCGCCTTCCTCCAGGCAGGAATAATCTATGGCGCGGAAGATATAGATGAGCGCGGGGAGATCACTTACTCCTTCTTTCAAGGGAATGTCCAGGACTTGACGGCCGCGGCTCTCGAAATTGATATCGGCGTGGATAACCCCTTTTTCCCAGTCGTAATGATACAGGTTGGATGCCATATAACCGCCCTCAAAGGTGTCCCGGGAGTACTTGAGAGGCCTCAAGTCATCGGCCGTGAACCAACTGAAGAACTCCTCCCTCATCTTGAAGAAGAGGTCGAAGAAAGGGGTGGACTGAACGCGGAGGGTGGTTTTGTATGCCGGAACTCCTTCGTAGCGGAGAGAATCCAGATGAAGCCAGGCTGTACCCACTTCCGACACCACGGCGCCCCACTTGAAGAAAAGGCCGTAGCTTTCTTTCTCTCCTCCCTGGAAGGGATGGCGGCTGAGGCTGGGTATCTTGTCCTTCTGCTGCGCGGCTGCCACAAATGGCAACAGCATGGCCCATATGAGAAGCCAACGGCGCATCCTAGAAGTCCTGCTGGTCTTCAAAATTGTAATTTCCCGGGGAAGCGGGCTCTTCATTGGCAGCACTGGCCACGGGGCCCTGCTGAGCATAAACGTCCAGGCTCTGGTCCGGCTCTACGAACTTCACCTGGTTGGCCTTGTACTTCATTTCAATGTCACAGACCTCACCGTTACGGTGCTTGGCGATGACGATATATGCCTTTTCCTTGTCTTCGGGGTTGTCGCTCATACCCACGAAGTCTGGTCTGTGGATGAAAATGACCATGTCCGCATCCTGCTCGATGGAGCCGGACTCACGGAGGTCGCTCAGTTGGGGCTTACCCGTACCGCCGGTGCGCTGAACAGCGTTACGGCTTAACTGGGAAAGGGCTATGATGGGGATGTTCAGTTCCTTGGCCGTGGCCTTGAGGGTACGGGAGATGGCGGCCACTTCCTGCTCGCGCAGGCCGCGGAGTTCCACCGGTCCCTGCATCAGCTGAAGATAGTCCACTACGATGAGACGGACACCTTTCTGCTTCACCAGGCGCTTGGCCTTGGTACGGAATTCCATGATGGGAATGCCGGGGGTGTCGTCTATATAGAGCGGGGCCTTGGCCAGGCGCTTGAGGGTATCTTCCAGCTGGATCCACTCGTACTGTTCCAGCTTGATACCGCCCTTGATCTTTTCTCCGGACAGGCCGCTTTCCGTAGTAATCAGACGCTTACCCAGCTGGTCTGCACTCATTTCCAGGGAGAACACGGCCACGGGCATATTGGCGTCCACCGCCGCATTGCGGGCAATGTTGAGGGCGAAAGCCGTCTTACCCACGGACGGACGGGCGGCCAGGATAATAAGGTCACTCTTTTGCCAGCCCTGGGTGACGCGGTCTATGGAAGGATAACCGGAGGGAACACCGGACAGGCCGGTTGTGTTCTGCAGCTCCTGCAGGTTGTCCAGCACTGCGTTGATGATGGAGCCGATATCCTGCACATCCCTCTTGACGTTGTTCTGAATGGCCGCAAACACCTTGGTCTGGGCGTTGTCTATGAGGTCGTCCACGTTGGTGGATTCGTCGAAAGACTGCTTCAGAATTTCGTAAGAGGCGGTGATCAGATCCCTCTGGATGGTCTTCTGCTTGAGGATTTTGATGTAGTACTCTATATGGGCCGCCGCCGCAATGTTCTGCGACAGGCCGGCCAGTACCACCGGGCCTCCCACGGCCTCCAGATTGCCCTTGGAACGGAGCTTCTCACTCACGGTGACCAGGTCTATGGAGGCGTGTTCGTTCACCAGTTCCGACATGGCCTCGAAGATCATACGGTGCTGCGGGTCGTAGAAACAGGCAGCCGAGAGCTCCTCCATAGATTCATCTATGGTGGCGGGCTCTACCAGCATGGCACCCAGCACGGCCTCCTCCACATCCAGGGCCTGCGGGGGTTTGTTTCCCATCAGGGTCTCCAGGTTGAGGGGCTCTGCCGTGCGGCGGTTCTTTCGGGGCGTATCGGCCATCAGAAGAAGGAAAGACTACTCGAAATCCGGGTTGATGATGATGCGGCCGCAATGCTCGCAGATGATGAGCTTCTTGTTGGAAGCAATCTCTACGCGGCGCTGGGGAGTGATGGTGTTGAAGCATCCTCCGCAGGAGTCTCCGTTGTAGATGCCTACCACGGCCAGGTGGTTGTGCACGCTTTCGCGGATGCGCTCGTAGGCGCTCATGGTGCGGGCGTCAATCTTGGAGGCGCATTCCTCGCGGCGGGCGCGGAGCACCTGCTCTTCCTTGGCGGTTTCCTCAACGATGTTTTCCAATTCTTCCTTCTTGGCCTTGAGGTCTTCCTGACGGATGGTGAGGCGGTCCTTGAGATCGTCGGCCTCGGACTTCCTGGCGGCAATTTCGAAGCGGGTGTCGTTGATGGTTTTTTCGTCAATCTGGCGCAGCAGCTCCTGGTTCTCGATCTCCTTGTTCAGGGAATCATACTCGCGGGAGTTGGCGATGGTTTCCAGCTGGCGCTGGTATTTCTCGATGGTGCTCTCGTGCTCGGAGATGGAGAGCTTGGCATCGGCGATGTTGCGATTGAGCTGGTCTACCACGGCGGCAAGGGCGGCGCTGCGCTCCTTGAGGGTGGCAATTTCTTCTTCCAGGGCCGCTACCTCTGCCGGCAGTTCGCCACGAAGCTGGATAATCTTGTCAATCTCGGAATCCGCTGCCTGGAGCTGATAGAGGGTCTTGAGCTTTTCCTCCACGGGCATACCGGAATCGGCGAAACTTTTCTGCAGAGACACAAAAGTTTCCCTGTTGTCGATGGGGGCCTCCACTTTCCCAGCGGCGGCGTTTTTCTTGGTTGTTGCCATAAAAAATATAAATCGATTTATAAATTACAAACCAAAGTAGTGGACAGGGTTGCTCCTGTCCATGTTGGCGCTTTTGTAGCTTGCAAAGGTAGGAAATTTTTTCCGTAATTCGGCCAGAAATATATCTACAATCTCCACTTCGCTCTCAAAATGGCCGATATCCATCACCATAAAGCCCCGCGGAGTGAAAAAATTATGGTAGGAAACATCTGCCGTGATGTACAGCTGGGCCCCCTTGGACAGGGCCAGCGGAATCTCTCCACCGCCGCTGCCGCCCAGAACGGCCACCTTGCTGATGGGCGTTTCCAGCGGTCTGGAACTGCGGATGACACCCAGGTTAAAACGCTCTTTTACATAAGAGAGGGCCTCGTTTCCCGTCATCGGCTTTTCAAACTCTCCGATGCAGCCCAGGCCCACGGTGCCATCTTCCTCCGGAACCATAATGCTGATATTCTTAAGGCCCAGGCGGCGGGCCATGGCGCCACTGACCCCGGCGATTACCTTATCGGCCGTGGTGTGAGCGGCATACACGGCTACTCCGCAGCGCACCGCCTGCATGATGGCGGCGCCCACCGGGTCCTTGCTGTCTATGCGCTTGATTCCCTTGAAGATGAGGGGGTGGTGCGTGATAACCAGGTCGCAGCCTTTCTCCACGGCTTCCCGGATCAGTTCGGGCGTACAGTCGAAGCCGATCATAACCCCGTGCACCTCATCCTCCGGCGAGCCGATGATAAGCCCGCTGTTGTCCCAGCTTTCCTGGATGCGGAGCGGAGCAAATACCTCCAGCGCCGCAGTAATCTCACCTACTGTCATAAGGCTCTGCGGACTTCAACCAATTCTTCCCGGATGCCCTTGAGAATGCCGATGGCTTTCACCCGCTTGTCCACGGTTCTGCGGTCTTCGGTAAGGCGCTGACGGGTACCTTCCAGGGTAAGGCCCTGGTTTTTCAGAAGATACTGGATCTGCTTAAGCGTCTCAATATCCTCGGGATGATACAGGCGGTTGCCCTTGGCATTGCGCTGGGGCTTGATGAACTTCTCGAAATAGTTGCTCCAGTAGCGGATGGCCGATGCGTTCTCGCCCAGCATTTCCGCCACTTCGCCCATTGTGTAAATCATTTTAGCCATAACCTTACAAAGATAGCAAAAAAAACGGGGATTATCCCCGTTTGACAGGCTGATGAGAAAAACTGCGGCGGGGCCCCTCGGCCTCCAGCCATTTTTCGTGGTCGAACTGGTCTCCGGGGAACCGATATGGCCCTTCATGCTCAATGCCAAACGCCATGTACGTAATGGGCAGCCCCATCTCCAGAAACATCTTCTCGTAGAACGTCTGCACTTCAGTAACATCCTTCTGGAGGGCATATATGTCCCCAAATCCGTTGCCACCCTCGGCACGTAAGAGGGAGGGGCCCGCCGCGAAGCGGTGGGAGGGGTCGCGAAGCGACGATTTGGGGATATATATACCCTCCTTATACACATCTGTACTTTCGAAGTAGACCGGTAACCCGTTCACTTTACAGACGGATTGTGTGTATTCGTAGAGGTAACGGGAGTCCGTTTTCAGGTGTACAATGCCGCCGGGAGCGAGGAACTTGCGGTAGCGGGCGAGGAACAGCGGAGAAGACAGACGGGCGTTCTCACTGCCCCGCAGCTGCGGGTCTGAAAAAGTGAGCCAGATCTCGGAGACTTCTTCCGGGCCGAAAAAGGCATCTATGAACTCTATGCGGGTGCGAAGGAACGCCACATTGGGAAGGGCGTTCTCCGTAGCGAACTTGGCTCCCTTCCACAGGCGGGCGCCCTTGATATCTACACCTATGTAATTGATATCCGGATTTCTCTGGGCCAGGGCTATGGTATAGTCTCCCTTGCCGCAGCCCAATTCCAGCACAATGGGGTTGGAGTTGCCGAACATCTCAGCCCCCCAGCGGCCTTTGATGGGATGGTCCTTGAGCTTGAGCTCTTTGGATCCGGGCTCCTTGTCCAGGATGGCCGATGCGTCCGGCTGCAACAGGCAGCGGAAGGTCTCGTTCTCTGCGAATTTCTTTAACTTGCCGTGTCCCATAGCTATTTCTTTTTCCTCACCACCAGGCCCATTCCCCGGAAAGGAACCAGCTGCGAACGGTCTTCCTGCCGGATCACCAGGGTCCAGATGCCGGGTTCTACAACACGGACATCCTCCCGGTAGGGCTGATAAATCTGACGGGAATAGTAAGACCGGCACGTTCCCTTCAGAGGGAGATACACCTTCTCCACGAAAAGGGAATCGGAGGGACTGTGCCACTCGGCCCTCAACATCGTTCCCTGCAGGGGAACAAGCTCTTCAGGGTCTCCGTCCAGGCGGCTGTAGAGGTCCAGGTCATAGGCGGCGGTGCTGTCCGACAGATCCAGCACAAACTCATAGGGGCCGCCTCCCGGGACAAAACTCTCGGAAGAAAAGGGCTCCTGACAGGCCGCGACCAGAAGAGCAAGGGTACAGAGAAGGCCGACTCTACGCATTCTGGGGCTTGTCCTTGCGGTTACGGTTGCGGTTTTTATTGTTCCTGCGGCGCTTGCGCTTTTCCGGGTCGAAGCGGTTGATGGCATCGTCTCCCACCGCGTCTATGAACTCGGGGGCGGCCACCACTTCCTGCTTCAGGGTTTCGGGCTTCTCTCCCCGGCGGTTCATCGCCTGGATCTCTCTCACCTCATCGGCCGAAAGCGGGAAAATCTGAGCCAGGGAGCCCTTCTCGTAAGAGAAATAGAGCTTCTCGGCCAGGATGTCCGTCTTCACCAGGAAGGCCTGGCCGTCCATAAACTCCAGCGGCTCCTGCACGCGGGGGATGCGCGAATGGGCGTCCATATATGCGGCCACCTCGTAATTGAGGCAGCACTTGAGCTTGCCGCACTGGCCGGCCAGTTTCTGGGGATTCAGGGAAAGATCCTGCACACGGGCGGCCGATGTGGTAATGGATTTGAATTCCGTGATATAGTTGGCGCAGCAAAGTTCCCGGCCACACACGCCCAGACCGCCGATGAGGCCGGCTTCCTGACGGGCTCCGATCTGCTTCATCTCCACGCGGATGTGGAACTCTTCGGCAAAATCCTTGATGAGCTGGCGGAAGTCCACCCTGCCGTCGGCAATGTAGTAAAAGATGGCCTTGGTGCCGTCTCCCTGGAACTCCACGTCCCCGATCTTCATCTCCAGGCCCAGATTATTGGCCAGTACGCGGGCGCGGATCATCGTTTCCTGCTCCCGGGCGATGGCTTCCTGCCAGCGCTGGATATCGAAGGGACGGGCCTTGCGGTAGATCTTTTTCAGCTCCTGCCTGGAGGGGTCCACACCCCGGCACTTCATCTGCCGGCCCACGATAGGGCCCTCCAGCGTAACGATGCCCAGGTCGTGGCCGCTGGTGGCTTCCACCACCACCAGGTCCCCGGTCTTGATGCTCTGGCCCGAGGCATTCACATAGATGCCCTTGCGGGTGTTTTTGAAGCGTACCTCGAAGTAGTTGTCAAACTGCTCCTGGGAGATGCCCTTCAGCACGTCGTATACCTCCAGTTTGCAACAGCCCTGGCGGTATCGGATATCTTTTTCACCCGACTGTTCGTCCGTTACCACGGTGCAGCCGCGGAAACAGTCGAACTGGATGGATTCGTTGGAGTATTCAGTCATATGCAATATAATTGATTCACCAGGTCGGTGAAGAGAATTTTCTGGTTGACATTGCGCTCCAGAAGGAGCTGGGCACGGTTCAGGCATTCAAGAGCCCTCCGGGGGAAGGTGGGCTTCAGGGCCGATGCCATCTTTTGGTAGTAGGCTTTGTCCCCCTCCGGCACGCGGGCCATCGAAGGGGCTTTCTGAAGGAGAAACAGGCGCCGGAGGTCTTCCGAGGCCAGGCGGCAGAAGGTTTTCTGCTGCTCCCTCACCTTGAGGTCTGCCACGGCGTCTGCGGTTTCCAGGGCTTTCAGCAGGTCCCGGGCCACAAGAGCGTCCAGCAGATCGTGGAAGAGGTCCTGCAGGGCCGAGTTGCCCGCTGCCTCCCGGGCGTGGACTTCGGCTTCGGCCTCCTGGGAGAGAGGCTGTACACGAAGGTGCAGACAACGCGAGGAGATGGTCTGGAGCACTTTCTCGGGGGCCTGCGTAATGAACAGGAAAAGGGTTTGGCGGGGCGGCTCCTCCACCATTTTGAGGAGGGCGTTGGCCGCCTGCACATTCATTTTTTCCGGAAGGTACAGCACCACGGCGCGGTAGCCGCCCTCCACGGCACTCAGCGACAACCGGTCCAGGATACTGCGGGCCTCGTTCACGGAGATGCCCGCCTGCTTTCCTTCTATGCCGATGGCGCTGTAAAGTTCATTTTCGTAAAAATACGGGTTCTGCAGCACCAGCTCCCGGAAAGGGGCCAGGTACTGCAGGGAAACGGGTTTATCGGCCCCGGCAACCGGGAACACGAAATGGATGTCCGGGTGGATGAGCTTGTCCACGCGGGGATTGCCGCCGTAGAGCTGTTCCAGGAAATGAATCACCAGAGGGAAAGCGCCGCCGCCATCGTCCTGATGCAGCAGCATGGCGTGCGGGATGTGGCCGCTTTCCACCATCTGGGAAAGGGCCGTCATCAGTTCCGTATTACCATATACTTTCATCTACAAATTTCGGTTTCCTACATAATGGGCCAACTCGCAGAGGGCCTCCTTTTCCCTGGAGGGAGGAAGGACGGTGAGGCTCTGAAGCGCGGCATTGATGTAACTGTCCATAATGCCGGCCGCCTGTTCCACTCCGTTATACTTGCCGACGAATTCCACCACTTCCGGAATCCGCTCCGGATGGTCCGCCACTTCTCCGATAAGGGCGCGAATCCTTCTTTCTTCCTCGGCCGGTGCGCTGGAAAGGGCACACAGCAGGGGCTGGGTAATCTTCTGTTCCCTCAGATCCTGTCCCACGGGCTTACCCAGATCCCGGGACGGAGGGGCATAGTCAAAGATATCGTCCTTGATCTGGAAGGCAAGGCCCAGCTTGCGGGCATAGGACTTGACGCCATCCAGCATTTCTTCCGTTGCATCCACCGAGATGGCGGCCGATACGGCAGCGGTCTCGAACAGGGAGGCCGTCTTGTCGAAGATGATGGTGATGTAGTCTTCTTCCGTGGTGTTGGCCTGGGAGGCCTTCTGCATCTGCAGCATTTCCCCTTCAGACAGATGTCCCAGAGTGGTGGCAAAGGTTCTCAGGACGCGTTCGCTGTATTTGTCGGCCGACAGGATCACCTGCATACAGCGGGTGAGCCAGTAGTCTCCGATAAGGACGGCTGCCGGAGAAGAGAGAATCCGGGCCACGGTGGGCCTGCCGCGGCGCTCGGTGGCGCCGTCCACCACATCATCGTGCAGGAGGGTGGCGTTGTGCAGCAGTTCTGCGGCCGCGGCGAAACGGGCGGTATCGCGGGTGGGCGTACCGCAGGCGCCGGCCACCAGAAGGCTCAGCATCGGACGGAGCATCTTTCCGGGACGCTCCCTCAGCTGGCGGTTGGTGGCATCCAGCAGTTCCACGTTGCTGCGCAGGTAGTACTCTATGATAGATTCCACCTGCTGCATCTGGGGCTTCAGATACTCTTGTATGTCTTGTATGGACATTTTACTTGAGAAGGGTTATCAGTTCTTCCACCGTTTCAGGGAAAAGCATCAGGCTGCGGTCTTCCGGCTCCATCATGCCACAGCTTACGTAGTGGTCCAGCAGGGCTTTGAGGGGGTTGTAATAGCCTTCCAGATTGAGGGCGGCCACCAGGCCCGTATACTTGCCCAGTTTGCGGAGCACGAGGGTTTCTATGACTTCATCCAGGGTGCCGATTCCTCCGGGAAGGGCGATGGCGGCCACCGTATCTTCCCTCATACACTCCTTGCGGGTGCTCATCGTGTCTGTCCAGATGACCCGGCTCACGTCCGGGTTCTCCTGCCCATCCATAAAACGGGGCAAAACGGCCACGTGGTAGCCCAGGACGCGGACCGATTCGGCCGTAATGGCGCCCATCGTCCCGCGCTTTCCGCCGCCGGAGACCACCCCGTATCCCAACGCGTGCAGCGCGCGAACTAATTCACGCGCTGCCGCATTGTACTTAGGGTCTATCTTATTGCTTGCCGAGCAATAGATGGTTACCTTTTTCATCTCTAGAAGAAGATGCCCAGGGTTACCTTGATACCTTGATAGTTCTTCGTGTCCTTGTAGGCGGCCACCACAGCGTCTCCTACACTGGCCAGCTTGCCTTCGTTAAAGAGAGGGCCCAGGTTCTTGTACCACTTGACGGTGAGCTGGATGTGACGGACAAGCTCTATGCCGCCACCCAGGGAGATACCGTAATCCAGCTTGTTCTTGGCATCGTTCAGGGCCTTGGTAACGCCATCTATATCCATCGGATAGCTGCCGGCAGAGATAACCTCCTTATTGGCGAACTGATATCCCACAAAGGGTTCTGCCACCAGGAAAGGACGGACCACCAACAGATCTACACCCCACTGGACACCCATGCCCAGCTCTATGCAGTGGGCTTTGGTGGAAGAAAGGCCCACGAAGACTCCATCGGGATGATCAATCTTGGCACCCTTCATCTCATAGGTAAGTTCCGGCTGAACGGCAAATCCCAGGGGAAGCTTGACCTTATAGGCAATACCGGCGTGGAAGTTGTCCAGGCCCTTGAAATTCTCGCTAAAATTCTTGGTATTGATGGAAGTTCTGGAAGTTGTCCAACCGCCAATGATACCAAACTGGGCGTGAGCCACAGCCGTAGTGGCCATCAGGGCCACGATAAGGGTCAGAATTTTTTTCATAAGTATAGTTTTTACAGGTTGGCTTTGATCTTTTCCGCCAGGGTGGCCTTGGGCATAGCGCCTACGGTCTTGTCCACCACCTGGCCGCCCTTGATGAACAGCAGGGTGGGGATGCTCATAATGCGATACTGGGCAGCAATCTCGTCTGCATCGTCCACATTCACCTTCACTACGGAAATCTGGTCTGCCATTTCTTCCTCCAGCTCGTCCAGAACAGGGGAAAGCATCCGGCAGGGACCGCACCAGGTGGCCCAGAAGTCTACGATAACCAGTTTATTGTCTGCGATGAGCTCGCTGAAGTTGGTATTGGTTGCTACTTTTGCCATAACAATTGTGCTTTTAATTCACAAATATAAACATTTTCTTTTACAATGCTTCTTCTACGGGAAGCACATAGGCCTTGAGGCCCAGGTTGGGATTGGCCTTGTCCGTGTCTCTCAGGTGGGCCATGATGGGAGCCGCCAGGGCGTCTTCCACCACCGAGAGAAGGGCGTGGTTCTGGGTGGGCCAGGCGTGGCTGCCCAGATGGGGCTCTCCGCTTTCCGTTCCACGGCCGCCAATCTCGCTCCACACGGTGTATCCGCGCTGTCCCAGACCTTCCAAAAGCTCTACAATCTCCTGATTGTAGGCCTGATTGTATGCAATGAAAATCGCTTTCATATTACTTGTTCCTTCTAGCTTTGCGTTTGGCGCGGTGCTCGGTGAATCCGCAGTACAGGACCGGGATGAGCACCAGCGTAATGAGGGTGGAAATACTCAGACCCCAGGCCACCGTGGTACCCAGGCCGTTCCACATCTCGGAACCTTCTCCGCGGCCCAGGGCCATCGGGAGCATACCCAGAACCGTAGTGAGGGTGGTCATCAGAATAGGACGGAGACGGGCGCGGGCGGCCGTTACGGAGGCGTCCCTGACACTGTAGCCACGCTCCTGCAGCAGGATGGTGTAGTCTATGAGCACGATACCGTTTTTCACCACGATACCCAGCAGGATGATGATACCGATGGCCGACATCATGCCCACCGCCATATTGGCAGCCATATTGCCCAGGGCTACGCCCACGAAGGCAAAGGGGATGGAGAACATAATCACGAACGGTCCCATAAAGGATTCGAACTGGGAGGCCATCACCATATACACCAGGATCACAATCAGAAGGGCCAGCAGAATCATGCTGGAGAACATCCTCTGCTGCTCCTCGTAGTCTCCGCCGATCTGCCAGGAAAGCCCCTGGGGCAGCGGATTGGCATTCAGGTAATTCTGCACGTACTCCACACCGTCGCTGAGCGCCTTGCCGCTGGCCATAACTCCGTTCACGGAAATGTAGCGGTCGCGGTTCTTTCGCTGAATGGTGGGCGGAACCTTGGATTCCACAATCCGGCCCAGGTCCTTTACCTTGAGGGTGCGGCCCTGCGCATTGGTAATGAGGACATTCTCCAGGTCTTCCATACTGGTACGGAACTCCGGAGCATAACGCACGCGGATGTTGTACTCTTCACCGTCTTCGCGGTAGTAGGAAGCCACGGAGCCCGACATGGCGGCCGATACGGCCATGGCGGCAGTTACCGAATTGAGGCCGTTGAGGGCCAGTTTTTCGCGGTCGAAATCCACCTCATATTCGGGCGTGTACTGGTCTCTGGAAAGGATGGCCTGGGCAAACAGGCCGCTTTCCATCATCTGGTTGCGGATGGCGCGGGCCGCGTTTTCCGTCTCCTCAAAATCGTAGCCGTAAATCTCCAGCTGTACCGAAGCGCGGCCACCCATGCCCATTCCTTCCGTCACATTGAAGCGGTTCAGTTCCGGGAACATCTTCAAATCCTCGCGGATGACATCGGCAATCTCGGAAACCGAGCGCTTGCGCTTTTCCATCGAGCCCACGTTGATGTTCATCGAGATAAGGTAGGTACCGTTCTGCTGCATCGAAGCGAAGGCATTTTCCGAATCGGCCTGGCCGAAGCTGTAGCTCATCACCACCACCTCGGGGACATCGGCCCTGATCTTTTCGTAAATGCGCTCCGCCACTTCGCGCGTGACATCCTGTGCCGTTCCGATGGGCAGTTCGATGGTGGCGCGAAGACGGCCGGCGTCGGAGTTGGGGAAGAATTCCGTCTTCATCCGGGGGACGTAGAGGGCCATCACTGCTGCGAAGATGACCACGGCGGCGGCCAGGATCAGCTTCTTGTGGTTCATACACCAGGCGATGAAGCGGGAATAAGCGGCCGATACACTGTCCAGGAAGCGGTTCACATAGCTGAACACCCACACATACAGTTTGTTGGTGGTGGGTTTGTTGTTCATCAGAAGGGCGCACAGCATCGGGATCAGCGTCAGGGCTGCCGTGGTGGACACGATCATAATGATGGACACGATGAAGCCCAACTGACGGAACATGATGCCGGCCATGCCGGTCATCATCGTAAGGGGCATAAACACGCACAGCATAGTGAGCGTGGAAGCGATAACGGAAATACCCACCTCGGCCGTACCGTGCACGGCGGCTTCCTTGGGCTTCTCTCCCCTCTCCAGGTGTGATGTCACGTTTTCCAGCACCACGATGGCATCGTCCACCACCATACCGATGGCTATGGACAGGGCGCTCATGGAGATGATGTTAAGCGTGTTGCCCGTGGCAAAGAGGTACATCAGGGAAGCCAGCAGGGCGATAGGGATGGACAGCACCACGATGAGGGTACCCTTCAGACGGCCCAGGAAGAGGAACACCACCAGCATAACCACCAGGAAGGTGATGAGGATGGTCTCTTTCAGGGAGCCGATGGTACGGAGGATGTTGTCCGAGTTATCCACCACCGTGATGATCTTGATATCGGCCGGAAGATTGCGCTCCAGGCCGGCCAGGGTGGCTTTTACCTTTCTGATAACCTCAACGGTATTGTAGCCGGACTGCTTCTGGATGAAAATCTGGGCGCCGCGTTCTGCATTGGTGTAGGATTCCTGGGATTTCTCCTCCACGGAATCCACGATGCGGGCCACGTCGCGAAGGTAGATGGTGCCACCATTGACAGATCCCAGCACGATATTCAGCAGTTCGGAAGGATCCTGGAACTCTTTCTTGATGCGGAGGGTATAGGTATCGGAGCCGATATCGATGCTGCCGGAAGGGATGTTCCGGTTCTCGGAAGCGATGACGGACGATATGGCGTTGATGCTCAGGTTATAGGCCTCCAGTTTGGAAGGGTCGCAGTAGACCTGGATCTCACGCTTCGGAGCACCGGCCACAGACACCGTTCCCACGCCCGTCACACGGGCCAGGGGGGTGGCCACCCGCTCTTCCAGGATCTTGTCCAGGGCGCTGACGCTCTGGTCGGCCGTGGCGGAGAGGATGAGGATGGGGAGGTCGTCCGCGCTGAATTTGAAGATGAAGGGGGACGATGCTCCGTCCGGGAGGCTCTGGCTCACCATATCCAATTTGTCACGGACATCGTTGGTGGCCTCTTCGATGGGCGTTCCATACTCGAATTCCAGGGTGAGGACGGCAATGTTCTCACGGGAATTGGAGGTGAGGTTCTTCAGTCTGGGGACGCCGTTCAGGGAGTTCTCCAGTACCTTGGTGAGGTTGTTCTCCACATCCTCGGCCGATGCGCCGGGATAGGAGCTCATCACCATGATGGTGTTGGATTCAAAATCCGGGAAGTTATCCACCGGCAGCTGGACCAGGGAGAAGATACCCAGGATGGCCAGCGCCAGGAAGACCAGCGCGGTGGTGACCGGATGTTCTACGGAAGATCTGTAGATGCTCATAGTACGTTCACCTTAACGCCGTCCCTCAGGAGGGCCTGGCCCTTGACAACTACACGGGCTCCTTCTTCCAGGCCGGAGAGCACTTCGTACTCCTGGCCCATATGGCGGCCCACCGTTACGGGAAGATAACTCACCGTATTATCGGCCCTGAGCACGTAGATAAAGCGCGTGCCGGTGCCTTCCTGCTTCACCAGGGCCTTGTCCGGCACGATGACGCTGCGGCGGGTGCCGAAGTTCACGGTAACGCGGGCGTACATCCCTGGACGCAGCACGCGGTCTGTGTTGGGCACCACCACCTCTGCCTTGAAGGTGTGGGTGGCGGGGTCGATGGTGGGATACAGGCGGTCCACCTTGCCGGAGAATTCCTGTCCGGGAATGGCATCCACGGTGAGGCTCACCTTATCTCCCTTTCTGATTTTGGTATATTCGCTTTCAGAGATGCCCACCAGCAGCTTCACGGGAGTTACCTGCTGCACGGTGAAAAGCGGGGCGCTCATGGAGAAAAGGTCTCCGGCGTCAAAATTGCGGGCGCTCACGTACCCGGTGATGGGGCTGCGGAGGATGGTGTTCTCGCGCAGATTGGCGAGGTTGCTCTTGCGGAGTTTGTAGCCCAGCTCGGCGGTCTCAAAGTCACTCTGGGAGACGCCGCCCTCGGCATACAGGCCCTTCAGGCGCTCGTATTCGATATCGTCATTCTGGACCTGCAGTTCTGTCTGCTCCAGCTGGAGACGGTCCATTTCGGCCAGGATCTGACCCTTGACCACATAATCTCCCACCTCCACATTGATCTTGCGGATGCGGCCGGCGGTCTGGGGAGCTATGTTGTTAACGGCGTATGCCTGGATGGTGGAGGCATATACATTGTCCTGGGGGACGTCACGGGATTCGGCGGTGGCCACTTCCACGTTGGGCGTCACTACCTCCGGGGCTTTTTGCGTCTCGCCCTGGTTGCCGCAGGCCACGGCGGCGAGGGCGGCAAGGAGAAGGATACTCTTTTTCATATCTGTACTTTTTTATTATTCGGTGAAATCATAGCCCAGGGTCTGCTCCAGACTGGCCTTGGCCACTACAAAATTATAGATGGCCTGCACGGCCTGCATACGGGCCTGGGTGAGCGTGAGCTCCGTATTGTTCAGGTCTGTGAACGTGCTCTTGCCCAGCTGATAGCTTCTGGAGGCAATGTCATAGGCCTTTTCGGCCGATACGAGGGCGCTCTTCGCGGCATCGTAGGTTTTCATCGCCGTTTCCATCGTGGAAAGGTTCTGGCGGATGCCGATGCGAAGCTGGCGCTCCGTATTCTCCCGCTGAAGTTCCAGCTCACTGGCCTGCACCCGCGTCTGCTTGATGGTGTGGTAACGCTGGCCACCGGAGAAGATGGGGATGCTCAGGTTGAACACCATCGTGCTGGAGGGCAGCCATTTCCACTGACTCAGGTTGAACTTGTCGCTCTGGGTGTAGTAGTTGTAGCTCAGCTGCATCGAAAGGGTGGGAATGTAGGCGTACTGCTGCATCCGGATCTGCTTGGCCAGCATTTCGGCCTGCTGGGCCAGCTGGCGCATCTGGGAGTTGCGGTCCAGGGAAGCCTCCGTTCCTTCATTGAAATCGTAGAACATACGCTCCGCGTAATCCTCCAGCTTGCCGCTCACGTCCACGGGCCGGTCCAGGTCTATTCCCATCACGGCTTTCAGCTGCCAGAGGGACAGGTAGATGGCATTTTCCGCATTGTAGACGTTGGGGATGGCGGCGGCCAGGGAGCTCTTGGCGCGAGCCAGGTCCATCTCAGAGGCTTTCTGCACGTTGTATCGGCTTTCAGTGAACTTGTAGTTCTGCACCGCATTCTCGTACACGGCGTTGTATACATCGTAGGAGGCCTTGGCCATCAGAACGGCAAAGAAGGCCTGTTTGACAGACGCCACCGTTCCCAGGCGGGATTCGCGGGCCTTTTCCACGGCCTGCTCCACCTGGTCTCCGGTGAGACGGAGGCTCTCCCAAAGCTGGAAGTTGATAACCGGCATGGTGGCGCTGAGGCCCAGGGTTACCTGGTTGCGTCGGCCCATTTCAATGGCGCCGTCTCCGGAACCTTCTTCCTGAGGATCGGGAGTGGGAGGGACGTACGGGATAAAGGGCGTACCGGTAGCCTGGTACAACTGATCTATGTAATACATAATGGGCTCCATCAGGCTGGCCATCATACCGGCCATACCGCCACCGGAGCCAGAGCCACTCTCATCGTCCGAGCCGAAGTATACCTTCTGCTTCTGGATGGCGTAACTATACATGCCGGAGGCATTGATCTGGGGGAAGAGGGCCCCGTAGGAACCCTTCTGCGCATATTTCACGCGCTGAATCTCCATATCGGCCACCTTTACGGAAGTGTTTTCCGAGAGGGCGATCTTGATGGCGTCGTCCAGGGAGAGAACCAGGGTGGAGTCTCCGGCGGGACGCTCATTTCCTTGAAACTGTGCCCACGCCTGACAGGGGATTATCAGCGCAAGCAGTAAAACGATTCTTCTAACACACATAAAACTAACTAAATAAGGAATTTCATTGCTACAAATATCGCGCCATATTTTAAGAATTTTTAAATTGTCATGCTCCGCAATATTTTTGTATCTTTGTAGCTGCTATGGAATATTTGGCTATACACTGGAATATAGACCCCGCCATCCTGCATATCGGGGGCTTTGAACTCAGGTGGTACTCCCTGCTTTTTGTAAGCGGATTCATCCTGGGCTGGTACATTATGAAGAGTTTCTTTGTCCGGGAAAAAATCAGCACAGACCTTCTGGACCCTATGCTGTATATGCTCCTCATCTGCACCATCGTGGGTGCCCGTCTGGGTCACTGTCTGTTCTACCAGCCAGACTATTACCTGGGCAGCTGGAAGGGTTTCCTGGAAATCTTTATGCCCTGGAAGGGCGGCCTTGCCAGCCACGGCGGCACGCTGGCCCTGCTGCTGGGCATCTGGTGGTACGCCCGCAAGTACGGCCCCAAAAACGATTTCGACTTTGTCTGGGTGCTGGATCACCTGGTGATCCCGGTGTCCTTTGCCGCCTGCTTCATCCGCCTGGGGAACCTGTTCAATTCAGAAATCTACGGCGGCCCCACCAACCTTCCCTGGGGTTTTGTGTTTGAGCGCAACGGAGAAACCGTCCCCTGCCACCCTACCCAGCTCTACGAAGCCGGAACGTATCTCCTTCTGGGCTGCGTTCTGATGTGGCTATACTGGAAAAAACTGGATAAAGTGTATCGCGGCACGTTTGTGGGCATCTTCCTCACCGTGTGCTTCGGTGCCCGTTTCCTCATCGAATTCATCAAGAACGACCAGGTGGAATTCGAGGCCAATATGGCACTGAATATGGGTCAGCTCCTCAGCATTCCCTTCGTCCTTCTCGGCATCGGCTTCCTGGTGTACGCCTACACCCGAAAGCTCCCCGCCCGGGCCGTCCATCCGGACCCTGCCCCCAAAGCCAAGCCCGAAACCCACTATGCCCGTCCGCTGAAATAAGCCCGACGGTTTTCTTGCTGATTAGCAGGTTGTTATAAATTGAGGGGTGCACTTCCAGGTGCACCCCTCAATTCGTAAGTCGCTATTAGCTAGCGACATATGTGCCGATGGCTTAGTCCTGGATGGCAGCGATGCCGGGGAGGATTTTGCCTTCGATGGCTTCCAGCATAGCGCCGCCGCCGGTGGAGACGTAGCTCACCTTGTCGGCGTAACCCATCTGGGTAACGGCAGCTACGGAGTCACCGCCACCTACCAGGGTGTAGGCGCCGTTCTTGGTGGCCTCGGCCAGGTCTTCTGCGATCTGCAGGGTGCCCTTGGCAAAGTTGGGCAGCTCGAATACGCCCACAGGGCCGTTCCAGAGAATGGTCTTGGAGCTGAGGATGATCTTCTTCCAGTTCTCCAGGCTCTCAGGTGCGGCGTCCATACCCTCCCAGTCGTCAGGAATCTCGGTGATGGGGAAGATCTTGCGGGGCGTATCATTGTCGAAAGCCTGGCCGCAGACAGTGGCCACGCTCAGGGACAGGTTCACACCACGCTCCTTGGCTTCCTTCATGATCTCGAGGGCATCGGGAATGAGTTCATCCTCGTGCAGGGACAGGCCGATATGACCACCCTGGGCCTTGATGAAGGTATAACCCATGCCGCCGCCGATGATGAGGTTGTCCACCTTGCCCACCAGGTTCTTCAGAACGGCAAGCTTGGAGCTCACCTTGGAACCGCCGATGATAGCGGTGAGGGGACGCTGGGCATTCTTGAGGACATTGTCGATGGCCTTGATTTCGCCTTCCATCAGGTAGCCGAACATCTTGTCATTGGGGAAGTACTCGGCGATGAGGGCGGTGGAACCGTGGGCACGGTGAGCGGTGCCGAAAGCATCGTTGATGTAGCAGTCGGCATAGCTGGCCAGCTTCTTCACGAATTCCTTCTGGGAAGCCTTCACGGCAGCCTTGGCGGCTTTCTTCTCCTCGTCGGAAGCATCCTCGGCCAGGCCGCGGGGTTTGCCTTCCTCTTCGGCGTAGAAGCGGAGGTTCTCCAGCAGGAGGGCCTCACCGGGCTTCAGGGCAGCGGCCTGTGCATCGGCCTTCTGGCAGTCATCGGCGAACTGGACGGGAACGCCCAAGCATTCGCTCACGCGGCCCACGATGTGCTTGAGGGAGAACTTGGGATCTACCTTCTTGGGACGGCCCAGGTGGGACATAATGATGACGGAACCGCCTTCGGCCAGCACCTTCTTGAGGGTGGGCATAGCCCTGCGGATACGGGTGTCATCCGTGATTTCGAAATTCTCGTTCAGGGGAACGTTGAAGTCTACACGAACGATGGCTTTCTTGCCCTTGAAATCGTACTTGTCAATAAACTGTTGCATAGTTATAATGTTTGTAATTTGTTTCCAGTCTGCAAATTTAGCTATCTTTGCAGAAAATATCAAACGATATGCCCATCGAATTCCCTGCCTCCTACTGGAAAGACTATCAGCTCCTGGACTCCGGAAACGGAGAAAAACTGGAGCGGTTTGGCAAATATGTTCTTAGAAGACCGGAACCCAAGGCCCTCTGGACGCCGTCCATGAGCGAGGCCGATTGGAAACGCCTCCTCCACGTAACTTTCAAGCCCGGCGCCGGTTTCGGCAAAGCGGGCAAGGAAGACAGCGGCACCTGGGAACGATCCAAAAAGATGGAAGACCAGTGGAGCATTATATATAATGGTGAGGCGGATCCCGAAACCCACGCCGCCAGCGACCTCCACCTGAACCTCCGCCTTGGCCTCACTTCCTTCAAGCACGTGGGCGTGTTCCCGGAGCAGGCCCCCAACTGGGAATTCATCTACAGGGAAACCTCCCGCCTGGTCCGCATCCACAAGGCCAACGGCCTGCCCGCCCCCAAGGTGCTGAACCTGTTTGCCTACACGGGCGCCGCTTCGCTGGCGGCCAAGTGCGCCGGGGCCGATGTCACCCATCTGGACTCCGTGCGCCAGGTAGTCACCTGGGCCCGCGAAAATATGGAGCGGAGTGGCCTGGACGGCATCCGCTGGGTGGTGGAGGACGCTCTCAAGTTTGCCAGACGCGAGGCCAAGCGCGGGAACAAGTACGACGGCATCATCCTGGACCCGCCGGCCTATGGCCACGGTCCGGACGGCGAAAAGTGGAAACTGGACGAACTCCTGTTCGGCCTGCTGCAGAATGTATCGGCCATTCTTAGCGAAAGAGACGCCTTTATGGTGCTGAACCTCTATTCCAACGGCTACAGCGCCGCCCTGGGAGAGACCGTGGTGAGGGAAGCCTTCAAAAACCAGTTCCGGGAAATGACTTCCGGGGAACTAGCGTTCAACGATTCCTTCGGCAAGGTGCTGCCGCTCAGTATCTATGTGCGCCTAAAGCGCTAACTGACTGCGATTTACGATTTGAGGGGTGCACCTGGAAGTGCACCCCTCGATTTATAACTGCCTGCTAATCTGCAGGATAAGCTATCGGGTCTAGAAACGCATCACGATGCCGGCACCTACGGGAGAAGCACTCCACTCCAGCGTGGCGCTGTGGCGGGTGTTGCACTGCTCGGCCACCCAGCCCAGACGGCCCTTGCCGATGGAACGGAAAGCGATACCACCGCCAATGGCCAAAGAGCCCAAAGAAGAGAGTGCAAGGGCACACGAATTCACAACGGCACCTTTGGCCTGTTCTCTGTTGTAGGCTTGCCGGTTATGGTCGTCGCCCATTTTAATATTGCTTTGGTTGTTTATGGCGGCACCCCAAATGGCAAACACTAAACCGGCAGCAATACCCGCAGAACCGCCGATGATAAGGCCCGTACCGCTTTTCATCTGGCGGCGGGCACCTACCACGGTTTCCCGATAAATATCTTCCCCTACCAGGCCGATGATGGCTTCATCGGAGAGGATCTTACCATTCTGGTCTACCAGGTTGGCGGCCTTACGGGCGATGGGACCGGCATACTGGGCTTTCACTTCCTGGGCAAAGGCCATTCCGGCTGTCAGCAGGACAAAAAGTACAAGAAGTTTTTTCATAATCACAAGAAGTTTTTTCATATTAATCTAAAGCATTGGTTATCTGCTGGGCGATGGCCTGCCAGTGGGCGGTGGTGGCGGCATCGGGGCCCTTGGCCTTGGCAGCCTTCTTCTGGATGGAGATGAGTTCACCCATCACAAGAGCGCGGCTGGGAGAGGTCTTGGAACGATCGGCCTTCACCACTTCCAGGGCGGTGGTCACAAAACGGTTCTGCAGGTAACGGCGGTAGCTGTCTACCTTGCCGCCCTTCTCCAGCTCGGTGAAGACCATCGCGTGCAGGTCACTCAGATAGTCCTCGGGCTTGTAGTTGCTGCCATCGGCCTTGGCAAACTGCTCCATCCGGTCCAGACGGCCCAGGTTGAGCAGGCTGGAAGCACTGATCACGTTGTTGACGAGCGGGTACAGGTAGGTATCCGGGGTGTCCGTGAGGTTGAAGATGTAGGGCTGTTCCACCAGCCAGGCGGGACGAGTGAAGACCTTCTGGTTCAGGAAGCTGAGGGCGCGCTTCTGCTGGGCCTTGGGGACGGGGGCGTATTTGTTGCCCTCCATCTCGATGCTCAGGTTGGTCACGAAGCGGCCGCCGATGGACATGGCCACGTGACCCATGTAACGGTTGTACTGGCCCACAACGGCCTCGTACATCCGTTTGAGGTTGGTGTACATATTGGCCTCCTCGGCATTCCACTCGGGCAGCTGGCCGATGATGCGCTGGAGGTTCTTGATACCATATTCGCTGGCAGCCACGGCGTCGTCACCCAGGTCTTCGCTCTGGGCGCGAGGGTCCTGGTCGTAGCCCTCGCCGCCGAACCACAGGGTGGGATCGGCCTTCAGGCGCTCGATGATGACCTTGTTCCAGTACAGGTGATCCTCCTTGGCATTGTCTATATAGGTGGGCTTGTAACCATACTCGATGGCCCACTTGTCATAGGTATTGATGCGGGGGTAGATGCCGGCCTTGGAGATGTTGTCCTCCGGCTGGGCCACATAGTTGAAACGGGCATAGTCCATAATGGACACGGTGTGACCGTGCTCTTCCACCCAGGCCTTGTCACGGAGTTTCTCCACGGGAGTGAAGCTGGATGAACCCTTGTTGTGGCGCAGGCCCAGGGTGTGACCCACCTCGTGGGAAGAGACGAAGCGGATGAGGTCTCCCATCAGTTCCTCGTCAAACTTGAAAGCCCGGGCGCGGGGGTCTATGGCCGATGCCTGCACCTGGTACCAGTCGTGCACCAGGGTCATCACATTGTGATACCAGCCGATATGGCTTTCCAGGATTTCACCGCTGCGAGGGTCGTGCACGTTGGGGCCGTAGGCGTTGGCGATGGGGGAAGCCAGGTAACGGATCACAGAGAAACGGGCGTCCTCCATACTCATACCCAGCTCTTCCGCATTCTCCGGCCACTCTTCGGCGTGGATGGCATTCTTCCAGCCAGCCTGCTCGAAGGCCTTCTGCCAGTCGTCCACACCGGCGATGAGGTACTTGCGCCACTGCTTGGGGGTGGCGGGATCGATATAATAAACAATAGGCTTGACGGGCTCTACCAGCTCTCCCCTCTTCTGCTTTTCAACATCCTCGGGGCGGGCTTCCAGGCGCCAGCGGGTGATAAAGCGGATGCTCTCCACACCCTGCTGATCGTCCGAGAAGAGGCTGTAACCGTTGGCGAAATAACCTACGCGAGGGTCGAAGTAACGCTGCTGCATAGGCTTCTCGGGGAGAAGGATCATGGAGGTATTCAGCACCATCGTTACCACACCGGTTTCACGGCCTGCAGGCAGGGAGGAAGAACGGGCGGGGCCGCCGGCTCCGGGGCCGCCGGAAGGCTGGTTGTAACTGAAGGTCTTGGTAACGGTCACTTCCGTATTGATGGGATAGGAGCGGATGCTCTGGATAAAGCTGGCGTCTCCCTTGAGGCCTCCCAGGTTGTACTGGCGCTTGCTGGCACTGGTGAAGGAGAACACCTGCGTGTCTCCCTCGAAGAGGCTGTTCACCTTGATGCGGGTAGCACCGGCGTTGCCGTTTTTCTCCGGCTTGAAAGAAGCCACGATAGGATTTTCGGAGCTGGCTTTCACGGCCAGGTCTATGGCCTGATCCTCCGCGGCGGTAATGTTCAGTACATCGGCCCTGAGGAGGAGATTGCCATTGGTGGCTTTCTCCCAGTACAGCATAGCTTCATTGATTTCCTCACCACCGTACACGCCAGCACCGACGGTGTTGCGTACATAGCGGGTGATGGCCAGGAACCGGCGGCCCAGCAGGCTGTCGGGGATTTCCATGTACCAGTCCTTCTCGTTCTGGGCCACAGAGAACAGGCCCTGGGAGAAGGTCAGGTTCACGGGAGCGGGGGCTTCCTTTTTGGACTCCTCCTTGGGAGCATCCTTGTCTGAGCCGGGGCGCGGTCCGCGTCCGGGCTGGGCGAAGGCGTTCAGGCAAAGGGCCAGAGACGCCACCAAAAGCATTTGTCTCTTCATTTTATATACGTTAAAGGGTTATTGCACTTTCAATGTGTCCTCCTGTCCTTCAATGTCATAGGCCGATCCGGAGGCCGCGTGCAGAAGATCCTCCAGCTGGGAAAGCATCTCATCGCCCAGCTCCTTGTCTCCGTAGTCCTTGCACACGTCCGCCACATACAGGAGAAGGCGGCTGGCGGTCTCGAATTCCGCACTGCCCAGGCTTCCCCAGCCCAGATAGAAGGCCGATGTATCCAGAAGCCCCGTAGCGAACCGCACGGCCAGGTCGCGGGCCTTATCGGCCGCTCCCAGGTGGTAATAATTCTCTATCATCTGGGCCACCATATAGTCGTTTCCGGAGAAACCTACACAGATGGATTCCAGCGGGAAATTCTTCTCCGGGAACACCTCCTGACACATATCCTGCATCTCCAGGGCCTTCTCCGGCTCTCCGGCATCCATCAGGGCGTTGGCCACGGTCACAAACAGCTGACGCTGGCTCAGAACACCCAGGAAAGTGTACAGGTTCTGATAATCCACAAACCAGTCTGTACGCTTCAAGGCATCCCACTTGTACACGGTCTTCATCTTTTCATACAGCTCCAGGGCATCCACCAGACCGGCATCCGTAGAGGTCATCTTGTTCCTGATGGGCGTGAAGCGGTAGGAGAAACCGTCGTACATCAGGTAATCCTTGATGCCGATATTGAGGTCTCCTCCCTGGCTGAGCAGGCTCAGAGGGCGGTCCCAGTTGTAGTTGGAGAGAAGGTCCAGCAGGAAGAGCTCCGGTTTGGACACATAGCTCTTGTCCTTGGACATCGAAATCATAATCTGGTCCGGAATCTGGTCTGCAAACTTCTCCGGCACAATGCCATACTTGAGGCAATTCTCCTTGTTCACCGGAATAACTATGTTGCGGGCGCAGATGAAATCCAGCTTGGTGCCGTCTTCCAGGGCCACCTTCATCTTGGGATCCTTGAAGATATCCATCACATCCTTGATGAGCATCGGAGAACCGTCATCATAGGCAATGTAGATGAACTCGTTGGTGCCGTACAGGTACTGGCTGGCGGGCACGGTGAGCGGCAGGGGCTTGCTCTCGTTGCAGGCCCACTTCATCTGGTCTATGTACCAGTCCGTTCCCAGCAGGGAAGTATTCACCACCCGCACGTCCGTGCGGATGCCCTCAATCTCCTGGGCATACCACAGGGGGAAGGTATCGTTGTCTCCATGGGTGATCAGCATACCGTTCTCCCCTACCGCATTGAGGTAGTTGTACGCCATCTCGGGGGCGGTGTAGCGGTGGGAGCGGTTGTGGTCGTCCCAGTTCTGGGCGGCCATCAGGGCCGGCACGCAGAGGCAGACGGCCGTTGCGGCAGCCGCCACTACGCGGGCGTCGGCCTTCCGGCTTTCCGTGATCCACTTATACAGGGCCAGCACACCCAGGCCTATCCAGATGGTAAACATATAGAAGGAACCGGCATAGGCATAATCCCTTTCACGCACCTGGTACGGCGGCTGGTTCAGGTACAGTACGATGGCGATACCCGTCATGAAAAACATCAGGAACACCAGCCAGCTGCCGCGCTTGTCCCGGTCAAACTGGAACACCAGGCCCAGAAGGCCCAGCAGCAGCGGCAGGAAGAAGTAATGGTTCTTGCCCTTGTTGTCCCTCAGGGGAGCCGGAGCGTTGGACTGGTCTCCCAGCCTCAGGTTGTCCAGGAAAGAGATGCCGCTTTCCCAGTTGCCGTTGAACACGTTGCCGGGCAGCGGGCTGTGAATGTCGTTCTGTCGGCCCACAAAATTCCACATGAAGTAGCGCCAGTACATCCAGTTGAGCTGGTAATCGAAGAAATAGGCCAGGTTGGCCCCGAAGCTGGGCTTGCGGTGCTGGGTACCCCTTACGCGGGTTCCCTTGCCGTGGGTATATTCCTGATAGAAGTCTATGTAGCGCTGGTCTGCATTGGACCACATTCTGGGGAAGAGCATCTTGCCTTCGGCGGTGTAAACGGCGTCCGCCGGGGCCGATGCCTTCACGTACTTGCCGTTCAGGGGAGCCCAGTAGGTGTCGCTCTTGATCTCGTAGGGGGCACCATAGTACTGGCCGTACAGAAGCGGCGTGGAGCCGTACTGTTCGCGGCTGAGGTAACGCACCAGGGTGTACGGATTATCGGGCTGGTACTCGTTGGTGGGCGTCTTCACGCTGGAGCGGATGACCACGATGGAGAACATCGAGAAGCCGATGGCCAGGGTGGTAACGCACAGAAGCACCGTATTGAGGAACACCTTCTCCTTCTTCAGGGTGACGAACAGGCCCCAGAAGCACAGGACCAGCACGCCCACCAGGAAGAACAGGGCGCCGGAATTATACGGAAGGCCGAAGCCGTTCACAAAGATTCTGTCAAACCAGGCCGCCGTCTTGGGGAAGTACGGGATGAACAGGTATACCAGCAGGAACTCGATGACCACGCCGATGGCGAAAATGCCCAGGAGCTTCTTGAAAGGCAGCTTCTTGTCTTCGTTCTTACGGTAATAGTACATAAAGACGAAGGCCGGAATGGTAAGGAGGTTCAGCAGATGTACGCCGATGCTCAGGCCCATCAGGAAGGCGATGAGCACGATCCAGCGGTTGGCGTGGGGCTCATCGGCCTGGTCGTACCACTTGCACATCGCCCAGAAAACGAGGGCGGTGAAAAGGGACGACATCGCATAAACCTCTCCCTCCACGGCGCTGAACCAGAAGGTATCCGAGAAGCAGTACGCCAACGCACCGACAGCCCCTGAGCCGAAGATGGCGATAGCCTCTCCCAGGGAGAACTCTTCCTTCTTGCCGACGAGCCTCTTGGCAAAGAACACGATGGTAAAGTACAGCAGGAAGATAGTGAGGGCGCTCAGGATGGCGTTCATCGCATTCACGGCCACGGCCGCGTGGGCCGCATCCACCGGGATGGTGAAGAAACGGGCAAAGAGCTGGAACACGGGGTTTCCCGGGGGGTGACCCACTTCCAGCTTATACGAAGAGGCGATGAATTCCCCGCAGTCCCAGAAGGACGCCGTGGGCTCTATGGTGGAAAGATACGTGAAGGCCGATATGGCCAGCACGGCCAGGCTCACGATCCAGTTCCACTTTTTGAAGGTCTTTTGATCCATAGATAAACAATGTAAGCCTACAAAGTTATAAAAAACTTCGCAGGCTTACAATAAGGTTTTCGGAAGCGTCAGTCGTATACCAGTTCCAGTTCGTCCACCCACAGAGTACTGCCGCGGCCTCCGGTGAAGTAATCCCCCAGGGCGCTGGAGGAAGCTACAATCACCAGATAGCGGGGCGTACGGCTGCTCCTGTACTCCAGCGGGATGTCAAAGGCAACATACTCCGGAGTGGTTTGGGAAAGGGAAAACCGGCCGTAAGCGATGATGGCCGGGTCGTGGTCAAAATCCACATAAGTATTGCTGGAACTGACTACGTGGAACTGATCCGGCCAGTCGGTCAGGGCCACCAGGATATGCCCCGTGTCGGGCTGTCCCATCAAGTCCGCGTGAGAGGCATCCGTATCCGTAATGGGCATAGACTTGTAGGCGGCGAAACCTTTCAGAGAAACGGGCTTGCCCGTGAACGGGAGCCCCCAGGCAAGTTCGGCCCCCATTCCCTGCAGTTTCACAAACTGGCCGGTGAACACGCTGCCGGCGGCAAACTTCACCACGGCATAGCTGCTTTCCATCCGGCAGGCTCTCTTACTGGCTCCGGCCACCGCCACAAAACTTTCGTCCGGCGTGGTGGCGCTGCCGGTAAAAGAGGCCGTAGCCTTGTTGGCCGAGTCCCACACCTGGGCACCGCCTTCGCTCCACGGGTTCCACACCTTCCCATTCTGGTGCCAGGCATCGAAATTCAGGTTGTCCGGTTGCACCGGCTCCTGCGTCTGAAAAGGCACAGGGGCCGACACCTCCTCTCCATCCTTCACCCGGCACTCGTAGCCTGTCCCGGGTGAGAGGCCTGTCAGCCGGGCGGTAACGCCTACTCCCGCCACAGTAACATCTGTGGCCGGTATCCAGGCCGACTCTTCAGCCTTTTTGTATTCTACCGTCACGGAGCTCCCGCCGGAAGCAAAGATACCACGGACACGGGCGGAATAGCAATGGGCGTCCACTTCGCTGACGGCCGTGCTCACTTTCAACTGCAAGGCTTTCAGATGCCACTCTATCACCTCGTCCTTCCATTCCACGAAAAAACTCCGCTCCATGACGCAGTCCAAGGTGAGGGGAAAAGAAACAGCCCGGGTAGCAAGGGTAAGATGCTGCAGGTCACTTTCATAACCCGTTGTGCTCACAATACGGGAGCCTTCCGGCTCCAGTTTCATAGCTTCAAACGTCACCTGGGAAAGCGGCCGGGTGTCTGGAAGATACACATACACGCTCCGCGTCTCCAGGTTGAACTGGGCATCCCGGGCCTGTCCTGTACAGTGCACATAGCGCTCAATGGGTTGGGTGGCCGTCAAGGTCCATTCATAGTCCTGATAGGTATGCAGCACCGCTTTCAAGGGGGCGCTCAAATCCAGCCACTCCCCAATCTCCTCGCAGGTAGCCCCCTCCGAGAGGGTGCACTCTTTCACCGTCACGTGGTTTATATCGGCCCATTCTTCCAGGACAATGGATACTTGGCGGGAGGCGGCGTCGATGCGCACTTCCTTGGCCCCGTCCAGTTCCAGCGACACGATGTTCCCCACCACCCGGGGGTAATCCAGGTCGTTGGGAAAAACACAGCCGGCGGCCAGCACGGCGCAGAGGGCTATGAGTATCCGGCGTTTTACCATAGGTAGAAATGCGCGCCAAAACGGATGGCCAATAAATCAATGTTCAGTCCTGTTCCCAGGCTGCTTCCGGAGCTGTCTTTCACCTGGTTCACGTTCTGGCGGGTGAGCTTCCAAGTAAGGTCCAGCAGGCCCACGGACACTTCGAAATCGAAATTTTCGTGTACGAAGAAACAGATGCCGGGGTCTACCCGCAGGGCCAATTTCCAGTTGCTGTTGTAGGTGCCCTGCTTAAGGTCTCCGTCAAACTCATACAGCATACTCTGGACATACCCCCCGTTCAGCGCCCCCTCCACAAACCAGCCGAAAATACGGCTGCCCATAAAAGGGACATAATATCGCACCCCCGCAGCCAAGGCATAAGACTGCCGTTTGTAGTGCTGTCCGCTGATATTCACTCCCAGGTCTTCCGACAACTTAAGCGAGGCGTTATCCAGGTCTACGCCCAGACGGGAGTATTCGAAACGGGCCACTACACTCAGGTTATCGGCCGGGAAAAACTCAAACGACGGTGCCACACCCAGGGTACGGTACCCTCCTTTCAAGTCTCCCACGTATTTGGACAGGACGGTGTACCCCTCGTCCTCACCCAGCGAGAACTTGCGCCAGGAAGC
>ONWU01000017.1 GCA_900321655.1 uncultured Bacteroidales bacterium
CGGCCTGGGAATGGGGAGATAGGTATTATGGTTGCCGAATTGCCGCCCATCTCCGAGACGGGCCGATACTCCATCTCTGCCGCCGCCAAAATCCTTGGCGTATCCCGTCCACACCTGTATAAACTGATTAAACTGGGGTGGATCATTCCTCGCAGGTACCACTATTCAAACAGGCCGTATGTCTATGGGAGTGACATACGGCGCTGCTATAACAAAATTGCTAATTAAGATTGGGCCTTCTTAGGATGGCCCTTTTTCTTGGGGCACTTGCCCAACACTGCATCAATAACCTTCCGGTTTGCTTCATCCACCTTCTTCATATCAAAGTCGATATAGACGGAAGTGATGGTCTTGTTCACCCAGGAGTGGCCCATAGCGCGGCCAATCAGTTCCATAGAAATATCCAGCGAAGACGCGATAGTAGCCCAACTATGTCTAGACCAGTATGTGGTTAGATCCGGGAACAAGGCTTTTCCCTTCTTTTCCTGAGAAGTGGTGTAATGCAGGCCAATCTTCTGCAGCGCACGGTTCATATGCTGGATGTAGTTCTTGTGATTGGTATACCTGTCCATCGGGGAGAGGAGATACTTCTTTCCCCGGTACTTTTTAATAATGGCCATAGCCTCCGGAACAATCTTAATGGAGTATAGCTTGTGTGTTTTGTCACGGCGATACTCGAAACGCCCATCCACAATATCTTCCGGCATAGCAGTGAGTAGGTCTACCAGGTTGATGCCAATCAAATAGAACTGCAACATAAATAGGTCCCGGTATTCCTCTTGCCATTCCTCGCAGGGATAATCCTTTAGCTGGCGAACCTGTTCCGCTGTGAGAGAACGTTTTCTGGTCTCTTCGAGTTTGGGCAGCTTGAACTTGCGGAACGGATCGTTATTAGTGATATCATCATCGAGAGCGCTATTAAACACGGCTCGGATGTTCCGGAAATGCATATTGCGGATGTTGGCGCTGGTAGTGCTCTTGAGGTGGCCGTCAAAACCGGTGAGCCAGTCCTTGTCAATAGCATCAAAAGAGAGCTTTTCCGCCGCTGCATCATACTCTAGAATCTTCTTGAGGGTTCTGTTGTAAATCTCCCGCGTCCCGGCAGTCTCACGGCTTTCCATAAACCTGCGGTAGTAAGGGATAAAGTAATTCTTCTTTGCTATAGCCTCTTTCTTTCTGGCCTCCTTCTGCTTGGTTGTCGAGGTCCCTGTGACAGACTCAACAAGACGGTCACGGAGTTCAAGCACGCTCATTTCAGAGATATTATCCTCCCTGTCAAGCCGATTTAGGGCGAGATCATAGGTGGCTTTTAATGCGGAAATATCTTCTGTCTGCCTGTTCCAATTGCATGGCTTATCATTTCTGATGGAAGAATAAATCTGCTTCCACTCTTCCTCTGTTAGATGGTGGCCCGAAGGAATTCTCACCGTCCTGGTTTTGTGTCCGACGTTGAGAACGAGAGGGTATTTGCCCTCTGCATTTGCCTTGCGCGTGTCAAGGAAATAGGTGATTTTTGCCATAAATAATAGCTCCTAAAACCCCCGAAATAGACTTGCGCGGGCCTGTTTTCGCAAGTTTTTCGCAAGTTTTTTTACAAAAATTAACAGTTTTTAACACTTTTTTACAGTTTTAGGAGCTGTTTTTGGGGTGTTTTGGGACCAGAAAACGGTCCAAAAAGGCAAAAACAAAGCCTCCTAAGTTGCTGATTAGCAGGACTTAAGAGGCTTTGCGGTGCGGACGAGGCTCGAACTCGCGACCCCCGGCGTGACAGGCCGGTATTCTAAACCGACTGAACTACCGCACCAAGTTGTACAAACAAATTTTGATTCTGCAATACCTTTTCACAATTTTTTTAAAACGAAAAGAAATATATATATTAGCGGCATGAAACGATTTCTTGTAACCGCAGCCCTTGTGGCCGCCACCCTGAGTCTGCAGGCCCAGAAAAAACCGCTGGACCACAGCGTGTTCGACAGTTGGCAGAGTGTTGGTAGCACTTCCCTCTCCCCCGACGGAAGCGTCATCGCCTACGAAGTGAATCCCCAGGAGGGAGACGGAACCCTCACCATCCGCTCTTTCGGCAAGAAAGGCCGGGAAATCCTCATTCCGAGAGGCTACAATGCCCGCATCCTGGACAACAGCCGCTTCGCCGTCTGCCTGATCAAGCCCGAATTCCAAAAGACCCGCCGGGCCAAAATCGACAAGAAAAAGGCCGACGACATGCCCAAGGACTCCCTAGCCGTGATCAACCTCGCCAGCGGAGAAATCACCAAATTCCCCGGTGTCAAAGGTTACAAGATGGGAAAACACGCCGTAGAGGCCTTCGCCTTCTCCACGGCCGACACCACCTTCATTCCCAAGAAAGAGCGCAAGAAGAAAGACAAGGGCGGTCCCGTAGCCGTCTATCACTTTGCCGACGGCCACCTGGACACCCTTCGGAACATCAAGGAGTACGTCTTCTCCAAAGACGGCCGGGAGCTGGCCCTGGTGCGCCAGCACGGCAAGTTCAAGACCGAAGCCGGCCTCTATACCCTTGCCGACGGCAAGGCAACCTTCTTCGGAGATACCACCGCCTGGCACGGTGCCCCGCGTTTTAACGAAGACGGCACCTCCTTCCTGGTGGTGAGCGCCCCGGATACCCTCTCCAGCGGCAGCAAGCACGGCAGTCTGTACCGCTATGCCGACGGGAAACTGACCCGGCTGGTATCGGCCGATGCCGCCGGCATCCCCGCCGGCTGGGGCATCACCGAAAAGAGCTACGGCTGGTTCAGCCACGACGGCCATCGCATCTTCGTGGGCGTGCAGGAGCTGGTTCCGCCGAAGGATACCTCCCTGGTGCCCTTCGAAACCCCGGGGCTGGACATCTGGACGTGGAACGCCCCGGAGATTCCCCCGGCACAGAAAGTCAATCTGTCCCGCGATGCCGCCCGCACCTTCCCGGCCGAAGTGCTCCCCGGAGGAAGCCTGAAGCTTTTCAACGACAGCAAGTTCACCCGCTTCTCGCAGGGAGACCGGGGAGACTCATCCTATAACCTGAAGGTGAAAACCCTGGATCCCGTAGAAACCCAGTGGACCTACCAGCCCGCCGTGCAGATTCTTCTGCAGGGCCCGGCCGGAGAAAAAGAGATTGCCACGGGCCCGCTCTCCAGCGTGGTCCTTTCCCCTCTGGCCCGGCACATCCTCTGGTGGGACTACAACACCCTCACCTGGAACCTCTACGACATCGCATCGGCCCAATTCCGCACCCTGGATGCCGGCGTCACTTTCTGGGAGGAAGAGGACGATCACCCCACCCGCCCGGACGCCTACGGAATGGCCGGCTGGCTGGAAGGTGACAGCGCCCTCCTCCTGTACGACCGCTACGACATCTGGAAGATGCCCACGGATGGCAGCGCCCCTGTCCGCCTCACCCAGGGCCGGGAAAACGGCATCACCTACCGCTACCTCAACCTGAAGGACCGGGAGGAAGAGCGCCACATCGGCCCGTCCGAAACCCTTCTTCTGAGCCTGTTCGACAACGCCACCAAGGAAAACGGCCTGGCCAGCGTGAAAGTGGACAATCCCCTCAAGAGTTTCCGCACCGTGGTTCGCGGCGGCTTCACCTGGGCCAGCGTGCAGAAAGCCCGCAAGGCCGATGTCTACGCATACACCAAGGGCAATTTCCAGGATCCGATGGACGTCTACTACTCCACCTCCCTGGGGAAGGCCGAGAAGAAGCTGTCGGCCATCAACCCCCAGAAGAGCGGATACAACTGGGGAACGGTAGAGCTTTATCACTGGACGGCCTATGACGGAACGGCCCTGGACGGCCTGCTGTACAAGCCGGAAGACTTTGACGAAAACAAGAAGTATCCGGTGATGATCTATTTCTACGAGAAGAATTCCGAGAACCTCTATACCCACTACGCGGTGCAGCCTATGTGGTCCATCATCAACATCCCCTTCTTCGTCTCGCGCGGATATGTGGTGTTTGTTCCGGACATCGTGTACACACGCGGCCTGCCGGGAGAATCGGCCGTGAACTGCATCGTGAGCGGGGCCGAAAGCCTCACCCGTTTCCCCTGGATCGACAAGGAGAACATGGCCATCCAGGGTCAGAGCTGGGGCGGTTACCAGGTGGCCTACCTGATCACCCGCACGGGCATGTTCAAGGCCGCCGGCGCAGGAGCGCCCGTGAGCAATATGACATCGGCCTTCGGCGGCATCCGCTGGGAATCCGGCAACAGCCGGCAGGGCCAGTACGAGCAGGGGCAGAGCCGCATCGGCCGCAACCTCTGGAACGGCTGGCAGCTGTACGTGGAGAACTCTCCCCTGTACCGCCTGCCCGAGGTGACTACGCCTGTCCTCATCATGCACAACGATGCCGATGGCGCCGTCCCGTGGTACCAGGGCATAGAGATGTTTATGGGACTGAGGCGCCTTGGAAAACCGGCCTGGCTGCTGGAATACAACGACGAGGCCCACAACCTCAAGCAACGCCGCAACCGGAAAGACCTTTCCATCCGCCTGCAGCAGTTCTTCGACTATTACCTGAAGGGCGCGCCGCAGCCCTCCTGGATGAAGGACGGTGTTCCCACCGCAAAGAAAGGATACTATTTTGGCTACGAAAACGCGGAATAAACAAGTAAGCCGGCCTCGAGGGGCCGGCTTACTCCATCTCTGAATAAAGATTAGTAAGTGACGACGGGCTCCAGTTTCTGGGCCAGCTCGATGTACTTGGCGATTTCCTTCTCCACGGGAGTGCGCTTGCAAAGGTGCTTGGCCTCGTTAACCTCCAGCATCTTGGCAGCCAGGTTGGCAGCGTTGCGGGTGCGAAGTTCCTTCACCGTGTCCACGCCGGCGGCTTCCAGCAGTTCGGAGAACTGGGGACCTACGCCCTTGATGCGGAAAAGATCTGCGTGATTAACCCAGGTGAGGATGAGATCTCCGCGGATTCCGGTCTTCTCTTCCAGAGCCTTGCGGCCCTTGGGGCTGGCGCCTTCCTTGAGCAGCTGATCTACGGTTTCGATGCCCACGGCAACGAGTTTTTCGGCATAAACGGGGCCGACGCCCTGAATGTCAATGATTTTGTAAGCCATAGTGTAAGTAATATTAAGTGGTTTTTGTAGCAATTCCAATCCCAAAGTTAAAAAATTTCAGCGAAAAAAGGAATTTTTTTCATATATTTGCAGATGAAGGCGATTTTTATGGAAAACTTTCCTTTAGACAGCGAAAAGATTTACTTCTCTTCGGATATGCTCACACTGGACTGCGAAAACGGTCCGGTGACATTGAAAGTTTCCGACTGGCTCCACCAGGACCCTGTGCGCATTCACAGAATGATTGTTAAGGAAAAAGTCCTTCAGGTGGACCAGATGGAAGTCTTCGCCCCCCTCGTTTCCAAGCTCAGAAGAGCAGATTACGAGTACTACAAGCGCATCACCGGACTCAAGATGATGATAGATTTCCCCGGTTTCCCCTCGGAAATTGAAGCCCGCATCCCCTACGACACAGATCCCATCGCCTTTTACAAATGGTGGCGCAAGGGGAAAAACGAGAACAAGGTATACCTCTCTCCTGCCTATCAGTTCAAACTTTTCCAGAAGGTGTCCCATATGGAGCCCAAGATCATGCTCAAAAAGGACATCGATTTCGTTAAGACCTTCTGATGATGACCTTGGAAGAAATCCTGGCCGTCCCCACAGCTGCTTCCCGGGAAGAGCTTGACAGGGACATTTGGGACGGCGACAATTGTGTAAGCTATTCGGCCGATGGCAAACGCCTTCTGGACGCAGAAAACTTTCCCTCCGAAATCACCGTCCGGGAGGGCTGCGAGGTCATCTGCGACGAAGCCTTCGCCTTCCAGGATTATATGGCGGGCCGAAAGATAGGGGAAGAGATTCCCCTGGACGAGCGTTCTTCCTACCTGGAGAAGATATCTCTCCCCGCTTCCATCACCCACATAGGTGCTGCCGCCTTCTGCGAATGCGGGGACCTTGTGAAAATCAAGCTCCCGACGGGGCTGCTGTCCATCGGCCCTTCGGCCTTTGCAGACTGCTGGCAGCTGGAAAAAATCACCCTCCCGGCGGGAACCCGTGTCATCGGCCCCGGAGCTTTTCAGGGCTGCATCAATCTGTACCAGATTAAGCTGAACAAGGCCCTGGAGGCCATCGGGGAAGATGCTTTCGACGACTGCGAAAGCCTGGAAACCATTATCATTCCCCACGGCAAACTGGATTATTTCATGAAACTCCTTCCCAAGGAATTACATCCCCTCCTAGAAGAATTATGACCGGACAAAACTTCAAGGTGGCCCACGAAGGCTCCCTGCTGCCCTATCTGTTTGAACTGTTCCCCGGCCAGTCCAAAACCGGGGTGAAAAACCTCCTGTCCAAAGGCCAGGTGCTGGTCAACGGGGAAAGCCAGACGGCTTTTGACCTGCCCCTGAAAAAAGGGGACAGGATTACGGTTCTCCCCAAGGGCATCTCCATTGCCCGTGCCACCCGTTCCGATGCCCGGGACCAGGTGATCAAAGCGGGCGTGCAGATTCTCTTTGAAGACGATAATTATATAGTGGTAGACAAGCCCTCCGGGATGCTGTCCGTAGCCACCGGCAAGGAAAGGAAAACCCTGTATTCCCTCCTGAATGCCTATATCAAGGTAAACGCCCGGATGCAGCGCAAGGAAGACCTCATCTCCGGCCGGCAGCCGGACCGCTCCAACGCCAAAGTCTGGATTGTGCACCGCCTGGACAAGGGAACTTCCGGAGCCATGGTCTTCGCCAAGAACGAGCGCGCCAAGGACATCCTCCAGAGCAAATGGAAGGATCTGGTGGCCGAAAGAAAATATGTAGCCTGGCTGGAAGGCCATTTGGAAAAAGAACAGGGCGCCATCCAGAGCTGGCTGGTGGAGAACACCAAATCCCTCAAGATGAATTCCTTCGACACGGAAGTCAAGGACGGTCAGCTGGCCATCACGCACTACCGCGTCCTAAGCACCAGCCGTCGTTACTCCCAGGTGGAGTTCTCCCTGGAGACCGGCCGCAAGAACCAGATCCGCGTGCATTCCGCCACGCTGGGCTGTCCGGTAGCCGGCGACGAGAAATACGGAGCCCAGACAGACCCCATCAAGCGCCTGGCCCTCCACGCCCACACGCTGGTTTTCCGCAACCCATTCTCCGGCAAGATGGTGCGCTGCACTTCTCCCCTTCCGGAATCCTTTGAAATTTTCGCCAAACGATGAACGGCCTCTTCGCCCGCACGGAACGTCTGGTGGGGGCCGAAGGGCTCTCCAGGCTCCAGGCCGCCCGCGTCATCCTCTTCGGAACGGGCGGGGTGGGCAGCTGGTGCGCAGAAGCGCTGATCCGAAGCGGAATCGGCCATCTTACGATGGTAGACCCGGACGATGTGGACGTTACCAACATCAACCGGCAACTGCCTGCCACCACGGCTACCGTGGGCCAGCCCAAGGTGGAAGTGCTTAGAAAACGCCTGCTGGAGATCAACCCTTCGGCCGATATCACAGCCCTGCAGGAGCGCTATGAAAAGGGCCGGGATTTTGGTCTGGGCGGGTACGATATCATCATCGACGCCATCGATTCGCTCACGGACAAGATGAACCTGCTGCTGGAAGCATCGGCCACCCCGGCCGAGGTGTTCTGTTCCCTGGGCGCCGCCTGCAAAACAGACCCTACGAAGGTACGGGTGGCCGAATTCTTCAGCGTCCGGGGCTGTCCGCTGGGGGCGGCATTGCGCAAAAAGATGCGTCGGGAAAACACACTTCCCTCCAAGCCCATCCTGGCTGTTTACGACGAGGAGGTTCTGCCCAACCTGGGCCCGGAGCAGGATCCCGGTCCCGGGAAGGCCGTCGCCAACGGCACCTTCGTCCACATCACCGGCATTTTCGGCTTCACCCTGGCCGGACTGGTTATCCGGCACATTCTGGGCACACGCCCTTGAGCCTTTCGCCCCTCGGTGTGCACCAGAGCCCTCCTGTGCACACGGAGACGCACTTTTTGCCTGTCGGTGTGCACCAAAGCCCTTCCCTGCACACGGAGATGGACAGATGGACGGGAGGGTTTCGTATTTCAAAAGTTTTTTATACCTTTGCAGTGGGAAAGTCTTATACGACCAGCTCCCTCTGAACTCCCCCAGGACGGGAACGTAGCAAGGGTAGGAGGTTGTAGCGGTGCGATATAAGGTGCTTTCCCTTTTTTTGTAACCACATCCTATGACAGCAGTATATACCATCACTTCCGGCCTGCACGATGAGCAGTCGGTCCGTAAAATCAGCGATCAGTTCCTCAGTGGCGTATTCCCGGAGGGGAATTTTGAGTTCAAGGGGCCCGATTTCAAGGATTTCGGAACCCATTCGCTGGAGCTGATCTACGTGAGAACCGGCGGGGCCGAGGGCATCTTCAAGAACCTTCTGCCGGAGATGCTGGCAAGGGGCATCGAGCGGTATTACCTCCTCACCTCCGGCCAGTCCAACTCACTGGCGGCTTCCCTGGAAATCCTTTCCTACCTGCGGCAGCAGGGACTGAAGGGAGAAGTTTTGCACGGCCCGGCCGACTATCTCCAAAAGCGTGTGAAGGCATTGGAAACCGTTGCGGCCGCCCGCGAGCGGCTGCAGGGAATGCGCCTCGGCGTCATCGGCCAGCCTTCAGACTGGCTCATTTCCAGCCATGCAGACCCTGTGGCCCTGGCCGACAGACTGGGCGTCAGGCTGGTGGAAGTTCCTATGGAGGAACTGCTGCAGGAAATTGCCAAGGCCCCGTCCAATCCGGCCCCGGCAGAGGAGCCGATGGCCGATCAGGTAAGAAAGGCCTATCCCGGCGCCACGCAGATTTATCACGCCCTGGAGGTGCTGGTAAAGCGCTACCAGCTGGGGGCTTTCACCCTTCGCTGCTTCGATCTTCTTACCTCTGTCGGCAATACCGGCTGCCTGGCCCTGGCCTCCTTCAATGCAGACGGCATTCCGGCCGCCTGCGAGGGAGATGTGCCCGCCCTCCTGTCTATGCTCATAGCGCAGGCGCTTACGGGCTGCACGGGTTTCCAGGCCAATCCGGCCCGCATAGATGTGCAAACCGGGCAGATGCTTTTTGCCCACTGCACCGTGCCTTTCAATATGGTAACAGACTGGCAGTACGACACCCACTTCGAATCCGGCATAGGCGTAGGCATCCACGGCAACCTGCCCGTGGGCCCGGTAACGGTTTTCAAGGTTTCCGGGAAGCTGGACCGCTACTTTGCGGCCGAGGGGGAACTGCTGGAGAACCAGTACGAAGACCATCTCTGCCGCACGCAGGTGGTGCTGAAACTGAGCCCGGAGGACGCCCGCTACTTCCTCACCGATCCCATCGGCAACCATCACATCATCCTGCCGGGTCACTGCAAAGAGCTGCTGGAGGAGCTCCTGTAATGGAACATCTGCTGGAGGAACACGGAGTAAAAGTGACGCCCAACCGCATTCTGGTGGCCCGGGCGCTGGCCGATGCCGGTCGTCCGCTTTCCCTGATGGAACTGGAAACCCAGCTGGAAACCCTGGACAAAAGCGCCATTTTCCGTACGCTGGGAACGTTTAAGGAGGCCCACCTGGTGCACGTGCTGGAAGATGCCGGAGAAGGCGTCCGGTACGAGCTCTGCCACAGCCATCACCACGGAGAGGACGACGATCTGCACGTGCATTTCTACTGCACCCGCTGCCGCCGTACCTTCTGCCTGGAGGATACGCCCATCCCCACGGTGAAAGCCCCGCAGGGATATGAGGTGGAAACCCGGAGCTATCTGCTCAAGGGCGTGTGCCCGGAATGCAGGAAATAATCCAATTATTTTTTGAATATTCCGCACAAAACGCTACCTTTGCCTAAACAAGTAGCACAATGAACAAAAGCATCATATAATCTGTAATCTATAGGCAGCCATTTATGGTTGTCTTTTTTTTGCACCTATGAGAGAGTTACCCGCTTTTTGTGACATACACGTACACTTCCGCGAACCGGGACAGACCTGGAAAGAGACCATCCGGACCGGGTCCATGGCCGCGGCAAGAGGGGGTTACACCCTGGTTTGCGCGATGCCCAACCTGGACCCGGTGCCGGACTGCCCGGAGCATCTGGCCCTGGAGCAGGCCGCCATTGACAAAGACGCCGTCATCACCGTCCTCCCCTACTGCTCCATCACCCGGGAGCGGAAAGGAAAGGAGCTGGTAGATTTCAAGGCCCTCAAAGGCCACTGTGTGGCCTTCTCGGACGACGGCAGCGGCGTCCAGAGTGAAGAAATGATGCTGAAGGCCATGGAAGCCGCCGCCCGCGAAGGCGTAATCCTGGCCGCCCACTGCGAAGACAACACCCTCCTGCACGGAGGATATATCCACGAGGGGAAATACTGCCGTGAGCATGGCCACAAGGGCATCTGCTCCCAGAGCGAATGGGGCCAGATTGAAAGGGACCTGAGGCTCTGCGAAAAAACCGGCTGCCGCTACCACGTGTGCCATATTTCCACCAAAGAAAGCGTGGAACTGATCCGGCAGGCCAAGGCCCGCGGAGTCCGCGTCACCTGCGAGACCGGCCCCCACTATCTGGTGCTCTGCGACGAAGACCTCCGGGAGGAAGGCCGCTTCAAGATGAATCCTCCGCTTCGAAGCGCCGAAGACCGCGAAGCCCTCATTCAGGGCCTTCTGGACGGCACCATCGACGCCATCGCCACAGACCACGCGCCCCATTCGGCCGAAGAAAAATCCCGCGGCCTGAAGGGCAGCGCCATGGGCATCGTAGGGCTGGAAACCGCTTTCCCGGTCCTCTATACCAAGCTGGTCAAAACCGGCCGCGTGCCCCTGGAAAGGGTGGTGGAAGCCCTTTCCCTGGCTCCCCGCCGCATCTTCGGCCTGCCCGAGGCCCCGAAGGACCGCGTCTTCGTAGATCTGGACACCCCCTATATCATAGACAGCACCCGGTTTGCCTCCATGGGCCACGCCACCCCCTTTGACGGATGGGAGGTGTACGGCCGCATCCTGGAAACCCGGAAAGACGGAATAGCCGTATACAAGGCAGAGCAAGATGGATAAAAAGCTTTATACCCTCAAGGAAAACCGCCTGGTGGCAGCCGGTACCTACCGGCTGGTTCTGAGCGGACCCGGCCCCGTAGAAGGAGAGTTTGTGCACCTGGACATCCCGGGCTATTACCTTCGCCGTCCCTTCTCGGTTTGTGACACATCGCCGGAAGGCTTCACCCTCCTTTACAAAACCGTGGGAGAAGGGACCCGTGCGCTCAGCACCCTTCCCGTGGGAGCATCCCTGAGCGTTCTCACAGGCCTTGGGAAAGGCTTCGACGCGTCGGCCTGCCAGGGAAAAGCCCTTCTGGTGGGAGGCGGCCTTGGCGCCGCGCCGCTGTATCTTCTGGCGAAAGAGCTGAGAAAAGAGGGCAAGGAAGCAACCGTGATCCTGGGTTTTAACAAGGCCGATGAAATAGTCCTGCAAGAGGAATTCGAAACCCTCTGCGGCAGCGTAACCCTCACCACCCTGGATGGCTCCGCGGGCGTGAAGGGCTTCGTGACGGATGCCCTGAAGGCCCTGAAGCCCGCTTACGATTATTTCTACACCTGCGGGCCGATGGTGATGATGAAAGCCGTCTGCCAGCAATTGGAAGGCCCCGGGGAGGCCTCGCTGGAAGAGAGGATGGGCTGCGGCGCCGGCTTCTGCTACGGCTGCAGCATCCAGACAGCGGGTGGTCCCCGGCGCGTCTGCAAGGACGGACCGGTATTCAAAAAGGAGGAGATTCTATGGTAAAAGACCTTTCTGTTTCGCTCTGCGGCTTAAGCCTGAAAAACCCGGTAATCCCCGCCAGCGGCACCTTCGGCTTCGGCCTGGAAATGGCCGCTGCCATGGATCTGAACGTGCTGGGAGGCATCTCCCTCAAGGGCAGCACGCGGGAAGCCCGCTACGGCAATCCCGTTCCCCGCATCGCAGACTGCACGGCCGGAATGATCAATTCCGTGGGCCTGCAAAACCCCGGCATAGACGTGCTGGTCAACGAAAAAGTACCCGCGCTGCGCCGCCTGTACGACGGCTGCATCATAGCCAATATCAGCGGCTTCTCGGTGGAAGAATACCGCGAATGCTGCACCCGGGCCGATGAGTGTGAAGGAATCAACCTGATCGAAGTCAATATCTCCTGCCCCAACGTGCACGGCGGCGGCCTGGCCTTCGGGACCTCCGCTGCAGCGGCGGCGCAGGTGACATCGACCGTCAAGGAAGCCTGCCACCGCAAGCCCGTCTTCATCAAACTGAGTCCCAACGTGACAGACATCGTGGAGATAGCCCGCGCCTGCGAGGATGCCGGGGCGGACGGTCTCACCCTGGTCAATACCTTCCTGGGGATGAGGATAGACATCGCCCGCCGCAAACCCGTCCTCGCCAATACGATGGGCGGCTTCTCCGGCAGCGCCATCTTTCCCATCGCCCTCCGGATGGTATACCAGGTGGCCCACGCCTGCCACATCCCGGTGATGGGCTGCGGCGGAGTCACCAGCGCCCGGGAGGTGGTGGAAATGATGATGGCCGGGGCTACGGCCGTCCAGGTGGGGGCCGAAAACCTTCGCAACCCCTTCGCCTGCCCGGAAATCATAAGCGAACTTTCTTCCGTAATGGAAGAGCTGAATATCAGCACCTTACAAGAGATCATCGAAACCGTATGAACAGACGAGACGTCATCATAGCCTGCGACTTCCCCGACCGGGAAACCACCCTGGCCTTTCTGGACCGCTTCGAGGGCGGCCGCAAACCCTTTGTCAAAATTGGAATGGAGCTGTTCTACGGCGCCGGTCCGCAGATTGTGCGGGACATCAAGGCCCGCGGCCACCGCATCTTTCTGGACCTGAAACTGCACGACATCCCCAACACCGTGAAAAAAGCCATGCAGGTGCTGTCGGCCCTGGATATCGACATGGTGAACGTGCATGCCTCCGGAGCGGTGGCAATGATGAAAGCAGCCGTGGAGGGCCTTACCCGGGCCGACGGAACCCGTCCCCTCCTGATTGCCGTCACCCAGCTCACCTCCACCTCCGAGGAAACCCTGCACCGGGAGCTTCTCATCGGCCCTTCGATGAACGAGACCATTGAAAAATATGCCTCCAATGCCCGGGAAGCCGGCCTGGACGGAGTGGTCTGCTCTCCCCTGGAGGCAGGCCTTGTGAAAGCCGCCTGCGGAAAGGATTTCCTCACCGTCACCCCCGGCATCCGCTTTGCCGATGCCGCGGCCGACGACCAGGTGCGCATCACCACCCCCGCCCGCGCCCGGGAGATAGGTTCGGACTACATTGTGGTGGGAAGACCCATCACCGCCGCAGAGGATCCCGTGGCGGCCTACAAGCGTTGCATCCAAGAATTCGTATAATATGGAACGTCAGATAGCGAAAGAACTCCTTTCCATCGGCGCGGTTTTCCTGCGCCCCCAGCAGCCCTTCACCTGGGCCAGCGGCATCAAAAGCCCCATCTACTGCGACAACCGCCTCACCCTGTCGGCCCCGCGTGTGCGGGAGCAGATAGAGGCCGGGCTGGCCGAACTGGTGAAAAAGTATTATCCCCAGTGTGAGATGCTGATGGGCACCTCCACGGCCGGCATCGCCCACGCCGCCATTACGGCCACCCTGCTGGACCTTCCGATGGGCTACGTGCGGGGAGAGGCCAAGAGCCACGGCCGCACCAACCGCATCGAGGGCAAACTGGAGCCCGGCACCAAAGTGGTGGTGGTGGAAGACCTCATCTCCACCGGCGGAAGCGCCATCGAATGCGTGGAAGCCCTGCGCGAAGCCGGGGCGGAAGTCCTTGGCATCGTGAGCATCTTCACCTACGGGATGAAAAAGGGCCTGGAGCGGCTGGAAGCAGCCCACACCCAGAACCACTCCCTGTGCAACCTGGATGTGCTGGTAGAAGTGGCAGCCGGGGAAGGCCGCATCGCCCCGGAGTGGAAAGCACGCATCCTGGCCTTCCGGGACAACCCTTCAGACGAAACCTGGATTCAAAAATAATACGAACACCCCATGAAGCACCTTATCGACCCGATGGATCTCTCCAAGCAGGAGACCGACGAAATCATTTCCCTGGCACAGGACATCATCGCCCACCCCGAACGCTACCAGGGCAGCATGTCCCACCGCAAGCTGGCCACCCTCTTCTACGAGCCCAGCACCCGCACCCGGCTCAGCTTTACATCGGCCATGATGGAACTGGGCGGCAACGTCCTGGGCTTTTCCGATGCCAAGAACGCCTCTGTGAGCAAGGGAGAAACCGTTCAGGACACGGTCCGCGTAGTGGGCTGCTTTGCCGATGTGATTGCCATGCGTCACCACATCGAAGGCGCCCAGCTGTATGCCACCGAGGTATCCCGCGTCCCCATCATCAACGCCGGAGACGGTTCTCACAGCCACCCCACCCAGACGCTGACAGACCTCCTCACCATCAAACGCGAACTGGGGCACATTGACGGCATCACCATCGGCTTCTGCGGAGACCTCAAGTTTGGCCGCACCGTCCACTCCCTCATCAAGGCCCTGAGCCAGTACAAAGACATCAAGGTGATTCTGATTGCACCGGACGAGCTCAAGCTCCCGGGCTACATCAAGCACGACGTGTGCGACCGCCTGGGCATCCCCTACCGCGAGGTGGACACGATGGAGGAAGTGATGCCGGAGCTGGACGTCCTCTATATGACCCGCGTGCAGAAAGAGCGTTTCCTGGACGAGGACGAGTTCGACCGGGTGAAGGACAGCTTTGTGCTGGATGCCGCCCGCATGTCCCTGGCCAAGGAAAAGATGGCCGTGCTGCACCCGCTTCCGCGTGTGAACGAAATCCTCACCGAGGTGGACAGCGACCCCCGCGCCGCCTACTTCCGCCAGGTGGAAAACGGCAAGTTTGTCCGGGAGGCCCTCATCGTGAAGCTCCACGAGTGGAAGAACGACCCCGCCCACGGAATGCCCGAAACGGAGCAGCCTGTCTTCGATCCGGAGCTCCGCTGCAACAACCGCAAGTGCATCTGCAACAACGAGCACGCCCCCTACAAGTTCCGCCGCACGCCCACCGGAGCCCTCCGCTGCTGGTACTGCGATTCCAAAATCAAATCGGCCGAGAATTAGCATCCTATGACCCCGATTCATCTTCATATCCAATCCGAAACGGCGCGCCTGCGGGAAGTAGTGCTGGGAATGCCCTACTCTTCCGGCCCCACCCCTACGCTGGACCAAACCTACGACAGCAAGTCCTACGAATCCGTGAGCAACGGAGTATACCCCGAGGAGCAGGACATCGTGCGGGAAATGAGCGCTTTTGAGTCCATCCTCCACAAGTACGACGTCAAGGTGTACCGTCCCCGGCTGGTGGAAAACTGCAACCAGATTTTTTCCCGCGATGTGGGCTTTGTGATCGACGACAAGATCATCGTCTCCAACATCATCCCGGACCGGCAGGAAGAGATTGACGCATACGAAGATATCTATCGGCAAATCCACTACAAGCAGATTTATAACCTGCCGGAGGCCGTGCACGTGGAAGGAGGAGACGTCATCCTGTACAAAGACTTTATCTTCCTGGGCCAGTACGATTTTCCGGACTACCGGCAGGTGAAGACGGCCCGCACCAACCGCCTGGCCGTAGAATACCTGAAGATGATATTTCCCGATCGGCAGATTATGCCCCTGAACCTTCTCAAGAGTGACACAGACCCGTACGCGGGCATCCTGCACCTGGACTGCACCTTTATGCCCGTGGGGGAAGACAAGGCCATCATCTATCGGCACGGCTTTATGAATCCCCGGGATGCAGACCACCTCACGGAGATTTTCGGCCGGGAGAATGTTTTCGAAATCACCCCCGAAGAAATGTACTGGATGAACACCAACGTCTTCTCCATCGCTCCGGACGTCGTGGTGACGGAAGAGCATTTCACCCGCCTGAACCAGCACCTGAGGGAGAACTGGGGGATGACGGTGGAAACGGTTCCTTACCGAGAAATTTCCAAGATGGGCGGCCTTCTCCGCTGCTCTACGCTTCCTCTAAGAAGAGACTGATAACCAACATAAACACAATGACTTGCAACTTAAAAAACCGCAGTTTCCTGAAGCTGCTGGACTTTACGCCCGAAGAAATAGAGTACCTGCTTGATCTGGCGGCCGATCTGAAGCGTGCCAAGAAAGAAGGCACCGAAGAGCCCCGCCTCAAAGGCAAGAACATAGCCCTGATCTTTGAAAAGACGTCTACCCGCACCCGCTGCTCCTTTGAAGTGGCGGCCCACGACCAGGGCGCACACGTCACTTATCTGGGGCCCACCGGTTCCCAGATCGGCACCAAGGAGAGTATGAAGGATACGGCCCGCGTGCTGGGCCGGATGTTCGACGGCATCGAGTACCGCGGCTTCGGCCAGTCCATCGTGGAGGAACTGGCCCAGTATGCCGGGGTTCCGGTCTGGAACGGTCTTACCAACGAATTCCATCCCACCCAGATCCTGGCCGATTTCCTCACCATGCGGGAGCACATCCGAAAACCCCTCCGGGAGGTTTCCTACGCCTATCTGGGAGATGCCCGCTACAACATGGGCAATTCCCTGCTGGTGGGAGGCGCCAAGATGGGAATGGACGTAAGGATCGTGGCTCCCAAGGCCCTGCAGCCCGCCAAGGAGCTGGTGGACCAGTGCCAGGCCGTGGCCCGGGAGACGGGTGCGCGCATCACCATCACGGACGATGTGGAAGCCGGCGTGAAAGGCTGCGATTTTGTGATAACGGACGTATGGGTGTCGATGGGAGAGCCCGCAGAAGTATGGAAAGAGCGCATAGACCTTCTGAAGCCTTACCAGGTGAATGCGGCCCTGATGGCAAAGACCAGCAACCCGGCCTGCAAGTTTATGCACTGCCTGCCGGCCTACCACAACCTGGAAACGAAGGTGGGCCGCGAAGTATACGAGAAGTTCGGCCTGGACGGTGTAGAAGTCACCGAAGAAGTGTTTGAAGGCCCTGCCAGCATAGTCTTTGACGAGGCCGAAAACCGCCTCCATACCATCAAGGCCGTGATGGTGGCCACCCTGGGGTGTTAGCATTTCCGAATTATTATTCTTATCTTTCGGAACTTAACACCACTTAACACTATCGAAATGGCAGAAAAACAGATAACCATCAACTACCAGGAGTTTTCTTCTCCGGATCAGATGAGCGCCCAAGACCAGGAGCTGGTGAGGGCTGCCCTGGAGGCTCAGAAAGGCTCTTACTCCCCCTACTCCCAGTTTCAGGTGGGGGCGGCCCTGTTGCTGGCCAATGGTATGGTGGTAAAAGGCGCCAACCAGGAAAATATCGCCTATCCTTCCGGCCTTTGCGCAGAGAGAAGTGCCATGTTCTGGGCCGGAGCCAACTACCCGGACGTTCCCTTCAACACCCTGGCCATTGCCGGTTCAGACCACGGCGTCCTTTGCGAAAGCCCCGCCTCCCCCTGCGGCTCCTGCCGCCAGGTAATGGCCGAATACCAGAAAAAACACAATCGGCCCCTGAAGATTATCCTGGTGGGGTCGAAGCGCATCCGCAAGTTCGCCTGCGTAGACGATCTTCTTCCTTTCATCTTTGACAGTCTCACCCTTCACTAGTCTCCCCGCTTATGAAACGATTTATCTTTGCCGTTGCAGCAGCCTGCCTCCTTATCGGCAGCTGCGGAACCCCCAGAATGACGCCCCAGGAAAAGAAACTCCAGCAGGCCCGCATCACCAGCCAGGTGAACAGCATCCTGGATTCTCGTTCCTTCAAGATCAATGTAGACTATATGAATCCCCTTCGCGGAGGCGGCCGGGCCATCACTTTCGGCTACTGCGTAAAGGTGGACGGAGAGAAGCTGGTTTCCTACCTTCCCTATGTGGGAGACGCCCGCAACATCCCCTATGACGGAGGCAGCGGCCTCAACTTCGAAAGCACCATCAGCGAATACCAGGACAGCGGTTTCAAGAAAGACCGCCGCACCATCACCCTGTCCACTTCCATAGACGGAGACCTCCTGGACTATACCATCATTGTCTTCGACAACACCAAGGCCGATATCCGGGTGCACAGCCGCAACAGGGACGATATCAGCTACATCGGCTATCTCCAGCTCACCAAAGACGAGTAATTACTCCGAGAGTTCCAGCCAGCGCATTTCGGCTTCTTCCAGCTCCTGCTGGAGGGTGCCGTAGCGGGCCGATGCGGCCTGCAGCTGCTCCATAGACAGTTCTCCGCCGGAAAGCTGCGCTTCCAGAGAGGCCTTTTCGGCCTCCAGGGAGGAGAGTTTTTCCTCCAGCGCCTTCAATTCCTGCTGCTGCTTGTAAGAGAGTTTCTTAGGGGCAGCCGTCTTCACTTTTCCCTGAACCTGCGAGGGCTTTTCATCGGCCTTCCGGGAAGCCTCGTAGTCCTTGATGAAGGTTCTGTACTCTGTGTAATTGCCCACGAAGTCCTTCACCACACCGTCTCCGCAGAAGACGAAAAGATGGTCTACCAGACGGTCCAGGAAATGACGGTCGTGGGAGACAATCAAAAGAGAGCCCTTGTACTCCAGCAGGTACTCTTCCAGGATTTCCAGGGTGACGATGTCCAGGTCGTTGGTGGGCTCGTCCAGGATGAGGAAATTGGGCTGCTGCAAAAGGATGGTCAAAAGGTACAGTCTCCTCCTTTCCCCGCCGGAGAGGCGCTCCACGGGGTTATTCAGCATATCGTGCGTGAAGAGGAAGCGGCTCAGAAGATGGGTGTCATTGACGGTTTCCAGTACGGTCTGGCCGGGCTTGAACTGCATTCCGCTCTGGTGGTAATAGCCCACTTTCAGGGATTCTCCCAGTTCTATCACGCCTTCCAGCGTGCCGCCCAGCTCCGGCTTCCAGCCTCCGGTTATCAGGTTCAGGAAGGTGGTTTTTCCGGCGGCGTTCCGGCCCACGATGCCAACCCGTTCGTACCGCTGGAAATTGTAGCTGAAGTGCCTTAAGTAACACTTCTGCTCCCACCAGAAACTCACGTCCTTGCAATTGATTACCTTGTTGCCCAGATAGGTGCTGGCGGCCTTGGTCTCGGAAAGGTCCACCTTCTTCTGCACGTAGCTGTCATCGGCCCTTTCCTTGATGTCCCAGAAGGCCTGCTTGCGGTATTTGGCCTTGCCGGTGCGGGCGCAGGGGCTGGCGTGCATCCACTCCAGCTCCCGGCGGTAGAGGTTGCGCACCCGCTCGGTTTCCGCATTGTAATTGTCTATGCGTTCCTGGCGCTTTTCCAGGAAATTCATATAGTCTCCGCGATAGATGTAGATGTTTCCGCGGTCCATCTCCATGACCGTATTGCACACCCGGTCCAGGAAATAGCGGTCGTGCGTAACCATAAAAAGGGTGCAGCGGCTATGCTTGAGATGGTTCTCCAGGAACTCGATGGCGTCTATGTCCAGGTGGTTCGTGGGCTCGTCCATTATGTAGAAATCGGCCTCGGAGGCCAGCATCTGCGTAAGGGCCACCCGCTTCACCTCTCCCCCGGAAAGTTCCTTCATCAGGCGCTCCCCACTCAGGCCGAACTGGTCCAGCAACTGCGTCACCCGCAGTTCGTACTGCCACAGGTGGTCCTGGTCCAGCTGCGCTGTCCACTGGGCCGATGCATCCATCACCTGCCGGAAGACGGACTTCTCAGGGTCGTAGGCATACTCCTGCTCCAGGAAAGCAATGCGGATGTCCTTGAGAAAGAGTACCTTGCCACCGCTGTCGGAGGAGTCTTTCCCGGCCAGGATACGCAGCAGGGACGTTTTTCCCGTTCCGTTGGGGGCGATCAGGGCCACCTTGTCGCCTTCGTTGATGTTGAAGTCGATGTGCTGGAACAGCACCTTGGGGCCGTAACTCTTGGAGATGTTCTCTATTTGCAGGTAACTGGGCATAGGACTGCAAAGATACGGAAAAATTGGCTTTCTGTGCACTCTGCCGTCCCCGGTCATTGCCACTTGCGTCCCCGGTCCGTGATTTGTCGGCAGACCTGCGACGCTTTTCGGCCTTCTGAGCGTTCTAACGTCCCGGGTCCCAGGGCAAAGTGCGGACCGGGGACGGAAACACCGAGGACCTGGGACAGAAAGACCGGGGACGGGGACTAGATTACCCCGCTGCCCAGCATTTCCTCTCCGTCGTACCAGACGGCAAACTGGCCGGGGGAGATGCCCCGCTGGGGCTCATCGAAAAGAATGTACAGGCCACTCTCCCGCATCAGGAGGGTGGCACTTTGCAGGGGCTGGCGGTAACGGATGCGAACGCGGTAGCGGCGCATTTCTCCGGGCCGCATAGCCAGGTCTGTCCTGATCCAGTGGATTTCCTCCGGGGCTACCCGCAGGCAAAACCGGCTCAGACCTTTGTGGTGATGGCCTTCCCCAACGTAAATGCGGTTGGCTTCCGTGTCCGTGGCAATCACGAACACCGGTTCTGAGTGTCCTCCTATCCCCAGCCCCTTTCGCTGGCCGATGGTATAGAACTGAGCGCCCTCGTGCCGGCCCACTATGCGGCCGCAGGGGTTCTCTTTGTAACGGGTTTTCTTGATGTGATGCTTCCCGCTACGGTAGGTTTCCGTCTCAAACTCAATCTGATAGGTAATGGGAAGCGCCAGGTGGTTCAGTTCTGCATCGGTGAGTGCCGCCACGGCATCGGCCCTGTAGGGGCTCTCGCCCAGCGGTTTTCCGTCGGTGGTGAGCACCTTCTCTTCCGGGGCATAGTGCACGGTGCGCTCCAGTGTCTGGCCCTCTTTCAGAAGGCCGGTAAGGGTTTCCTGCTGCCACTGGTACAGAGGATCCGTTGCATAATAGGGGTCAAACACCTCCACCACATCGCCTTCCACCGAGGCCAGTTTCTGCTTCAGGAAGGTGGGAAGATCCACCTTTCCCACAAAGCAGATGCCCTGGGAGTCCTTTTTTTCGGCCGACGGGAGGTCCGCCTCCTTGGCGATGCGCCGCACTTCCGGCTTGGTCAGATGGCCGATGGGAAACAGGGCCGTAGCCAGTTGTTCCTGGCTGAGCTGGCACAGGAAGTACGTCTGGTCCTTGTTGGGGTCGGTGCCCTCGAGGATCCGGTACACACGAGATGCCCGATCGGAGTCGGGCATGACGGATTCCTTCCGGCAGTAGTGGCCGGTGGCTACATAATCGGCCCCGTACTTGCGGGCCACTTCCCAGAAGGCGTCGAACTTGATTTCCCGGTTGCACAGGACGTCCGGGTTGGGCGTGCGGCCTTTGGCATATTCATCGAACATATAGTCCACCACCCGCTGGCGATACTGGCCGGACAGGTCCACGAAATAGAAGGGAATGCCAATCTTGCGGGCCACCATCTCGGCCACAAACTTGTCTTCCTCCCACTCGCAATCTCCGTGAAGGGTGCTGTCTGCATCGTGCCAGTTCTGCATGAACATGGCAAACACGTCGTAGCCCTCCTGTTTCAGCAGATACGCTGCAACAGAAGAGTCTACGCCTCCCGAGAGGCCGACACAAACCTTTATTCCGGACTTGTCCATTTCCGTCTGCAAAAATACTGTTTTTTGCCGGAAGGAACAACCCCCCGTCCCCGGTCCTCGGCTTTTCCATCCCGGGTCCGAAATAGTTCCGTCCCAGGTCCGGGCCTTTTACGTCCCGGGTCCGCACTTTTCCCTGGGACCGGGGACGGCAGAGCGCACAGAAGGCCGAAAAGCGTCGCAGGTCCACCGATAAAACACGGACCGGGGACGCAAGGGCCACGGACCTGCGACACAAGACTAACGAACCGGGTCCGGCGTCAGCAGAACGATGCAGAAGACTATTTAAGCGATTCCAGAAGGAGTTTTTCCATCAGGGCATAGCCTGTGGCATTGGGGTGGACCGTGTCTGAGGTAAGGCCGTCGCGGACGCGGCCGTCAGGCCCTGCCAGCACGGAGCAGTAGTCTACGTACGTTACCCCGTGCCGATCGCAGTAGGCCTTGAGGCGGGCATTGAGGCTGCACACCTTTTCAAAACAGTCCGTCACTTCCTCTCTCCAGCGGAAATGATAGGAAGGCAGTACGCTGCAGATAACCGGACGGATGCCGTTCTGCCAGCAGAGGTCTATCATCGTGAGGATATTGGCATAGGTTACATCTTCCACATAGGGGCCGCCCAGGTTCACGGCAATGTCATTGATACCGGCCAGGATGACCACGGTGGAGGCCTGGATGTCAATCACATCCTGGCGGAAACGGAGAACCATATTGGCGGTTTCTTCTCCGCCGATTCCCCGGCCGATAAAGCCCGTGGAGGCAAAGAACTCCGGCCTCTGGTCTGGCCAGCCGTCTGTGATGGAATCCCCGAACAGGACCACCCGGGGACCGGTGGGAGCAGTCAGGGCCGCATTGGCGGCGGCATAACGGGAAATGTGGGCGGGGTTCTGGGCCATCGCGCCAGAGGCCAGCAGCAGACCCGTCATCAGGATGAAGAACTTTTTCATGGTCATAGTTGATAATTAATGGGCAGTTCGTGTCAACACAAAGATACAATTTTTGTACATTTGTCCCATGAAATTTCTTACCAACTTTTGCACCAACCCCCACTGGAACATGGCCTTCGACGAGTTCGTGCTGGAAGGGGTGCGGGCCACGGACCCTGTATTCTACCTGTGGCAGAATGCGCCGGCCGTCATCATCGGCCTCAACCAGAGCCCGTATGCAGAAGTCAACCTCCCCTACCTCAAGGAAAAAGGCATCGTGCTGGCGCGGCGCGTAACGGGCGGCGGGGCCGTCTACCACGACCTGGGAAACCTCAACTACAGCATCGCCGGGCCCGTTTCCCGGATGGAAAAGGCCTTTGAGATTGTGCCCGGGGCCCTTCGGCAGCTGGGGGTACCGGCCGAAAGAACCGGCCGGAACGACATCCTGGTGGAAGGGCGGAAATGCTCCGGCTACGCCAAACGCCTGAGCAAGGACCGGATGATGATCCACGGAACCCTGATGTGGGATGTGGACCTGGACGTTCTCACAGAGGCCCTTCGTGTACCGGGCAGCAAACTGGAAGCAGCCGGCATCGCCTCCGTCCACAGCCGTGTGGCCAACCTGAAGGAGTATCTACCCCAGTTCCCCACCCTGGATGCCTTCCGGGCCGCCCTGCAGGAGCAGCTGGCCGCCGGAGACGGAGAATACATCCTCACGGAGGAGCAGACGGCCCGGGTAGACAGAGAGGCCCGGGAGAAATTCTCCACTTGGGAATGGAACTACGGCCACTCGCCCGCAACCACCCACGCCTGCCGGAAAAAATTCGCCTGTGGCACCGTGGAAGTGCTCTACAGCCTTCGGCACGGAGTGCTGACGGAAGTGGCGTTCCAGGGAGATTTCCTGGGCAACCGGCCCGCCGGGGAACTGGCCCTTCTCCTGAAGGGAAAACGCGTACAGGAACTCTCGGGGCTGGACGTATCGGCCTATTTTGACCAGCTGGACAGTTCTTCCTTCGCTTCCCTGTTTGAAGCATAGGTTTTTTTTGCTAATTTTGTGTCTTATGAGACTTAATCTGACTATTCTGACTATTTCGCTGGGCCTGCTGGCCGGGACGGTTTCCCGCGCCCAGGTTTACAGCGGTTACCGTCATTTCGACGGGGAGCACCGCAACGAGGTCAGCGGCTTCCTCACCGGCGGTTTCAACGTGGTCACCGGCACCTTCTTCTCGGAAGCCGCCACTTATACCTATCATTTTTCTCCGCGCTGGAGCATATCGGCCGGTGAGCAGGTGCAGTTCCTGAAGTGGGTGTATTCGGCCGATGTCATGGGCACCTACCGCATTCCCATCAAGAAGAAAACCAACATCTACATAGACGGCCGTTTCCTTTTCAACTACTACGGCCAGTGGAAGGTTAGCGAACCCATCATCAACCTGTCGGCCCTGCTGGAAACCTCCTATGTGGATCTCCGCTGGGGCTGGAGCTTTGTGAGCTATCACAAATCCGGCATCAAGAAAGAGTACAAGTCGTTTACGGATGCCAGCTACGCAGAACCCCTGGTGATGACTTTCGGGCTGGGCGTGAACATCCGGGAGCGCAGCAACCCCTGGAACCTGGGCCTGTACATCCGCAACTACGACCTCTTCTATTACGAGAACTGGAACATCAACTGGGGCATCCGCTTCCACGCCACCCTTACGCCCCTTATGAAACTCTACGGAGAGTTCAACGTGCGCCCGGCCGGCAGTCTGAGCCAGCTGGCTACCCGCTACGAAACCTCCCTGAAAGTAGGACTCCGTTATATCTGGTAGTATGAAAAAGATTCTTATTCTAAGCATATTGGCGGCGGCGGCCGTTCTCTCCGCCTGCGAAAAAGTGAGCCCGGCGGGCATCCTGATGGCCGGAACGGCCGTGGAAGACCGCGTCAAAATGTCCAACCTCTTCTATAAGGAGCATATGGACGACCATACCGTTCTGATGGCATTTGGAGATTACACCTTCATCGTGGGGGCAGACAGCCACCTCGCCACGGACAGCGGCCGTCTGGACGAGATGATGGCCATCGGCCTGGAGAATGAAGACCTCTTTTACGCCCACCTGGGAGACCTGGCAGACACCAAGGCGGAATACTATTCCACCCTGGATTCCCTCCTGAAGGAAGCCAAGAAGCGGTATGTTCCCAAGTACTATACCCAGATCAACGAGTACGAGTACGTCTCCAAGTTGAACCAGGACGAGCATCCCCGTCCCGTCACCTACGACGAGATTACCTTCCCCTTCTTCCCGGTGGTGGGAAACCACGACATCACCCACAACGGATGGGCCCTGTGGTCCAACATCTTCTACTCGTCCTTCTACGAGATCGATGTCATAGACTTCCTGCCGGAGGGAGACATCGCCTTCGACCACCTCATCTTCCTGGATTCGGCCAGCGGCACCCTGGGAAAAACCCAGATAGACCTGATCAACCAGGGCGTTCTGGACGGGAAATATGCCGATGGGGAGTCCATGTACCGCTATACCTTCGTATTCTCCCACACCAACATCTTCCGGCCCCAGTTCTTCGAGTTCGCCTCCACTTTCACCCGCGAGGAGACCTTCTTCCTGCTGGACCAGTTTGAAAAGTGGAATGTAAGCGCCGTTTTCTGCGGCCACGTGCACACCTGGGATGAGCGAAACTTCAACGGAGTGCACTACCTCACCCTGGAAGCGATGAGCGAAAGGAACAACCCGGAACCCGGCAACTACCTGGTGCGGATGCACGTGGGAGAGGATGAGCTGGCCTGGACGCCCGTGAAAATGAATTATACGCCCAAGAACAAGAAAAAATAACAAGCTATGTCACGTCCCGGAAATGGAATAGGGTGGATCATCACCCTGGTTATCGTGGCCATATTGGCCGGAATCTTCTACTTCAGATACTGCTGGGTTTTCTCCGACGGCACCAAGACCGGAGAGCTCAACTCCCTCACCTACACGGGTTATCTCTTCAAAACCTACGAGGGTGAGATCATCCTCACCGGCTACGGCAGCAAAAACGCCTCCGGAACCGTTCAGTCCAAGAACTTCAAGTTCTCCGTTTCCAACAAGGAGGTGGCCGAGAAGCTTCGCCAGATGACGGGCCTCCGCGTAACGGTGCACTACAAGGAGTACAAGGGTGCCCTGCCCTGGAGAGGCTATGAAAAAGCCATCGTGGACAAGGTGGTGGAAGAGCCCGTTCCGGCACAGGAACACTCCACTCCCCAAGACGAGTTTTTCCTATAACATATGAGACGAACTATTTTATCTGCAGGCGTATTTCTCGCCTGCACTTTTGCTTTTGCGCAAAACCATGTCCTGGACACCCGGGAGCCCCATCCCGGAAAAGACCTCAGTATGGAAGACGCCGTGTATAATGGCGTAGGCTATGCCCGCGGCCTGGTCCGCTGGATAGACAAGGATCACTTTATGCTGTCCAAGGACTACCGCACCCTGCTCCAGGGCTCTGTGGATACGGATGCCCTGGAGCCGTACACTTTCCATCGGCCTTCCTCGCCCAAGGGAGACGTGAGCCCTGCCGGCTACAGCGTTTATCTGGACGGAGACTCCTTCTACGGGGAAAAAGACGGCCGAACCGTGGAGATCGGCGTTTCCCAAGACCGGAACATCGTGTACGGCGGCACGATGATGAGAAACGAATTCGGCTTCACGCAAGGGTATCTCTGGAGCCCGGACGGAAAGAAAGTGGCGTATTACAAGAAGGACCAGTCCCGCGTGACGGACTTTCCGCTTCTGAACATCCGTACCCGCACCGGTGAGCTGGAGCTTATCAAATACCCGATGAACGGAATGGACTCCGAACTGTTGCAGGTGGGTGTCTACGACTTTGAAACGGAGACCACCACCTGGATGGATGTGACGGACTTCTCCGAAGAGCGTTTCATCACCAACCTCTCCTGGAGCCCGGACGGGAAGTATCTGTTTGCCCAGGTGCTGGACCGCAGCCAGCATCATATGAAGTTGAACCAGTACAGGGTGGCCGATGGCCGCTTTGTGAAAACCCTCCTTACGGAAGACAACGAGGCCTGGGTAGAGCCCCAGGACCCCATCCATTTCCTGGAGGGCCGAACGGATGTCTTCCTCTACCGCACCGACAACCGGGACGGCTACAAGAACCTCTACCTGGTGGATACACTGGGCACCCTCGGCCGCCTGACGGCCGTGGATGCCGACGTGGAATACGTGTCTAATGACGGCAAGAGCGTCTTTTATACATCGGCCCAGAATTCTCCCGTGGAGAACCACCTGTACCGAGTGGATGTCCGGCTGCCGCAAAGGAATGCGGTGGCAAAGGCCCGGCTGGGAAAGCCCGTGCAGCTCACCCGCGGCCGCGGCTGGCACCAGGTTAGCCTCAGCGAAGACCACCGGTGGTTCCTGGACCAGGTATCCCACCTCAACCTGCCCGGCCGTCTCAGCCTCTGTTCGGCCGACGGAAAGACGGAGCGGGAACTGGCTACGCTGGAAGACCCTCTGGAGGGCTGGAATTCCTGCCGGGTGGAACTGGGCACCGTTCCCAGCGCCGACGGGCTGTATGAGAATTACTATCGGCTCATCTATCCCAAGGACTTTGACCCTTTGAAGAAATATCCCGTTATCCTTTACGTGTACGGCGGCCCCCACAGCCAGCTGGTACAGGACAGCTGGCTGGCCAGCATCCGGATGTGGGAGATGGTGATGGCCCAGAAAGGCTATATCGTCTATGTGCAGGACAACCGCGGCACTTCCAACCGCGGTGCGGCCTACGAGAAAGCCATCAACCGCCAGTGCGGCCAGGCCGAAATGGAAGACCAGATGGTGGGGATCAATTGGCTTCGCAGCCTGCCGTACGTGGATGCCGACCGCATCGGCGTACACGGCTGGAGCTACGGCGGTTTTATGACCATCAGCCTGATGACCCACTACCCGGATGTATTCCAGGTGGGAGTGGCCGGCGGCCCGGTCATAGACTGGAAATGGTATGAAATCATGTATGGAGAGCGGTATATGGATACGCCCGAGACCAACCCCGAGGGCTTCCAAAAGACCTCTCTGGTAGAGAACGCCCAGAACCTGAAGGGACACCTTCTTGTCATTCAGGGAGCCATAGACGACACCGTGGTATGGGAGCACAGCCTCAGCTTTATCCAGCGCTGCATAGACCTGGGCATTCCCGTCCACTACTTCCCCTATCCCGTCGCCCGTCACAATGTGGCCGGCCGCAACCGGATTCACCTGATGAACAAAGTAACCGCCTATTTCGAAGATTATCTCTAGTATGAAACGCCTCCTTACTCTGCTTGCCGCCCTGGCGCTTTGCGCATCGGCCTATTCCCAAGTGCCCGCTCCCCTGGAGCTGACCCCTTCCGAAGGCACGCCCAACCTGACGCGGGAGATTTCCCGCAAGATCGGCGGCAAGGCCTTTGCCAAAAAGACGGCCAACCTGCCCGCCTTCGCCCGGGAGCAGGCCTACCAGCTCATCGTTACGCCGAAGGGCTATAAGATTGAGGCCAATACGCAGCAGGGATACTTCTATGCCCTGCAAACCCTCAAACAGATGCAGACCTGCGGAACCGTGTACGATTATCCCCGTTTCCAGTACCGCGGCTTTATGATGGATATCTCCCGCCATTTCCGGGACAAGGATTTCATCCTGAAGCAGTTGGAAGCCCTGGCCAGTCTCAAGATCAACCAGTTCCACATGCACCTGACGGACGACGCCGGCTGGCGCATCCAGATAGACAAGTACCCTCTTCTCACCCGGCAGGCCGCCTGGAGAGTAGGCGAAACCTGGCAGGACTGGTGCGACAAAGGGCGTCAGTACTCGCAGGAAGGCGCCCCGGAAGCCAGGGGAGGCTATCTCACCAAGGCCGATATCCGGGAAATCCTGGACCGGGCAGCCCAGCTGCACATCAACGTGATTCCGGAAATCGAGATGCCAGGCCATAGCCGGGAAGTGGTCTTTGCCTATCCGGAAGTAGGCTGCCGGGAAGGAAGTTACGAGCTGTGCCCCGGCAAGGAAGCCACCTTTGAACTGCTGGAGGGCATACTGGAAGAAGTGATAGAGCTCTTCCCTTCCCCGTACATCCACGTGGGAGGAGACGAGGCCGACAAGAGCCACTGGAAAGAGTGCCCGGACTGCCAGGCCCGCATGAAGGCCGAAGGACTGGCCAACGTAGAAGAGCTCCAGAGCTACCTGATCAAACGCATCGAGCGCTTCATCAACGCGCATGGCCGACAGCTGCTGGGCTGGGACGAGATCCTGGAAGGCGGCCTCTCCCCCAACGCTACCGTCATGAGCTGGCGGGGCACCCAGGGTGGTCTGGAAGCCATCCAGCAGGGCCACGACGCCGTGATGACGCCCGGCCGCTACTGCTACCTGGACAAGGTGCAGGACGCCCCCATCTACGAGCCTGAGGGCTTCGGCGGCTTCCTCTCGCTGGATGTCGCCCATTCCTACGAGCCCCTGGAAGGAATGCCGGAAGGGGCCGAAATGCACCTTCTGGGCGTGCAGGGAAACCTCTGGGCCGAAAGGATCCCCACCGATGAACACTACGAGTATATGATGTACCCGCGCATCGCCGCCATAGCGGAGGTGGGCTGGTCCCAGCCGTCCCGCAAGGAGGGTTTCCGCCCGCGCGTAACCCGCTGGAACGATGCCCTCATCGCCGCCGGCTACCACGCCTTCGACCTGCACAAGGAATACGGCGAGCGCCCGGCCTTCAAGAACGGAATCCGGCACAAGGCCGTAGGTAAGAAAGTGACCTACAACCATCTGTGGAACCGGGGCTATCCCGCAGCCCGCGAAGCCACCTTCACAGACGGTTTGGGAGGCGGCTGGTCTTACGGAGACGGTCGCTGGCAGGGCTTCCTGTCGGATATCGATGTGGTCATCGACCTGGAAACCGAGCAGGACATCCACTTCGTGGGCGGCACCTTTATGGAGGAGCCCGGTCCCGGCATCTTCCTCCCGAAGTCTGTGGAGATCTGGCTGTCGGCCGATGGCGAAAACTTTGAGCAGGTTGCCGTAATTCCCAACGAAATCCAGAAACACGGCCAGAGCTACGTTCTGTTCGGCACACCCCTCACCGCCCGCGCCCGCTTCGTGCGCTTCGTGGCCCATCCCACCCGCGGTTTCCACTTCCTGGACGAGATTGTGGTGAACTGACACCGTCCCAGAAATTAGTGATTTTTACCGATAAATGCTATTTTTGGAAAAACAAATCGGCCGATGAAACACTCACTTACCCTTTGTATCGTCCTGGCTGCCTGCCTGAGCGGCTTTTGCAGCTGTGACCGCGGGCCCCGTCCCGTAAATCCCAACGCCACGCCCGAGGCCTGCGAGCTGCTGGACTTCCTCTATTCCATCAGCGGGAAGTACACCCTGGCTGGGGAGCACAATTTCTCCAGTGACCTGGAGCGTTACGACGCCGAGGTGCTGGCCATCACCGGAAAACTTCCGGTGGTCTGGGGCAGCGATTTCAGTTTCAATGACATAGGAGATGGCGCGGAAAGATACCAGCACGCCGGTCCGCTCAATCTCACGGTTCCGTTTGACCGGCCCTGCGTAAACACGGGCCGCACGGTGGCCGAAGCCCGGCAGGATATTGTGGATACAGCCATCCGCAAATGGGCCGAAGGCCGCATCATCACCCTGATGTGGCACTGCTGCGACCCTCGCTACACAGACGGCAACGACTGCAACGGAGACAAAGTCTGGACCATGGACCAGGGCCCCTCGGACGAGGAGTGGGATGCCCTCTGCACCCCTGGAACGCCCCTCCACAATGCCTGGGAGCGGGAGATGGATACCGTTATTCCGTTCCTTCAGCAGTTGAAGGAGGCCCGCGTTCCTGTCCTCTGGCGCCCGTACCACGAGATGAACGGCGCCTGGTTCTGGTGGGGCAACAAGCCCGGAGACCAGGGCTTCAAACGCCTCTGGATTATGACCTACGAATACTTCACCGGCAAGGGTCTGGACAACCTGCTGTGGGTCTGGGATCCCAACGCCCCGCGCGTCAAGGAGAACGATGATGCCTTCCCCTATGCAGATTTCTACCCCGGAAACGAGTACGTGGACGTACTGGCGGCCGATATCTATGGCTGGGACTACAAGCAGTCTCATCACGACGAGCTGGTGGAGCTGGGCGGCGGCAAGCCCCTCGCGATGGGCGAAGTAGGGCAGCTACCCAGGGAACTGTCTGTATTTGAGGAGCAGCCCCGCTGGACCTGGTTTATGGTCTGGGGCTATTTCATCGGCGGGCACCGCTCCACGGAAGACCATCTGGACCTGGTCCGCAGCATTTATGATTCCCCTCGTATCCTCACCCTGGACGAAATTTCCTTCGAAAAAGGCCGTCATCAGGTGAAGTGATGCAGAAAAATTTGGAGCATCCGTTCTTTTTACCTATATTTGCAGTCCTTTGAGGGCATAGCTCAGTTGGTTTAGAGCGCTTGCTTGACAGGCAAGAGGTCCGCAGTTCAAATCTGCGTGTCCTCACAAAGTCCAGGAAATTGATAATCAGCAAATTACTGACATATCAGTTTCCTGTTTTTTTATGCGACTAGTTGCCGACTCAAAAAAATCCAATTTCAGGTCCAAAGAAATACTGTCCCCGGTCCGGAGGAGTACCGTCCCTGGTCCGCGTTTCGGCCTCTGACCGGGGACGGTTTTCGGCATTCTGTGCCTTCTGGCGTCGCAGGTCCCGAGCAAAAGTGCGGACCGGGGACGGAAAGCCTACGGACCAGCAACAGAAACCCAGAGGACCTGCGACGGAAAGCTCACGGACCTGCGACGGAAAAACAACAAAATGGCCGGGGTTGTCCGGTCGTTTCGTTTTTTTCGTTATATTTGGCTCTATGAAACGGAAATTCCAGTCCTTCTCAATCAGGCTCACCCGGAGAATCATCCTGGTGATGCTTTTCACCATGACCATTGCCTTCGGCGTCGTTATATTCTTTTCATCCATAGGAACCTATACTATGATGAACGATCACTTCCGGGATATCCTCAAGATGACCGGAGAGAGAATCGAAGGTGTGCTCAAGGCCGTGGAAGTCTCATCCATCAACAACGCGGATGAAGTAGCGGACCAATTGTCCAGCCCGGAAGACGTGCAGGAAGCCCTCAAGCACGAACTCCGTATGAATACCCATATCACAGGATGCGCAGTGGCCTTTGTCCCCAACTATTATCCCCAGAAAGGATACTGGTATGAACCGTACGCCGCCCACGGGGAAGATGGCCGCATCGAAGTGTTCAATATCGGCTCCAAGGAACACGACTACCACAATACAGAGTGGTTCATCAACGGATTGGAAGATGAGGACGGCTACTGGTCCAACCCCTATTTGGACACCCTGGGAGCCAAAAATATGCTCACCACCTATACCCTGCCCCTAAGGGATGCCCAGGGCCGGATAGCCGGTGTCTTCGGAGCCGATATCACGCTGGAATGGCTCACCAAGCAGGTGCAGGAGATGAATCTGCACGCCAATGAGTTCGGTTTCGGTGAAGAAGACGATTATACCCGGGAGGCGTACTGTTTTATCCTGGGCCGAAATGGAGACTACCTGGTGCATCCGGACCCCCATCGCATCCTGGCCAAGAGCTACTTTGACTACGTCGGAGAGAGCAAGGGCGGTCCGTACGAAAGACTGGGCCGGGATATGCTGGACGGGAAAAGCGGATTCCATATCACTAAAATAGACGGTGTCCGATCCTTCATCTATTTCGCACCCGTTATGCACAACGGATGGTCCATGGCCATCGTGGTTCCCAGCATCACCGTTTTCAGCCCGGGTATCCTGCTAGGGCTGATCATTCTCCTGATGCTGATCATCGGCCTGCTGATAGCCTTCCTGCTCACCACCCGCACCATCCGCAGTACGGTGCGCCCGCTCAAGCAGCTGGCCCAATCGGCCGAAGAAGTGGCCAAGGGAAATTTCGACACGCCGCTGCCCCAGCTTAGCTATAACGATGAAATCCGGCAGCTGAGAGACTCCTTCCAGAATATGCAGGAATCCCTTACCGGCTATATCCAGCAGCTTACGGAGGCCGCCACCCGGCAGGCCGCCATAGACCGCGAACTGGAGATCGCCCGCGGCATCCAGATGTCTATGCTGCCCAAAGTCTTTCCTCCGTATCCCGAAAGAAATGACATCGACATCTTCGGCCTACTCACACCGGCCAAAACGGTGGGCGGAGACCTTTACGACTTCTCCATCCGGGATAACAAGCTGTTTTTCTGCATAGGGGACGTATCCGGAAAGGGCATCCCGGCCGCCATCCTGATGGCCGTTACCAGCTACCAGCTGCGCACCCTTTCGGCCGATGAAGACAACCCCGCCCGCATCCTGGGGGCCCTGAACGACAGCCTGTCCAGCCGCAACGAATCCCTGATGTTCGTCACCATTTTCTTCGGCGTGCTGGACCTTTCCACCGGAGAACTCCATTACTGCAACGCGGGCCACGACGCTCCCATCCTGAGAGAGGCCGATGGCAGTACCCGTTATATGGATGTGGAATCCAATGTGGCCGTGGGCGTCATGCCCAACTGGTCTTTCGAGCTGCAGCAAACCCGCATTGCGCCCGGCACCACCCTCTTCCTTTTCACCGACGGCCTGACAGAAGCCGAAAACCCCGTCCAGGAGCTCTTTGGAATGGACCAGACCCTCCAGGCCGCCCGGGAGGCCGATGACAGCACCCCTTCCGCCTTCCTCGGCCACGTCTCCGAAGCCGTCAAGACCTTTGTCTCCGGAGCCGACCAGAGCGACGATCTTACGATGCTGGCCATCCAGTACAAGGGATAGAGAATGTATGACAACCCAAAAAGAAGGCCACCCTTACTGGGCGGCCTTCTGCATAGTATGGATGCCAGAGCCTGTTAGAAGGAAGTGGCGATTCCCAGGAAGTCTTCGGCCTTGAGGGCGGCGCCACCGATGAGGCCGCCGTCGATGTCTTTCTCGGCGAAGAGTTCCTTGGCGTTGGAAGGCTTGCAGGAACCACCGTAGAGGATGGTCATGTCGTCGGCCACCTGGGCGCCGAACTTGGCCTCGATGACGTTACGGATGCAGGCGTGGATTTCCTCGGCCTGGGCGGCGGTAGCGGTCTTGCCGGTACCGATGGCCCAAACGGGCTCGTAGGCGATGACCACGTTCTTCATATCCTCGGCAGTGAAGTTGTAAAGGACGTTCTTGGTCTGGGCGGTAACCACGTCGAAGTGCTTACCGGCCTCACGCTCCTGGAGGTTCTCACCCACGCAGAGGATTACCTTCAGACCGGCGGCAAGGGCCAGCTGGGTTTTCACCACCAGCTTCTCGTCCGTCTCACCGTAGTACTGGCGGCGCTCGGAGTGACCCAGGATGGTGTACTGGCAACCCAGGGAAGTGAGCATGTTCACGGCCACTTCACCGGTGTATGCACCCTTCTCGTGGTCTGCGCAGTTCTGGGCGCTCAGCTGCACCTTGGAGCCCTTCAGGACATCGGCCACACAGGCCAGGTGGGTGAACGGAGGAGCCACGACCAGCTCTACGTTTGCAGGAAGATCTTTGGCGGCTGCCACAACAGCCTTGGCGAGTTCTACACCTTCGGGAACGGTGGTATTCATTTTCCAGTTCCCGGCTACAATATACTTTCTCATTCTATTAGGGATAATTATTTAACAGACATTACAGCAGAAGCGATGGAATTGAGCTTCACATCTACGGAATCTGCACGGGAAGCCAGGATGCAGGGCACCTTGGTACCTACCAGGAAACCGGCCTGACGGACGTCCTTGGCCAGTTTGGAGTTGGTCTTCCAGAACACATTGGCGCTTTCGATGTTGGGGAACAGCAGGCAGTCTGCGTCTCCGGCCACGGGGCTCTTGAGCTTCTTGATTTCCACGGACTCCTGGTCGATGGCTACATCCAGGGCCAGAGGGCCGTCGCCGATGGCCTTGATCTGGCCGCGGTCGCACATCTTGGCCAGCATGGCACCCTCGATGCAGGCGGGCATGGAATCCAGCATCTGCTCGGAAGCGGCGATGAAGGCAATCTTGGGCATCGTAATACCGAAGCTGCGGGCAACGCCCGTGACAAAACCGGCCATCTTCACCTTCTGGCGGAAGTCCGGAGCGGGAATCACAGCCATATCGGTGATGAAGATAAGCTTGTGGTAGTTGGGGTTCTCAATCACGCCCACATGGCTCAGAAGCCCCTTGGGAGGCAGCAGACCCACTTCCTTGTTCAGGATGGCGCGGAGGAACTTGTCCGTGGAGCACAGACCCTTCATCAGGATGTCCCCTTCTCCGTCGTGAACCATACGGACTGCCTCGGCCACAGCCTTCAGCTCTTCCTTGATGTCCACGATGGTAAACTTGTCCTGATTAATTTTAGCGGCCTTGCAAACCTCTGCGATCATATCGGCATCACCCACCAGGGTAACCTTTACAAAGCCCATATCGCTGGCCAGGGAAGCAGCCTCGATGGTGTGGGAATCCACACCCCAGGCGGCAATCATCCGTTTGCAAATGCCATTCGCCTTCAATTCGGCGAACAAATCTTCAAATTTTGTAATCATATGTTTTACTCTTGATTATCCAGTACCAGATGCATCGTATCCCGGGCAATCACCAGCTCTTCGTTGGTGCAGATGAGGGCGGCCTTCACCTGGGAATCCTCCGTGGTGATGATGGCATCTTCTCCGAAGGCCACATTGGCCTCGTAATCCACCTTGAGGCCGAGGTAGGAGAAATTCTCCAGCACGCGGCGGCGCAGGCGGCTGTTGTGCTCTCCGATGCCGCCGGTGAAGATGATGAGGTCTACTCCGTTCATGGCAGCGACATAAGAGCCGATATTCTTGATGATATCGTAGGTGAACTTCTTGAACACCAGCTTGGCCTTAGGGTCTCCTTCGTTGGCCAGGGCATCCAATTCGCGGGCATCCGAAGTTTTGGTGGAAACGCCCAGGAAGCCGGACTTGCGGTTGAGGATGGTGGTCATCTCGTCCGGATCCACACCCAGTTTCTTTTCCAGGTAGAGGACGGCGTTGGCATCGATGTTGCCCACGCGGGTACCCATGATCATACCCTCCAGCGGGGTGAAGCCCATGGAAGTATCTACGCACTTGCCATTCTGGATGGCACAGATGGAACTGCCGGCGCCCAGGTGGCAGGTGATGATCTTGGAATTGTTGATATCCAGACCGGCCAGTTTGGCACCCACACCGGCCACGAACTGGTGGGAAGTGCCGTGGGCACCGTAACGGCGCACGCGGTATTTCTCATAGTACTCGTAAGGGAGGCCGTACATATAGGCGTAGGCAGGCATGGTCTGGTGGAAGGCGGTGTCAAATGTAACAACCTGGGGTACGTTGGGAAGGGCGTCCTGCATGGCGTGGATACCCAGCAGGTGGGCCGGATTGTGAAGCGGGGCAAAGTCTGCGCAGAAGGCAATCTTGTCCAGGACATCCTGGTTCACCAGCACGGAACCGGAGAAGAAGTCTCCACCCTGCACGATGCGGTGACCCACGGCCTCAATGTCTTCCAGAGACTTCAAGACACCCGTCTCAGGATCTGTAAGGGCCTTCAGAATGAGCTTCATGCCCTCCTTGTGATCCGGAATGGGAACATCCAGCACAATCTTTTCCTTGCCGGTGGGGGCATACTGAAGGATGCCGGCCGGCAGGCCGATCTTTTCTGCTATACCTTTGGCAATTACGTCAAATACGTCGTCGCTCTTCATGTCCAGAAGCTGGTACTTGATGGACGAGCTTCCGCAGTTGATTACGAGAATGATCATATAGGTTGAAATTTAATTTCAGTACGTCATGCAAAGATACGAAATTATTGCTAATTTCGCACGTATGGCAGGAACTAAAAGCATAGAAGCCCTGTCGGTCATCTTCACGGCAGGCGTGGTGGCGGGAACGGCGGTTTCGGCTTCGTCGGCCGGGGCCTGGAGCGGCCTCCTTCTCCCCTTCCTGCTGCTGCCCGTCTTCTTCCGCAACCAGTTGCGCCTGGCACCGGACAAACGGGCCGTCGGCATCATCTGGGCGGCTTTTTTGCTGCTGGGTTTCTTCTGCGCCCTGTCGCGGTCAGTGCCGGGAATGGAGGAGCCGTCGGCCCTGCAGGAGATGGCCCTCGGGGCGGCCGATGCCCTCCGCACCCGCCTGGACGCCCTCCCCTTCCGGAACCCGGACACCGCTCCCCTTCTGAAAGCCTTCCTCACCGCCGACCGAAGCGGGCTGGAGGCCGATGTCGTACAAAACTTCCGCGCCAGCGGCGCCAGTCACCTGCTGGCCCTTTCGGGCCTGCACATGGACATCATCTACCTGCTGCTGGACAAGTTCACCAAGCCGTGGGGCGGGTCACAGGCGGCCGCCATCGTCCGCTTTGTGCTCTTCGGCCTGGGCGGAGGTTTTTTCACCCTCATGACGGGGGCCTCGCCCTCCATTGTGCGGGCCTACCTGTTCATTCTTATCGGGGAGATCCTGCGGGTCAGCGGACGGCCCCGGAAGCCCTCCCGGGTGCTCTGTCTGGCGCTTCTGGTGCAGCTGGTGCTGGATCCTTCCGTCATCCGGACGGTGGGTTTCCAACTCTCTTACCTGGCCATGGCGGGCATCTTCCTCCTCTATCCCGTGCTGGAAAGCTGGTATCCCGCCGGCAACAAGTGGGATCCTTTCCGGCGCATCTGGCAGGCATCGGCCCTGGCCATCAGCTGCCAGGTCTTCACCGGGCCGCTTGCCTGGCTGCGTTTCCATACCTTTCCCCGGCATTTCCTCCTCACCAACCTCCTTTGCATCCCCCCATCTTTGTCCGCAGTTCCTGATAAAAACAACAGACGGCCTGAGCCGCCTGTTACTGGGAATCCTGCAGATAATTGCCGGAATGTAACTATTCGTTTCTGAGGGCGAAACCGGGAGAAACCCACTCCTTCATATTGCCTTGGTCGTCCGTGTAGATAAGGTAACCTTCCAGGCTGGGGTCTCCCAGGATGAGCACCTGAGCCCCGTGCAGGCCGATGACCATGCACCAGGTGGCAATGGCGTCCGACTCGGCGGCATTGGCCGATGACACCACCGTGGCGCTGAGGAGGTTGTGCTCTACCGGATAGCCGGTGCGGGGGTTGATGGTATGGGCATATTTGCGGCCGTTCCGGATGTAGAACTTGCGGTAATTACCGGAAGTGACGATGCCCGCAGGCTTGCCTTCCGAGCTCCAGACTCCGCTGAGGCCCTCATCTCCGGCCTGGCCGTCCGGCTGGTCTACGGGGCGGTCCACTCCTACGGACCAGGGCTGGCCGGCGGGATTGAGACCGTCGCACCAGATTTCCCCGATGTCTATGAGCATATCCTTCACCCCCAGGCTGTAGAGATATTTGGCGATGATATCGCAGCTGTACCCCTGTGCGATGGCGTTGTAATTGAGTCGGGGATACCCCATGGCGGCAGGATCTATATAGCCGTCCACCACCGGAAGCTCTGCCGGAAGATGCCCCATACCGCCCTGGGCAAGCAGCCGGGCAATTTCTTCATCCGTCGGGAAAGTACTGTTTCTGAAGCCGAAGCCCCAGGCGTCGTAGAGAGCCGCGGCACCAAAATCCAGGGCACCGCCGGAACGCTCCCACAAACGGTATGCGACACGGTACATATCCAGAAACATCTGGGTGGAGGGAATCTTTTCACCCGCATTGAAACGGGAAAGAAGGGATTTCTTGTTGTATCCGGAAAGGGTGGTATCTATTTGGACGATGAGGGCGTCAATGCTGTCCCGCACGGTTTCTACGGAACACGGAACACCCTTCATATTCATCTTCACCGTATAACTGTTGCCCTGGGCGTATCCGCTGATCTGAACATACTCACCCTTCTGTTCCCCGCAGGAAACCAGCACCAGCAGCAGAAGAGCAGATATGAACAATAGCTTTTTCATGGCACGCATTATCTTGGCAAGATTTTTGTGCAAATTTACAAAAAAATAGCGATATTTGTGGGATTCAAGGAAAAAATGATGAAAAAAGCGATATTCTACGTCATCCTCTTACTCATTGCTTTTCAGGCAATCAGCTGCAAGAAAAAAGACGATACCACCACCACTCCCTCCCTCCTGGGTCTGGACATTGACGGGGAGTACGACAACTTTATGGGAGAGAATTCAGACATCTGGGTACAGGCCGATGTGGAAGACCTGTACGTCTCCAACGGCTCCAAGCTGCCGGAAAAAATCGGCATCTACTTTACCGTCAGCAGCAACGTCGGCGTAAGGGATACCGTTACCCGTGACGTAGACGCCTCTAACCCCAAACATTACATCCATCTGGGAGAAGCCGGCAACTATATCATCCAGTGCTTCGCCTATGGCGGAGAAAGCGTCTACAACGCCTCTGCCAGCATCAACATCACCGTAGTGAACCCGGAAACCGCCCTCACCGGCCTCCCGGAAGACCTCCCCACCGTTGAAATCGGCGGCAACACTTTCCGCACCACCACCGTGGAAGGAAAAACCTGGATGGCCAACAACCTTTACGGAACAGAATCCGGAAGAGACTATCAGAAGGCCGAGATTCTCACCTCCCTCTTCGGAAAATACTATACCTGGACAGAAGCCCAGACGGCCTGCCCCGAAGGCTGGCACCTCCCTACCGCGGCAGAATTTGACGAGGGCCTGGATCTGGATCCCGGTTCCCTGATGGTAGACGCCAGCTTCGTGAACGTCAAAATGTGGAGCTACTGGCCCCAGGTAACCATCAGCAACAGAACCAAGTTCTGCGCCATCCCGGTAGGGTATCTGGATTTAAACAAGGAAGAAGACCCCGAACAGGCCTATAAGAAATATGCCTGCTTCTGGACCCAGGACCAGGTGGAAGACCGCGGCGTATTCCGCTCTATCTTCGAGCAGGGAGAAGTGGTTCAAAAGAGCCTGGGAGACAAAAACACCCTGGCCCTCAGCGTCCGCTGCGTAAAGGATTAACGCAAATCTGTAATCAGATATTCCGGAAGCGATTTCTCATCCAGACAGAAATCGCTTTTTCCTTTTTCCGGAGAAAAGACAATGTCCTTCAAAACAAAACGGGCCTTCGTTTCCTCGTCCAGGATGAGGGTGACATCCAGGAAGTCTTTCCCGGAGGAGTTCACCTTCAGCTGGTCCAGATAGTTCTTGTAGGAGGAAATGAAAAGGGCCGGATTGGTGAAAAGATCTTCTTTCTCCACCTTCTCCACCAGGGCCTCCTTGGCCTGAGGATCCAGCGTCCAGCGGGTGGTTCCGTCACTGTACACTTCCATTCCAAGGCCCTGCAGGATATATGCATTGCCTTCCACGGTAACATTTCCCTGTGTGACGGGAGCAAAATCCTCCCCTTTCTGAGACAGGCTGTAGGTATAATGGAAAGTGACCCGGTGCCCCTGGGCCTTGTCCAGAAGCGGAATATTCCCCTGCGCAAAGGCACACAGAGAAAGGGCCGATATAACCAGGATGCTTACTAATTTTTTCATTGCTGTAGGAAATGCTGCAGGATTTCTTCCAGTTCGGCGATGTCCTTCACCAGAACCTCACGCGGCTTGGCCCCGTTCTGCGGGCCCACGATGCCGGCGGCTTCCAGCTGGTCCATCACCCTTCCTGCTTTTGCATATCCCATGCCAAGCTTGCGCTGCAGATCCGAAGTGGAGCCCCTCTGATTGAGAACCACGGTGCGGGCGGCCTCTTCGAAACGCTCGTCCAGGGTTTTCATGTCCACCATTCCACCGCTGCCTTCATCTCCTTCGGTGGGAGCAGGCTCCGGCAGATAATAAGGGGTATTGTAGCTCTTCTGATAGCCAATCTGATTGCCCACGGCATTGGTGAGATCCACAATCTCGTCGTTGCCGATAAAGGCGCACTGCACGCGTTCCATCTCTACCCCGCTATACAGGAGCATATCTCCCCGGCCGATGAGCTTGTCTGCTCCGGGCTGGTCCAGGATGGTGGAGGAGTCTATGCGGGAAGTAACGCGGAAAGCGATTCTCATGGGGAAGTTGGCCTTGATAAGGCCGGTGATCACATCCACTGTAGGACGCTGGGTGGCCAGGATCACGTGAAGACCCGCCGCACGGCCCTTCTGGGCCAGGCGGATGACGGAAGTGGTGATGCTGCGGGCCAGGGCCTTGGACTCCGGACCGGCTCCCACAGACATCGTGAGGTCTGCGTATTCATCTATCACCACCACGATGTACGGCAGGAAATGATGGCCTTCATCGGCCCTCAGGTGATGCTCCTTGTACTTGGCGTTATACAGCTTGATGTTGTTTACCAGGCCCTTGGAGAGGAGCTCGTAGCGGGCGTCCATCTCCACGCAGAGGGACTGCAGCACGGCGGCGGCGTCCTTGGCGTTCTTGATGATGGCCTTTTCCTTCTCTTCCTCGGCACTGTTGCAGGGAAGGACGGCCAGGTAATGGTGCAGCAGCTTCCCGTAGGCGCTGAATTCCACCATCTTGGGGTCTACGAACACGAACTTCAGTTCGGAAGGGTGCTTGGCATACAGCAAGGAGGCCACAATCACATTCAGGCCCACGGACTTACCTTGCTTGGTAGCACCGGCCACCAGCAGGTGCGGGGCATCGGCCAGGTCGAACACCTTCACCTGCTGGGAAATGGTGTAGCCGATGGCGACCGGCAGTTCTGCCTTGCTGCTACGGAAGGATTCGTCGTTCAGCAGAGACTTGAGCGGCACGATGGAGGCCACGTCGTTGGCCACCTCGATGCCCACGGAATCCGACAGGGTGGTGATACGCACACCCCGGGCACCCAGACTGATGCCGATATCTTCCTGCAGCTGCTTGATGGCGGCTATCTTCACTCCGGGAGCGGGATATACCTTATACAGCGTAACCGTAGGGCCCACAATGGCCGTCACATCCCTCACCTGGATCTTGTAATTGGCCAGGGTGTTGCGGATCTTGGTGTTGTTTCTCACCAGCTCGTCCTGGGACACCTCGTGCCGGGCATTGGAATAGTCTCCGAGGATGCTCAGCTCCGGCGTCCGGTATTTGGGAAGGCCGTCCGGAGGGTCCAGGCGGTTGTCTATGGGCTTGAGAGGCTCTTTCACCTCCTGCTCCAGGGTATTGTCCTTGATTATGTTGATGCCCGGTTCTTCCTCCTGGACCGCTTCTTCTACCGTATGGGTGGGAGAAGTCACAAAGACAGGGGCCGTTACGGGCTCCGGCTCATCGATGACAGGGATTTCCTCTTCCGGCTCCGGATTTTCTTCCTCCCGGGTGTCCGTCGTTTCTACCGGCAGTTCCGAAGCCTCGTCAGGGCCTTCCACCTCGGGTTTTACGCCCATCAGCCAGTCCGAGAAGCGGCGGCTCATGCAGAAGCACCACAACACCAGGAGCACCAGCAGGATGACTCCCGTTACAATTTCTCCCAGCCTGGACAGCAGCAGGCCCACCAGCGCAGCGCCGGACCGGCCGCCGATTCCCCCACCGAAGAGGTTCTTCCAGGGAAGGAAGACATCCACCATGGAGAGGATCCAGGAGAGCAGGAAAGTAAGGGTAAGAAGGCCGAAGAACCATTTTCCCATCCGGATGTGGGACGCACTCCAGATGAGTTTGACCGTCCAGCCTATCAGGAAAATGACCACGCAGAAAGCAGCCAGGCCGAAACTTTCCGTTACCAGGAAATGGCCGATGGAAAGCCCGCCGGAAGCCGCCGCATTGCGGATATTCTCTCCGGAAGCGAGGGCACTCTGGTCTGGTCTCCACTCAAGCACATAGGAGATGACCGAAACGGACACCAGCACGGTGAGAACCAGCAGGGCGGCCACGCCCACAAAGCGCAGCCCGGCCTGTCTGCGGTCACTCAGAGCGCACCACCACTTTTTGACGGGATTCATTACTTCTTGCCTTTTTTACCTCTGAAATTGCGGTTGAATTTGCCGCCCTTGTTTCCTCCGAAGTTCAGGTTCATTCCCGGGCGGCTGAAGGAGGCATCGGCCGATATCTTGGACAGTTCAATGCCTTCCGGCACTTTCACCCGGCCTCCGGAGAGGCGCTCGATGTCCTGGAAGATGGTGGCGTCCGCCACGGTGTCCTTGTTCCAGATAAGGTATTGCTGGCGCATGTAGATGGCCAGGGAACGGATCATGGCCGTCTTGGTTTCCCCTTCGGGTTCCGAGGCTATCAGATCCAGGATGCTTTCTATGTTGCGGCCGTAATGACGGGCACGGATGGGCTTGGTATTGAGGGGGATAGGGTCCGGACGGCTGTTGACCACATCCGGATGGGGCTTGGGATACGGGGAGTCCACATCCAGGTCGTAGCCGGCGATGATGAACAGGTGATCCCAGAGCTTCTGGGCAAAATTCTCCTGCTGGTGAACCTGGGGGTTCAGGCTCTCCATAACCCTGACAACGGCGGCGGCCTGTTCCGAGCGTTTGGCCCTGTCCGGAATGTCCTTTAACTGCTCCACCATCTTGAGCACGTTTCTTCCGTACTCGGGCATTTGCAGCTTTTCTACCTCGGTATTGTAATATAGCTTGACAGAATTCTCGCTTGCTTCCATAAAAACAGTACTAACTTTAGTTTACAAAGATAATCAAATTATCTTCCAAATACCAGATATATCCTTCAACTTTTTCGTAACCCATTTTCTTATAAAGGTTTACATAGCGAAGCACCTGGTTGCGGTATTTTTCTTCCCGCTGGCCGAATTTGTAGTCTATCACCTGTACGCTTCCGTCCGGGAACAGCACCACGCGGTCCGGGCGGAATTCCAGCCCGTCGGCCGAAAGGATGGCGGCTTCGGAGCGCACACGGACCTCCTTCGAAAACCAGCCCCTTTCCCTTACATAGGCCAGCCTGCTCTCCAGCAACTTCAGCGTTTCTTCCTTCATGGAGAGCGGAAGGTCTCCGCTCTGGATGGCGGCCTCAACCGCTCCGGGGAGGTCTTCCTCCAGGGTAACGGCCGAAAGGATCCCGTGCAGCACATTGCCCCGGATGCGGGTAGAAGCCGCAGCGCCCACCAGGCCATCCTCTCCGAAATAGTCCGCTGCTTCCGGGCTGAAACGGAGGCGGCGGCCGCTGTCGGCCGGATAAGAGACATAATCCAGTTCCATTTCCTTCACCTGGCTCTCTTCCCGCTTGAGTTTGCGGAAGTCGTAATGTTCTCCCGTGCTGTACTCTATGGAGCCTACATATTCATAGAGGAAATGCGAGAAGTTCTTGTATGAGATCTTCTGCGGCGGGGTGGCGGCAATTACCTTGAGGCCGTACTGCGCACGCGTCAGCGCCACGTACAGCACGTTGATATTGTCTATGGCCTGCAGTTCGGTCTCCTCCCGGTAGCGCCCGGCGAAGAACGAATCGGCCGATTTTCCATCCAGCTGCACCCGGAAAAGCCCTTCGGCCTCCTGCTCCAGAGAAGAGCCTTCCACCGAAGGCCGGGCCCAGGCGACGGGTGACTTGTACAGCGTGATTTTATCGGCAAACGGGACTATCACAAAGGGAAATTCCAGGCCCTTGGACTTGTGGATGGTCATGATGCGCACAGAGTCTCCGGCCGAAGGAGAAGAAATCTTGGGGCTGGCCTCCTCCCAGGCCCGCAGGAAGGCATCCAGCTTGTTGCCCATGGATGAAGTCCATTCCTGGAGGTAATCCATGAAGGACTGGATATAGGGAACCTCCGCCTGGAACTTGTCCGGGTCTGCCTTGCGAAGGTCTCTCAGGATGGATTCCGCCAGTTCTACCAGGGAGTGATACCGGCCGGGGATGGCCACTTCCAGGGAACGCGCCATGTAGCCGGCCACGTCCGGTTTTCCTTCCCGGGGAACCGACTGTACCAAAGACAGCTGGGACACCAGCCGCCGCACCGTGACGGACGATTTCACATACAGGGAATCGTCCGACACCACGGGGATGCCGGCCTCCAGAAGGGCCTCCGCAATCCGGGCACCGTCTTCATTTCCGCGCACCAGGATGGCCACATCGGCCCACTGCGCTCCCCTGTCCCGAACCTGCTCCAGGGTGCGGAGAATCTCCTCCATCTGGTTATCCGTAAACGCTACGTCCACCGAGCCGGGAGCCGTTTCCTGGACGTTGACATTCTGCCGGACATCGGCATACAGCCGGGATATGCGGGTGGTTCCCAGCAGGGTATCCAGGCGGGCGGCCACATCGGTGAAGAAGCCGTTGTTGAACTCCACGATGGCCCGGCAGGTGCGGTAGTTTCCGTCCAGAACTGTCACCTGAGGCTGGCGGAATTCCTCTTCCAGGCGGGTTCCCAGCAGGTTCCAGTCACTTCCCCGCCAGCGGTATATGCTCTGTTTGACGTCTCCCACCACCAGCGAATCATTGCCGCTGTCTATGCTGCCGTGCACCAGCGGCCGGAAGTTATCCCACTGGATATCAGAGGTATCCTGGAACTCATCCAGGAGGAAATCTTCGTAGCGAACGCCCATTTTCTCGTAGATGAAAGGCGTATCGGTTCCGTCGATGATACGGTGCAGGATGGTATTGGAATCGTCCAGCGAGAGCACATTCTTCTCCTGCTGAATCTGCGAAAACGCTTCCCGCAGTTCCTTCGCCACGCCCAGACTGTACAGCTGCCCCTTGATAATCTGCGCGGTCGTGTATTCCTGATAAGCCGGGCCGAAGAGCGCCAGATACGCGTTCAAAGGCCCTTCCAGCACCGGTTGTACGGCCGCAAGCAGCCCGGCCTTGGATTTGGCGAACCACTGCTCGGGATCTTCGGCCTTTTTCATGAACGCATCCGTGGGCTTGACGGTACCGTCCAGGTTTTTGGTTATGGCACCCAGGAAGCCCCGGTTGAAGTCCGAGAACTCCACGCCTACGCCCTCCAGAGCCTTCTGCACGGCTTCCACCGCCGTTTTCAGCTTCTCGGGATACGCTTTGATGATCTTTTCGCAGCAGACACGGAGCCGGTCCATGGCCTCCTTGTCATACTTAATCTCCCCTTCCGGAATCTGGAACAGATCCCTGGCTATGGTTTGGAGGCCGTCTTCCAGGCCGATGCGGCCCTTTTCCTGCAGGTTCTCCTGTGCACTGCGGGTGAGCCAGTCCAGAAGCGGCGTGTCTTTTTCCGACAGCCCGTCCAGCACGCGGTCTACACTCTCGGTGATGAGGGCATCCCGGTCCACCTGTACCTGGTAGGAGGCAAACTGGCCAATCTCCCTTGAGAACGCCCGCAGCGTCTGCTGGAAAAAACGGTCTATGGTACTGACGGCAAAGGCCGAATAATCGTTCAGAATGCCGGAGAGCTGCTGCGAGGCCTTCTTCTGAAGCGCAGGGACATCCGGCAGCACGGCCGGGACCAGGTCTGCGACATACGGAGACCCTTCCGGCGCTGTGGCCAGCTTGTAAAGCTCCTTCAGGATACGCCTTTTCATCTCGTCCGTGGCCTTGTTGGTAAAGGTAACCGCCAGCACATGCCGGTACGCGTCGGGCTGGTCACTCCCCACGATGAGCCGAATGTATTCCTTGGCCAGATTGTATGTTTTGCCGGACCCGGCCGACGCCTTCAGAATCTTGAGCATACGTTTACAAAGATAGTAAAAAAACAGATGCCCACGCACATGATTTTCTGGCTGGCACTTAAATCATCTTCTACCAATCACTTACATCATCGGACGGGTACTAATCGGCTAGCGTAACTCACAATCAATCAACAGGTTTAATGCCAGCACTTACCTTATCCCTATACTTTCTGGATACCGGAAGGCGGATCCCATTCACCAGAACGCTTTCCGGGGATTCCGGAACCAGCATACTGAGGTTCACCAGATAGGAACGGTGAATCCTGAGAAAGTCTTCTCCCAGCAGGTTCTCCCACTGGCCGATACCGGTTTTGTTACGGTACGCTGCACCCTCCGCCGTTACAATGCGTACCTCGGTATCATTGGATTCCACATAAGCAATCTGCGCCAGAGGCAGCGAAACACTTTTCCGGTCAGAGAAGAAAGTGACCGTACGGGGCCTGGCCTTGATATGGTTTCCTATCCACCTGCCCCAGAAATAGTCTCCCAGAGAGAGAGTGGTAAGAATCATTCCCAAAAAGGCCGGGTTGATGAGCATAGGAGAGATACTCTTTCTGTTTTGGTAAAACCCTTCCGGGGTTAGTGATGTCCACACCCCGAAATGAAGGATAATCACCAGCAGGATGACAGCAGTCATAACGGCCAGAGACAGATACACCTTGTCCATGGGCCGCTGCGCTTTGGGCATCCAGAATTCAAGAGCCAGGGCACAGGGACAGAAAACGAGGCCGATGAGAACGGCCTGGGCCAAAGTATAGTCCAGACTGCTAAGGATGGTGGCCAGCAGGCCGATGGCCGCCAGCCAGTATGCTATGCGAAGTACAGCTCTCATCTGTTCACAAAATTAGGGAAAAAGTATCTCTTGAGCAAGCACATAGGCCTTGCAGAGGGTTTTGACAGAGCAACGGTGGGTTTTAACTTTGGATAATACTCCCGGATTGGCGTACCTTTGCAGCAAACCAAACACACCCTGTTATGAAAGAGGAAATTTATTACGTTGTGGACTCTCTGGGCGTATCACATCCCGAGACCATCGAAACGGCTCGCGAACCCATCACGAACCTGTTTGTCGAAGGCGGACTGGCCGGAATGATTGCCATCACCGTTCTGCTCATCTGCTTGTTCCTGGCTGCCTGGAAAGCACCCAAGTGGGTGAAGGAAATCGGCCTGGGTTCCCTTGTAATCGGCATTTTCTGGTCCATCCGCGGCCTGTCCCAAATGCTGGGTGCTTTCCAACTGTTTGGAGACGTGAGCCCTGTCGTTGTCTGCGGTGGCTTGAAAGTAACACTGATCTCCACCTCCTACGGGCTAATTGTCTACTTCATTTCGCTCGTCATCCGGATTATCCAGAAACCCCGGATCTGACCGCTGGCAGACAAGTAGCTAATTTTCAAAACTTTACGCCACCGAACGGGTAGTCAATAAGCACCCGTCCGGCGACGTAAATCACAATTAGTCAGACAGTTATGTGCCAGCGCTACATTCGCAGGAATTTGGCTATCTGTCTATCAGCTGCCGCCGTCCTGGCCTTCAGCAGGTTAAAGGCACGAATTTTCTCCTGGACGGACCAAAGGAGGCAGTCGTGAATATCGGCCAGCCGGTATTCTCTTAACAGGATGGAGGCCATCTGGCTGTAGACTTTATCATCCCATCCGGTGAACTCCTCCTTCAGCTCATACTCCGACCCTTTCGTATTATGCATAGCGGAAAGCATTGCGTCCCGACTCTCGAAATAGGCAGAGGCCGCTTCGAAATCTATGTACTTATAGGTGACGATGATGAAGTCTGCCAGTTGCTGCTTTTCGACATCATTCAGCGAGCGGGTCATCCGCTGCAGGGCGACATATGTTAAAGGTTTCTCTGCCGACCGGAACGCCCTCACCTCCTGAATGGCTCGTCGGAGAGGTCTGGAGGCATAGTCCAGCCGCAACTTCTCGGAAAACGGATGCGGATTGTCGGCATAGGCCAGGAAGGACCAGCGATACTTTTCGGCCTTGCCGGAGAGATGCCGCTCCGGACCGTTGTTTCCGAGATAAATCAGATTGGTACGTATGTCTTTGCTGTGCACCTTCTGCGCATACCCGAAAGGCTGGAACAGAGGGGCGTTCCAGTGACAGGTGGCGTTATGACTCCTCGCGAAATGGCTGGTATAGTCCTGGATGAAGTTCCTCAACTGCTTTTCACTCTCTGCGATATAACTGCCGTGCAGATGGTCTGGCATCAGGACCTGCGACAAGACCTTGACGGGATGGCGTCTGGAAGCGACACTGATATGCGTATAGCACACCAGGAAATCACTGATACAGTAGAAGATCACTTCCCCGTTCAGCGTTCTCTGGTAGCAATGATTTACAGCGCCGGATATGAATTTTCTACCCATATTAGTACCCGTTTTGCCGACGGTAAAGATAATGCAGGGCGCACAAAAACGGCTCAATCATTAAAAAAGTAAGTGAAAATTTTGCTGTTTTTAATGATTCTGCCGTTTACCACCAAAAGAGTACGGGAGAACGACCACGAGGTACGTCAGAATGCCGATGCACAAAAAAATAAATTTTTCTTAAATTTTTATTGCAAATCAATAATTATTTACTATATTTGCAGAAAACAAACACTGAAACGCTATGATTGCTACCTGGTGGGCTGAACTCAGCCTTGTCATGAAAATCCTGTGGGGCGTCACCCTTGCGGCTTCGCTCGTGTTCATCATCCAAAGCATCCTCACCTTCGTAGGGGCCGATGTGGATTCGGACTTCGATGTGGACGTGGATACTTCTATGGACGGTGCAGATCTTTCCAACATTGACGGAGGGGCCAACCTGTACACCTTCCGTAACTTCGTGAACTTCATCCTGGGCTTCGGCTGGAGCGCCATTCTCCTGCAGGACAGCGTGCCCAGCGTACCGCTGAGAATCATCCTGTCCGTTGTCATCGGCATAGCCCTGGTGGCCGCCGTGATGTACCTGTTCAAATGGCTCGCCGGCATGCAGCAGAGCGGCAACATCAACCTGCAGAAATCGGCCGCCGGCTGCGAAGGAAAGGTGTACCTCACCATTCCCGAAGGCCGGAGCGGAACCGGCAAAGTGCAGATCACCATCAACGGTGCCGTGCGGGAGTACGACGCCCTCACCGAGAGCGAAACGCCGCTTAAGACCGGCACTTCCATCCGCGTGGTGGACGCCCTGGATGCCAATACCCTCTTAGTAGAAGAAACCAACACTTATACCGTATAATTATTATGCCTCAACTGTATCTGATCCTCATCATTGTGGCCGTGGTGTTCGTCACCCTGTCGGCCATCCTCAAGCGCTATCGTCGCTGCCCTTCGGACAAGATCCTTGTCATCTACGGTAAAACGGGAAGAAACGGAGCCGGCTCCATTTCATCGGCCCGTTGTATCCACGGCGGCGCCGCCTTCATCTGGCCTGTCTTCCAGGACTACGCCTTCCTGGACCTCAAGCCCATCTCCATCGAATGCAACCTCACCAACGCCCTGTCCAAGCAGAACATCCGCGTAGACGTTCCCTGCCGCTTCACCGTGGGTATTTCCACCGAGCCGGAGAACATGACCAATGCCGCCGAGCGCCTGCTGGGCCTGAGCGTGGACAGCATCCAGAACATCGCCACCGATATCCTCTTCGGCCAGCTCCGTCTGGTGATCGCCACCATGGATATCGAGGAAATCAACGCAGACCGCGACAAGTTCCTGGCCAATGTATCCACCAACGTGGAGGCCGAACTCCGCAAGATCGGCCTCAAGCTCATCAACGTGAACGTGACGGATATCCGCGACGAATCCGGCTACATCGAGGCCCTGGGTAAGGAAGCCGCCGCCAAGGCCATCAACGACGCCAAGAAGAGCGTGGCCGAGCAGAACCGGTACGGTGAAACCGGTAAGGCGATGGCCGACAAGGACACCCGTATCAACGTGGCCGCTGCCGATGCAGATGCCGTGAAGGGTGAGAACAGCGCCAAGATCGAGATTGCCAACTCCGATGCTCTCCGCCGTCAGAAGACCGCTGAGGCCGACCGCCTAGCCGTGGCCGCCGAAAAGGTGCAGGCCGCCAAGGCCCTCGAAGAAGCCTACCAGAGTGAGCGCGACGCCGAACTGGCCCGTGCCGAGAGAGAAGAGGCCACCCAGAAGGCCAACATCGTGGTGGCGGCAGAAATCGACAAGCAGAAGAAGATCATCGAGGCCGAAGCCGAAGCCGAGCAGATCCGCCGCAAGGCCAAGGGTGAGGCCGACGCCATCTTCGCCAAGATGGACGCCCAGGCAAAGGGTATGCTGGAAATCCTCACCAAGCAGGCCGACGGTTTCAAGAACCTGGTGAACGCTGCCGAGGGAGACGCCCAGAAGGCCGTCCTGATGATGATTGCCGACAAACTGCCCGAACTGGTGAAGACCCAGGTAGAGGCCGTCAAGGGCATCAACATCGACAAGGTCACCGTCTGGGATACCGGTAACGGCGAAGGCGGCAAGACCGCTACTTCCAACTTCATTTCCGGTATGATGAAGAGCGTTCCTCCGCTCGATGACCTCTTCAAGATGGCCGGCATGGAGCTCCCTTCCTACCTCAAGGGCCAGAAGGCCGAGGAGCAGCCCCAGCCCGAAAAGTAAGCGCCTATGCCGATCATCACCAATATTGATGTAATGCTGGCCCGCCGGAAAATGTCTTCCGGCGAGCTGGCCGAGAAAGTCGGCATCACCCCCGCCAATCTTTCCATCCTCAAGTGCGGCAAAGCGAAGGCCATCCGCCTAAGTACCATGGAAGCCATTTGCAAAGCCCTGGACTGCCAACCGGGAGATATCCTTGAGTATCGGCCCGAATAATCAATGACTTATGATTCAAGGGGTGCACCTGGCGGTGCACCCCTTGGTTTGTATTCCGCTTTTGCGTATATTTGTGCTGTTATGAATACACACGTCGTCATTATGGCCGGTGGCATCGGCAGCAGGCTTTGGCCGCTTTCCACACCGGAAGTTCCCAAACAATTCATTGATGTGCTGGGGGTGGGCCGAAGCCTCATCCAGCTGACGGTAGACCGCTTTGCTCCGGTCTGTGCCCCGGACCATTTCTGGGTGGTGACGGGAGAGAAATACGTAAACCTGGTGAAAGAGCAGCTTCCCTCCATTCCGCAGGATCAGATCCTGGCCGAGCCGGAAGGCCGGAACACGGCCCCCTGCATCGCCTACGCATCCTGGAAAATCCGGAAGAAAGACCCTGAGGCCAACATCGTAGTCACCCCGGCCGATGCCCTGGTGCTGAAGACCGAAGAGTTTGCAGACACCATCGCCAAGGCCCTGGCCTTTACCGAGGAGCGGGACGCCATCGTCACCGTGGGCATCACGCCCTCCCGCCCGGAAACCGGCTACGGCTACATCCATGCCACAGAGGCCCTGCAGGGCCAGCTGGTGAAGGTGAGCGAGTTCAAGGAGAAACCGGATCTGGACACCGCCATCAGTTATCTGCAGGACGGACATTACTTCTGGAACGCCGGCATCTTCGTGTGGAACGTAAACACCATTACCCGGGAATTATCGGCCTATGTCCCCCAGATTGCCCAGGTGATGGACCAGTTGGAGCCGTCCTTCTTCACAGAGAAGGAAACGTCCGAACTCCGCCGCCTCTTCCCCACCTGCGAAAAGATTTCCATAGACTACGCCGTCATGGAGAAGTCTCCCTATATCTATGTCATCGCCGAAGACCTGGCCTGGAGTGACCTCGGAAGCTGGGGTTCCATCCAGACCCACCTGAAGGCCGACGAGGATGGCAACTCCGTGGTCGGCACAGATGTGCGCCTGTTCGACTGCCAGAACTGCTTCGTGCACACCGCCTCTGAAAAGACCGTAGTGGTAGAAGGCCTTGACGGATACATAGTTGCAGAATCCAAAGACCGTCTTCTGGTGTGCCGCCTCTCCCAGGAGCAGCACATTAAAGATTATTCGAAATAAAAATGAAAAAGCTATTCCTCTTTCTTGTCAGCGCTTCCCTGTCCTGGGTTCTCGTTGCCCAGGAGTACGACGGCCAGAGCTGCACATCCATCATGGTGGGGCGAAGGGCCTCCGCAGACGGCTCCGTGATCACCTCCCACACCTGTGACGGCCGGTACCGTACCTGGGCGCAGTGGGAGCCTGCCGAGGACCACAAACCCGGTTCCGCGCATCCGGTCCTGAGGGGCACCATGCAAACCCGCTTCCGCGGGGATACCACGGGAGTCAAGCGGATGGGAGAGATTCCTCAGGCAGCCCACACCTATGCCTACCTCAACACGGCATACCCCTGCCTCAACGAGAAGCAGCTGGCCATCGGCGAAACCACCTTCGTGGGTCCCGACACCCTGGTGAACGAGGCCGGATGGTTCACCATCGAGGAGCTGGAAAGAGTGGCCCTGCAGCGCTGCACCGGCGCCCGGGAAGCCATCCGGCTGATGGGAGAGTTGGCCGAAAAGTATGGCTACGGAGACACCGGCGAGTGCCTCACGGTGGCCGACAAGAACGAGGTCTGGCAGTTTGAGATTGTGGGGGTCGGGAAGGACAAGATTGGTGCGGCCTGGGTGGCCCGGCGCGTTCCCGACGACCACATTGCCGTATCGGCCAATATCCCCCGCATCGGGAAAATTGACCGCAAGAGTCCGGATATGATGGCCTCTTCCAATGTGGAGAAAGTGGCCCGGGAAAACGGGCTCTGGGACGGCAAGGGAGAGTTTATCTTCTGGAAGGCCTTCAATACGGACTACGCCAAGGGGAAAAACTTCAACGACCGCGAGTATTTCATCCTGAACCACTTCGCCCCTTCCCTCGGCCTCACCTACGAGATGGAGGAACTCCCCTTCTCCGTCAAGCCCGAAAAGCCTGTCGATATCCGCGAAGTGATGGCCCTCTACCGGGAAACCTACGAGGGAACGGACTTCGATATGACCCGGAACGTCCGGATAGCCCGCCCGGCCAACAAGGAGCATCCGGCCGATACGGTGGTAAGCCCCGTGGCCAACCCCTGGCTCACTACCACGATGCGAAATACGCTTAACACCCTCGCTCCCGGCACCGTAGAGTTCAGAAGGACCGTCGCCGTGGCCTGGTGCGCATACTCGCACGTGACCCAGCTCCGCAGCTGGCTCCCGGACGAGGTGGGAGGCATTTGCTGGCTTTCGCTGGACAACCCCGGCCAGAGCCCCCGCATCCCCGTCTTTTGCGGAACTACGAAGCTTCCGGAAAACTATGAAATCTGCGGCCAGAAACAGTACGTAGAGGACTGTGCCCTCTGGCAGTTCCGCCGGGCCAACAAACTGGCCACCCTCTCCTGGCAGAGCACCAAGGAAGGGTTCAACCAGGAAATCCTGAGGCTGGAGGAGATGGCCCTTGCCGGAGTCCCCTCCACGGGCGCCTCTCCGGCCGTCCTCAATGCCTATACGGAATACATCTATCAGGAGGCGGTCCGCAGCTGGAAAACGATGGAACAGAAGTACTGGCTTCAGTTTGGAATGGGATTTTGAAAAAAACTCAAAAAAGTATTGTAGTTTCCAAAAAAGTTAGTACCTTTGCAATCCCGATTTGGGACGGAGGACTCGTTAGCTCAGTTGGTAGAGCACAACACTTTTAATGTTGGGGTCTCGGGTTCGAGCCCCGAACGGGTCACAAAAAACCAGACTGTTTGCACTCTTAGCTCAGCTGGTAGAGCAGCTGACTCTTAATCAGCGGGTCTAGGGTTCGAGTCCCTAAGAGTGCACTTCAGGGTGTCTCTTTTTGATTTGCTTTGCCAATCTGGATCTACTAGAAAACACAGTGCGTCGGGTCCACTCCAGGGGTGGGGGTGTAGACAACCTCTACCCCGTTCTCCCCTACCGTCACCACATTGTACCCGGGGGTACCGTGCCCAAGAGCGTTTCCGACCGGACCGGCAGCCACGAAGCGGATTCCATCGATGACCGTATCATAATCCTGATGTGTGTGCCCGGCAAAGACCACGTCCACACCCTTTTCTTTGAATAGCGAAATATACTTTGTCCTCTGCTCTTTTGAGAAGTTGAAGTAGTCTTCCTTTTCGTCCAATGACTCCCGGACAACAGGGCAATGGAGGAAGACGAAAGTGTATCTGCATCCCTTTGATTCATCCAGCTCCCTGACCAGCCAGTCCCACTGCTCGGCTTCGGCTTCCATCACGCCATCCTTGATGCAGTTGGAGTCCATCCCGATGAATGCGCAGCCTCTGTCCCGGAATGAGAACCTGTCATATCCACGGAGCGCAATATATGCTTCCTGCTTCTCCTTTGTGAAACCCATGTAGTCATGGTTCCCGGGGACCGAGTAGACTGGAGCTTTGATCTCGGCCACCCGTGCCCTGTACACAGAATCCTGCACGGGGTCCGCGGGGTTATCCACCAGGTCTCCCGTTATGAAGACATAAGCCGGACAAAGGGCATTCGCTGCCTCCACGGCAGCTTTCATCAGGGAGTCCGAGTGTGTGTACTGCGGGGACTTGTCAATAAATCCTATCTGGGTATCACTCATCTGGACGAAGGTGAACGGTTTGAAAGAATTACAGGCTACGGTGAACATAAGGGCGATGCTAACGATGTATGGTTTCATATGCGGTGACTTTTTCCAAATTTACGAAAATTTAGCGATTTTACGTAACTTTGGAGACATGATATTGAGCAGGAACTTATGAAATACAGGAACCACTACTGTTCACCCAAATACTCCGACGGTGACAAGTGCTATTACGGAGATGTTGATGGTGTCCCCGAGATTGAGACCATCGCTGCCGCGGTAATCTTCCTTGCACTCGTCACATGTCCAGATAAGGGTAAGCACCCGCAGTGAGATCGAGTATGCCAGAAACATCGGAAAAGGCATCACGTATCTTGAAGACAGCAAGTAAAACCCTCAATTATCCCAAAAGGAATAAGCGCATGCTAGAAAAGAAAAAAGCAAATGTCCAGGAAGGCATCGAGTGCAACGAACTCCTTTCGAAAGCAAGGAAGCTCCTCTCCGAAGTGCGCTCCAAGTATTCAATCCAGTAATTCCAGGCTATGATTTCCATTACCCCAGAATACCTCCGCCCCCGCCTTCTTCACCGGGACAACAATTCTCACAAGCACGACTATGGCCGTCTTCTGATCGTGGCCGGGTGCGAGAGTATGCCCGGGGCGGCCGTCCTCGCAACGGGCGGAGCGCTCCGCTCCGGATGCGGCCTGGTAAGGCTCCATTCCACCGGAAGGGCCCTCCAGGCAGCCGCCAACGCCTATCCCTCCGCGATGCTGAGCGATGATTTCGGGGAGCACTTCAGCACGCTCCCGGAGCACATCGATCGCTACAGCGCCATCGCTGTCGGGCCGGGTCTCGGCTGGTCTCCGGGGACACTGAACGTTTTTATGGACCTTCTCTCGGAGGCCTCCCGCCTGCGCATCCCGACGGTCCTGGATGCCGATGCCCTCAATATCCTCTCCGTCCTCCCGGAATGGCACGAGCTCATCCCGAGGGGGTCGGTCCTGACTCCGCATAAGGGAGAGCTCCGACGTCTGTTTCCTAACATGAGTGACTCCGAGCGGGAAGCCCTCACCTGGGAGCTCTGCGCCGAAACGGACTGCTGCGTTGTGATGAAGGGCTACCACTCCAGGGTCTTCACCCCGGATGGGACCTGCCTTGTCAACACGACCGGGAACCCCGGAATGGCCAAGGGAGGGAGCGGCGATGTGCTGACGGGCCTTGTCGGGGGACTTCTGGCAAGGGGCTATGCCGCTCCGGATGCGGCCGCCATCGGCGTGTGGGTCCACGGCTATGCCGGGGATATTCTAACGGAGAGATGCACTGCGGAGGCCTACGACAGTTCCGACCTTATCAGGGAGCTCCATGGCGGCTTCCAAAAGCTCTATCAAAACGAAAACAACGGACTATGAGACGGACACTTCTAATCATCTTAGCCTTGATCCTTGCCGTCCTCCTTCCGGAGGCTCTTCACGCACAGAGGATCACGAACGGCAGTTACCGGACCGTTGCCCACATCAAGTCCGACGGGACCATCCAGGACAGCTCCTACCGATCAGGAGTGATGGGACGGTGCAGGACGCGTCTTACCGCACCATCGGCCACCTCAAGAGCGACGGCACGGTCCAGGACGAGAACTACCGGACGGTGGGTCACATCAAGGACGATGGAACGGTACAGGATTCCTCATACAGGACCATCGGTCATGTCAAGAGCGACGGGACCGTTCAGGACTCCAGCTACCGGACCATCGGACACGCCGACGGGATCCCCATGAAGTGGGCCGCATTCTTTTTCTTTTTCAGCAAGTAACGCCTATGGATAACCGTCCTTTTGGAACCTGTTTCTTTGAGCAGTACGCCCAGATTACCCTCGCGACCTTCCTCGGCGGTGAGATGACCACCCTCGTGAACAGGGACCGGCCGGACCTCCAGTCCCCGGACGGCGCGTCTGTCGGCATCGAGGTCACACGGGCCATGGAGGAAAACAAGCTGGCGCAGGAAGCGCTCCTGAAGGATATCTCGGGTATTACCCCTGGGCCGAAGAATGATGACCTCGACATCATCCTCGAGAACGGATATGCCTTCGGCATGAAGCGTATCCTGGAGAGCAAGGTCTCAAAGGTGGGGAACGGCTTCTACGGCCACTTCGGGAAGATGGGCCTTTTTGTTTTCAGCAGGGAGAACCTTGGCGAGACGGATGCCAGGAAAGCGATGGACTACACCCTCTTTCTCCAGAAATATCAGGACCTGCGGTACGACAGGCTTTATATCGCCGACGTGAACGACCTTTTCGTCTGTAACCTCGATGAAGGGCTCAAAGAAGGATCCCGGATGATCCGCTACCGCATCTTCCAGGAGCAGCGGAAGGCCTTCTACCTGGAGGCCATCCGCAGACAGAACGAATCAGTACAACAATTATGAGTCAGATTGGCATACAGTCAGTCTCGGACATTGTCCGGGCCGCATCCACCCATTTGGACTGCAGCGGCAAGTCTCATCCTCCGGGAAGCAGGTGGGAGAGTGTGTCAATATTTATTATATTTACGACCACTAAGGCCTCCCCTTTATCGGATACTTATGGTTGTACTGAGAGTCTACTTCTACGAGAACGGCGGCCAGCGGGAGCTTGTCCTCACGATTGATGCGAAGGATATTAACCGGGCGAAAACATTTCTGTAGTTGATATTCTCGCAAGAAATGGGTATATTTGTTGAGATAACCAATGATTAAACCCCATGAGCGAGCAGAATCAAGAATTCGACCCCAGAGACACCAACAAGGACGGAAAGGTCTCTGCCAAGGAAAAACTTCTGGATGCGGCCGAAAAGGCCAACGAAGCCCTTTATGAAGTAGCCGACGTCATCAAGGACGAGGCCGTGGAGCTCTACGGCAAGGTGAAGGACTACCAGGCCCTTTCCCCGGAGGAGAAGAAAGCGCGGCAGGACCAGTGGAAGGACAAGGCGACCGATGCTGCCAACAAGGCCGCCGATGCCGCAAAGGATTTCGCCCAGGAGGTAAAGGAAGGAGCGGAAAAGCTCTTCGGGAACAAGTAAACCCTAAACACAAATAACTACGACTAAAGCAGATCTTGTCAGCTCCGTGGCAAAGTCCACCGGAATCGAAAAGACGACCATCATGATTCCCGAGTCGGACGTTCCTTATTTCAAGCCCGGGAAGGAGTTCAAGGCTGCCATGAAGAAATAAGCACTGACAATCCTAAATACAACACTATGGCTAATATTCAAGATTTAATCCAGCAGATTGTGGGAGCATCCGCCGCCAAGGTGAATATCCCCGCAGACATCAAAGACCAGGTACTGGGAGGGCTCTCCAATTCCATCCTCGGCTCCCTCACCCAGACCGCGACCCAGGCCGGAGGTCTGGATATGATCAAGAACCTCCTCACCGGTAAGGCCGATGCGGCCTCCAGCCCCATCACCGCCCTCGCCGGGAACCTGTTCTCGGACAACGTCATCAAAAAACTCAACCTCGGGAGCCTCGCACCCGCCCTTACGGCACTCATCCCGGGCATCATGAGTAAGCTCTCGAGCGTCATCAAGGACCAGGACGGTGACGGCGATGTCGATCTCAACGATATCCTCCTCTCCCTGAAGGGCGGCGCCGGAGCCGGTCTACTGGGTGCAGCCACCAGCATCCTCGGAGGGCTGTTGGGGAAGAAGAAATAGTTATTTCCCTTTGTTTTGGTTAGTGAAAACGGCGGCGGCCCGGGACTTCCGGGCCGCTTCCCATTTAAATCCTGACTGGAACTATTCTTCGGAAGCAATCTCCCGGAAATACCCCAGCACCGCCTTGGCTGACTCGACGCTGCCGTCCGGACGGGGCGGATTCTGACTGCCGGGACGGCCGCCGCCCAGCCCGTAGTAGGAGCGGAGGAACCGGCCCGCACTGCTCCAGATGGTGTGGACGTATCCGCAGAGATGGGATTTCATCTCATCAGGGGCCTGGGAGCGGAACTTCATCATGTCCTTCACCTGCTGGACTGAGATCTCGGGATTGCGGTAGCCGCAGGAGACCACCGGAAGGCCCTTCATGGCAAAGTAAACGGCACTCAGATCGGCCCTCTCGTAGTGCCAGTCGCAGATAAGGACATCCTTCGAAATCATATCAACAGCCCTCCAGGTATCGTTGAAGGAGGCTTCCCATTCGCCAAGACCGGTCGTGCGGCCATCCAGGAGGCGGTCGCCCCAGATCATCAGCTGGCGGCCCTTCCCGGAGAGGTGCGCCTGTATGGCATTCACTTCCCCGGCGAAGAGCTCAGAGCGGTCCTTCCCCTTACAGCGGGGGCACTCATCCATCCCGATGTAGAAGACCTCATCCATCCCGGCGTGGAACGCATCCGAGTGGAACGCCTCACAAATCTCATCCACCACATCGAACACCACGCGGTGCACGTCCGGGTGGAGCGGGCAGTAGCTCTTGCAGTAAAGGCCGTACTCGTTGGGCCACTTGGTATAGTGCTCCTGCGTGTTGACCGAAGGCGTCTCATCGAACTCGGGGTAGTTCTTCAAGAGGGCATAGGTCTCCTTCGCCCAGGACTGATGCCCAAGGAGGTTAATCTGCGGGACAAGACGGATCCCGTGCTTCCGGCAGGCCGTAACCAGCTTATCGACGTCGGCCTGGGTGAGCGGGTTCTCATCCCGGAGCTCAGGATGGGACTTATAGGCGTAGTTCCAGTCCACGCGGAGGATAAGGAGGTTCACCTTGGAGGGGGCCAGGTCTTCCTCGATGAAACGGACGAACAGGTCCACTTCCCGGACCGACGGAGCCTCAATGGCAAAACCCCGGACGGGAAGAAGGCTGTCTATGTCTTTTGCACTCAGAGAGGACGCGAGTGCCAGGAGGGACAGGAGGGATGCAAGTATCTTTTTCATACTATGTGGTTTAGCATGGCTAAGTTACCACTTTTTCGGGCTTTTTGCAAAATGTGATTGGATTTCTCCGTTCATTGAAGGGTGAATTATAACCCCACACTGCAATTTCTGGGTGGAAATGGATATCTCTTCTTCCTTCTGTCCGGCCCTACTTGTCCGACTTCTTTTTGATGTAAGCAAATGAAGGATACTCCTTGAAGATTGCTTTCGCGGAAGAGCTTATCCAGGCCTGCAGCTGGGGGTACCCCGGGCAGTTGTTCACATGAGGTTAAGGATGTTGTTTATGATAGCCTCCTGGTCTTCTTTGCTATAACCCCAGCACCGGGCAGAATCGCGCTCGGGATTGGCCATCCGGGTATGTGCACATTCTCTGAAACAAAAAAGAGCTTTGCTAATCTGTGATTAATTCACTAAATTTGAACCTTCGAAAACTATTTAATACTTAACCCATGAAAAGAATCTTCACTCTGTTTCTGGCCCTGGCCCTGTCCGTGAGCGGCATTTCCGCATTCGCGCAGGAACAGGATAAGCAGCTGGCCAACCACCTGGCTCTTGGCATAACCCTGGGGCTGGACGGCGTTGGTCTGGAAGCGGCCCTTCCTATCACTCCCTACGTACAGGCCCGTGCCGGCTATTCCATTTTCCCTTATACCTTCAAAAGACCTATCAATCTGGGAAACGTGGAAATTGGCGGAGAGACAAAGAGTCTGGATAACATCCCCTTTGCAGCCACTATCTGGAAAGGCGGTACCGGAAAGCTCCTGTTTGATATCTACCCTGGCCGTAGAACGCCCTTCCACTTTACGGTGGGCCTTTATATCGGCAGTGGTAAGTTCCTTCACGCGCAGGCAGACATCAGCCGCGTCCTGGATCCTTCAGACTATGCAACCCTGGCGTTTAAGTATGACAAAATCACGGTTTCCACAGACCCTAAGGGCGTGGTGAACCTGGATAACAAAATGGGAATTGTAGCTCCCTATGTGGGCATCGGAGTAGGACGTGCCGTCCGGCCCGGCAGCCGCGTTTCCGTCGGCTTCGACCTCGGAGCCCTCATTACCGGAAGAACCCGGTTCCAGACTTATAACTACGTGAATCTGGAAGGCAAGGCTGAGCCCGTCGTATTGTCCAGCGAACTGCTGGCCGACGATCAGGGAAACTACAGGGATGGAGGCTGGATCAACAAACTCACCAGTTTCCCGGTGCTTCCCATGCTTAAACTGAATGTATTTATCCGCCTGTTCTAATTGACGACAACTATGAAAAAATTATTTGTTTATGCCCTTAGTGCCGTAGCACTTCTGGCTGTTTCCTGCAATAACAAAAACAATCCTGTGCAGCCTTCCGCTCCCGCCACGAAGGACCTCGCCCAGGTAATCAAATTCTCTGCCCCGCTGACGGTCGGCGCCTATTCCTTCCAGTCCATCGAACTCACGGAAGCCAGCCGCTTCATTGCAGAGTATACCCAGACCAAGGCCATTCTGAGTGAAACGGATGTCCTATTCGGCAAATTCACCTTCTCCAACGGAGTGTTTGAACTGGAAGGCCTGGGCTCTATGAAAATAGAAGGCAATACCGTTACCCTGAATCCTTCCGCCGCCGGTGGCGGCCCTGTTCAGGCGCAGGCTACCATCACCCCCACTTCGTCCAGTGACCTCAATGTCCAAAGCGCCAGCCGCAACTGGAAGATCACCAAGGTGATTGTGGGCATCACCGGAAAAACGGATGCCGGAAAGGATGTAGGAGGAGAGAAGATCTTCTCTTCCCTGGATCTGGGAGAGGTGGCCAAATGGGCCAAGATAGAAGGCCTGACCATTTCGGATGAAGATATGGCAACCCTGGCCCAGTACAACGTGACGGAAGTGTGCCTCACTGCCGCCGGCTCTTTCGTGGTAGATTTCAGCCAGGCAAAGCCCATCCACGGGAATTACAACCTGGCCACCACCAACCTGTCCATCAACGTGGGAAAGGACCAGATTCCCTTCCTTGCCGACGGCAAGATTACCGGAACCATCCAGTTCTCCGGCAACAACTGCACTGTAGAAGCGAAGACCGGCATAGTTTACAACGATGTAAACTACAATGCCACTCTCGCCATAGCCCTTACGGAAATTCAGTAAGAGACGCCACACAACACAAAAAAGAGGTTGACTCAAAAGTGAGTTGACCTCTTTTTTTGTAGGGAGGGGTATGGGATGCCGGGGGGACTCCGTTCCGCTTCGCTCCACTCCGGCCCCTCCC